>RAYF01000015.1 GCA_003611745.1 bacterium D16-36 | reverse complement strand
TGTTTCTATTATACCTATTATACTTTTTTGCTGGAAAATTTCCATGTCTAACTTGTACTAATTATATTCTAACACCAGCAATGAAATGGAACGGATAAAGAAGGTGGTAGATTATCTGGTGGTTACTTAGAAAAGAGTAATGAATATTTAATACAAAATTAGGCAGAGTGAAATTTAACGCCAACCATTTGGTTGTGAGCGGTTTTTAAAGGGATCATTCTATTGTGTGCTTCTGCACAAAAATCCAATAAGTAAAAGAAGAATACTATATTACAATGGAGAATCAGAGATGGAGGATGTTTTCTATGTAGAGGAGCATATTGGATATTTAATAAATAGAGGGTGTAAATAATTTTGTGTCTATGAAAGACAAACCTTTTCGGTAAAAATTTGATATGCAATATTTTGCTGTCGAAAATTCATTTTTGAAAATTTTCCCGATTTAATTTGTACTAAAACTTGACATAGCACCACTTGTCTTAAGGCCAATTTAAGATACGAAAAAGCACTGCCTAAGATAGATGATTTATGCTTATAGCTAAGTCATCTAATTTTTTTACTCTATAGGAAATGAATGAGGAGGTTTTGTATGGAATTGCAGTTACAAGGTTTAAGGAAGCAGTACGGAGCAAAATGCGCTGTCAAAAATGTAAATGCCGGCTTAGTGCCGGGGGTATATGGGCTGCTTGGCGCAAACGGCGCGGGCAAGACAACGCTGATGCGGATGATATGTGGCGTTTTGAAACCGACTTCGGGCAGTGTCAGGTTAAATGGAAAGACGATGGAACAATTAGGTGAGAGGTATTATACCCATCTGGGATATATGCCGCAGGACTTTGGCTTTTATCCTGATTTCACCGCCCGTGAATTCATGCTGTACATAGCAGCGGTAAAAGGGCTTGACAAAAGGAAGGCAAAAAAACGGACAGAGGATCTGCTTCATATGGTAAATCTGTCCGATGTGGCGGATAAGAAGATTAAGTCATACTCTGGCGGCATGAAGCAGCGTCTGGGGATTGCGCAGGCAGAACTGAACAGCCCCTCTATCCTGATATTGGACGAACCTACAGCGGGGCTTGACCCAAAAGAGAGGGTTCGTTTCCGCAATATTATTTCTGATTTTGCAAGAGAAAAAATTGTTATTCTGTCCACACACATTGTTTCTGATGTTTCTTATATTGCAGATACGATTTTGATGATGAAGCAGGGGCGTTTTATTTTGCAAGAGGGGATGAGTACGGTTACAGACAGTATGAAAGGCAAGGTGTGGGAGTTGTTAGTTGATGAAAGGGCGGCTGCGGAATACAGCAGGAATTTTTCTGTTGTAAATCTTCACCACGAAAACAGTATGGTGCGGCTGCGCATCATAGGGGAGACACCGCCGGGGGAAGATGCACAGATGGTGGAGCCGAACTTAGAAGATTTATTTTTGTATCATTTTGGTGAAGAAATAGGGAAACAGGAGGGTTAATATGCTGGTAAGATATGAGTTTTTGAAAATACTTCGTAAAAAGTCTTCTCTGATTGTGATGGCAGTCAGCTTGATTTTGACAGGGTTTCTTTTTGGCCTGCCCATTATGCAGTACCAGACCTACAATCAGGATGGAGCCATAAAGGGGGCGGATGGTATTGCTTATGAAAAGGGGCGGTATGCGGATTTGTCAGTCCCTTTGTCCGAAGAATATGTTGCTAAAACGATTCGGGAAGTGCAGGAGCTTTTTGAGAATCCTGATAATATCGGATATGACGGAAATGAGCAGTTCCTAATTGGCGATGCCTACTGGAATGGAGTTGCACCGAGGGAAAAACTGCTTAACCTGATTGCTAATGTGTATAGCAGCCCGAATGATATTTGGGGCTACAATAATCTCCCTGATTTGAACATAAAAGACGGAGCGTCCTTTTATCAAACGATGGGAGGGAAGATACAGGCCCTGCTTAACAACCCGTCCCGGGCATTATCCAATGAACAAAAAGAATATTGGGGCAGTATGGCGGACAAGGTGGACACACCGCTACAATATGGATACTATGAGGGATGGGAAGTTATTATCAGCAGTTTTGAGCTTTTGATGTTCGCATTGCTGGCTATCTGCATGGTGGCGGCCCCTGTCTTTTCCGGAGAATATCAGACAGGGACAGACGCAGTGCTTTTATCTGCAAAGTATGGGAAAACAAAGCTGGCAACGGCAAAGATAGCAGCAACGTTTTTATTTGGAACAGTTGCATTCATACTTCATATTATCGTGGCGTGCGGACTGCCGCTTATAGCATTTGGGACGGATGGCTGGAATCTGCCATTGCAGATTGCAAATACGGCAATTCCGTATCCTTTCACATTTTTGCAGGCTGTCCTTATTAATATTGGCATTATCTTCTTGGTGCTTTTTGCCATGATTGGGTTCACACTCTTTTTATCTTCAAAAATGAAAAGTCCGTATCTTGTGCTGATTATTCTTGTGCCAATACTGTTCATTCCCTTGTTCCTAACGCCAAACGGAACGGCAGGGGAATATAATCTGGTGTTGTTTTTGCTGCCATACCGTGCCGCAATGCCGGAATTCGGCAAGTATATTTCATACCAATTCGGTGGTCTGGTTTTGGATGTGCTTACTGTAAGAGTGATTCTGTATGCTTTATTAACTGTAATCATGCTGCCGTTAGCGGGATTAGGATTTAAGAAACATCAGGTTGTGTAAGGGGGCGGGAATCGGATAAATTGTTCCGTGGGACATCGGCTGGCAGAATTGGAATTCTTGGATTGCACAGCCGTTTAGAGAAGGAAGTGGAGAGGCTTACTCCGCTTCCTTTGTCTCTTCTGTCTCATCCGGAAGATAGTGCTTAAATACACGTTTTGTGATTATGACAGAGAATATGCCGTTTAATGAAAACCCAAAAAGCATCCAGTAGGTGAGGGTAAAGTATAATGCGACCGGAAACAGCAGTGTGATTACAATGGGCAGCATTGTTACGGCAAAAAGTACGATAGTATACGGAAGATGTGCCATTGCAGTCAGGAAACTGTTGCAGAGAATCCGGAATGGTGTATTAATAAAGGTTGCCTGGAGGGGGAATGCATACAGCATAGAAAAAATATACCATAGTATAATAAGCAGGCAGAAAGAGAACAATATAGCATTGTTCAAATGGCGTGTAAAGAGATTTACTAAAAACAGCAATACTGGCAGCAGTACCAGAAAGAAAAGCCAGATAATAGTTGCATTGAAAAAATTTTCCTTCCAGATAGCCAGATAGCCTCTTATTATATAAGATTCTTCATCAGCCAGCCGTTTTTTGCAGACAGTGTACAGGGCGCAGAGGGATGCGCCGATTGTAAAAACAGGGATGCATGTAATGATAAAAATAATATTCAGCACAACAAAATCCCCGAATTTCGACATAAAGTTAAAAAATTTGTTTTCAGGATTAAAATTCATAAAAGCCACCTTTCTTGTAGTATCTCGCCAAATCAAAAAGTATCAAGACATAAATATAGATTATCACAAAAAACAAACAATGAAAAGGGGCAGAATCTAAAATGTAATATTGTCCCCGGTATTTGTTTAGCGCACTTTGCTACTTTTTCTGGGATGTAAGATTGTCCTTAACATTTCACTCGCCGCACGCTTCCACTTGAAGAGCTACGTAATGGTGCATAAGACCATAAAAAACATGGTCTAAGCACCAACGAGCTCTTGACGGCGGCATCATTGAAATGTTAAGGGCAATCTTACATATCCAGATATCGGCTGCTGAAAGAATGCGCCTAATTTACGATACCGGGGACAATATTACATTTTAGTTGTTGAAACCCATGCAGGACGGTAGGCTGTGGGAAACCTGCAGGGTGGGAGAGATTGAAGAAATTAAAACTTTATATATAAACTTAGTTTAGAAATTTTATCTTTATAGCTTGCTTACACCTGCAATTTTCCACAGTCTACAACTCAAATGCGTGTCCACTTGCCATAGCCAATGCTAAAGATTTCGAACACACCCCTTCTCAAGGGCATACGGAGACGCTGGCGCAAGCTCGCTTGCAGGCAGCCTTTCTGGCATCTGGGGGCGCTGAAAGCGCTGCCGCGCCCAAGCAAACCTATGTACCGCTGCGTCTGAGCATGAGCGCAAGCGTCCCACGCAAAGAGCGTGTGGAGAAATCCCAGCACGTCCGTTTCGCCAACCCCTAACAATAGCCAATCAGAATTATGAACAGGGGATAACCTGTGATTATCCATAATTTGGTAAAAATATGGCATTGGGGGAGTGAATAGAAACCAAAGCAGAGGGGAAAAACATAGTTAAGAAAGTATTTTGCTATGGAAAAGTTAAAATAATAGATAAATTGACTTAAAATAAATCTACTTAAAATAAAATTAATTGTTAAGATTAGATAGAAAATGAGAGTTTTTTGGTCAATATGCACAATAACAAAAGAAAAAAGTGAGTAAAATATAGAATAAATAAAATATATTAGTTAAATATTCATTTATTTTAACTTTAATGGTATGATTAAAGCAACTTAAAGCAACTTAAAACAAGTTAAAAAACAAAGAGAAGGAGAGAGACTTATGAGAAAAAATTTTAAACGTTTACTTGCAGTGACTCTGACAGGAGCCATGACACTTTCACTCGCAGCTTGTGGTTCGAAAGATGATGACAAGAAGAAGGACGACAAGAAAGACGAGGCATTTACACTGACATTGGATCAGATTAAACTTGGCGAAGATTACACAAGTGTAAAGGCCGACCTGAAATTCCTGACCCACAAGACAGACAAGGTGGATAACACATTCCAGGATTACATCAAGGAATTCCAGAAACTGTATCCAAATGTCAACATTGAGTACGAAGGAATCACCGATTATGCAAATGATATTACAACACGTTTGTCAACCGGTGACTGGGGTGAAATCTGTATGGTTCCTACTACAGTTGACAAGGATGAACTGGAGAATTACTTTGTTAGCTTTGGCAATAAGAGCAAGCTTGGCGAAAGCTATGATGAAAGGTTCTTAAATAATTATGCTTTTTCAGATAAGGTATATGGTATGCCATCTATGGTAAATTTACAGGGTATCGTATATAACAAGAAAGTATTTGAAGAGGCAGGCGTTACGGAACTTCCAAAGACTCCAGATGAATTTCTGGCCGCTCTGAAGAAAATTAAGGACAATAAGAAAGATGATAAGAAGTTTGTGGCACCATTATACACGAACTTTGCAGCGGACTGGACAATGAATGCATGGGATGCATATATTGACGGAGGTGCAACAGGTGATGCAGACTTTGTAAACACAGGTTTAACCAAAGGAAAGGAACCGTTCTCTGACAGAGGCGACCAGACAGGCCCATATGCTGTATACAATACTTTGTATGAGGTAGTTAAGCAGGGACTGACGGAAGAAGATCCTACAACAACTGACTGGGAAGGCAGCAAGGGCATGATTAATCGCGGTGAGATTGGCTGTATGGTACTTGGTTCATGGGCTATTCCACAGATGCAGGCAGGCGGTGACAATGCAGACGATATCGCTTATATGCCATTCCCTATCACAGTAAATGGCAAGCAGTATGCAGCAGCAGGCCCTGACTACTGCTATGGTATTAATGTAAATAGCTCCAATGACCAGAAAACAGCAGCTATGTGTTACATCAAATGGTTAATTGAAAAATCTGGTTTTGCAGAAAGCGAAGGTGGTATTACAGGTATTAAGGGTTCAAAACTGCCAGATGCATTAACTATTTTTGATAGTATTGAGCTTGTTGTAAATAAGGCTGCAGCAGCAGGCGAGGAGACATTGTTTAATGATGTAAATAATGATTCTGAGCTTGGCATCAATGTATCAGGTGCTATTCCTAAGCAGATTGTCGAGGAAGCTATCAAGAAGGATGGCATGGAAATGAAAGACATGGTTAAGGAATGGAATGAGAAGTGGACAACAGCACAGGAAAATCATGATATAAAGTTTGAGTAAGTGATTCGTCTGGTGCGGACAAAAACTTTATGTTTTTCACTCTTGTAGCATAAATAGTGGAAGGTATGTTCCTCGATTGCAGTGAGAGCTGGAATTGGGGAACATGTTATATAAGAAAGAAGGTAACCGATGAAAGAAAAAGGAAATTTTAATTTTTTGAAATGGATTAAATCCGCAAAGGTCAATAAAGTTCTTTGTATCATTACTTTTATGCTGGTACCGTTGACACTGTTGTTTGTGTTTACATACCTGCCATTTGCGAAGATGATCGGGTTTAGTTTTTATGATATGAAGTATATCGGAGGCCGTGAATTTGTGGGGCTTGAAAACTATTTGGAGGTCTTTACAAGAGATGATTGTTTTAGGGCGTTAAAGCTGAGCCTGTACTATATTGGGGCATCTTTTATACAGCTTGCGCTTGCATTGTATTTTGCATCTCTTTTGAGTTTTAAGACAAAAGCGAGTGGAGTGTTCAAGGGATTTATGTTTTTCCCATATCTGGTCTGCGGTATTGCAGTTGGTTTTATTTTTAAATTCTTCTACACCAGAGGTTTTGTGTTAGATACCGTGCTGCAGTGGTGTGGGTTTGAGCTAGATAATCTGCCATACTGGCTGAGGGATACGAAAATCAATAACTTCTCAGTAGCGGCAACGTCTATCTGGCGTTATATGGGGCAGAACATGGTGCTTTTTATCGGCGCGATTATGTCGGTAGATTCTTCCCTCTATGAGGCGGCAGCAATTGACGGCGCCAGCGGATGGGATAAATTTAAATATATTATTTTCCCAAGTATTAAGACAATTATTGTATTGAATTTGATTCTTTCTATTACAGGTTCACTGAGTGCATTCGAACCTCCATATGTAATTACCGGCGGTAATTTTGGAACCGGGACTTATTTCGTAATTATGAATAAGTTAGCGCATGAGAGCCAGAAGGTTGGCCTGGCATCAGCCATGGCAGTAGTGCTCTTGGTTATTATTCTGATTGCGACCATGCTCCAGAAAGTATTCTTCCGTTATTTCTTTGGTGAAGGGGAAGAGGAGGCAATCCGTACTGTCCGCAAGAGGCAGAAAAGGGAGGCCCTTGAGAAGCAGAAAATGGCAAATGGAGGTGGAGTATCATGAATAATAATAATATGGCAAAAGTTAAGAAAGTTTTGTGGGCGGTTGTCAAATATGCTTCCCTGCTTTTAGGGGCATTTGTATCGGTCCTCCCGGTTGTTGTCTGCATTATTACAGCTTTTAAATCTCCAGAAGAGTACGCTGAGACAAATGTAATGGATCTTCCAAAGAGCTGGACTTATTTTAAGAACTTTACGGAGGCATGGGATCAGGCTAATATGGCGCTGGCTTTCCGAAATTCTATTATTATTTTGGTTTGCGTATTGTTCTTTGCGATTCTGACAGGCTCTATGCTTGCCTATATCCTTGACCGTTTTAAATTTTTTGGAAACGGGCTGATCCGTAATCTGTTTCTGTTTGCGTCATTACTTCCGGGTATCGCGATGCAGGTATCTGTATACCAGATTATGTATCAGTTGAATTGGATTAACAATATTGCAGGATATATCGTCCTGATGTGCGGAACAGATGTTATCTCAATTTATATCTTCATTCAGTTCTTTGAAAATATATCAAAGTCTTTGGACGAGGCTGCGATTATGGATGGATGTACTTATTTTGGGGTATTTTTCAGGGTGCTCCTTCCTCTGTTAAAGCCTGCGATTGTAACAGTTATGATTTTGAAAGGCGTTGGCGTTTATAACGAATACTACATGGCAAACCTGTACCTGCAGAATAAAAACTGGTATGTAACGGTGGCAACTTCGCTGTTTAAGTTTACCGGGCCTCTCGGAAACCAGTACAACTATATCTGTGCAGGCGTTATCCTGACGATGATTCCGGCGCTGCTTGTATTTATCCTGTGCCAGAAACAGATTTACAGCGGGCTCACACAGGGGTCTGTTAAAGGATAAGGTGCGGAGCTTTCCATAACACATGGAAAAACCATGTGCAAGGAAAGCTACAGCCGCACCTAAGAAGAATCGCAAAGCGATTCTTCGCTACGAAGTCAAACTAAATTAATAATAAGAAATAAGAAGATTTTGAAAGGAGATTTTATAATGGGTGATGTAAAAATTATCGGGCCGGATGTCCCAAATGTGCCTTGGCAGGATAGGCCTGCAGATGCAAAGAAGTGGATGCCGGTCTGGCGTTACAATGAAAATCCGATTATCGGGCGCAATCCGGCAGAGGGGGTTGCGAGAATTTTTAACAGTGCGGTGATTCCTTATGAGGATGCGTTTATCGGTGTATTCCGTGGGGAGCAGGTAAACGGTATTCCGTATATCTATCTTGGCAGAAGCAAAGATGCCATCCACTGGGATTTTGAGAAAGATAAGATTCCTTTTAAAGATGAAGAGGGAAATGATTTTATGCCGGTCTATGCATATGATCCAAGGCTGGTAAAGGTAGAGGATACCTACTATATTATCTGGTGCCAGGATTTTTATGGCGCTGCGATTGGAATGGCGAAGACGGAAGATTTTGAAATATTTACAAGGATTGAAAATCCATTCCTCCCATTTAACAGGAATGCGGTATTGTTCCCTAGAAAGGTAAATGGGAACTTCCTGATGCTGTCCCGTCCAAGTGACAGCGGCCATACCCCATTCGGCGATATCTTTATTTCAGAAAGTAAGGATATGGTTTACTGGGGAAAACACCGCCACGTTATGGGAAAAGGAAAAGAGTGGTGGGAGGCTGTAAAGATTGGTGGAGGCGCTGCACCGATTGAGACGACAGAGGGCTGGCTTCTGTTCTACCATGGTGTAACCGGAACCTGTAACGGATATGTCTACAGCATCGGTGGGGCTATTCTGGATATTGACAACCCTTCTATTGTTAAATACCGCTGCGAAAACTTCCTGCTTACTCCGGAAGAGTGGTATGAGGAGCGCGGTTTTGTGCCGAATGTTACATTCCCATGTGCGACAATCCATGATGCGGCAAGCGGAAAGATTGCACTTTACTATGGAGCGGCTGACAGCTATGTAGGGCTTGCATTTACAACGATTGATGAAGTCGTTCCTTATATTAAAGAACACAGCCAGCTGACGGCGGAGGATACAGAAATCGGCATCCGGTAAGCGGTTTTACTTTAGAGGACAGAGTTTGAAAGTTTTTTCAGATGATTCGTTAATGCTCTCGGGGGGTTGAGGAGAGCGTCCAAAATTAAGAAAGACGGGGTGTAACCATGAGTGAGTTTGTGGAAGAAATCAAACAGCATTTGACAAAAGAACTCATTCCTTTCTGGGAGAGCCTGCAGGATAAGGAAAACGGAGGGTATTACGGCTATATGGGATATGACCTTGCACTGGATAAACATGCAGTGAAGGGCTGTATCCTGAACAGCCGCATCCTTTGGTTCTTTTCCAATGCATACCTGCTTTTAAAGGATAAAAGGCTTTTAGAAGATGCCGCACATGCCTATCGGTTTATGAAAGACTTCTGTCTTGACAAGGAACATGGCGGAATCTTCTGGTCTGTTACCTATGATGGAAAGATTGAGGATGATACAAAACATACTTATAATCAGGCATTTGCAATCTATGCCCTTTCTTCGTATTATGCGGCATCAGGCGATGCGGAAGCGCTGAATCTGGCAGAGGACCTGCAGAATCTGATTGAAAAGAATTGTACAGATGAATATGGATATCTGGAAGCATTTGACAGGGAGTTCCATCCGGCCCGGAATGACAAACTTTCTGAAAACGGCGTGATTGCGGAAAAGACAATGAATACGCTGCTTCATGTGTTTGAGGCATATACAGAACTTTACCGGGTAGCGGGAAATGGGGACGTGGCTGACAGGCTCCGCTTTATGCTTGACCTGATTGCAGATAAAGTTTACAACAAAGAAATCGGCAGGCAGGAAGTATTTTTTGACAGGACATGGAATACGCTGATTGATTTATATTCTTATGGCCATGATATTGAAACAGCGTGGCTGACGGACAGAGGATTAGAGGTATTAAATGATGAGGCTTATACGGCAAAGCTTTCACCGATTACCAGAGAGATTACAAAAAATATTTATGACAGGGCGTATAAGGATTCTTCGCTTCTGAATGAGGCGGAAAACGGAGTAGATGATACGACAAGGGTCTGGTGGGTACAGGCCGAAGCTGTAGTAGGTTTTTTGAACGGATATCAAAAAGACCCTTCCCGTGGATGTTATCTGGAAGCAGCAAAAGATATATGGGCGTATATCAGGGATTACCTTATTGATAAAAGAAATGGTTCCGAGTGGTACTGGGCGCTGGATGCAGAAAGGAATCCGCTGGAGAAACCGATTGTAGAGCCGTGGAAATGCCCATACCATAATGGAAGAATGTGCATAGAAGTTATTAGGCGTTTGCAGAGCGAATGAATATTCGCTTGATAAGTTTGTGTCTGTGCGCTGCTTGTCACAAACTTTTAGAAATTCTAGTTTCTTGAGTGCGTTAGAAGGCAGCGCAGAAAGGGAGAGAAAATGATACACAGCCAATATTTTGCCGAAAAGGCAAAACAGGACAGACTGCTAGAAAAAAAGAACCAGAAAAGTGATTTTTATAATGGGATTTTTGACCGCTATGAAAATCCGGTTCTGACAAGGGACCATGCGCCGATTCACTGGAGGTTTGACCTGAATGAAGAGACAAATCCATATTTTATGGAGCGTCTGGGAATCAATGCAGTGATGAATTCCGGTGCGGTGGAGATGGACGGAAAGTTCTATCTGGTGGCAAGAGTGGAAGGGGCGGACCGCAAGTCGTTCTTTGCAGTGGCAGAGAGTGAGAGTGGGGTAGACGGGTTCCGTTTCTGGGATTATCCGGTAAGGCTTCCTGACACCTGCCCTGAGGAGACAAATGTATATGATATGCGTCTGACAAAGCATGAGGATGGATACATTTATGGTGTATTCTGTTCTGAAAGCAAGGATCCGGATAATGCTGATTTGTCTGCCGCAGTTGCGGAGGCAGGCATTGTGAGGACAAAGGACTTAAAGAACTGGGAACGCCTTGACAACTTAAAGACACTGCAGTCTCCGCAGCAGAGAAATGTAGTCCTTCATCCGGAATTTGTTGATGGGAAGTATGCATTCTATACACGCCCGATGGATGGTTTTATTGAAACAGGGAGCGGCGGCGGAATCGGTTTTGGACTGTGTGATGATATTGAGCATGCAGTAATTGACGAGGAGAAGATTATCAGCAGAAGGGTATACCATACGCTTACGGAGGCGAAAAATGGAGCCGGCGCTGTCCCAATCAGGGGAAAGAAGTGCTGGATTAATATTGCCCATGGCGTGAGAAATACGGCTGCCGGCCTGCGCTATGTCTTATATGTATTTGGGACAGATTTAAACGACCCATCTAACGTTATTGCAGAGCCATCCGGCGTATTCTTAGTTCCACTCGGCAGGGAGCGTGTCGGTGATGTCTCAAATGTTGTATTTAC
The DNA here is from genome assembly GCA_003611745.1 of bacterium D16-36. Classification (GTDB taxonomy): domain Bacteria; phylum Bacillota; class Clostridia; order Lachnospirales; family Lachnospiraceae; genus Butyribacter. The sequence goes on along the minus strand of RAYF01000015.1, from coordinate 89,990 downwards.
AAACGGGGCGATTGCAAGGGAAAATGGGGATGTTTATATTTATTATGCTTCCTCAGATACCAGAATGCATGTGGCAACAACAACAATTGATAAACTGGAAGATTATCTGTACCATACACCGAAAGACCCACTGCGTTCTCCGGACTGTGTAAAGCAGAGATGTGAGCTGATTGACAAAAATCTTTCATTATTAAAAAAGGATTGAGGATGGGCCAATGATTGTTGCATTAGATAGTAAAGAACTTGTCTACAGCGGAAGAATTGACATGACGAATCCAGAGGAGCCGGAATTAATTTTTCCGGCTTCCTCTTTAAACTTCCGGTTTCATGGAAAGAAGGCAGTGCTTTTTGTAAAAAATAGAAAAGCCTGTTGGGATAATTATCTGGGGGCCATTGTGGACGGGGTACAGAAGTGTTGGAAATTAAATGACAGCGGCGTGACGGAAGTCGTCCTTTTGGAAGAAGAGGATGACAGGGAGCATGAGGTTCTGGTGTTTAAGCGTCAGGATAGTTGTCATGAGATGGTTCTTCATAAACTTTTGCTTTCCACTGGCAGCCGATTATTAAAAGCGCTGCCAAAACCGGAAAGAAGGATGGAGGTTTACGGGGATTCCGTCTCGGCAGGCGAGGTTTCAGAGGCGGTGGAGTATGTGGGGAAGGAAGACCCGGAGCATAATGGGGAGTATTCAAACAGCTGGTATTCCTATGCATGGATAGCTGCAAGGAAGCTAAATGCCCAGCTGCATGACATCGCACAGGGCGGCATCCCGCTGCTAAACGGCACCGGCTGGGTGGAACCTCCCGTATATCCTGGCATGGAATATATGTGGGATAAGGTTCATTACCATCCGCAGTTTGGAAATGTTTCCCTCTGGGATTTTTCGAAATACACGCCGCATCTGGTAATTGTGGCGATAGGGCAGAATGACAGTCATCCCGACGATTACATGAAAGATAATCCGGACGGGGAGCGGGCGTCTTACTGGAAGTATAAATACCGGAAACTAGTTGAAAATATCAGGGGGAAATATCCAAAAGCGCTGATTGTATTGACTACTACCATATTGGAACATGACAAAAACTGGGACAGGGCGATCGAGGAGGTATGCCAGAGCCTCAGGGATGGCAGGGTAAGGCATTTTATGTATTCCCAGAATGGCAGTGGGACGCCGGGGCATATCAGGGTTCCTGAAGCTGAGAGGATGGCGGAGGAGCTGACATCATATATCAATAATTTGGATATTCCGGTATGGGAAGCATGAAAGAAATTTGAAAGGCGGGGGTTAGATATGGAAGAGCTGGAGTATAGCAGGCTGCTTGCCTGCATGAAAAGGGCTGCGGCGGGGGAGGAGCTGACAATCGGCTTTTTCGGCGGTTCTATCACACAGGGCAGCCTAGCTTCATCCGATACATTGACATATGCCTATCAGGTATACAAGTGGTGGTGTGACACATTTAAAGATGCTGTATTTCATTATGTCAATGGGGGAATTGGGGGGACTACATCCCACTTTGGCGTCTCGAGGGCATATGAGGATGTGCTTATGTACCAGCCCGATGTAGTCGTGGTAGATTTCAGTGTAAATGATGATGCAGATGAATTTTTTCAGGAAACGTATGAGGGGGTTATACGGAAGCTGTTAAGTTTTCGGACGAAGCCTGCTGTACTGGTATTGAATAATGTATTTTATGATACCGGGGAGAATGCACAACAGTTCCACAATGCGGTGGCAGATTACTATCATGTTCCGCATGTCAGCATCCTTGATAGTGTTTACCAGAGGATGAAGGCAGGGGAATTTACAAGGGAGGAGTTAACTTCCGACGGGCTGCACCCAAATGACAAGGGGCATGGGCTGCTGGCGCAGGAAATTATCAAATATCTGGAGCAGGTGAAGCAGAGGGCAGAGGCTGCAGGGGCTGGCGGCGTGCCGGACAAAAATCTTTTGCCGGAAATTCTTCCGGAACCACTCACAGCAAATGCATATGAAGGGGCGGAGCGTCTCACAATCCGTAACTGCACGCCGGAACTTAATGGTTTTCGGGCAGATACAGGCGAGAAGATGGGGCATCTGGATTTCTTTAAGAATGGCTGGATTGGCAGAAGGAAGGGCGACCGTATTTCCTTTGAGGTGGAGTGCTCCTGTATCGCGGTGCAGTACCGCAAGACAGTAAGGAAGCCTTCCCCGGTTGCAAAGCTTGTCTTAGATGGAAGGGAAGAGGAATCTGTCCTTCTTGATGGGAATTTTGAGGAAGACTGGGGGGACTGCCTGTATCTGGAAAAGATATTGCATCATGGGAAACAGGGGAAGCATCTTGTGGAAATCGAGGTGGTTCAGGCAGAAGAAACGGATAAAGAACCATTTTATCTGCTGTCCCTGATTATTTCATAAAGAACTGTAAATTTGAAATTAATTTCAGAAAGGAAAGAAAAAATGAGAAAAAGTGTTAGGTTAAGATGTATGGCTACAGGGCTTGCGCTTGCTGTCACGGTATCGTCTGTCCTTACAGGCGGATATGGCAGCAGCCGTTATGCTTTTGCGGCCGCAGCAAAGTCTGCCGTTAAGAAGGCGGAGGCAAAGAAAACATATGAAGATGTAGTTACTAATGAAGTTTCGTTTAAGGATGCAGAAGACTGGGAAAATACAATGAGCGCTTCTTTTGCGGGCGATAACGAGGAGATTGCGGCAGGGTCTGAGCTGGCCTTTACAATGACAATTAGTGAAGCTGCCTACAACAGCATGAAGGCGGAGGATTACATCAAGATTGAGGCCGGTTTCTTTCAGGAAGAAAATAACTGGGATACGATGGTGAAGCTTGGATGGCCGCAGTTTAGCCCAGCTGACTTTACAAAAAATGCAGACGGTACATACAGTGCTGCTGTAAAGCTGACATTTGAGCAGAAGGCTGATAAGTTCCAGTCCCTTCTGGTGCGCGGAGTGGGAACAGGATTTTCTGGATCTGTTAAGATTCAGGGGTTGACTATCACAAGGGCAGAGGGCGAGCCTGTGCTGACACCGCAGGAGGCGACAGTAATCGGAAACTTTGCGGAAGGGATTGATGGCTGGGCTGCTGAGGCAGGATATGATTATTCCCATGGAAAGCCTGATTCCACACAGAAAACGGAGCAGACGGAGGTTGAGTACGATAAGGATTCTAAGAGCCTTAAAGTAAAGCTGGACTATTCTGCTGACCTGTCCTCCGGCTGGAGCGAGGCAAAAGTAAAGGGGACTTTTAAAGCAGTGAATGTGAAAAATTATAATCTGGTTTCTTTTACACTGACTTATCCGTCCTCTATGGAGACAGTGCGCACGAAGATTTTTATGAATGATAAGACGGGAGAGGCAACTCTGCTTGACGGGGAAGGCTCTTTCCGCACTAAGACAGTAAAGGATCTGGGAAATGGCTGGTCCACTGCAACGATCCGCGGCAGTTTTACGCCGAAGGACGTGGAAGTGGAGAGCATTGTGATTGGCATTGTCGGGCCTTATGCAGATTTAAAGGAGGTGCGCATCTCTGATGTGAAGATTGGGCAGCTTGATGCATCAGAGGATTACGTGGAGATTACGGAAAAGCTTGATGCACAGGGCGATGTGGCTGACTTATCCGGCATGGCTGCAGAGGTTAAGCTTGTCGACGGCGATGCTACTGACAGCACAAAGGCAATGGCTGCCTACCTTGCAGGGCTGCAAAAGAGCGATCAGGTATTGTTCGGGCATCAGAATTCTACCTTCCGTTCTGTCCGCTATAATGGCGAGACTTCTGATATCAAAGATATTACTGGTTCAGAAGCAGGGCTTTTTGGAATTGACACACTTGCGCTTGCAGGTATGGAGACCGGAAAAAAGACGAGGCAGGCGGTGCAGCCAGCAAGGCGGCTAATATAAAACTGGACGGTTACAGCAAAGAAGTAAACGGCTATATGATTTCACCGAAAAATTATGCAGTAATTAAAGAGGCATGTGATATCAAGGCATATGTGAAAAATGCATCGAAGGTAGAATTTCAGGTGAAGGCGGCCGAAGATAAGGAGACTATCGTAGTCCCTGCCCAGAATGAGGGCAATCTTTATACGGGCACGATTACAGCAGATATTCTGGCGCAGATTGGCAGGACGAGTACCGGTACCGTAACGCTGGTTGCTGACGGGCACGAGTTTGGTACTGCGAAGTTTATTAACTTTAATAAGGATGCGGATGTGCTGTCAAAAGAAACCTTTGATAATTTTGAATATTATTATGGAAACGATGGCCTGCTGCAGAGTAAGTACGGTTCCCATAATTCCGCTGCAGGCTGCAGTTCTTCTATGTCACTGAATGGCACAGAGAAGGTAGAGGGTGATTACAGCGGTGCATTTAATTATACATTGTCATTTAAAGGGTCTGAGGTATGGACCGGAGGTCTTGGACGTGTGTTTGATGCAGACAAAACAGACTTCTCCGAATACAACGCAGTTTCTATGTGGGTAAAACCGGATGGGAACGGACAGAAGCTGGTCTTCCAGTTAAATGACGATTATGAGGCATATCTGACTGATTTTGTGAAGGGGACAAATGCGCAGTATGTGACGATTCCGTTCAGCAAGTTTATCAAGAAGGGCACCACAGACGAGGCAATTGATGCAAAGAATATCACGAATTTCAAAATCTGGTGCAACTCTGTTCCGGAGAACTTCACAGGGCAGAAGGATGACAGCGGAAATTATACGGTAAGCGGACAGATTTTGTTTGATGATATCAAAGCTGTAAAAATCAGCGATGCAGATTTGGCAAAGGCAGACAGCAATGGGCTGATTATCAGCGATAAGCCGCTGGAGGGACAGTCTGGCGATACACCAGATAATAACAATAACAACCCCAATAATGCGGTGAAGCCGAAAAAGGAAGCACTGGTCAGTGTTAAGAAGAAGTCTTCTAACAAGGCGGTACTGAAGTGGAAAAAAGCAGCAGATGCCTCTGGATACCAGGTTTACATGAAAACAGGGAAAAAGGGCAAGTTTAAACTTGTTAAGACAATTAGCAAGAAGGCAAAAGTAAGTTATACGGTATCTAAGTTAAAGAAAAAGAAAACATATTTCTTTAAGGTACGTGCGTATAAGACTGTTTCAGGCAAAAAGACATATGGTGCTTATTCTAAGACAAAAAGCATTAAGCTGAAATAGGATGGCAGGGCGGCACTGTATCTGTGCGCTGCCTGATGCAGTGCTGCTTTTTGTATGCCCGGCTCTGTCCGGGGCATGAAAGGGTGGCGCAGAAATGGGGATGAAACATGAAGAATCAGAGTAAATTCCCTATCCTTTTTTTACAACCTGTTTTAAAACAGATGGTGTGGGGCGGTTCCCGCCTCCGCACTGACTTTGGCTACGAATCAGAGGCAGATAACCTTGGGGAGTGCTGGGGCATCGCAGCACATCCGAATGGGGACTGTGCCATTAAAAATGAAGAATTTTCCGATATGACGCTCTCAAAACTTTGGAAAGAGAGGCCGGAGTTTTTTGGGGCGTATGGCACGGAGCAGTTTCCGCTGCTGATTAAGATTATTGATGCAAAAAGCGACCTGAGCATTCAGGTGCATCCGGACGATGCCTATGCACAGAAAAATGAAAATGGTTCGTTTGGAAAAATGGAGTGCTGGTATATTATTGACTGCCCGGAGAATGCTGTTTTGGTGGCAGGCCATAATGCGGGGACAGCAGAAGAATTGGAGGGTATGGTCCATGACGAGAAGTGGGATGACCTAATCCGTAAGATTCCAATTCAGAAAGGGGATTTTATCCAGATAGACCCAGGCACAGTCCATGCTATTACGGCTGGCTGCCTGATTCTCGAGACTCAGCAGAACAGCGATATCACATACCGCCTGTATGATTATGGCAGGATGGTAGATGGGAAGCCAAGGGAACTTCATATTAAGCAGAGCCTTGATGTGATTCAGGTTCCGGCTAAGGCGGCAAAGGATTCTGTGATAAAGACAGGCGGTTTGCCGGAAAACAAGATGAACGAGCTGATTTCATGCCAGTATTATACAGTTTATAAACTAAATGTATCTGAAAAATGCCAGATATCCCATTATGGGAGCTTCCTGAATATGAGCGTGCTGGAGGGAAGTGGGACGGTAGACGGCATTGCGGTGAAAAAAGGCGACCACTTTATCATACCGGCAAATTATGGTAAGATAGAGATGGAAGGCGAACTAGAAATTATCGCTTCTGACGCAAAGTGATTATGCAGGCAAAATGGTAAAAAATGGATAAGGGGTTTTTGCCCCTAAGGGAAAACAACGCAAAAGTCAAAACTAATCGACTAGTTTTTAGAAGCCGATTGGTTTTGGCTATTTGTGCTGTTAGGAACTGATGAGAATTAACTTTTAAATGGTTCCTTAGCACTCTGAATATCCGTCAATGGGCAAGAGGGAATAAAGCAAGTCATGGAAATCAAATATGGAGGGTTAGTGTGAAAAATACATTTTTCACACGCAAATTTGTGTCTGCGCACACTTGTCACAAATTTGTTATGCACAAGGAACGTGTGCAGAAATGAGGATTATTATGGCAGATTATAAGATTCAGAATGATGTACTGGAGGCTGGGATAAACCGAAAGGGGGCAGAGTTGGTCAGCTTGATTCGGAGGAAAGATGGAAGGCAGTATATGTGGTCGGGGGATGCTGCATACTGGAACCGTGTTTCCCCGGTACTGTTTCCTTTTGTGGGAAAATTAAATGGGCAGAGGTACCAGTATGAGGGAAAGTGGTATGAGGGAATCGGCCAGCATGCATTTGCAAGGGATATGGACTTTGCACTGGCAGGGCAGAAAGACGATGAAATATGGTTCCGGTTAGAAAGTTCTGTAAAGACAAAGGAGATGTATCCGTTTGATTTTACACTTGAAATCGGATACCGCCTTGTGGAAAATGAAGTGCAGGTAATATGGAAAGTATATAACCGCTCTGGAAAGGTAATGCATTTTTCGATTGGCGCCCACCCGGCTTTTCTTTGCCCGGAGGATGGCACATCTGCATTCGGCAAAGACGGTTATCTGCTGGATTTACACACGGAGGCTGCTTCTGTGGAGAGCGGTGAGCTGACAGCCGATGGCGTGCTTGGGGCTGTCACGAAAACACTTCCTCTGAAAAACGGCTGTCTGGAACTGTCTGACAGTTTATTTGACCAAGATGCACTGATACTGAATGCAGATTCTATCAAAAAGGCCTCCTTGAAGAGCCCGGAGCAGGAGGAGTACTTATCTGTATCGTTTGATACGCCGCTCCTTGGAATCTGGTCCCCGGCCAAAAAAGCAGCCCCGTTTGTCTGCATTGAGCCATGGTATGGAAGATGTGACAGGGAAGGGTTTGCCGGAGATTTATCTGAGCGGGAATACGGCAATACACTGGGAGATGGGGAAACATTTGAAAGAAGTTACACAATCAAAATAGGAATGCTTTCCTGATAAAAAATTTGCCTGCAGTTTTAACAGTTCCTTAGAGCGTGTTTGAAAATTCATTTTCAAATGCGCTTTACAGAAAAACGGATAAAACACGGCCTTTTGGTACACTCTATTTCAAAGGGACTTTGGTTCCTTATATGCAGTAATAGAACAAAGGTGGACAGGGTTCACCTTGCAGAAATGGAGGATTAATATGGATACGAATAAGGTAAATCTGCGGAAGGTTGCAATAATCGGCTGTGGTTTTGTAGGTTCTACTTCTGCATTTGCGCTGATGCAGAGCGGGCTTTTTTCTGAAATGGTTCTGGTTGATGCAAATACGGAGAAGGCGGAGGGGGAGGCTCTTGATATTGTCCACGGCGTACCCCTTGCCCGGCCGATGAAGATTTATGGCGGCAGCTATGATGATATAGTGGATGCAGCTATTATCATTATTACCGCAGGGGCAAACCAAAAGCCGGGGGAGACAAGGCTTGATCTGGTCAAAAAGAATGTGGCCATTTTTAAATCTATTATTCCGGAGATTGCGGAAAGGAATTGCCAGGGGATTTTGTTGATTGTCTCAAATCCGGTGGATATACTGACTTATACGGCGTTGAAACTAAGCGGATTTTCAAAAGACCGTGTTATTGGCTCCGGTACAGTGTTGGATACGTCAAGGCTTAAACATCTTCTGGGGCATCATCTGGCGGTGGACAGCCGGAGCGTACATGCATTTATTATCGGTGAGCACGGGGACAGCGAGATTGCGGCTTTTAGCAGTGCTAATGTATCAGGCATCCCTATCTATGAATTTTATGACTTGCGGGGATTTTACCACAGCGAGGAACAGACGGCTGAAATTGCTGAGCAGGTGAAAAACAGCGCTTATGAAATTATAGACAAGAAACAGGCGACTTATTATGGAATTGCTATGGCTGTTAAGAGGATCTGCGAGGTTATTCTCAGGGATGAAAAATCTATCCTTCCTCTTTCTGTCATGATGGAGGGGGCTTACGGAATCAGGGATGTAGTTCTTAGCATGCCTGTTGTGCTGGGAAAGGATGGCGTGGAGACACAGGTTCCGATTGGGTTGAATCAGGATGAGCTAAAGCGGCTTCAGAATTCGGCAGAAACGCTGCAGGAAGTGATAGCGGATATAGATTTTCAGTAGGGCATTTCCAGAGGGGATTCTGCAGGATCTGGCTTTCCCCATTTTAGAAGAGGGTAGGTTGAAAAATGGGGAAAGTCAAATAATTATTGCGGATTATTATTTGGTCTGCACTGCCTTGAATATTTGGAATAGACGTTTGCCTATCACCTGTTTTTCTAGTCTCTGAAAATAATCGGATTGAAATTTTTGTGATTTGTCAGAGCACACTGCGACAATTGCTCCATCTTTTGCCACTGGCAGCAGCTGTTCAAGCAGATTGATGTTATCTTCGTTTTTATGCTGCCATTTTACGAGGTTTCCATATGGAACATCGGTAAATATGATATCTGCCTTGAATGTCTGGGTATCAAATGGACAATCTGATAAGATATTTGTTTGAAATACTTTGTACCCTATTTCATGCGCTGAATTTGTTAATATGCTTAATAAATTGGCAGCGCTATCCAGTGCTTCTTTATGTGAACTTTTGTTATGCAGCGATAGGTAATGCTTTAATTGCTGTATGCGTTGGTTCAGCCCGTTTTTAGTAAGCAGTGACAGGTTTTCAGCGGCAAGCTGTACCGCTTCCTCATTTATATCAGAGGCTATTATAGTGTCTATTTTTTCATAGTTTAAAAATCCGAGTACGGCCAGCAGATAGCCGCCGCCACAGCAAGGGTCGTAAATACATATGCTGCCGGGGTTATCTAAGTAGTGCAGGCATCTGCTGAATATTTCCTGCGCAAGCCTTACAGGGAAGTTGGGATATCCGCTTTTGTGGGCGATAACTTTTCCGCTGGCTAAATCTTCAAAATTCTTATTTTCACAATATTTATATACCATCTATATGTTCCCCCATAACAATTACAGGATTTTTCACTTTTTATACTTACAGGGACTGCTAAGTTATATTACTACGGCGGTTAAATGTCCCTTCTGCTTAAAGTATGTTTAAGCCCATTCATTTCGTATTATTCCGTATAAAGCACAATCATGAAATCCGTCCCGTGTTTTATAGTAATGCCGTATAAGCCCTTCGTAAAGCATGCCAATCTTATAGCCTAATTCACCTTTAAAATCATACTCCGAGGTTATAGTGACACCGATTGAACCAATCATTTCACTATTTTTCTCTATAGGAAACTGTTCGCTGTGTGGTGGCTGCCAACAAGAATTTTCGCAGAAAATTCTTGCTAGGGCACAAGCGGAGTCTGTGCCCTTTTTTAGATACATTCCCCAATAATAAGTAGAATCATACTGATAGTTATCTACCCATTGTTGGATCATGTTTTTTGTATCATCAATCGTCGTATGTGCATCCCAACGCAAAAAACGTGTAACTTTATCATCACCTGTCCAATTACGAAACATCATTTCCGCATCGGTAAGCTCGAGTCTGCGAAGTATTAATCGTACAGTTTCAATTGTTTTTGTTCCTGCATGCTTCAAGTGTATCTGCCCCCTTTAAAATTTCGGTTAAGTCTTTTTTAGTGTATTAGTTCGGTTATTAAAAACCGACACTTTTAATAGCCATATGTTTTCATATATTCTAACTTTTTATGTTCAAAATAGCAAGATACTACTGTCATTTTTTAGTAAGTCTTTTGCTTGACAATATCCCTAGACAATGTTATTATGTTTACGAACATTGTATAAGAATATTCGTAAATATAGTTCAAAAAGGAGGGGAACAGACATGCCATCAAAGCCAGTGCTTTCAGATGCTGACAAAGAGAATATCAGAAAAAGGCTGAAAGAATTATGCGAAGAATGCTGGATAGCACAGGGGTATAAAAAGACAAGCATTAAAAGCTTGTGTGAGAAAGCGGGGATATCAGTCGGTACATTTTATACGCTGTACCAAACAAAAGAAGATTTGTTTTTTGAAACAATCGAAACCATACAAAGGAGGCTGGAAGAAAAGATTTTTGCGATTAACAGGGACAGGCGGACAAAGGATGGGTTTGCCGAATCAATGAAAGAGCTTTTTAAGGAATATGACAGCAAGCCTTTCCTGTATAACGTCAATACGCCAGATTTCCAATCCTTTATCACAAAACTGCCAGAAGAAACAATAAAAAAAGTTAAATTTGACAGCTTTGATTTTTTCAGGCAGGCAGTTCATGCCGCCGGCCTTGAACTAAAAATGGAAGAATCTAAGGCGTATGGGATATTAAGTGCGCTGCTATCTACTATCAATGCAAAGGAAACACTTTCTGTCACCTGTGACTATTTTGCTGTCTTTGAGTTCATGGTGGATAGCCTTGTGGCTGATATTTTTGAATGAAGGAGGTCTTTATGGAGGAATTTGAGTACAAAATAATATCCGTTGACAGCAAGGAAACTGATAAACCAGACAGCCTGTTGGCAGACAGTTGCTATTTTAGGAGGACAGAGAATGATTAAAGAAGTAAATCAAGTTTGTGGGAAATTAGATGAAGCGTTGGGCATTTCGGTTAGGCTCCCAAATCCTGACAAAAAAGCGGTAAAATCTGCCGCAGTATGCAACTTAATTGCGGGGGCTGGCTTAATTGTGGCAGGGGCGGCTTTTTCTTCAAAATGGTGTGCAGCATTGGGTGGCTTAGGAATTGTCAGCAGTATTATACTGCGAAAAGAAGGCAGCCATAAATCAAATGACAAATAATAGCGAGCGCAAAAGCATGGAATGGTTGTTATGCCCTGTCTGCAATGGCAGGGCACGGATTTGGCATCTTTCGCAACAACAAATATCTGTTCCTCACAATCCTTAATATATTGTTCGCGTGAATTTTAATCCTCCCATAAATCGAAATCAAAAACTGTCTCCATAATTGGAAACATTAACATCATACACTTAGAACAGAAAAATGTACTTGGAAAACCAGCCCTTACTCTGCTCATAACTGTATTTTCAATCCATCATACGCAAATTGTATTAAGTTCAATTCTTTCTCCAATTCTCTATAATCATCATATGACTTTCCCCAGTCTTCCTCTAAATGTGTAATAATAACTTTTTTGATCCCATACTGTTTTCGTATTGTATCAATTTCATCTAACATAAACAGTTCCTTTCGCAGTGGGTTATTTTTATCTAATACAAATCCATCTTTTAATATGTCCCCGACAATTGTATTGCCAATGATTAAAACATCTGCACCGTGAAATTTCTCTGACTTTGGAAATGGTTTTACATCACATGGGGCATAAATTATCTTTTTGCTGTTAGAAGAGATAATAAATATTGCCACGTGTTCCTGTTCATCTACAGGAACCAATTCAATCAGAATATTGTTTTTTTGAAAGCACGAAATCCTTTCTGCCGCGCTTGCGTACATACGCGGCAGTTACAACATGCCCTTGGTGTGCTGACACATCCTCCGGAACCAAGTATGATTACATTCATGTTTTGTCCGCCCCCTTTGTTTCCACATAACTTTCCATGTATCTTCTGAAAGTTTTTAAGCCTATACTTTCATAAAATGCCAATGCACCGTCATTAAATTCCCACATATCAAGTTCTATTTTTTTAAAGCTGCGTTTTTTTGCGTCTTCTTTGACAAAATCAATTATGGCAGTAGCAATGCCTTTTCGCCTATAATTTTCATCTACCCCAAACTCCTCTATATGGAAAAATTTGCGCTCCTTATTATAAGGAGATTCCGGTCTCACTATATACTGAACCACAGCAAATCCAACTATTTCATCTTCAATGGCGGCAACAATAACTCCGCTGTTTTCCTCGTCGAATCTTGTATATACAAATGGCTCTATGAACTGCCACCCATCCTCACGAAATATATCCGGGCGTCCCTTAACATGAACCTCATTGACCTGTTTACGGATTTTATTTACAGATTCAAGTTCTTCTCTTTTTGCATATCTTACAATTAAATTTTTCATATACAGTCTCCTCCGCCATACCCAAACAAAAAAAATGCACTAAACATAAAATATGTCCAGTGCACTTCTAAAACCATCGGTTATTACAAGCATCTTATAAAAATCACAACTTACACCTATCGATTTATATGCACAGACATATCAGACCTACCTGCGTAACTGTGCATCTAATCGAAACACAATTACTTCGAAGTACGTCTGTAATACATATACATATAGTTCATTGTAAAATGTAAGTTCTGCATTTCCATGTTCTCCTAAACTTTTTCAATAACCTACCATAATTTTATTCTCGCGTACGCAACGAGCCAAACGCAAGCTTGCTTGCACTTGGCGACTGCGCGCGGGTCAAATACCCCGCCCCTTGGGGCGGACATGCTAAAGAGAAGCTAAGGCATGCCCCGTAGCTTGCTGCGGGGTATTTGACTGATATGTCAAGAAATATTTTTTTAAAACTCGGAAATCAATTTCTCGCTAGTGCATCAATCAATTTTTGAATACTATTTTCAAGAGTGCTTTCACCCCAACCAAGATTCCATTCATCATTTGATCCACTGTCAGATACAACATATATCGCTGTTGCCTTACGGGAACGGAAATTTGCTATTGTAAATAGTCCTGCTCCTTCCATCTCAACGCATTTAGCACCCATATCGTTTAAATAATATCGTCCTCTCCATTCAGGCTGAACATATCCACCATCCGTTGTCCAATGATAACCACGAATACAGGATATCCCCTTTTTCTCCAATTCCATACAAAAAGAATCTGTCAAATCCTTTGTTGATTCGATTAGTTCACCCTTAAATCCATATAATCTAGTAATAGAGGTATCGTTATAAGCCCCATCGGTAAGAACATAATCCCCAATCTTATTCCCACCGGCGAATCCAACATGAATCAGTTCTTTAACTCCCGCTGCATATAAATCCTCTGCTTGAGTTGCAAGCCCTGGTGAACACATTTCACCTTTTGCAAAACCTAAATTGCTGTTATGGTTCATTACATATATGCCTCCACCGACATTAAATGTAAGAGTGCCAACATTCTTTGCGAGCATCGTATCAAACAGACTATCAGCCAACAAATAAACTCTATTTGGAACTTTTGTTTGATATTCATCAAAATCAAGCCCCTGCAATTCAATCTCTTTTCGAACAAGAACAGATGGGGCATTATATAAAGCCGGGGCTATATTAAATTCTCTTTTTCGCATAATTGAATATGACAATAATTTACCATTTGCAACGGAATGCTCCGCTTGCCTTAAAAACTCGTATCCTCGTTTGCGATAAAATTCAGCAGCTGGCAATGATGCATCTATATTTACATACGAATAATTCTTTATTATTTCTGCCTCCAAATAATCCATAAGCTTGGTTCCAATTCCTTTATGTTGCTTATTAGGAGTTATATATACTCTTGAAATAGCGTTTTGGTTAATTGTGCCTGTTCCGACAATGGTAGCTCCACAACCAATCACATAGGTATTGTCTTGCGAAATGTCATTATTGATATTATCGCGATTATGTAATTCCAAAAAGAAATCCACTACCTCATTCGAATAGTATTTTGAATATATTTCTTTTATCGTTTTACTTACGATTTCATTAACCTCGTCAGTCTGATCTAACCGAGCTTTTTTGATTGTTAATTTATCCACTATTCTTTTACCCTCCCTTAGCTAAGAAAATTACAATTTGTTTAATTGTTCAACGCTGTTATTTTACCACAACCGCATACAGAATTTCATTAAATCTTACTTTAGTCACGGAAATCAATTTTCAGTATATATTCATTACTCCTATTAATTTGGTGCAGTAATGATATTCATACCAAAGGATTGCAACATGATAGTTGCCTTTGAACCCCCAATCTGTATTTGGCGTATTTTAAAGGAGTGGGGGTAAATAGAACGCCAACGGAGATGGGCAGGAGGATAAGACATTTACAAAAGTTGTAAAGATAGCAGAGTATGGTACTGTGAAGCAGGCTGCAGGAAGGCACTTATGTAGGCAGGGCATGTCATCTGTCCTGCTTGGCATTGGAAGGGTAGCCGTTGCCTTGGGCATCTGTGGAGATTTCCTCAAGGTGCTCGTTCTTGGCCGTATGCTCCTTTTTTAAGGTGGTGCTGCCTTCCCAGACCCCCTTCGGGGTGGTATGGATCGGTTTATCCTTTTCTGCCTGTTTCATAAAAATTACCTCCATTTCAGTTATAAAGTTATTTTAACCAGAAAACAGAAAAATATGCGGAAGGGGTAGAGAGAAGGGAAATTTGAGGAGCTGTTAGGGGCAGGCTGAGGACAGAAGCCGTCTGGATGAATACTGGATTATAGAGAGAAGAAAGATTAGGAATATTAGCGGGAGCTTACAAAGATAAAAAGATTGTTCCAAGTCAGACGGGTTACAGTGCTACCCCAAAATACATTTATTATTTTGGGATATGGACATACTTACAACGAAGGCATTGGAAAAGGCTGAGAAAGGAAAATGTGTATATACTCCGGGTACATTTTATAAATTTTATAGAGTTGTCACCGTCACCGCTTACAATGCTGTTCATGTGGACGATCATGAGCTGGTACAATGCAGAATCTTTTTCCAATCCAATCCCTCCTCGTGGTGTCGTAGCTTACCTCTGTTTTGGTGGGATAGCAAGCGGAAAAAGAAAAAAGCCGGAAAACCGCTTGTAGCATTCGACATTTTCTGATATATTATGAAAAATAGTACGTAAAGTTATTTAAAAATTTTTCTGAACATCATTGACAGTGAGGTATATTTCCGTTAATATTAACATATAAATAAGTCAGTGATATCACTGATTGGGCTGGTCGAAAGACCCTGGTCCACCGAACGGCGGGGAATTTCCCCGCTATTTTTGTTAGGGAAATCTGAGAGGGATGAAGGAAATAATCTATGGCTGAAAAGATTTTAAGTGTTTTTATAGATGAATCGGGCGATTTTGGGCCATATGATTTTCATGCGCCATTTTATCTGGTTGCAATGGTTTTGCATAATCAGGATGTGGATATTAGCAAAAATATTGATGATTTGGAGAGTCACTTGACAAACATTGGATATAAGCAGCATGCCATCCATACGGGGCCACTGATCCGCAGGGAATCCGTTTATGTCAATGACCTTATGGAAGAACGAAAACGGCTTTTTAATGCATTATTTAATTTTGCCCGTAAATTGGATTTCCGTTATGCCTGTGCAAAAATAAGAAAAGATGAATGTCCGGATGTAATTACGTTAACAGCAAGAATATCAAAAGCGATTGCAGGAATACTTAAGGATCATCAAAATTTTTGGGAGCAATTTAACCGCATTATAATCTATTACGACAACGGGCAGATAGAACTTACCAAAATTCTGACTTCTGTTTTTAATACGCTTTATGCCCATGTAGAGTTCCGAAAAGTGAAGCCGGTAGATTATAAATTGTTTCAGGCGGCTGACCTGATCTGTACAATGGAACTACTTGCGGAAAAAGCAGAGTCCAATTCATTTTCAAGGTCGGAACAGGAATTCTTTTGTTCAGTACGTGACTTTAAAAAGAACTATCTTAAGCCGTTATTGAAGAAACATTTATAGGGAGCGGATGTGTTAGAATGGAAAAGGATATAGCGGATTACGCGAAAGACGGTAGGCTGATGGAACCGTCAGACGGAAAGCGGTATGAGTGGCGAAAAATGATTGATGCGGTAAAGGCGTTAGGCAGGTCGCTTACGGACGAGGAAGTCGAGTAGTACCTAAAATAGTATGGCACGGAAAAAGCCTAATTGTCGAATCGCAAAATAGGGTGGGGTAAAAAGGGTAAAACGGAGCGTAGACCAAATACCCATGTGCTTTTAAGCACATTCCCCTCTGGGGCGAAGCTTGCCAAGAAACCGAAAAGTTCCTTTAGGGAAGCTTTGCATTTGGATACATAGGCATTTGCCATAACAGCAGGTGTCTTTTTTTAGTATGCCAATGCTCGTGCCTGATATGGCGTGCGGTAGCCGTTGCTTTGGGCATTGTGGAGATTTTCTTCAAGGTGCTCATTCTTGGCCGTATGCTCCTTTTTTAGTGAAATTAGAGGAGCTGATAGGGGCAGGCCGAGGACAGAAGCCGTCTGGATGAATTACCAGACAGGGCAGTTGACATAAGGGATTTCATCTAGGCTTCATGAACCAGCGGTTGTCAGCCGGGAAGAATGTCAGGTTCACTTCCCGGACATATCCGTCCAGTTCTGCCGTGCATTCAAAGCGGAATGCGTCATATTTCTTTTCACACCAGTGGACGGACATGATCTTGACAGCCCTGTCATCATACTGGAAGTAAAGTGGCTGTATGCCACCGTTTGTGCTGAACGAAGCGATAACAGGGACAAGGTGGTTAGGCTCTTTGCCCATATCAAATGAATGTTCTTTAGGCGGTACATAGAATGGCATGGCAGATGCTCCTTTCCGGGTGATGATTAGATTATAAGAAAATACGTTCGGATAATCAACGGACAATATATGGAAATTTGTAAGGGATTGAAGTATAATTCTGGTATTGGGAATTACCGGATATTCTAATTTGCAAGAGGAGGCAGTTCCATGAGAAAAGTTATTTTATTTATTGCAATGAGTCTTGACGGCTATATTGCAGATGAGAAGGGCGGTGTAGGCTGGCTCAATGGGCAGGACGTAAGTGCAGAGAATGTTGATACTTACTCGGTATTTGTACGGGATGTCGATACGGTTATTATGGGATGGGACACCTATCATCAAATTGTTACGCAATTGTCTCCCGGAGAATGGGTGTATGCGAATCTGACAAGTTATGTTATTACGCATAGAAAATTACTTTCAAAAAAGGAGATTTTCTTTACAGAAAAAGCACCGGCTGATCTCGTGAAGGAATTAAAAAATAAAGAGGGGAAAAGCATTTGGATCTGTGGAGGAGCGAACATAGTTCAACAATTCGTTCAAATGGATCTGATAGATGAATACTACATTTCTGTTATTCCAACAGTGTTAGGTTCTGGCATCCGGCTATTTGGAACAACGCCAGATGAAATCAAATTAAAGTTAATTTATACACAGAATTATAATGGAATCGTCGAGCTGATTTATACACGCAGATAACAGGATGCTAATGTGTATGATTGATTTAAAATACCAATAATCCTTTGGGTATAAAAAATAACGATAGCACAATTCCGAAATTGTATCAAATTTGATTTCCGTCTGCAATGGCGTGGAGGTCAGCACAGAGATTTAAAAGCGTGGGCAGGTTCCGGGTATGGACAAGGTTTGTATAGAAATTAAAAAAGGATGGAGGTATAATTTTAATGTTGGAAGAAATTAATAAATCGGGAATTATGGAGGTAATTATGTTTATTAGGAGAGAAGAATCTAAGGACTATGAAATAATATATTCCGTAGTTAAAGCTGCATTTGGCAGTGCCGAACACTCTGACGGAAATGAACACGATTTGGTAAATGCATTAAGAAAGGGGGAGGCATTTATTCCTGATTTATCTTTAGTTGCCGAAATGGACGGAAAGATTGTAGGACATATCATGTTTACAAGAGCAAAGGTCGGTGATGATGTAGTTTTAGTTTTGGCTCCGCTGTCCGTTCTGCCTGAATATCAAAGAAAGGGGATAGGGATGTCTTTAATCAAAGAAGGACATGGCATTGCTGACAAATTGGGTTATGAATATTCGATTGTATTGGGCAGTGAAAAATACTATCCGAAAGCAGGATATGTACCAGCTGACAGCGTTGGCATCAAACCGCCTTTTGATGTGCCGAACGAAAACTTTATGGCATATAAAATAAAAGAAAACGCATCCGATATATGTGGAGTCATAAAATATGCAAAAGAATTCGGAATTGAATAGTATAAATCCAGTGAAAATTGTAATAATTTTTTGGGTGCAAAAAATAATGATAGTCCCCATGCTTTTTGTTAAAATACATTTATGGGGTACTGCCATAACGGGTAGGCGGTCAGTCCTTCTTCGCGGAGGGACTATCCCTCCGACAACGGGTAAAACCGGGAAAGGAGGGTTTGCTATATTAAAGAATATAAATCGGCTTGGAGTGCCACTTCCTCAAATAGTGGTAAAGATGCTAAATCAGATAGGGGATGGGGAATAATATAGTTGCAGAAAAGTCCCCCTTATTTCTATAGAAAGAACCCATTCCGAAACGGAGTGGGGTAAAGATTACTGGTAACAAAAAAGTAGTGAAGAATCTATAAATACAAAGTTTTTTTGCACTTAGTTAAAGACTTGTTAAGAATTTCTATGCTATGATCAGAACATGGAGAAAATAAAACAAGGGAAAAGAGGTATACACTATGTTCTGGAGGATATTGAAAAAAGACCTGAAACGCAAAAAGACCATGAACATCATTCTGTTGCTGTTTGTCATTTTATGCTCAATGTTTGCAGCGGCAGCGGTAAACAATATCGTAGCTGTGACGGGCGGTATCGAGCATTATTTCGACGAGGCAAATGTTCCCGACATCACCGTGATGACCATGGGAGAAAACGACGCCGGGGAAAGGTTCGCTGAGCTTGCCTGCGTTAAGGAGATAAAGACCGAGCATTGGCTGGATGTATTCAGTTCAAAGAGTTTCAAGCATAACGGAAAGAAACTCGACAATTTCGCGAACGCCGCCCGGTTGATCGCCGATAGTGAAATGGCTATCAACTATTTTGATGAGAGCAACAGCATCATAAAAAGCGTGGACAAGGGCTGTTTTTATGCCACCGCTCCTTTTTTACAAGACATTGATATAAAAGAGGGCGATGAGGTGGAGCTTGATGTTGGTGACAGTCATCTTACGCTGAAATTTATGGGTCGATTTAAGGGTGCGCTGTTCGGTTCGGAAAGACATGATTCTCCATGTCTTATCATAAACTCTGCTGATTATGACCGCCTTGACAAGGAGCAAGCCACTCACACCATAGATTACAAGATGCTTTATATAAATACATCGGATGTTGATGAAATAAAGGCGCTTGCAAAGGATTATGACCGTGTATTCGTCACTACACGGGAGGAAAGCAAGAATATTTATCTCTATGATATGCTTTCGGCTTATGTCTTAATGATAATCAGCGTCGTGCTGATGTTCACAGGCTTTGTGGTACTGCGTTTCACGATAGGCTTTACGATCAGCGAAGAATTCCACGAGATAGGCGTGATGAAAGCGGTCGGTATCGACAACGGCAGTATAAGAAGCCTGTATATTGTCAAGTACCTTGCTATTGCAGTAATCGGTACACTGATAGGATATTTCTGTTCTATACCTCTCGGGGATATGATGATGAAAACTGTATCGGGAAATATGGTTCTCGGCAGTGAGAGCGGCGCTTTTATGGGGATCTTAAGTTCCGCGGCGGTAGTTATCATTATCCTGCTGTTCTGCTATAGCTGCACACACAGAGTAAATAAGCTTTCGCCGATCGACGCGGTAAGAAACGGACAGACAGGCGAGCGTTTCCGAAAAAGGAGTCTCTTGCGCTTAGGGCGCTCAAAGCTGCCGTCAATCGCATTTCTCTCGGTCAACGATTTTCTCAGCTCACCTAAACAGTTTTCTGTAATAACGGTCGTGTTCACACTCTGTATATTGTTGATGACATTCATGTCAAATTTTGCGTTGACGCTCAAAAGTGAAAAGCTGCTGCGTTTCTTCGATTTACCCTCAAGTGAAGCGCATATCATGGACGCAGAAATAATCGGAGAGTTGATGACAGACCTAAGTGATCATAAACGTATCATTGCGCAGACCGAAAAACTTCTTGCAGATAACGGAATGCCGGGCAAATGCACAATAACGTTGGGCGCACAGCTTGAAACCTCGCATAAAGACAAAACGGCAAAGCTCAATTTCCGTATTACTAAAGGTGAAACGACCGATACTCTCCGTGCGGACAAGGGCAGCCCGCCGCAGAAAGCCGACGAGATAATTGTAACGGAAAATACCCTCGTTAACTTAGGCGCAGAGATCGGCGACAGAGTAACGACGGTAATAAACGATAAAGAGTATGAGTTTATTATCACGGGAACATTTTCCACATTCGTCAATGCCGCTAACGCCGCTTTTCTATATAAAGATTTTGATCTCGGACATCTGCCGGCAAGCAATGTGATGGGCGTGCAGGTACACTTTGACGGCAGTCCCGACAAGGAGCAAATAGACCAAAATATTGAAAAGCTTAAAGACCTGTTAGACACCGACAAGGTGTATACGACATCGGAATTCATCAATAATTTTACGGGAATGTCCGACACTCTTAACTCTATCAAGAAAATAATGATGATACTTACCATCATTGTTACGGCAATGATCGTCATTCTTATGGAACGCAGCTTCATTGCAAAGGAAAAGAGCGAGATAGCGCTTATGAAAGCGGTGGGAGTTACCGACGGCAGTATTGCCGCGCAGCATACATTGCGGTTTGTGATCGCGTCGATACTCGCTTGTATCTTGTCCGCGACGGTGCTTATGCCGATCAGCAATGTGATGATGAATTGGGTAGGTAACATGATTGGAGACATATCGGGCTTGAAATGCGACATTGATCCTATTGAGATATTTTTGATATGCCCGGGAATTCTCATCGGCGTGACTGTCATAGGCTCGTATCTGACCGCGCTTTACACAAAAACTATTAAGGCTTCCGATACGGCAAGCATAGAATAAGGAGGTTTTTACAATGAATACGGTTTTACAGACAAAGGGACTTTGCAAGACATATATCGTGAACAAGCACCAGAACAATGTACTGAAAAACATTGACCTGACGATAAGTGAAGGCGAAATGGTAGCGGTTATGGGGCCTTCCGGCTCAGGTAAAAGCACACTTCTCTACTGTGTTTCGGGAATGGACAGAATGACTGCGGGCAAGGTATTCTTTAACGGCAAAGAGACGGCAAAGCTCGGCGATAAAGAGCTCGCAAGGCTCAGGCTTGATGAAATGGGCTTTATTTTTCAGCAGATGTATATGATGAAAAATCTTTCGGTTCTTGACAATATCATTTTCCCCGCGGTAAAGTCGAAAAAGAATGTGGAGAGCCACAGGCAGACCGAGGAGCGCGGCAGGGCACTTATGCGCAGGCTCGGCATTGACGATGTGGGCGGCAACGACATCAACGAGGTCTCGGGCGGACAGCTTCAGAGGGCTTGTATTTGCCGCAGTATGATAAACAATCCCAAGATGATATTTGCCGACGAGCCGACAGGCGCTCTCAACCGTTCGAGTTCCGATGAAGTAATGAACGAGCTGCTTTCACTTAACCGTGACGGTACTACAATTATGTGTGTAACCCACGATCCAAAGGTAGCCGCCAAGTGCAGCAGGGTGCTTTACATTGTGGACGGTGGGATTGTCGGTGAAAAAGAGATGGGACATTTTGGCGGCGGTGACAAGGAACTTCGTGACCGTGAAAGAGAACTGAATAACTGGCTTATGGAACATGGCTGGTAATACTTGCAGAATTTTAGCTGATATGGTACAAAGACAAGGGGGTGATCTTATGACCGATATTCTGATAGTAGAAGATGATAAGGAGCTAGCTGAATTGCTGGCTGACTTCCTGCGTGACGAGGGCTATACTGTGTTAAGTACAGGCAACGGAGAGCGTGCCATACAGTTCTTTGAACGATATGGCGCAAGGCTTTTAGTGCTAGATATCAATCTTCCTGATGCGAATGGCTTTGCGGTCTGCTCCAAGCTACGGGAAAATGCGGATACTCCTATACTGATCGTAAGTTCAAGGACGGGCAAGGAGGATAAGCTGAACGGTTTTGGCCTCGGTGCTGATGATTATATAGAAAAGCCCTATGACATTGATATTCTTATCGCTAAGATCAAGGGGATATTCAAACGGCGGTATCGGCGTGACACATTGTCGGCGGACGGTGTGATGCTCAATCTTGTAGATAAAACAGCAGTCATCGACGGGAAGCCCGTAGAACTGCCTGCAAAAGAATTTGACCTGTTGGCGCTTCTGATTGAGAATCAGGGCAAAGCTCTGAAAAAAGAGTACCTGTTTGGCACTGTCTGGGGCAGCGACAGCGATTCGGAGATGCAAACGCTCCATGTGCATATCAACCGCCTTCGCCAGAAACTCGGTGATGATCCTAAGAATGCAAAGCGTTTGTTTACTGTCTGGGGAGTGGGGTATAAGTTTGTATGAAAACTTTCAGAAAACTGTGTATTGTAGTGATAACTGTATTTCTTTTGCTGACGGCAGTATTGAATCTATTTCTTGTGGGAGTGAAAGACAGAGATGAAGGCATTTACCGTGTTGAAGCCAAGCGTCTTGCAGATGAGATAGCGGAAACAGGCAATTATAAGCTTGAAAAATACCCCCATATTACAGGCGTGTTCACGGGTGATGAACTTTACCGTTCCGATGAACATTATCTTATTATAGAAGCAGGCGGAACGCTTTACCGTGTTGAGTATATTGTCGGGAATGGACAGCACAGCATTGCGGCGGTTAATTGTATATTAGGTGCGCTGTTTCTGCTGCTGATTGGTCTTTTGTATTATATCCGGGTGCATATCATCGTGCCGTTCGGCAGGTTGAACAATGTTCCGCAGGAGCTTGCAAGGGGCAATCTTGCTGTTCCAATACCAGAGGAAAAAAGTCGTTTTTTCGGTAAATTCACATGGGGTGTGAATCTCTTGCGAGAGAGTATTGAGGACAGCCGTAAAAAAGAAATCACGATGCAGAGGGACAAAAAACTCTTGCTGCTCTCACTTTCCCATGACATCAAGACGCCTTTGTCGGCTATCAAGCTTGGTGCAAGGGCACTTGCCAAGGGATTATACAAGGACGAGGGAAAACGGCGTGCTGCCGCTGAGGGCATCAATACCCGTGCAGATGAGATAGAGCGTTTTGTCAGCGAGATCACAAAGGCGGCAAGCGAGGACTTTATGAGCTTTGAAGTCACACAGGGGGAGGCTTTCTTAAGCGTTATCATCACAAGGATAGATGCGAGATATGCTTCCCAGCTTGCCATGTTGGGAACGGAGTTTGCGATTCAGAAATATGATGATTGTATTCTTTCCTGCGATCCCGACCGCCTTGCAGAATGCCTGCAAAATCTGGTCGAAAATGCAATCAAATACGGTGATGGCAGACGGATTGAGATTAGCTTTGATAAAATGGACGGCTGTGAGCTTATTACGGTATCAAATACAGGCTGTACTCTTGAAGTGAAAGAACTGCCGCAGATATTCGAGAGCTTTCATCGTGGGAACAATGCGGACAGAGTGCAGGGCAACGGGCTTGGGCTTTTCATATGCAAAAAGCTGATGGGGCTTATGAATGGAGAGGTGTATGCTGATATTCGTGATGAATGTTTTTATATAACGCTTGTTGTAAAAATGGCGTAAGGTTCCGTATATGATTAGTTTTTATAGGCTCTGACGTTATGCTATTTATTCTGTTGTGATTGTGGTAATGGTAATTAAGCAAACCGGAATTTTACTTTTTTCTTTTCTCTATCACAACCGATGATACTATCGCATATATTATCGCAACTATTGCAATTCCTGTTGCCAAATAGAATAGCCAGCCTGTTTGTAAAATTATATTTATCGCGTTAATCAAAAAAATAATTCCAATTAAAACAAAGACAATCCCCGATTGTTTGTAGTGTGGTTTTTTATCCATGTTTTTTCTCTCTTGTTTTGATGCATAAATATATGCATTGTTAAACAAGAACCCTTTTTCATTAAACTGCAAATAGCTAACGACAAAACATATAGTTGCTATTACACCTAATACAATTGCTCCAATTATATTTCCCATCGCATTAGCCTCCATAAATCCCGAATTGTCCAACATAGTTACTTTATCACAAACACACGCATATCCTAATATAAATTTTGCTTTTATTCTCGCGTACGCAACGAGCCAAACGCAAGCTTGCTTGCACTTGGCGACTGCGCGCGGGTCAAATACCCCGCCCCTCTGGGGCGAACTTGCTAAAGAGAAGCTAAGTCATGCCCCATTGCTCTGCAGCGGGGTGTTTGACTACAATTCAATCCGTAATGTGCGAAATCCATTAAAACATTCCCTCTCCTAAATATTTATCGTGCGGAACTATTAAACATTTTTCAATAGACTTCCAATAGCTGTTGTAAAGATTTTTTTGTGCTGCTCCGTAGTTTTCTTTCGTATCAAATTCCCAGTAAAGCATATACTTAACGCTTTTTATAATACGGTTGATTTTAAGAGGTGGTAGCCCCTCCTTAATTTGCTCCATGTCTATGCGATACCCTCTTTTTATAAGCCGAAGCAAAAGCAATCCTTCTTGTTTTTCCAAAAGGCTTTTGGCTTCAAGCATCAGAGCTTCAAATTCTTCCACCTTTTGCGGCTTGACCTGATAAATACATATTTCAGTAAATGGCATATTCAATTCCTCCTTCATTTTTATTTAGTGTTATTCCTCCCTACAAACTAGAATTTTGGCAAGTTTTTGATAAAACATTAGGAAGTTTAAATAACCGTTTCACCTTATCAAATAACTCATCTATACTGCTAAGTCCATCATTGACAATACATGGAATTCCATTTGCTGCACATTCTTCTTTTACTTGTTTAGCAAACAAAATGTCTCGGTTCATCCAATTGTCAAAGGCCTGTCGTTTATCAGAACATCCCTCCAAAATATATGGAACCCATTCACGCTCTTTATAGTGCGATATTTGAAAATCTGGTGTTGGGATTATTGTAATGTATTCATTTAAAGTGTGGTTACTTATTACCTTAGGCGTATATGCTGCCCCTTCCGTAACAATAAAATCTGCATTTATTCCTTCTATATGTTTAAACACGAATTGAGATATTTCATCATAAATGTGGAATTCTTCTTCACACTGTATAAAAGGTTCCCGCATCCATATTTCATCTGCTGTCATCTCTATACTCTTTTTGCATGTTTGACATCCATTTTTTGATGCAATACTTATAAACTCCTCTAAGAAATCATCAACTTTGAAATAAAATATACCATATTCTTTTGAAATACGTTCTGCAATTGTACTCTTTCCGCTACAAGGTGAGCCTCCTATAATGAATATTTTTTTATTCATCATGTGCCTGCCGGAATTTTTATATAAAAATTCCTTTATCGCAGGCATGTCTTGATGATCTCCTTTTAAATATTTATCCATTATACATCTCCATAAGATTGATTTTTTAATGTTTACTCTCATTATTTTATCACAAATGCACACACTATTCCATTAAAATTTCCGTGTCCTTAGTCTTTTTGTTTCTTCAAAAGTATTCCACATACAATTACCGCCGTAAAAAAGACAAAGATTAGATACCATAGATTTTCAGGACAAAAGCCATTATCCAACATTAATCGGTAGCCCCAGAAAGCGGGGAAAATACGCCCGGCCATTTCAAGAATATTGGGTAACAAATCTATGGGGAACATAATCCCCGAAAGCATTATAGAAGGCAGAAACACTAACTGTGCTATCATCGTCAATTTCGTTTGATTTTTTATAATCAATCCTAAAATACTTCCAATGCTTAATGACACAATAATGTATATAGCAAGTGCAAAAAAGAAAATCGGGAGTTGTGCTGGTAAAACTGCTTCAAATAGCACGGGAGCCAGCAGCACTATCACAGCACAGGCAATCATCAAATGTATAAATGCGGAAAGAAACATTGTTACAAGACCTAGATAGATAGGCACTCCGTTTGCCTTATAGACTTTGTTTATGTCACTTCCATAAGTTTCAATCAGCGATGGCGGCAGTCCAATAAACGCCCCCATTGAAACACTCATCACAATCATAGATTGGATGAGCGTACTTTTCATATCGGGCATAACAGAAGTAAAAATACCGCCCATAAGAAGAAAGAATATAAGCGGGACGATATAGCAGGTAACTAACAAAGATCTGCTTCGTATATCCAATTTCCACTGTAACGCAACACCATATAAAAACCCACTCATTCTGTTTCCCTCCTTGTCATTTCCATAAAATGCTGTTCCAGTGTGCCACGGTCAACTTTAATATCTAACACGTGAATTTCCTTTTGTTTCAACTCGCCAAGCAGACGAATTAAAGTATCTTCGATATTGTCCGTTTTAAAAGTGCTGTCCCCTTGCTGCGTTTTGATATGGATAAAATATTTTTTCCCAACCTTGTCTGTAAGTTCCGAAGCTGTGCCGCAGAAAACAATATTTCCGTTATTTAAAATGGCAATACGGTCACATAAGGTTTCTACCTCCGCCATATCATGGCTTGCCAAAACAATTGTTTTTCCTTGTGATTTGAGCTTTCGGATTTGCTCATGGAGCGAAAGCCTGCCAAGGGCATCAAGCCCCGCAGTCGGCTCATCAAGGAAAATAATATCTGGATTATTGATAAGTGCAAGGGCAAGATGCAGCCGCCTTTTCTGTCCCGTGGATAGTTGGACATACTGCTTCTTCTCAATTTCTTTGATACCAAGAGCATGAAGCATGGAGTGATCAATCTTTGCCATATTCCATTTTGCAAACAGCTTTACTGCTTCCATAGGTTTGATGTGGGCAGGCAGAGATGATGATTGTAACTGAATCCCCATTTTCCCATTTACAATAATTTTACCGCTGTCGTATTTCTTCAAGCCCTCAATACATTCCAGAGACGTTGTTTTTCCGGACCCATTTACACCGAGCAGAGAAAAAACTTCTCCTTTTTCGATTTGAAAATCAAGTCCCTTAAGAACAATATGGCTGCCATAGCTTTTCCTTAACCCACTAACTTGTATTGCATGATTCATCATTCCATCTCCTCGAACGGATTTATTCCAAGCTTTGAAAAGTAAACTTGCAAAGCTGGCTCTAAATAGTCGTTTACGTTTTTTTGTCTTTCTTCCCAAGCATTTGTAGCTGTATCAATATTGCCTATTTCCATCAATTTCGGCAGCATACTCATATCGCCGTTCGTAAATTCCATAATCAAGCCCCAATATTCTTTTACAATCCGTTGGGACTTTTCACTTTCGGGAGGCACATTTTCTTTTTGGAGTTGTATGATTTCATCGCTCAAACGATTAAATCTGTCCATAAAATTTAAGCCGCTTTCCCTATTAAATCGATTACGGATATGGTCAAGCGTGTCATCATCGAAACGCTTAATAAGATAGTAAGAGCTATTCTTTATTTGTAGATTGACAATAATATCTGCATACTTTTTAAAATTGACTGTCTGCATTTGTAACACTTCTGCTTTTAGCTGTTCTATTGCTGTCAACGAAGCTGTTAGCCGCTCTATTTTCCCCCGTATGTTATCAGCCTGTTCAGTAAGGGCGTTTGCAACATCCGTTGGTGTTTCTAAAGAAATTAAGCGTTGCTTTATATCATCCAAAGAGAATCCTAGTGATTTCAAGGATACAATCTGATAAAGTGTAATTAAATCTTTATCCGTATAGAGCCTGCGCCCACCCTCACTTTTTGTTGATGGAGAGAGTAACCCCTCTTTGTCGTAATATTGTAAAGTTCGGACAGTTGTTCCCAGTTTTTTCGCAACTTCTCCAACTGTCATATATCCATCTGGAATTGCCCTGTATTTTGCCATAGTCCTTTACCTCCTGAAATATATTATAAATCATTACGCGGCGTAACAAGCAAGACCTTTCAAGAAAATTTTTAGGTGGAAAGATTTCCGCCGTCTTTCTGTGCTTATGCAAAAATGGTTGCATATGTGGGAATAAAAAAGGTAGCTGATTGTCTGTTGAGATAATCGCTACCTATCAGTAATCATAGGATAGAAATGGTTAAGTTATTATTGCCTATATAGGTTAAGAATGTTCTTCCACATATTGCAGGAATTCCGGTGTCTTTGACCAGTATTTAATGCCCCAGTTTTCAAAGTTCCATTCCTCCATGTAATCATTGCACTCGAAATCAACATAATATATTTCTTCGTTACACACCACAAAATTTGTCGGGAAATAATCAATGTTTATATGGGCGGCATATAACAAAGCGCACATACTGCGCAGTTGTTCGACATAGGTGGATTTCATCTTATCTTGCAAAATCAATTGGTAAATCGTATCGCCGTCAATAAATTCCTTCAAAATGCGTTCGTTTTCCAAATCCGTTTCAAGCATAGCGGGCATTTTGATTCCGATTGCTTTCAGCCGTTTGTAATCTCTGATTTCTGCTTCGAGCTTGTTTCCAAACTGATAATAGTCGCAAGGCTCATGGTGTATCTGCTTCAAAACATACCTATTGTTTCCGCCATTTGCCAGATAAGAATATCCACCTTTTCCTTTTCCCAATAATTTAATTATTCTATAGTTTTTTCCATTTACGGCCATTTCTTTATTCATATCTGCCCTCCGTTAAACTTCCAGTGTATTCATTTGATTATATCACTTCCCTGTCTCATTTACCACAAAAATACTAAAGAGGAAATATATTCCACGCTCCCCGATGGACTGAATGCCTTTTCTGTGGTCTATTACGAAAAATGTGATATGTTTTGCCGTTACTGCTGTTTTAATTTCAATTTGTTTATTACATCTGGAATGGTGAATGGCATTCTCTATATAAATTTCCAATTTTTGTTCTTCCTTGATACCCGAATATACAACGCGGTACGTACAAGGACTGTAGTCCTTTCATGTTTTTTCATTTTTGTCACCTCGCATTTAAATTGAATGGAAGGGCGGCATATGTATGTTACATACCCTGATTTAATGCTCATGTATGGTAAAGAAGCAAGCAACCGAAAATAAGAGATAGATTGCCAGCACCATACTATTCCGAACCAAAGAAACCAAAGACCAAAAGACAAGCATTATGGAATCCCTCTCACTTCTATCCTATGAGAATATAATTGAGTTGACTTTATCAACACATGGAGCTATAATATGAGTTGATAAAGTCAACTCATATAGGGGAGGTAAAACATTGAATGAAGATTTGATAAAAAAAATACGACAGTTTAACCGATACTACACTGTATGGTTAGATGTCATGAATAAAGGCTATTTAGGGACAAGTTTCTCATGGCCTGAATCAAGAGTGTTATTTGAAATATATACTAACCAAGGGATAAATGCCACTGAATTATGTGAACATCTAAACATGGACAAAAGCTATGTGAGTAGAGTTCTTGCAAAACTTGAAAAAAAAAGATTTATAACGAGAAAACTTGTTTTGGGGAGCAAGGGAATTAAAGAATTATATTTAACAAGAACAGGGAATGAAGAAGCGAAAAAAATAGATTGGAATGGTGATAAACAGATTTATGAAAAATTAAAAAATATGGATAAAGAAGATTGTGATAGGTTATGTGAAGCAATGGTACTCATTGAAAACATATTGCGTAAAAATGGTGAAAAGTAAATTTGACTTTAGGAGGAACTGTTATGAATATCGAAATTGTTTTAGCCTATGAACATACACAAGAAATAAATGCGCTATTTTCAGAATATACAAATATGTTAATAACTAATGATAGCTCATTTCGAAATTATCTTGATATTCAGCACTATGAAGAAGAAATAAATCATTTAGAAGAAAAATATGGTATGCCATCTGGAAGATTATATTTAGCTTATTATAACGGAGAAATCGCAGGTTGCATTGGGGTGAAAAATATGGATAAAAAGAATTGTGAAATGAAACGTCTTTATGTAAGGCCACAATTTAGAGGGAAAAATATTGGCAAACTTCTCATACAAAAAATCATAACAGATGCAAAGGAAATTGGTTACTCTTATATGTTGTTAGATACGCTTCCCTTTTTAGAAAAAGCAATTCATATATATAAACAATTTGGATTTTACACCATAGATTGTTATAACAATAGTCCTATGAGTACATCAATATATATGAGATTGGATTTATGATTTTTATTCTATCTTTAGAAATGACGGAATCAGTTGAATCGGCAATAATCAAAAATGGACAGGTTGCCTTGTCATTAATAGCTTATTTATTCTTTGATATATAATCAAGTAACAACAGGAAGTAATGTTGTTTCTTTGAATTATAAATGCAACTGCCAACCATGCACTGCCCCATGTGGGAGAAAGGGGGCAGCGTTTATGCCCTGCACAGAAGCATACAGAGAACACATCAAGTATACTTTCAATGGCTATTGCAAGACCATCATACGCTTTACGGCTATCAACACATGGCGGACAGGAGCAGACGGCGGCATATCCCTTGGATAATTCACAGAAGAAAAGTTTTACCCTTTAGGCACAATAGACGAACACTTTGAGGCACTAGTACAGCGTTTCGTAAATAACTATACCAATAACGCAGAATATTTTTTCGAGTGTGCATGACAAAAAATGCAGTCGTAGCGGGCTACGACAAGACTTTTTGTTGTGTGCAACCGGAAAAATAGGCAAGTTATTTGGTGTAGTTATTTAGAAATCGGTGTACTAGTGACGGCTGATGTAAAAATTAGCTTTAAACTATGAGGGTAGACCGTTTCTCTGGCTTTCCCTTTTCTGTATCATAACACTCACTGGCAATAATGCAAGTGATATCCCCAAAGACCCAAAGAATATATATGGCTGCATAAGCAGACAGAAGATAGAAGAAACAAAGCTGGCATTGGTTGAAAAAGACCGGATAGGTTAATGTTTATATTTTTTACTTCAATGAATGTTTCCTGTTTACATTTCGGACAATAAAGAGGATAGTTTTTCGAAAATGTATCTTTTCTGATTCTGTCACGGGTTTTACTGCCACAAACAGGACAATATATCCATTCTGTTTTCTTTATTTTGTTATCTATACCCCTTTATCTATTGATTTTTGGTTCATTTAATCCCTAAGATTCCAACTTGCATATAGGAACACCAGAAAATTTCTACATTCCTAAATCCACATTCTTGCAATACATGAATTTGCTCCGTAATAGTGACAGGAAAGTATTCTGTATTATATCTAAGTACATGGCTTTGGCATTCTTCTTCGCTCTTTCCGTTTTCGTACTGATAATTTTTCCACCGTTCTAAATATAATCTTTTGAATATATCGTTATTAGGTGCAAAATTTTCTACTGTGAAAAATAGACCATTCTCTTTTATGGCATTGTAACAATTTGTGATACTTGCAATTCTTTCCTCATGCTTAAGATAATGAGTGATTAAAATTGCTGTTATAACGTCAAAATCTGAATCATATTGTAAATTTTGTATTGGGGTTTCCCGAAAATCAACTTTTGAAGAACAGACACGTTCTTTCGCTATTTTTAGCATCTGTCGCGAATTATCACAACAAATCATATTCTCCGCTTGAAGATTTTTAATCGCCATATCTGCCATTTTGCCAGTTCCACATCCTATGTCTAACCATGCTATCGGTGTGTGGAAAACTGTATGGACAATTTCTATTATTTGTTTGAAGTATTCTTCATAATATGGGAGAGTAGCCACTATGTTTTTATCATATTTTTCTGGTGAAAAAGCTTGTTTCCGTAACATATAAACACCTACTCAAAGCTATCCAAATAACACTGCAACTTTTCCGCAAGTTTTCCAATATGAACGCCATCAACAAATGAATGATGCACTTGTACGGAAAAAGGCAGATAGATTTTTCCATCTTTTTCATAGAATTTTCCCCAGTCAAACAATGGGGTGGCATTATCCTTTTTCCCCGATTCAGTATGGGAAATATGAGTATAAGATACCCACGGAAAAGGGGAAAACTGATAGATATCATTTGCCATTGGCGAGATAAAATAGTCTGTCTGATTTTTCTCTGTCTTTTTCGCTAAGGCGACATAATCTTCAATCGTTTCCTGCATAGGAACATTAACTACCTTAAAAAGTTCTGTGGTTTCATCAAGGTATGTAAATGACGTATTGATTGTTTCAAAAATGGCGGGTTTCCCCTCCACAAACCGGCAGCGGAACTCCTCAATCTCGTTTGCACATTTTGTTACTGCATACACAAAAGAGAATGTGAATGAAAATCGCCGTTTCTTTATCTCCGAGAGAAAATTTTTTATGTCGACATCAAAAGTAACGCAATACTGCGGTACTATACTGTTTCTGAACACCTCGCAATGCATGGCTCTTTTCCATGTAGATACATCAATATACTTCATAAGCCGTCCTCCTTATATAAAATTTTTTAATATCATACCCTATATGTTGTCTGATGTCAATATGTTGTATTATGTCTATGCTGAAAATTGATTTCCGTGTTATGTCTGCAGCTAAAAGGAAAGCACCTGCTTTTATCGCAAGTGCTAAATTCTCATTCAATATTTAATTCTTTTATAGCGTGCATGATATGAATTCTCATGGCATTCTTTGCTCCTTCCGCATTTCGTTGTTCCAGAAATTCCATTATCATCCTATGGTCGCCTATTGTGTCGTTAATTGCTTTTTCGCTCTGAGTAGATAATACAACTCCCTTTGAAATGGCTTGATACAATATTGGCATGAGCTTATTCATAAACTCATTATGCGTTGCCTGTGCAATCGCTTTATGGAAAGAATGTTCATCGTTGGTTCTATCCTTTTCGCTTCTAATTTTATCTTCAATCCGCTTTCCGTAATCAATTATCCTTTTTATTTCCGCATCTGTTCCCCTGACAGCCGCCAGATAAGCAGCTTCTGGCTCGAAAATCAGCCGCATTTCATAAAGGTCTTTGGCATTTACTTTGACTGTAGAGAGCTGTTCCAAATCCTGCGGTTGTTCCAGCACTTTTTCTGTAACATAAGTACCCTTTCCACGTCTAATTTCCAGTATATTATAAGCAACCAATATTCTTATTGCTTCCCGCAATGTGGTACGGCTCACGTTAAGTTCCTCAGACAATTCTATTTCGTTTGGAAGTTTGTCCCCAATAGAAAAACGCTTTTCTATGGTTATCATAGATAGGATACTATCAGCAACACTTTGGGAGAGCATTTTATTTTTCATGGTTATACCACCTTTTTCTTTTTCTGAATATTATACTATGTATCACTCGTAACTTCAAATACCCGCTAACCCTTGAAAACACTAAGTTAATCGCAGGTGAATTTTCCCTTAAAGTTTTCCTTGTGTTATATCTTCCCACAGAGCATTACGAATCCTGGCAAGGCAGTAAGCTATCATAGTGAAATATAATAATGCCACTTAGGGCGTATTTTCCGATATTATTTTAACCAATCCCTCCATTGCTATATTGAGATGTTTATCTTTATGAATAAATATCTGTGAAAATATTGGAAAGTCGTTTCCTGTCCAACACAATTTTTTCAGAGAATGATCTCTGATTTCTTCATGTGCTACCATATCCGGCATAAATGCTATTCCAAACTGATTTATGGCGAATTGTTTTAATATTTCTTTACTGCTTGTCTCCAAAACGATTTAATGTGTATGCCATATCCAATACTCCTTTTTTTAACAATGGTGGAAATGTGGCATGTGTAATAAATTGAAGTTGAATTTGGGTAGTGACTGTTGATTGTGCATATCCCAGCAAATTTGCAGCGGAAGAAAGAAATTTATTGTAAAGACAGATATTTTTTTGTATAATCGAAATATAACAGGAGTAGGTTGTATTGTATCTTCTGCTGAATTGCAATAGCGAGGTGATAAAATGGCACAAAACACGCCAAAGCGTAAAATAAAAGACAGCGTGTTCACAAATTTATTTCAAGACAAAAAGTATCTGCTCCGACTGTATAAGGCACTTCACCCGGAGGACAGTAATGTAACAGAAGATGATATAAAAGATGTTACTATTAAGCATATACTGGTAGATGCAGACTATAACGACCTTGGATTTTCGGTTGGTGGCAGACTCGTCATTTTGGTTGAAAGCCAGTCAACATGGACATTGAATATCATAATACGTGCGCTGATGTATCTGATACAGACATATCACGATTTTTTCAAGCGTACCAAGCAAAATCTGTATGGTTCTAAAAAAGTGAATATGCCAAAACCTGAACTGTATGTGATATTTACGGGAGAAAAGCCGAAGAACCCACCCGACATTATATCGCTTTCCAAAGACTTTTTTGACGGTGAAAAGATAGCGGTAGACGTAGAAGTCAAGGTACTTTATCAAGAGGACGAGGATAGCATAATTGGGCAGTATATTATTTTCTGTAAAGTGTATAATGAGCAGAGAAAGAAATTTGGGCAGACAAAGAAAGCGGTAACGGAAACAATTCGTATTTGTAAAAACAGAAATGTATTGAAGGAATATTTAGAAAATAAGGAACAGGAGGTTGTAGACATTATGATGACATTGTTTGACGATGAACAGGTTTTGGAAGCATATGCAGAAGATATTAAAACTAGTGAAGCAAAAGAAAATGCGAGGATAATGTTAAAAAACGGGAGAATTACAGTAGAAGAAATACCAAGTTTTTTTCCAAAATTATCAATAGAAGATGCGAAAGAACTTGAAGCCGAGGTTATGCAGTTAGCGTAATCAATCGTATCAATCAAAATTAAATATAGTAACAGTGTTAGAGCATATGGGAATTGAAATCTATATGCTCTATTTTTTGCCATAAAGGGAGGAACAATGAGCGACAACATTCAGACCAACGCAACAGGGCAATTAACGCCCTGTTTGCAAAAGAAGATTGATAAGACAACCTATTTAGTTGAGGTACATTTTTCTGATACGAGTACCTAAAACATAGCAGATAAGCTAAAACGTGTCATTTTTCACGCTTTAGAGCATGGGAAACAGGGAAAATCAAGAAAAAGTGATGACAAATGATGAATACGTCCTTGACAAGTGGTAACAGGCAAGACCGCTAAATCTATCTTGATTTCATGCGGCGCACGGTTAGCCCCGTTCGACATAAAAGAATTGTGGGAGCTTATGGAAACGGACAATTTGGAGCTTGACACGTTAGGGGACAGGAAAACCGCCCCTTTGTCATTATCTCCGACGCTTTCAACTTCATTGTCGCTATGATGTACACGCAGCTTTTCAACCTCTTGTGCGACAAGGCAGATGATTTTTACGGCGGCAGGCTGGGCTAAATTATTTCAAAAATAATATACTTATATTTACAATTTTCTATATGGATTGCCTTTTTTTCATCACATAGTCAAATGAATCCACTAATAAATCGAGATGATACATTAAAATATATTATTGTAGCTACTATCATTTCTGCATTTATTGAATGCAATACGATTGAATGGATAAATGCCCAGATTTAGACTGGGAATATCATTATGGAATTAATAAGGCCTATAGATTTTAGAAAAATGATATTCTCAAGGCATTTGGGTGATAGCATTGTGAAAATAGTATTTTACTGCATCCCTCTAAGTGTGCTTGTAATTGTTGCTATACGCAGACCGTTACTGTGTCAAGAACAAGTCTTATGCGGTTTATTATCAATCATATTAGCATATTGTATTCAATTTTTATATTCGCTAATTATCGGACTTCTGGCATTCTGGCTGATTGTAACATGGCCCTTGAATATGCTTTTAGGTGCGATTTATAAGCTCTTATCCGGAGCATGGATACCTGTAACAATGTTTCCTGATTTATTGTATAAAATAAATTTTATTCTTCCATTCCGCGCAATATATGCAATACCAGTAACGATTATGACAAGCCAGATGAATATTCAGAACATATGGAAGGATATTCGGACTCAATTTATTTGGATTATATTTTTATTTGTTATAACGGAAATTATTTGGAAAATCGGAAAAAGAAAGCTAATAGTACAAGGGGGCTAAATAATGGATTATTTTAGAATGTATTGGAGATTCGTCATAATTTATATAAATAGGAAAAAAGCCAAATTGAGAAATCGCTATTTGGCGATTTGTTAAATCCTAATAAATTGATTTTATAGGGAACAGAAACTTTGAATTTGGAGGGGATTGTTATGACGGAAACGATGGGTGTTGCGATTGGAATAGGTGTATTGGCACTTGTTTTTATATATCTTGGTTGTTTGATGTGGAAAAAGGAAAAAATCACTTTGCTTCATAGTTATCATTATGACAAAGTGTCTCCAAGTGATAAAAAGGCTTTTTGTAAAATATCAGGTTGGGGTGTTATCTTTATTGGAATTGGTCTTTGGGTGACTGCTATAATAATCGGTATAACAGATTCAGCATTAAGTTTTATCGCTTTTGCATTGGGATTTGTTGTGGGATTGGCGTTGCTGATTTATGCAGGAGCAAAATATAACCGCTAATAGAGAAGTAAAATGGACAAAATATCTATGGCTGAGCTTGCTCTCATTTGGAGCATTTATGCTTGAATATGGGTAACTAAACCGTGTGCTTGGAATATTCATTTGCGCCCTTTAAAGATTGTGCCATACAATCTTTAAAGGGAAATCGAGTAGGGGAGATTAAATCTCCCCTACTCGATTTAATAGTTGCTATGTTTTATAGCCGTTAATATGGTGGCTGTTTATTTTCAAACCTGCCAACCTATTTTTCTGTTCCGCAAAAATCATTCAATATATTTTCTGCATCTTCATATAATTTTCTGTTCATGTTCTGGAAAACTTTCTTTCCGTATTTGGTAAAGGGTAAGTAAAGTTCGATTCCGTTTGAAGTCCCGTATCTTTTCGCCATTTCTAACGCTTCTCTACGAGAGTGGTTATATTCGTCTTTGTAATTTCTGCTCATTTCCCATATCATCCATTCCCTTGATAAGTTTATATTAGAGTAGTTTAAATATGCTATCAACACATATTTATAAATAAGTTTAAAAATGCTTGAAAAAATTTTCTTTAGATGATAATATGTAACCGAACAGGAGGTGGTAGGGTGGCTTTTGCAGATAAAAAGGCGGCTTTTGCGTACATCAATGAGTACCAAAAAGAAAAATATGATAGGATTACAGTCATGGCAAGTAAGGGAAAGAAAGCAGAGTATCAGGAGGCGGCGAAAGCAGCGGGAATGTCCCTGTCTGCATTTATAGAAATGTGTGTTGATGAAAGATTGTCAAAAGAATAGTTTAAAAATGCTTGACGGGATAGTTTAAATATGCTACAATACTATTATCAGATGAGGCAAGTGAATCTGATAGACGGAAAGGAGATTGGAAAATGGAGGTATTAAAAGCAATGACAGCAAGAGAGGTTCTAAATCTTATCGAATGGTTGAAATCCAAAAATTTTACAAGTGACGATATCATTGATTGTATCGAATCAGTTGAAGGTAAAAAGAAAAAAGACAAAGAGGAAAAGGAAGATTAAGAAAAAAGAGCGGAACTTGCCACCGCTCTTTTTTTAAAGGAGAACGAATGGACGATATGAACATGATAGAAACAGCAAGCATAAGCGACTTGGGTTTACTTAATCAGGAAGACAAACCAGTAGGCGAAAGCAGGAACAGGTAGGTTCTTTTAGCGTTTTAACAGGATTGCGCCTGCCAGTATTTTTCTATCGAAAGAGTATATCAGACGGAAGATAGCGGGCTGATGTGACAGAAGAATTTGCAAATGAAGTGCTTGAAATTGCAAAGGGCAGGGAGCAGCAGGAAAACGGGATAAGTATTTTAATCAAGCCAGAGAGAGACTAAGTCATAATTGATGAAGAAGCAGCCCGCATTGTCAGACGGATATTCCGAAATCACACGTCAGTTACCGCAAGCCGAGGGCGGTCAGCACAGAGCAGAGGGAACGGGCAAGGCAGATGATGATTGCTAATAATAAGGCAAAGGGAGATTAAGGAAAATTTAATGAATTTTTCTGTATGTTTGTGGTAAGATAATAACGTTCGGTAATTCTTTAATTTGGGGTTTGCCCAAGAGTCAAGATTAAAAAGGAGCAAAAAGCAATATGAAGAAATCAGTGTTTTTAACAATAACTTCTTTTATATTATATTTTTATACAATCTCTTATTCGTGGAATCATAGTAGGTACATTCAATATAGATGAGAGCATTGCAGAGATATGTAGCAGCATTTTTGTATTAGTGATAGTGTTTTTTATGATAAGGAAAAGAGAACGGTTATCCTATTATGGAATTTGCAAGTGGAAAGGCGATAATTTCTATAAAACTAATTTCTTTCTTTTCCTTGTTCCTCTTGTCAATGTGCCATATTTATTTTCAGGTGAAAAAATAAATATAGTTATAGCCATTATTAGTAGCATTTATATTGGAATAATGGAAGAAGTAATTTTTAGGAGCTTTTTGTGTCGTTCTATTGAGCAAATATCTAATAAAAATAAAGCAATAATAATTTCAAGTATGATATTTGGGTGTTTTCACTTTTTGAATATTGGAAATTATCCTCTAAAATATATTTTACTTCAAGTATTGTATGCTTTTGCGATGGGTATAGTATTTTCTGTTGTATTCTATGAAAGTAAAAGTATTTTACCTTGTATCATAATACATATATTAGTAGATTTTTTAGGAACATTTGAATTAGAACCAATATTCATAGTTGAAATTATCGGAACTATAATATGTAGTTTATGTGCAATATATTATTATTTTTTTGTTAGGAAAAAAGAATAATAGCTTTTAACTCGTAGGAAAAATATAACATCAAGTGTTTTTCTTTTGACATATTTACAGTAAAAGACAAATAAAGAAATATTGAAAACTGAATATTGTTTACCTTTAGGTAGCGATTTATTTTAACAGTAAATCAGCTACCTTTTTTATTTTCAGCATGACTGTAGCGGACAGAATAAATCATAAATATCATAAATGTAATAAATAACGCTAGGCTTTGTTGTCCCCAAGCGAAAACTCCAGTTATGACTTTATTTGCAGGCAAAATTTTTGACAAAATGATTAACACCAACATTATCAATAAAGGGTTAAAAATTGACAACCATTTTTTATTGTTAAATTTTCCAGTAATGGTTACAAAAAACAAATATACAGACAAACCAGCAAAGGCGACGGCAGCTAATGATGCAACAGCAATAAAAACAAAAAACAGTTGTTCCGCAATTAGCTTTGCTTCCAATACTTGTATATTATAAAGTTTGTTATAAATATAAGCAGTCATGGCAAAAACGCAATGATATAAAGTGCCGACTGAAACAAAAACAAAAGCACAGATAATAAATAATTTTGAATATTTGCATTTTTTCGTGATCATTTCTCGATATATAGCATAAAAACCACAAAACATTAGAAGCAGGGCAATTACCCCAAATAATCCACCAACGACAAATCTATACGGACTTGAATTTGCCCAATCATCTGAAAATGGTGGAAATATAATTGAGTTTCCAAATTCTTTTGACGGCGTAAAACAACCTAAAAGCATATCACCTGCAAAACATAAAACAGAGCCTATAATGCCTACTATAAATAATTTTTTGTTTAAGTGCATAAATATCTCCTTCAAATTTAAAAAGTGCATTTCCTCTCTTAATCTGTTTTCTCTTGATTCCATGCCATTGTATAGTCTGCTTCCGCTGTATCTTCATCAAATCCTTTTGACACAACAGATAATCCCTCCCTCAAATAGAAATCCACTGCTCGCTGATTTTTTTGATATACATTCAGCGTAAACACAGGATAATTTTCCTTGACGCACTCCAAAAGCTCCTTTCCAATTCCCATAGAACGGCATTTTTTATCAACAAAAATTCCTGCGAGATAATCATCCATCATACCGACAAATCCTTGTATTTTTTTATCCTGTTCATACACATAAATATCTGCCAGTAAAAGCTGCTCTTGTACCGACTGATACTGCGATAACCAATAATCACTTAATACAAAGTTATGTGTTTCAATATTTACTTCCAGCCAAATTTGCATAACCCGTTCTGTGTCTTTCTCCTCAAATTTTCTAATCATGCTTATTGACCTCTCTTTTTATCATAGCTACCATAACCAACCTCCGCAAATATTGATTTGTTAAATTGTTCAATGCCCTTATTTTACCACAAGCGTATACACAATTCCATTAAATTTGGCTTAATCCACGGAAATCAATTTTCGTGCAGAAAAGGAGAGTCTTCTTGACAAACATACTGATAGTATGTTATAGTTAATACCTACTAATGGTATGTTAAGGAGATGGGAAAATGGCAAGAAATAAGCATCCGGAGGAAACTGTGAATTTAATATTAGAGGTTGCATTCCGCTTATTTATGGAAAAGGGCTACGAGCATACTTCCATTCAGGACATTATTGATCATTTAGGCGGGCTTAGCAAGGGGGCTATTTATCACCATTTTAAGTCAAAAGAAGATATACTGATTGCTGTTACAGACAGGATGACTGCGGAATCGAACCAGATGCTTGCAGTTATCCGCGATAGGACAGACCTTACCGGCAGGGAAAAGTTAAAGACTATTTTTTGGGAGTCGATCAGCCGGCCTGTGCAGGATGATATTTTTACAGTAGCCCCGGATTTCCATAATAATCCGAAACTTCTTTTCAGCCTCCTGCATGATACCATAGAAGAGGCGGCTCCGAACTATATTCTGCCGATTATCAAACAGGGTATCTCAGACGGTTCTATTGAGACGGATTATCCGGAACAGTTGGCAGAACTGATTTTACTTGCCGCAAATGTCTGGATGAACCCGATGATTTTTGACAGCTCTGAGGAAGAGTCTTACCGCAAATTTATGGTATTCAGCCAGATGCTGCAGGGATTTGGCTTAGATATTGTGGATAGCGAAATGTTAGAGAGATTGCAGGAGTTAGCATCTATTTATCAAAAAAGCAAATAAGGGGCTGCCGCATTAAGAAAGGACAATGCAGGATATTTAACTTCCAAAGTAATAGTAGAAAAATATGATATACCTGCGTATATTTTGCTAGTGCGGCAGGTTTATCTATTCATTTTTACATACCGACGTTCGGTACGGAAAGGAGATTTTAAATGAATCAAAAACTTTTTTCTAAGGATTTTACATTAGTTGTGATCGGCCAGATTATTTCCCTGTTTGGAAATGCAGCAATAAGGTTTGTATTACCCTTATATTTATTAAATCTGACTGGTTCATCGGCACTTTACGGGACGGTTACAGCATGTGCTTTTATTCCGGCCATCCTGCTGTCGCCTGTTGGGGGCATTGCTGCCGACAGGGTAAATAAAAGAAATATTATGGTAATATTGGATTTTCTTACTGCAGCAGTTATTATGGCATTCTCTCTGCTGATGGATGGAGTAAGGCTCATACCACTTTTGACAGTTACGCTGATGCTTTTATATGGGTTTGCAGGTGCATATCAGCCATCTGTGCAGGCAAGTATCCCTGCTTTAGTAAGCAAAGACCGCTTTATGGCAGCAAATTCTATTATTAATACTATCAGTTCTTTTGCATCCTTAACAGGCCCTGTACTTGGGGGAATCGTATATAGTGCTTATGGGCTGAAGCCGGTATTGTGGGTGTGCGTGGCATGTTTTATCCTGTCTGCGATTATGGAAATCTTCATCAAGATACCATTTAAGAAGCAGGAATCAGCTGGCGGTATATTAAGTGCAGCTAGGGCTGATTTTGCAGAGAGCATCCGTTTTGTCCGGAAGGAAAAGCCTGTTATCGGAAAAGCACTTTTTGTAATCTGTGGAATCAATTTGTTTCTGTCCGCAATGATCATTGTAGCTTTGCCGTATCTGGTAACAGAGGTATTGAATTTGGAAGCTTCACAGGCAAACAGGCTTTATGGTTTTGCGGAGGGGGCATTGGCGGCAGGGGGCCTGGCAGGAGGAATCGGTGCAGGTATTTTCTCGGATAAGTTCGCAGTCCGTGATTCAGGCAATCTGGTAATAGCTTGTGCGGTATGCGTGTTCCCTATCAGTGCCGTATTGGTGCTATTTTCATCTGGAATAGTTAATTATATCGTCATAATAATATGTTGCTTTTTCATTATGGTATGTTCAACTATTTTTACGGTACAGATGATGTCCTTTATCCAGACAGAAACTCCCCAGAATTTAATTGGAAAGGTGATTGCTGTAATTTTTACTATTTCGATGTGTTCACAGCCTTTGGGCAATGCATTATATGGTGTCCTGTTTGAAATCTGCAGAGGATATGAATATGCTGTAGTTTTGTTTTCAGGTGCTATGTCGCTTGTGATTGCCTTTCGGGCGAGAAATATTTTCCGCCATATATGAAAGCCGTTTTTTCTAAATTTGCTTATTTATTCATATAAAAGGGGAATTAAAGGTCTTGTCAAATCACAGGCAGGCATTATTGGATGAGGTTCATAAGGGGCAGAAGGAAATTGACTGTCTGGATTATCTTGTGTATCAGATTGAAAAAGGTTTGAAAACAAAAGAATCAGGAGGCAGATGAAGGCTCTGAAGACAGATTATATCAATTATGGGTTTATTCACTGTCTGGATGAGAGAAATGACTGGAAGGAATATCTGTTATGAAACCATTTTCAGCGGGGCAGCTTTTGGATACAGTAGAATTAATTTTATTTTCCCTCCACTTTTTTATTTTGCCTTTAAATGGGATTCAGATGCAAAAACAAGCAAAAATTCAATAGATTTATCCTTTATTTTATGGTATCATATTTTAACAAATCGATAGTTGTTGTTCTAATTATTTTATCCAGACTATTGATTCGCGGCACTAAAAGCGTGTGCCTTTTATCAAAAAATGCTTTGCAATTTCTGATAAGTTATACTATAGGAAGCAAAAACAGCTTCCTATAGTCGATTTGCGGCACAAAACCAGTGCCTTTTATCGGAAGTCAAAAACATACTTCCGATAAGTTATATTATTTGAAGTGCAGA
Source organism: bacterium D16-36 (assembly GCA_003611745.1). Lineage (GTDB taxonomy): Bacteria > Bacillota > Clostridia > Lachnospirales > Lachnospiraceae > Butyribacter. The sequence goes on along the minus strand of RAYF01000015.1, from coordinate 46,851 downwards.
GATAGATTTGAGGAGGACAAACTTTATGCAAGAGATTAAATGGGCAGTTTTAGGCACAGGTGTCATTGCAAATGAAATGGCGGCTGCACTTAAGAAAAATGGGAAAAACATTTATGCTGTTGGAAATAGAACTTATTGCAAAGCAGTTGCCTTTGCAGACAAATATGGAATTGAAAAAGTGTATGAAGATTACAATGATATGTTTTCGGATCCGGAGATTGATGTGATTTACATTACTACTCCACATAATACTCATATGGGATTTATGAAAAAAGCTATTGCCAATGGGAAACATATTCTTGTTGAGAAGTCGATTACATTAAACAGCAGTGAGCTGGATGAAGTAATTACATTGGCAAATGAAAAGGGCGTTATCATTGGTGAAGCCATGACCATTTATCATATGCCTATATATAAGAAACTGAGAGAAATACTTGATTCTGGTAAATTAGGGAAAGTCAACCTGATAACTATGAATTTTGGAAGTTTCAAGGAATACGATATGAGCAATCGGTTTTTCAATAAAAATCTTGCGGGAGGCGCGATGCTTGATATTGGTGTTTATGCGCTTTCATTTATCCGATGGTTTATGGACGAAAAGCCAACGAGACTTTTATCGCAGGTAAAGTCTGCGCCAACAGGAGTGGATGAACAGGCGGGATTGTTGCTTATGAACGGAGAAGGACAGATGGCATCGGTTATGCTGTCGCTTCATTCAAAACAGCCAAAGCGCGGAATGGTTTCCTGTGAAAAGGGTTACATTGAAATTATGGAATATCCCAGAGCGTGGGATGCAACGATTACCTATGCAGAGTCTGGAGAGACAGAAGTGATCAGGGAAGGTGAAAATGCAGACGCTTTAGCATACGAGTTGGCAGATATGGAGAGGGCGATTTCAGGAGATGCGGAATGTATGCATCTTGAATATACCAAAGATGTGATGGATGTGATGACAGCTTATAGAAATGAATGGGGATTTAAGTATCCGGAAGAAGAATAAAGGTCATTTCAGAATTTAATATTTATTTTTTGTCTGTTTAAATCCCCTGCAGCACATTGCTGCAGGGGATTACACTTTAGTTGTCTTTTCGCTTTTAAGCTGCTCTGTTTCTTCTAATACTCCTATTTTCTTAAATAAACGGGCCGTATCAATAATCGGAACCAGATTATAATCTGATACAATCACATTCTGCATATGCTGTTGACTTGTGTCATTAAATATTGACGGAATATCATAAATATTTTTAGACGATACATCAACAACGCAATCATTCAATCTATTGAAAATATTTATTATGTAAAATGAGCGCTTGAACACTGGTGATTGGTGTATCAGTGAAAAAACTCGCAAAGTATCTCCGTATCCTCCGATTCAACTTTCATATTTTTCCATCAGCTTTTGTTCATTCATGAATAGCCCCTTATTATGTAATTAGAATTCTAAATAAACAAAGATATGATATACCTCGCCAGTTTAAAAGCCAATAGCTAAAATGTTACTTCACAGTTTTTTCAGGTTTACCGCTGCAAAGCAAAATTCTGCGTATTTATTACGAGTGGGTAAAGGAATATTTTTCAAAGTTCTTCATTTTTGCTTGGCTTATTCTTTGCAGACTTTTTCTTGTATTAGTTTTTACTCAGCAGTTTTTGAAACTCTTCCAGAAACTTCTTTGCCGCTTTTGGAAATACCTGATACTTTTTCCATAGCAGGCTCATGCCTGCACTTAATTCTGGTTCGCAGGGGACAAAGCGGAGGTTGCTGTTTCCGTCAGTATTGATGATTTTATCTAGGGCAAAAGCGTACCCCAGACCTTCATCCACCATTAGGGAGGCATTAAACAGCAGGTTGTAGGTTGCGGCTACATTCAATTCCGAAAGGTTTTTGCCAAGCCATGAAGTCAGTAAATCACCGTCACGAGTGTTGCGGTTAAACATGATTGGTTTATCATGGAGGTCTTCCGGGCGAATGACGTTCTTTTCTGCAAGAGGGCTGTCTTTCCTCATTAAAATCCCATATTTATCTTTGACCGGAAATTCCAGATATTCATATTTTGAGGCGTCAATCGGACCAAAAATCATGCCAAAATCAATCAGTCCTTTATCGAGGCTTTCTAAAACGTCTGTTGAGTCACCGCTGGAAATATGGTAATGGATGTCCGGATATTCCATCTGTACATTTTTTCCGGCTTTGGCAAGCAGGCGGACGGCATCGGTTTCTCCGGCGCCAATGTATACGTCCCCGGAAATTACATCATCCGAAATGGTGATTTCATGTTCTGTTTTTTGTACTAAATCAAGGATTTCTTCTGCACGTTTCCGCAGGATCATGCCTTCTTCCGTCAAAGTAATTTTGCGGTTTCCCCGTATCATAAGCTGTTTTCCCAGTTCCTCCTCCATGTCTTTTAACTGTCTGGAAAGAGTAGGCTGGGATAGATGCAGGGACTCTGCAGCGCCGGAAATGCTTTGCTCTCTGGTAACGGCAAGAAAATATTGAAGAACACGTAACTCCATGTCAAATCCTCCTTTTCGCGATTATAAGTAGAGTATAATTCATTATAATATAACTATCAAGCATAGTTAAATAAGCGATATAAGTATTTGTTATAAATAAGACGCTGTATTATAGTAGTGATAGAAGTTAAAAAATTTGTACATATTTTTGCTTAAAATATTTTACTTATAGTGGTGCCGCTGAAAGCGGCGTGTCATTTTAATTAGCGGAAAGGAAATGACAGAGCTTTGCCGGGCGGCGTTGTGGTATTCAAGGATAAAGTTTTTTGTAGTGCGGTAAAAATATGATATAATGGGTAGCAAGGAACAATGCGGGACATTAACCGGGGCGGAATATCTTTTGGCTCCGGTATTACAATATATTTTGGAAAGAGGAAGTACAGGCAGCTGACGGCTGCCTGTTAAGGGAGAGGCAATGATGAATACGATTCTGGTGTGTGATGATGACAGGGAGATTGTGGAAGCGATTGCTATCTATCTGGAGAAGGATGGCTATCAGGTGCGGAAGGCATATGATGGCGATGAGGCGGTAAAGATTATTGAGAGGGAAGAGATTGACCTTCTCATTATTGATGTGATGATGCCGAAGCTTGGCGGTGTGGAGGCGACGTTCCGCATTCGGGAAAAAAGCAGCATACCGATTATTATTTTGTCGGCAAAGTCGGAAGATCAGGATAAAATATTTGGGCTTAGGGTGGGGGCGGATGATTATGTGACAAAGCCGTTTAATCCTCAGGAGCTTTTGGCAAGGGTTCAGTCGCAGCTTCGCAGAAGCCAGATACTAAGCAGGCCGGAGGCATCTGAGAGGTATAGGGGCATTTATGTGAATGGCGGGTTGGTCATAAACGACGAAAAGAAGTCTGTTACTGTGGATGGCGAGAGTGTACGGCTGACACCGCTGGAATATAGTATCCTGCTTCTGCTGATGAAACATCCCGGCATGACATTTTCCAGCAGCCAAATTTATGAGACGATATGGGATGAGCAGGCGTTGGGGGATGACAATGTAGTTGCTGTCCATATCCGGCATATCAGGGAGAAGATTGAGATAGACCCAAAGAAACCAAAATATCTGCAGGTAGTATGGGGCATAGGGTACCGGATGGAAAAGTGTGTAAGAAATGAAGATTTTCTACAGCACAAAAAAACTGTGCCTAAGGAACTGTCCAAAAATAACTTTTAATATCGCTTGTCTTTTTCACCGATAGCACCGCTCAAAAATCAGTTACATAGCCCGCTATGCGCCTGATTTTTGAGCGGCACTCTCGAAGAAAAATCCTACGCACTATTCAAAAGTTATTTATTGACAGCTCCTAAGAAAAACTAAGTCATTTCTAAGAAGAACGCAAAATCGGCGTTCTTTACATGGATTGTTTGTGCCGGCAAAGGAGGGCAGGGAATGGATAAAAAGAGGAAGAGGTGGAAGGAATCAAGGTTTTTAAAAGGGGTTTCCATTCTGGTGCTTGTGCTGTCAGTATTTGCGGATACTGTTGCCGGCATGTCTATGATAGCAGGAAGCGAATATGCAGGCAGGGGGAGGGAGAAGCCGGAAGATTTTTTTGTGGCAGGGGAGGCTGCGAACCTTTTGCTGGATGGATCTATCCGGCTTTTTGAGGAGTATATGCAGATTGGAAGCCTGATCACAAAAGACGGGGAGATAGATTATGATAAAGAAATTCTGGTATCTATTCTGAATGACAAACGGTATACGATAAGGGAGCTTTTAAAGTATTCTTCCTCTGAGGGGGAGGCGGTGGAGAATTTCAGGAAGTTTATGGCTGATTTCTTAGAAAACTGCCGGGAGGGGAAGAGCTATCCGTGGTATACCAGACGTGCACTGCACTCAGACACCCGCGTCATACTGGATGAAGGCAATATTTTCCAGTTTGCCTCCCCCAATGCGGCATCACTCTCCGAACGGAAGATAGAAAATATGAAAATGCGGCAGGAAAATATGACGGCGTTATCGACAGATACCCAGAAATATAAAGAAACTCTGGGGGAATCTATTTCCCTGCGGCTTGCAGGCGCAGGGAGGGAACTGGAATTCCATGCCAGAAGTTCCTATGAGGGTTATCTTATCATGTATTTTCCGGAATATGCCAGATGGTATTTTCTTAATCAGGCTGTACAGTCATATGAAAACAAAGGCAGCGCCGGGCGGGATGATCTGTACCATACGTATATGGGCGGCAGTGGGGAAGTTTCCGAAAAGAAATTTTATAAGATGCTCAGGGACAGCAGGGATAAGTATTATCAGGACCTGCAGGAAGATAAAATCCCGTGGTCGGTCCATCTGATTCCCCGGACAATGGAGGAGGCTGGAAAGTATGCGGCCTTTCTGGTAGAGACATATCAGGAGCTGCAATATTATTTCTCGCATTCCAATTTTTTTTATGCCTATGAAAATTCGCAGGGGCTTCTGGTTACAAACCGCAAAAAATTGTGGGGACAGGCTGCAAAGGAAGCAGGGGCGGAGGGCACTGCCGAAAGGGCAGCAGATTCAGATTCCTTTTTGTACGCCTATTTTGATAAAAGCGGGGATGAGGGAAAGACTAATTTTACAAGGGCATCGCTTGGCATGTCCGGCAATGTAATAGAAAAGTTAAGGGATATTGGCGAGCAGTATAAGCCAGCTTCTTTTCAGATTGTGGTGGGGCTCGACTTAAAGGGTGTCAGGACTGCCCGCTATGAGGACGGATTTTGGGAGCAGTATGTCCTTTCTAACCAAAGATTTCACATGTATGTGGGAGGGAGGACAGTATTATTTATTAGCGGGATAGCTTCACTGCTTAGTTTTCTGCTGCTGGCAGTGATGAGCGGGCATAATCGTGAATCAGACGGCAGTGTTCTTGGGTGGCATGACCGTATCTGGCTGGAAGTACAGTTTGCGGCCGGCTATATTTTTGTGGAAATGATTTTGTGGCTGTTTATGTTATGGAACCGGACAGTCGAGGCAGGGCTTATATTTGTTTTTGCTGCAGCCATTTCTTTGCTCCTGCTTTTCATCCTCGGAATGCTGCTTAGCATTATCAAAAGGCAGAAGTGCCATATGGGGGTGCGGTATAGCCTGATTTTGTTTTTTCTTTCTGAGGTGGTCTTTCGCAGGAAGAACATTGGGGAATGGTCTGCCCAGATTAAGAGGAGGGCGGCTTTTTTCCCGGCAAAGCAGAAGTATGCGCTGCTTATCTTTTTGGAACTGGCGGTTCTCCTATATGGGGCGGGATGCCTTGTGCTGGTTAAGTTTGATGAAGATATGTCTTTCACACAGTTTCTTGTTTCACCATTTGGAATAGCAGGCATGGCAGCAGCAGCCATTCTTCTGCTGGCGGTATTTATACAGCAGAGGCAGGCATTTTTGGGGGAACAGGTTGAAATAATGATTATTCAGGGGACGAAGAGGATTATGGAGGGGGATTTTTCCTATCAGGTTCCAGATGCGGACGGGGCAGGGGAGCGTAAGGCAGAACTGATAAAGACGATCAACCAGATTGGCGGCGTGTTAGAGCAGGCAGTGGAGGAAAGTGTCAGAAATGAGCGGCTGAAGACAGAATTGATTGCGAATGTTTCCCATGATATCAAGACGCCGCTGACTTCTGTGATAAATTATGTGGATTTGATTAAAAGGGAGCAGGTGGATAATGAGACGGTGCAAAAATATATCACTGTTTTGGAGCGAAAATCCCTAAGGTTAAAAACGTTGATTGAGGATTTGGTGGAAGCGTCCAAGGCTTCCAGCGGAGTGATGGAACTAGAAATCTGCAAGCTGGATTTTAAGGAATTAATTAGGCAGACGAACGGTGAATTTGATGACCGTTTTGAGGAATGCCATCTGGAACTGATATCTGACCTTCCGGACGAAGCATTCTATTTTGAGGGCGATGGACGGAGGGTATTCCGTATTCTGGAGAATCTCTACAATAATACTGCCAAATATGCGATGGGGCATACCAGAGTTTATATTTCCCTCGCAAAGGAGCAGGGGAGCCTTGTATTTACAATGAAAAACATTTCCGCCACGAAATTAAATATAACGCCGGAAGAGCTGACAGAGCGGTTTGTTAGGGGTGACCGCTCCCGCACAACGGAGGGGAGCGGGCTGGGGCTGTCTATTGCAAAGAGCCTGACAGAACTGATGGGCGGGGAGTTTATAATAGAGCTGGACGGTGATTTGTTCTGCGCAAAGGTATGTTTCCCGTCCCTGCCTGAAGGTTAGGCGGGATAGCGGCTGCCTTCTTCAAGGATTGGAATTTCTATCTGTACAATATAGTCCTCAATCTGATCGATGACATTTTCATTGATGCCCATTTCGTAAGAAAAACCATAGAGTGTCAACCCTTTTTTCTGTGCATGATCAAGAATTGCCTGATAGCGCTGGGGAATTTTTTCCCAATCGCCTTTGTGGAAAGCCCTCAGGTATTTTCCGCCGGGCTGTATATGCAGATTATTTTCTGGACCGTCATGGGGTTCTTTCTGGTTTTGCAGTGTGAGGAAGGGAATCTCAATAAAAAGCTTGGAATAATCATGAAAGCTGCCATTTTGCAAATTTGCGACTGGTATCATGGAACCGTAAGATGCATGATGGAGCCGTCCAAGCTGGTATTTTTCTGTCTCGGCTGTAATCATTTCAACTTCCTCCTCAAAGGAGGTATCTTTGTTGATATCTACTGTAATCAGGCAGCGTTCTTCTTTCTGGAGGACACTGATTTCTGACAGATCCATTGTTAATAAGGTGTCCATATTCTGGTGGTGGTTGCATAAAGTCTTCCGCACTGCCTCCAGATGTGTTATGTTATGGTCTAATTCCGTTATCTTATGCTCTAACAGGCATTTCAGGCTGGCAGCGGAACGGTTTTCCATGAATTCCTGTATCTCTTTTATGGATACATCCAGCTCCCGCAGCAGCAGGATGGTCTCAAGTACGGGGCTTTGGTGGTAATTATAGTATCGGTATCCATTTTCCGGATGGATGGCGGCGGGGTGGAACAAGCCGATTTCATCATACCACATCAAAGTTTTTTTGTTAATTCCATGCATGGCCGCAAATTGGCCGATTGTGAGATATTTTTCTTTCTTCAATAATTAGTCCCTCCATACCACGTTTTAAAGCAGAAAAGCCTGCTTAGAAAAATGCTGTTTTTACATTTCCCGTATAAAATTTTGTATTGTTATCCTTGACAGTACAGTTACTGTATGGTTTATGATACAGGATAAGGAAAAGAAATGCAAGCTTTTCCTTATGCCGCTGTTGTTACTGGGCACAGAGTGAACAGCAACGGCATGGAGGTCTAGAGAGCATTAAAATTGAGAAAGGCGGGGATAGTTATGGAGAATGAAAGTGTATATGAAAGGCCTGTAACATTGAAAAATATTTTCAAATTTGCCGTTCCGACGATTGCGATGACGGTTTTTATGTCATTTTACACAATGGTTGACGGCCTGTTTGTGTCTAACCTGATTGGCACAGATGCCTTGTCTGCGATTAACCTGACAGCACCGGTTATCCAGCTTGTCACGGCGATTTCTACGATGCTCGCCACTGGGGGCAGCGCAGTAATTATGAAAAAAATGGGGGAGAAGAAGGCTGAGGAAGCAAGGGAAGATTTTACATTTCTGATTCTGGTCAATGTAGTGGCTGGAGCTGTTATGTGCGGCCTTGGCTATGCGGTGATGGACCATATATTTGCGGCGATGGGGCTGTCCGCAGAGGTGTCTGGATATTGTGTGGGCTATCTGGGTGTATATCTGCTGTTTACAATTCCGATATTGCTAATGAATAATTTTACCCTGTACATGATTGCATGCGAAAAGGCTGCGCTTTCCCTTGTCTGTTCCGTGGCAGGCGGTGTGCTGAACATGGTGCTTGACTATGTGTTTATCGCTGTGCTTGATATGGGAATCCGTGGTGCTGCGGCTGCTACTGGTTTGGGATATTCTGTTACAGCTGTTGCAGGATTTATTGTTTTTAGCAGGCAGAAGAGCCTTCTGCATTTTAAGAGGCCGGTTCTTCGTTGGAATGTACTGAGGAATGCAGTTTTAAATGGCTGTTCTGAGATGGCGACAGCTCTTGTAACCGGTGTTGTTACAATGATGTTTAACTGGACAATGCTCCGCTATGCCGGGGAGGACGGCGTTGCTGCAGTTACAATTATTATGTATGTGCTGATGTTTGCAAGCTCGCTATATACGGGGTATTCTTACGGGGTAGCACCTATGCTTAGTTATTATTATGGGGAGAAGAACCATGTGAAACTGAAAAAGCTGGTGGCGGCCAGTATAAAAGTGATTGCTGCAATTTCAGCAGTCACCGTGGCGGCATCCTTTTTGCTGACAAAGCCGTTGGTATCAGTATTTGCACATCCGGATAATCCAGTATATAATCTTGCTGTAGATGGGAACAGAATCTGCACGGTGGCACTGGTTTTTATCGGCTTTAACATATTTACAAGCGGTATGTTTACAGCACTGTCAAACGGGGTTGTTTCCGCCGTGCTTGCATTTTCAAGATCCTTTGTATTTATGCTGGCAGCAATGCTTTTGCTTCCTGCTATCTTAGGGGTGAATGGCATCTGGCTGGCAACTCCTGCGGCGGAGCTTATGGCATTTGCCCTGTCACTTGGTATGTTTTTGAAATATAGAAAACGGTATCAATATTAAAATGCATGTTTAGGCATGCTTTATGTGTAACAAAGCCGGGGTGGATAAATCTACTTCGCAGAAATGGGGATTTTTATGGTTTTTACATTTTATGAGGCAGCTGTACTCTTTTTTGTATATTCTTTTTTAGCATGGCTGGCTGAAACTTCAGTTGCAACAATAAAAGAAAAGGATTTTAGGAACCGTGGTTTTGCATCTGGGCCGTTTTGCTTTATTTATGGATTTACCGGGGTGCTTTTGTCAGAATTTTTTCAGGAACTTAAGAATGATGCATTCTTTCTTTTTCTGGGAAGCATGGTGGTTGCGACTGTTGTGGAATGGTTTGCCGGCAAATGGCTAGAGAGGGTGAAGCAGAAAAAATGGTGGGATTACTCTGGCAGGAAATGGAATTTTGATGGGTATATCTGCCTGCAGTATTCTTTGCTCTGGGGATTGCTTGGATTTTTGGCGGTTCGCTATGTGAATGGTTTTATTTTGGACTTGTATAGGGTTTTGCCGGAGATGTTCGGAAAGATGGCAGTCTGGGGGCTGCTAGCTGTCGGCGCTTTGGATGTTGCCGGTTCCCTGCTGTCCATGTATCATGTGGAAGAAAGGCTCCCGCGCGTGTTTGGCTGGAACCGGAAGATGCAGAAGTGGACATTCCGGTTTGCCGCAAAAGTTTCAATGCATATTGAAGAAAGAATCGGTAGGGCTTATCCGTCTACTTCGCAGGAGGAGACGGCGGAGGGGGAAAGCGATACAGAGAAATGCAGTTTTGCCCAACTGTTCTGGCTGTTTTTGGTTGGCGCTTTTTTGGGGGATGTGGTGGAGACTATATTCTGCCGGGTTACAGCCGGAGTGTGGATGAGCAGGAGCAGCCTGGTCTGGGGGCATTTTAGTATTGTCTGGGGGCTTGCAATCGCCCTTGTAACGGCACTTCTATATAAGGATAGGGATAAGCAGGAACATCATATTTTTTTGGCAGGCACCTTTCTCGGCGGTGCATACGAGTATATCTGCAGTGTCTTTACAGAGATATTTTTTGGAAAGGTGTTTTGGGACTATAGCGAGATGCCCTTTAATCTGGGTGGGAGGATTAACCTGCTGTACTGCTTTTTCTGGGGAATTGCTGCAGTTGTATGGATGAAGGGGCTGTACCCTAAAATATCCCAGCTTGTAGAATTAATTCGCAGAAAAACAGGAAGGGTCCTCACATTTATACTGATGATATTTATGGCTCTTGATATTTGCATCTCTGTGCTTGCACTAGTACGGTATGACTCACGGGCTGCAGGGCGCCCGGCGGTACATAATTGGGAACAGGCAATGGATGGCTGGTTTGGTGATGCCAAAATGGAAAAGATTTACCCTAATGCCATACAGCAGTGATATTTTTTCATTTCATAACAATCTTCATCCATATCCTGTCCATGGTGGATTTTTCCGTGTATTTCAGGGACGAACAGCTTCCACAGTCAATTGTTTTTTCCTTGCAAAAAGTGCAAAAAGTGCCTATACTGTCGGTAAAGGAAGTAAAGAAAGAAAAGGAGGAAACGGCAGATGGAAATCGCAAAAATATCGAGCAAGGGGCAGATTACCATACCCATATCCGTAAGAAACCGCCTGCATCTGAATACCGGGGATAAGGTGCTGATACTGGAGGAAAATGGGAGGTTTTATATTGAGAATGCGGTAAACATAGCATTTAAACGTGTGGAAGAAGGATTCTGTGGCGCAGCGGCAGAGGCTGGCTTCCAGTCTGAAAAGGAGATGCAGGATTACGTGAAGGAAATCAGGGAAGAACGCAGGGGGAGATAACAGATGAGGATTATGTTAGATACAAACATACTGATTTCCATCATCTTTTTTCCCTCCGGAGTAACGAGGGAATTTACCAGACAGGTGGGGCTTGGGAACCGGATTGTGTTATGCGACTATGTGATTGAAGAACTGCGGCTTGTGGTAGACAGGAAGTTCCCGGAACGTAAAAAGATTTTGGAGCAGTTTTTCTATGAACTGCCGTTTGAACTGGTCTACACGCCAAAGGACTTAAATCTGCAAAATTTTCCTGCGGTGAGGGATAGCAAGGATACGCCAATCCTTGCCACTGCCATTTTGGAAAATATTGATATACTGGTAACCGGGGATAAGGATTTGCGGGTGCTGGAAACAGAGTATCCGGAGATTATGACGATGAGTGAATTTATAGAAAAATATTAAATCAGGAAAGAAAGAAAACAGGGCAATCGGAAACGGTTTGGCGTGAATGGATTGAAAATGAAAGAAACGAATATTTTATGCTGAATCTGGGATACTAAAGAGAAATAACACATGCAGTTTGCTTTCACGAAGCAGCGAGTCAGGCGGGCATGCCTGCATGCCCATTTTAGATTGCCTCGGGGCTTGGCAGGACGGGAATCTGCGGTGTGGAAAGATAGGAGGATTTGTATGTATCAGATTCAGGAGGTCAAGGGAAGGCAGATTATTGATTCAAGGGGGAATCCGACTGTACAGGCGGAGGTCATTTTAAAGAACGGCGTCAAGGGGCGGGGAGCGTGCCCAAGCGGCGCATCTACAGGGATTTATGAGGCGCATGAGCTTCGTGACGGCGGTAAGGCGTATATGGGAAAGGGTGTGGAGAAAGCGGTAGAAAATATCCATACAACAATCAGGAGTGCATTGATTGGGATGGATGTAAGGGACTGTTACGGTATCGATAAGAGGATGATAGAGGCGGACGGGACGCCGGAGAAGAGCAAGCTGGGCGCCAATGCGATTCTGGCGGTTTCCATTGCTGCGGCAAGGGCAGCGGCAAAGAGCCAGAATATGCCTTTGTACCGTTATCTCGGGGGTATCAGCGGAAATGTGCTTCCGGTGCCGATGATGAATATTTTAAATGGCGGCGCACACGCTGCCAATACGGTTGATACGCAGGAGTTTATGATTATGCCGATTGGCGCATGCTGTTTTAAGGAGGGGCTGCGGCAGTGCTGCGAGGTGTACCATACGCTCAAGGATATCTTGAATGGGAGGAAATTAACGACTTCTGTCGGTGATGAAGGGGGATTTGCACCGGACCTTGCCAGTGACAGTGATACGATTGAGCTGATTCTGGAGGCGGTACAGAAGGCCGGATATGAGCCGGGCAAGGATTTTGTGCTTGCTCTGGACGCAGCTTCCAGTGAGTGGAAGGGGACGAAAAAGGGGGAGTACCATCTTCCAAAGAGTAACAGGACAATGAGCACGCAGGAGTTGATATCCCATTGGAAGGAATTATGTGATAAATATCCCATCCGTTCTATCGAGGACCCACTGGACGAGGAAGACTGGGAGGGATGGAAGATGATCACGAAGGAGCTTGGCAGTAAAATCCAGCTCGTCGGGGATGATTTGTTTGTTACAAATACAAAGCGCCTGCAGAAAGGAATTGACAGCGGATGCGGAAATTCCATTTTAATTAAGCTCAACCAGATTGGGACAATCTCGGAGACGATAGAGGCGATTAAGCTTGCAAAGAAAAATGGTTATACGTCTATTATTTCCCACCGCTCCGGGGAGACGGAAGATACAACAATTGCGGATCTGGCAGTGGCGTTGAATGCGGGGCAGATTAAAACGGGCGCGCCGAGCAGGAGCGAGAGGGTTGCCAAATATAACCGCCTTCTGAATATTCAGGAGGAACTGGGGGAAGTTGGCAATTACGCTGGAGAGCATATATTCCCATGCTGTAAGTAAAATAATGTATCCTCTGTGCGGTTTTTTTAAGATTCGTGCAAGCAATGATGATAAAAGGGTGCCGATTAGAATTATTCTGCACCCTTTCTTTCAATATTGGAAATTTTTCTGATTTTATTCCTTGATTCTGTCGATGTCTGTCAGGTTTATGCCGCACGCCTGCAGAATCGCTTTTAAATCTAAATAGCGTTTCAGCATGGTTTTATATGCTTTTGCATCTTTCCCGTCTTCAATCATATAATCCTGCAGTCTGGAAAATTCTTCAATATTTCTCTGCATCATTTCTTTTTCTGTCATAGTATCACCACCTTTACCAGATTATTGGTGCTAGAGTGTGTTTGTTTATCCATATTATAATAGTCTGTACAGTAGGTGTAAAGTATATCTTTTCAGAGCTTTAAAAATTTCCGCCGGAAAATTTGCATTTCTCCCCAAATAAAGATATAATAGGAAAGCGTGGCTAAAAAGTATATTTGGGCAGATATCATATGGGCATGATTGTCTGCCGTGTTATTTCTATAGAGAGAAAGGGTGTTATTTATGCCGATTTGGAAAGCGATTGTGCTTGGAATTATTCAAGGGGCGGCTGAGTTTCTGCCGGTCAGCAGTTCAGGCCATTTAGTTATTGTAAAGGAAATACTTGGGGTTGATTTGGAGGGCGGCGGCATTTTCTTTGATGTCATGCTGCATCTGGGCACGCTCCTCGCTATCTTTGTGGCGTTTTGGAAGGATATCAAACGCCTGATTGTGGAGGGGGTACATATTGTTCTGGATATTTTTTACAATATCGGGATGCTGTTTGGAAGGATTGTTAAAAAAGACTGTGAGTACCGGCATGTCATCAGGAGTTCATACCGGAAGCTGGTTGTCCTGATTATCATTTCAACCATACCTACAGGGATTATTGGGATTTTGCTGTCAGATATCATTGAGCTTGCCAATGGGATGATTCTGGTGCCGGGGGCCTGCCTCCTGATTACAGCAATGTTCCTTTTTATTGCGGACGCTGCGGACGAAGGGGAAAAACGCCCGAAAGAGGTATCGTACCTGAATGCCGGTGCAGTAGGGGTGGCGCAGGGGTTTGCGACAATGCCGGGCATTTCGCGTTCCGGCACAACGATTACAGCATGCCTGCTCTGCGGTTTTGAAAAGAAATTTGCCGTCAAATATTCCTTTATTATGTCGATTCCTGCGGTGCTGGGGGCGGTCGTACTGGAACTAAAGGATTTTGGGTCGCTTCATCTGTCAAATAGTGATGTGGTATCCTGTATTGTGGCGACAGCGGTGGCTGCGGTTGTCGGGTATTTATCAATCTGTTTTATGATGAGCCTGGTGCGCGGGAAAAAGTATAAATATTTTGCGATTTATTGCGCCATTATGGGTCTGGTGGCGATTGGATATTATTTTGTGTAAAGGAGATTAGGCGAGATGGCTGTGTCAGAAAAATCGGTGGGAACAAAGCGGAGTCCAAAATCTGCAGGGAACGGAACCAGAAAGAGTGCAGCTTCACAAAAAACGGGAGCAAAACAGCCTGCTTCCTCAGGAAAAAAGGCATCTGGCGCCAGAGGGGGCAACAGGAACCAAAACAGCAGGGCATCATCTGCCAGAAGGCAGGATTCACTGGATCAGGTCAATGCCTATCAGGACCATCAGGCATTTGAAATCGGGATTACTATATTTGCCCTGCTGCTTTTATCAGTGTTTCTATATCTCTCATGCTTTGGGCTGGCTGGAAGCGTAGGGACGGTTATCGGAGGGCTGTTTTTTGGGATTTTTGGGTGGTTTGCGTGGCTGTTGCCGCTGTTTTGCCTGCTTGGCTATATTTTTAATGCCGTCAACAGGGGCGATAAGCGCGTGCCAAGAAGGATATTTAGTTTTGCCGGCATTGTATTGACACTTCTGGGGCTGTCTGACCAGATTTTTGAAAAGCAGATTATAACAGAGTATTATACAAGCAACCATGTCATGCACAAAGGTTATTTTGACTGTATGTTCCTGACATGTAAAAATGTTATGGCAGAGGGTAGGTTTAACGGCGGGCTGCTGGGACGGGCTGTGGGTTCGGTATTTTCCCAGTTTATGGGAAAAGTGGGTGCCATAGTGATTTTATTTCTGCTGCTGCTCCTGTGCCTGTACATATTTTATGGCGTGGAGATGATGGGGATGATTCGCAAGCGCAATGCCTATCATCAGGAAATGCAGGAAATGTATGACGAGGTCAGGCAGGAGGAGGATTACAGGGAGCCGTCTTACCGAGTCTTTTCAGGTTCTATCAGGGAAAATCCGGCGGAAGGCGGGCGGCGTCATTTTACGCCGCGCCAGATGGAGAAGGCGCCAAGGGTCCGCACATTTGATTTGGCAAAAATGGGCGGCGTGCCGGAAAAACCGCCTAAAATGGATGTGAAGCCAGATGTTAAACTGATGAAAGAGGAGAAAGAAGAGGCAGCAAAGCCGGAGCCGGTTTTGCAATCCGAAGTAGAAATGTCCCTGCAGGAGCAGATAGCTACGATGGAAGCAGAGCCGGAGAATAGTAAGGAAAGAAGCCCGGAGGAAGAAGCACTTTCTGCGCATTCTGAGGTAGAAGCGATTCCGATATACCGCAATGAGCTAAATGAGAAGTTTGGGAAGAAGCGGAAATCATCCGGGGCGAAAGTAGTTTCTTTTGCCTCCGCTGCGGAAAAGAAGATTGTAAGTGGTATTGCGTTAGAGGAAGGGAAAAAAGTTATCCCTGTTCCTGAGAGTGTGGCAGAGGAGAAGGCTGCTTTTGTGGGCGGCATGGAGGATGTGCCGGAAAATGGCCCGGATGGCGGCGATGTTGGGAATCAGCAGCCGGACAATACGGGGGGTACAGTATCAGGGGAGGCGGAAAGCCCTGTGGATATTGTACCGGAAACAGTAGAATCTGCGGACGGTATACCGCAGGAGGCAGTGTCTGCAGATGTCTGGCAGGAGCCTATGCCGTCACAAGAGCCGGAGGGAAATCTGCCGGAGCCGTTACAAGAGCCGGAGGAAAATCTGTTGGAATCGGAGATGTATGCGGAGTCCATGCAGAGGGCAGAGCAGAAACCGATGGCTTCTTTTGCACCGAAGGAGGAGATTACAGATGTGGCGCCGTCCGGCCAGAGCCGGAAGACAGCGGTGAAACAGGTTTCTTCCCACGGAAAGATTGGCGGTGATGATTATGTTTCGGCGTCAGATACATTTAATGCCCTGAATGAGAGCAAGACAGCCAAGGAGAAAGATGTACCCTATGAATTCCCTTCTGTCGGCCTGTTAAGGTTCCCGGAGGGGATGGGCGGGAGTGTCAGCGATGATGAACTGCGTAAGACAGCATCGAAGCTTCAGGACACGCTTAAGAGTTTTAATGTCAATGTCAGGATGGGGGCAGTTACCTGTGGGCCGACGGTTACCAGATATGAGATTCTGCCGGAGCAGGGGGTTCGTGTCAATAAGATTACAAATCTTGCGGATGATCTAAAACTCAGCCTTGCAGCGGCAAGTATTAGGATAGAGGCGCCGATTCCGGGGAAAGCCGCAGTGGGGATAGAGGTACCTAACCCAGTGCCGAGTTCCGTGTATTTTAGGGAGCTTTTAGAGGGAGATGCCTTTACGAAAGCGAAATCTGCACTGACATTTGCGGTGGGTAAGGATATCGGCGGCAAGCTTATCATGGCAGATATCGGCAAGATGCCCCATCTGTTGATTGCCGGTGCGACGGGTTCAGGTAAATCTGTCTGCATTAATACTTTGATAATGAGTATTCTCTACAAGGCAGACCCGAAAGATGTTAAGCTTATCATGATTGACCCAAAGGTCGTAGAACTTAGCGTGTATAATGGGATTCCGCATCTTTTCTGCCCGGTAGTGACGGATCCGAAGGAGGCTGCGGCCGCATTAAACTGGGCTGTGAGGGAGATGATGGACCGTTACAATAAATTTAAGGAACTCGGTGTAAGGAATATTTCAGGCTATAATGAGAAGATACAGACGGTGGAAAATGCTGAGGCGGCAGGGTACGCAAGGATGCCGTATCTGGTAGTGATTGTGGATGAGTTTGCTGATTTGATGATGGTGGCGTCGAAGGAGGTCGAGGATGCTGTCTGCCGTCTTGCACAGCTTGCAAGGGCAGCGGGGATCCATCTGGTACTGGCGACGCAGAGGCCGTCTGTTAATGTAATTACTGGTGTCATCAAGGCAAACATTCCTTCCAGAATTGCATTTTCTGTTTCATCTGCGATTGATTCGAGGACGATTCTGGATAAAGGCGGTGCTGAGAAGCTGCTTGGGAAGGGCGATATGCTGTTTTTCCCATCAGGGTATTCAGAACCCGTGCGTGTCCAGGGGGCTTTTGTATCGGACAAGGAGGTCAGCGATGTGGTAGAATTCCTGCGTAGCAGTAATGAAGTACCGGAGTATGACCATTCTGTCACGCAGATTGTGGACGAGCCGAAGGAGGAACAGCAGGAGAAGAAACCGCAGGATGACAGGGACGATTACTTTGCAGATGCCGGGCGTTTTGTGATTGAATCGGACCGCGCGGCAGCAGGACAGCTCCAGAGGAAATTCTCAATTGGGTTCAACCGGGCGGGCAGGATTATTGACCAGCTTAATAAGGCAGGCGTGGTAGGCCCGGCGGAGGGAACTAAGCCGCGCAAGATTTTGATGACAATGGAGGAGTTTGAGCAGATGCTTTCCGGTGGGATAAATCCTGCGGGGGATGAAGTGGATTCCATGGTTCAGGCAATGGAGATGGAAGCGGTATCAACAGAAGAAATGTTTTAGGAGGAATTTTTTTGGCGGATGAGAGGGGGCATATGCCTGAAAACGGCTGGCACAAGGGCGTTTTGGTGGCAAATGCATTTTTAAAGACAGATAAGTTTGTAGAACATTATGTGTGGCTTAGGGAGGCGGCAAAGCAATATCAAATTGCTCTGTCGCTTCTTGACAATACGGGGTTGCTCTATCCGTTAGGCAGCTCCGGCCACGGCGTTATGGCTGAAAAGATAGGCAGGCTGATAGAGGATAATGATTTTATTCTGTACTGGGACAAAGATATTCCGCTGGGGATGCTGCTGCAGCACCAGTGCGGGATGCGGGGCATTCCGGTATTTAATTCTGTGGAGGCGGTTGCGGCCTGTGACAATAAATTTGAGACTTACAGGCGGCTCTGGCTCTGGAACCAGAGCTGCAGCAGGGCGGAGCAGATCCCGCTGATTCCAACAATAGCAGCGCCGATGACATATGAAAATGTAGGGTATCAGGATATGTATTTTGTGGAAGATGTGGTACGGGAGCTTGGGCTTCCCATGGTAATAAAGGAGTGTTACGGTTCCTTTGGGATGCAGGTCTATCTGGCGCAGACGGTACAGGAGGTATATTCTCATACCAGACGGCTGGCGGGGAAACCTTTTCTCTACCAGAAATATATAGAAAAGAGCAGCGGAAGGGATGTCAGGATTCAGGTAGTGGGGGATAAGGCTGTGGCAGCGATGTACCGCTTTTCTGAAAACGGGGATTTCCGGGCGAATATCACGAATGGCGGCAGCATGCGGGCCTATCAGCCGGCTCCGGAGGAATGTGCGCTGGCAGTGCGCGCTGTAAAGGCACTGGGGCTTGATTTTGCCGGAGTGGATCTGCTGTTTGGCAATGGGGGGCAGGACTGCGCTGATATTGTCTGCGAGGTCAATTCGAATGCCCATTTTAAGAATATGTATGACTGTACCGGGGTAAATGCGGCAGAATGCATTATGGGGTATATCTGTTCGGCCTTATAAAATATGGGAGGAGGGCATATGAAAGCTTATCTGGTTTACCACAGGGAAGAGGCTGTTAAAAATCAGGGATTTCTTAATCTCTTCCGGGAGGCCGGAGGGGAGTGCGGCATGGATTTTTCCTATGTGCCGTATGATGCTTATAAGCAGAGGGAACTGCCTGATTTTGTGCTGAACCGTACTAGGGACAGGGAGGTGAGCCGGTGGTACGAGGAGAGGCGGGTTCCGGTGTTCCACAGCTCCTTTCTTACAGAAATCGGCAACCATAAGGGTAAAACGCTTGCTTTCCTGCGGGGGCGCCTCCCGGAAAAGATTCTCAGGACGAAATGGGCGCCGGAGACGCTTGCTGTCTCAAAGGAGCGGCTTGCGCAGTGGCAGTCTGTGCTTGCTGCGGGAGATTTAGAAGCGCTGCATGAGGTTAGGAGATTTCAGGAAGAGGGGGAGCCTTTTGTAATGAAAAGCGTGGACGGGCATGGCGGTAGCGAGGTACTGTCGTTTGTTCCATTTTCAGGGGCAGATTCGGGGATTACCCTGCAGCAATACTGTCTGGATTTTAACCGCAGGCTGGGAGTCTTATTTGGGAAAGACTGTCTTTTACAGGAAATGGTTTCAGGGAGTGGCAGGGATATTCGGGTGTATGTTGTGGGAAACCGGATTTATCAGGCAATGCTGCGGCAGGGGCAGGGTGATTTCCGCTCCAACGCTTCCCTTGGCGGGAGGGCAGGCGCCTATAGCCTTTCTGAATCAGAAAAGGAATATATTGGGCAGTTCCTGCAAGCATTCGAGGGGGAAGTGCTGGGGCTTGCAGGGCTTGACTTTATTATAGCGGATGATGGCAGGCTGATATTTAATGAGTTGGAGGAAATGGCAGGGTGCAGGATGATTTATCAAAATACAGGCCGCGATATCGTTAGGGATTATGTGATGTGGCTTAGGGACTGCCCCCAGATAACCGGCAGGGTGAACAAGATTCATCTTGCAGAAATGGAGGATTCTAATGGAATTTGAGCGCAGGAGTTTACGTTTGTATGCGGTGACGGACCGGAGCTGGCTTAGGGGCAGTACATTGTATGAGCAGGTGGAGAAGGCGTTAAGGGGCGGTGCTACTTTCATACAGCTCAGGGAAAAATCATTAGATACGGAGAGTTTTATAGAGGAGGCAGGGCAGATTAAAATACTGTGTGAAAAATACCATGTGCCTTTTGTGATTAATGACAACGTGGAAGTCGCTCTGGCGGTTGGCGCCGACGGCGTACACGTAGGGCAGGGTGATATGGCGGCGTCGGACGCGAGGAAAAAACTTGGTGCAGGCAAAATAATCGGTGTCACGGCGCGGACGGTGCAGCAGGCAGCCGAAGCTGAGAGGCAGGGGGCGGATTATCTTGGGACAGGGGCAGTTTTTGCCACTTCCACAAAGGGGGATGCAAAGGAGATTTCCCATGGGACGCTGAAAGAAATCTGCAGGAGCGTATCGATCCCGGTTGTTGCCATCGGGGGGATTACAGCAGGAAATGTGATGGAATTAAAGGGCACCGGGATTGAGGGGGTTGCAGTGGTCAGCGCGGTATTTGCCAGTGAGGATATTGAATCAGCAGCAAGGGAGTTGAGGGGATTGGCAGAACAGCTTGGAGGTTCTAAATGATTACAGGTGCAATATTTGATATGGACGGTGTTTTGATTGATTCGATGCCGGTCTGGGAAAATATCGACGGGATTTATCTGAAAGGGCAGGGGAAGGAGCCGGAGCCCGGCCTGACAGAGATTTTATTTACTAAGAGTATGCAAGAGGCGGCGGAATATTTGAGGCAGGCGTATGGGCTTCCAAAGACGGCGGTGCAGATTGCAGAAGAGATTATTGATCTGGTGCGCTTGTGCTACAGGGAGGAGATCCCGGCAAAGGCGGGCGCACTGCCGTTTGTAAGAGGGTTAAGGGATGCGGGTGTACATATTACGGTGGCAACTGCCAGTGACAGGGAACTGGCGGAGGCGGCTCTTCTGCGGCTAGGGATTCTGGAGTATGTGGAAGGTATTTTTACCTGCAAAGATGCGGGTGCGGGCAAGGAGGCAAGCCCTGCGGTGTACCTCAATGCGTTGGGCAGTATGGGGACAGAGATGGCAGGGACATGGGTCTTTGAGGATGTGCTTCATGGAATCCGCACGGCAAACAGGGCGGGATTCCGGACGGCTGGCGTTTATGATGCTTCCAGCGAGGCATATCAGGAACTGATCCAGAAGGAGGCTTCCGTCTATCTGAGGGATTTGACAGATTTTAACGGATTTTACCAGTCTGTGGCAGCTTTAGGCGGATATACTATATAAAACAGGAGGCAGTGGGACTTATGGCTGAACGGAAAACGGCATTGACGATTGCAGGAAGTGATTCCAGTGGCGGGGCAGGGATTCAGGCGGATATTAAAACAATGATGGCGAACGGCGTGTATGCCATGAGTGCTGTCACTGCGCTGACAGCGCAGAATACAACCGGTGTGGCAGGCATCTATGAAGTGACGCCGGATTTTCTCAGGCAGCAGCTTGATTGTATTTTTACGGATATTTTCCCGGA
This sequence comes from bacterium D16-36, assembly GCA_003611745.1. Classification (GTDB taxonomy): domain Bacteria; phylum Bacillota; class Clostridia; order Lachnospirales; family Lachnospiraceae; genus Butyribacter. Next base: position 25,635 of record RAYF01000015.1, on the reverse strand, counting down.
TGCGGTGAAGATTGGCATGATGTCGGACAGCGCATTGATTGAGGCGGCTGCAGATGCCCTTAAGGAGTACGGGGCGGAACGGATTGTGGTAGATCCGGTTATGGTCTCTACCAGCGGTTCGAGGCTTTTGAAGGAGGATGCGGTGCAGGCTCTGGCGGGCAGGCTGCTGCCGCTGGCGGCAGTAGTGACCCCGAATATCCCGGAAGCTGAGATTTTAGCAGATATGGCAATTACCGGGAGGGAGGGGATGGAGCAGGCAGCAGCACGGATTGGCAGGACGTACCAGTGCAGTGTGCTGGTAAAGGGCGGGCATGCGGTGCAGGATGCAAATGATTTTTTGTGGCAGGATGGAAAGGGCGTATGGTTTTCGGCGGAGCGTGTTGACAATCCCAATACCCACGGGACCGGGTGTACCCTGTCCAGTGCGATTGCCTCTAATCTGGCAAAGGGCATGGAGCTGCAGGATGCGGTAGGGCAGGCGAAAAGATATCTTACAGCAGCCCTTGGGGCCATGTTAGATTTGGGGAGGGGGAGTGGGCCTCTGGACCATGGCGCATATATATTCTGTGAAGGCGGGGGAGAAAAGAATTGACTTCCGTGATAGCAGCCAGAATTTCCTTGTAACATCCCCTGCTGCATGTTATGATAGTAAAATGTATCGGAAAATGGCATAAAGACAAATTAGGACAGCAAGGAGGGCATAATTATGTGGGCATATGAAAGTGTATTTTATCAGATTTATCCATTAGGGTTCTGTGGGGCACCGTTTGAGAATGACGGAAAACAGCAGCCGCGGATTCTCAAGGTGAAGGACTGGATTCCTCATATAGTAAAGCTGGGGGCTAATGCAGTGTATTTTTCACCGCTGTTTGAATCAGATACCCATGGGTACAATACGAGGGATTATAAAAAGCTTGATGTAAGGCTTGGCACAAATGAAGATTTTGCCGATGTGTGCAGGGAACTGCACAAAGCGGATATAAGGATTGTGCTGGACGGCGTGTTTAACCATGTGGGCAGGGGGTTCTGGGCATTTCAGGATGTTTTGCAGAATAGGGAGCATTCGCCGTACAGGGACTGGTTCCATATTGATTTTGGAGGGAATTCGAATTACAATGACGGGCTGTGGTACGAGGGATGGGAAGGCAACTATGATTTAGTGAAGCTGAACCTGCAGAATGAAGAAGTCATCGGGCATATATTTGATGCCGTGAAGTGCTGGGTGGAGCTGTTTGATATCGACGGGCTGCGCCTTGATGTGGCGTATTGCCTGGACAAGGAATTTTTAAAGCGCCTGCGGAAGTTTACGGATTCCCTAAAAGAAGACTTCTTTCTGGTCGGTGAGACGCTGCACGGGGACTATAAGCAGTGGGCAAATGAGGAGATGTGCCATTCTGTCACGAATTATGAATGTTACCACGGAATGCATTCGAGCTTTAACAGTATGAATATGTTTGAAATCTGCCATTCCCTCGCAAGGCAGTATGGGCCGGAAGAGTGGACGCTCTATAAGGGGATGCATCTGCTTAATTTTGTGGACAACCATGATGTGAGCAGGATTGCAAGCGTCCTTAAAAATGAAAAGCATCTGCCGCTAATCTATGCCATCTGTTTTGGCATGCCCGGCATTCCCTGCGTATATTATGGAAGTGAATGGGGCACGAAGGCTGATAAGAGTGCGGGGGACCCGGCGCTGCGTGTTAGCTTTGATGAACCGGAGTTTGGGGAGCTGGCGGAGTGGATTGCAAAGCTGGCAGAGATTAAGAAAAGCAGCGAGTCCCTGAATTACGGCGGTTTCCGGACAATTGTGCTGACGAACCGCCAGTGCATATTCGAGCGTGCCTGTGAGGGGGAAAGGATTCTGGTAGCGGTAAATGCAGCGGAGGAACCGTATACTGCCCATTTTGATGCCGGATGCGGCATGGCGGAGGAGCTGATTACAGGAAAGCCGCATGATTTTGGGGGCGGAAGCGTACTGCCGCCATATTCTGCCGCATATTGGAAAATGGAGAGATAATGGGATAGATATGGGAGGGAGGCCATGAGAGGGCATATGGACAGGATGATGCGCAGCCTTGCCGTCTGCATTTTTAGCTGCACGGCCCTGCTTTTAGCAGATGGAGATACGGCAGGGGCACAGGCGCATTATGATTATATTGTGACAGACGGGGAATTCGGGGCAGACGGGACGGACAGGGATTCCGATGCAAGGGCGATTCAGCGCGCGTTTGAGAAAGCAATCGGCGCGAAGGAGCCGGTAACAATATATTTTCCGGCTGGGACATATTATATTGACAAGCCGCTTAGAATTTATTCTAATACACATCTGGTACTGGATGATAATGCCGTTATTTACAGAATGGACAGCCTGATTGACAGGGGGCTTCTTCACAATGTTGACCAGAATGGCAGAATGGACGTTACCGGCGGATATGATATGTCGGAGAATATTACGATAGAAGGCGGAACCTGGGACGGCGGGGATATCAAAAAGGCGTCGAAAGGTTCCGATATTATTCGGTTTGACCATGCGAGGAATATCACTGTAAAGGACTGCACCGTCAGGAATACATATGACTGCCATCTGATAGAATTTGTTGGGATTGAAGGTGGCTCTATCAGTGGCTGTACGCTGACCGGGTTTCGGTACAGGCAGGGGCACAGCAATGACTGGGCTTATGCGAGGGAGGCGGTGCAGCTGGAATCTGCGTGGACGAATAATGAGGCGGATAAGACAGAAGTTTCTTCGCTCTGGGCGAAAGGCTCCGTGGTGGACGGGACTTCGTGCAGAAAGGTGGCGGTGACGGGAAACCGGGTAATTGATTTTCCGTGCGGCATCGGCCAGCATCATTACACAAAAAACGGAAAACACAGGAATGAGGATATCACGATTTCTGGGAATACTATTACCTGCCCTTCCAGCTGGAAGCATTGCAAGACAGCAATTACCTGCGGCGGGATGAACCAGGTCCTGATTTCGGAAAATGTGGTTAAAGGGCCGTACCGGTTTTCGGTTCATGTTGTGGAGTCGGACGGCGTAAACATCCAGAAGAATAAAATGACGGGAATCTCCATGAACGGTATTATGGTGGACAGCGGTAAAGTGAAAGCGATAGCTGGAAATACGCTTTCTTCGGTCAGGAAGCACGGGATATCCGTGGGCGGCGGCACTGTCACGAGGATAGAAGGGAATATCGTGAAGGGGGCAAAGATAGATGGCCTTTCTGTAGATGGGGGCTCTGTGAAGCTTATTTGCGGGAATACATTCCAGAACATAAAGAAACATGGGATTTCCATTACAGGAGGGGCCATCGGTACGGGCCGCAGCCGTAGCACGGGCATACAGAAAAATAAAATCAGGGACTGCCGTGCAAATGGTATCAGTGTTTCTGTAGACTGCCGTGTATCAGCAGTCCGCGGAAACAAGATAACCGGAGTCAGGAATAATGGGATTTCTGTTACCGACAGGGCCAAAGTGTACTGGATCACCGGAAATACCATCAGAAAATGTAAAAAGCATGGTATCTGGAATGGCAGTACAGTGCGCCGCGCAAAGGTGGGGGGCAATAAAGGTAAGGTAAAATAACCGTTAGGGACTGCCGTGTTTTAGGATTTTGTGATGCGGATGGCAGGAACAGGCAGGCCGCTTTCTGGCGGCGCTGCCATAGGTGAAAGAGGATTATTTCGGAAAAATTTCATCTGAATCTAATACGATGGTAAATGGGCCGTCATTTTCTAAGGAAACCTTCATGTAGGCGCCGAATTCGCCGGATTGTACTACAGGGCAGGTTTCCTTTGCCTTTTCTATAATGTATTCATACAACTCCTCGGCCATGTCCGGTTTCCCGGCGTTAAAAAAGGAGGGGCGGTTCCCTTTGCGGCAGTCCGCATAGAGGGTAAATTGGGAAATCATCAGGAGCTCCCCGTCCACATCCCGGAGGGAAAGGTTTGTTCTGTCCTCCTCATCGCTGAAAATCCTTAGGTTTAACATTTTCTGCAGCATCCTGTCGGCAAGTTCCTTTGTATCTTCCTGTGCAATGCCGATAAGGACTAAATATCCTTTGCCGATGGAACCTAGCATGCGGTCCCCTGTTGTGACGTGGGCGTTGTTCACCCGTTGAATGACAAAGCGCATCGTTTTTTCTCCTTCCTATTCTGTGGTATTTTGTTCCCATGCTGTTTGAATGAACCACGGAAATCAATTTTCATTATATATTCATTACTGCCTCTATTAATTTGGTGCCATTTACAGACGATTGTTTTCTAAACGATTACTCCCTGTTATCCGTCATTTTTTGTTTGTGCCTGCAATCCGGTTATGTTTCTGTTTTTTGCTTCACAGACAAGCAAAACGCCTAAAAAGAAGGACAGGATATGCCTTGCAACATTTCGCCTTTCCGAGGAACTATCTGTCTTGCGGCTTTGATGCTTGGTTTATGCGCCTTTCCGCAAACTTACACCATGCGGCGGATTTCATGGCCTTCCGCAGAGGCACTCTCGAATCGCCGGTACATAGCAGGGCGTATTTTGCCCTGCTATGTACCGCTGCGTTATGAGAGGTAGCGGGAGCGTGCCTCCTAGGAAAGCCTGAAACCGCGCATGCTGCTCAGACAGCGCTGCAAGGCGCATATCCATCAAAGCCCTGCAAGACAGAGTTCCTCTGGAAAGCCGTTGTTGTCTGGCGGCATATCTTGTCCTTCTTTTTAGGCGTATCATACTCAGTGAGGGCAAAAACAGAAACACAGCCGGACGCAGGCACATTGGAAAATGACGGATAACAGGGAGTAATCGTTAAATAAACAGCGTCTGTAAATGGTGACATATTGATTTGGGGCAGTAACGAATATATATACTAAAAATTGATTTCCGTGTGAATGAACAGTAACGCATGGTTTCCTCCGGTATTATACTCTATTGTGGGGCAGGTTTGCAATCTGTCTTTTGTTATGCTATATTAAGCACAGTAACAAGGGGATTTTTGGCAGCCAAGGGCGGCAGGGGGGGAATATGGAGAATAGTAAATTATATGAATTGCTGGATATACCACATGAAGTGGCTTCCAGGCTGGAAGAGTATGGCAGGGTGAGAGATATCAGGATACCGGATGCTTATGCCGGAACTGCAGCAGTTTCTGGGGGAAGATTCCCATATTGCAGCTTTTCAGAGATTATTTGAAATTGATTCGATTGACAGGGAGGCTGTCTGGTATATGGAATGGATTTTTCCGGGTTATGGGACTGTGGATGAAAATCTTCCGGAAAAGACATCGCTCCAGCGCGAACTTAAAAAATATCTTCTGGCGGGAAAAAAATTTGGAATAGCAAAAGGGCATATTAAAGGCAGCTTTAACTAACATTGGCTTTGTGCCATGCCGCAAGATGTGATATGATGAAGTAAATTTTTGCAAAAAGGGATAGCAGGCGAGGGGAGAAGAGATTGTTTGGTTATGTGCGGATACGGAAACCGGAACTGAAAATAAAGGATTATGATGTCTATCATGGTTTTTACTGCGGGCTTTGCAGTGAACTTAAGAAAAGATATGGTTTTTTAGGCCAGGCAGCTTTAACATATGATATGACTTTCCTAATCCTGCTACTGTCATCTGTGTATGATATTCCGCCAGAGAAGAGCATGGAGCGGTGCATTGTGCATCCAGGCAGAAAGCATCTGCGGCTCTCCAATGAGGTGACAGAGTATGCAGCGCATTTGACTATGATTTTAACATACTATCATTTTCTGGATGATGCGGAGGACGATGCTTCAAAAAAGGCATGGCTTGGAATGAAGGCGTACCATGGAAAGCAGAAGAGGGCGGCAAAGAAACAGGCTCCTCTTGAACAGCATATCAGGGAGAGGCTTTCGGAGCTGTCTGCGCTGGAAAAATCAGGTGCGGCAGATGCTGGCAGCCTTGCAGACTGCTTCGGCAGGCTGATGGCAGGCATATTTGACTACAGGCAGGACTGTTTTTCAAAATCCCTGAAGGAGCTTGGGCATCATCTGGGGCGGTTTATCTATATTATGGATGCCTATGATGATCTGGAGGAGGATGCCAGAAACAACCGTTTCAACCCTTTTGCAGGGCAGAGGGGGCATCCGGATTTTGAAAAAATGGCAGGGGATATGCTTCTTAACGAGATGGCGGCTGCAGGGGAGGCATTCCAAAAACTTCCCTGTCTGGAATATGTAGACATTTTAGGTAATATACTATATGCTGGAGTATGGAACCGTTATGATGATATTCAGGCACAAAGAGCGGGGCAGGAAACTAATATAAAATAGAAAACACAGTGAATAATTATCTGTGGCAGTGCACTGCCGCAGGTTCGGTTTACGTTTGGCGGTGCTTTCCCATTTTGGGAAGGCAGCCCTTTTTAAGGGTATTAAAACTGAGAAAGACGGGGTATAAAAATGACAGATCCATATCAGGTACTTGGAATTTCGTCCAGTGCCACAGATGAAGAGGTAAAGAAGGCGTACAGGGAGCTTAGCAGGAAGTATCATCCGGATACTTATGTAAATAATCCGCTGTCTGATCTGGCCGAAGAGAAATTTAAAGAGGTTCAGGAGGCATATCAGCAGATAATGGATATGCGGTCCGGCAATCATTCAGGCTACCAGAGCGGCGGTCAAGGCGGCCAGGGAGGTTTCGGCGGACAGAGTGGCGGTCAGGGCGGCTATGGAGGCCAGCAGCAGTATAACAGGCAGCAGTACCAGTATTATGGGACGAATTATGGAAGAAACCCATATAATACAGGCGGGGATAGCTGCGGGACAGGTAATTTGTGCTGTGACCTGTGGTGTGCTGATACCCTATGTGAATGTATGGGAGGTGATTTGTGCACATGCTTCTAAGGTCTAAGGAGATTGCTTTTACGGGCATCATGATGGCTTTGGGCGTGCTTCTGGTGACATTGGGAGGGTATTTTGAAGGGAGTACGTTATTCTTTCTGGCGGCTGCTTCCTTTTTGACGGGGGTAGTTTTTCGCAGTATTTCCCTGACAGCGGCCCTTTCTTTTCTGGCAGGCACTACATTTCTGGGGTTTATCCTTGCACCGCAGAAATTATATCTTGCTACATTTTTAGCATTCTGTGTCTATGTGCTTGCAGCGGAATGCATGGAGAAGGCATGGGGCGGTGAAGGGGCAGCAGGCGGGAAGGGCAGGATCTGGGCAGCAAAAGCGCTTCTGTACCATCTCCTGCTTGGAGTTTCCATTTTTTTAGTACAGAAGTTTTTTGGGTTTGAAATATTATTTTCGAAAGGTATTTTATCAAAATTTAAGGATCACAGGGTTTTCCTGCTGGTTCTGCTGGTTTTGTCTGCAGAGTTTCTATGGCTGATATTTGACAGGGCATATTTCTATTTTCTGGGCAGGTACGGCAGGGTGTTTGACAGGTTGAAACAGGGGTAAAGGAGGGGGCTTATGAGGCGTTTGCCACCGAATAGGGAACGTTTTTTCTGGCAGGAGGTCAGGGCAGTCTGCAAAGAATCAAGGGTGCTTCAGGGCAGGGCATTCTGCCAGCATGGTGATACCAGCGTATACCAGCACTCACTTCATGTCACATATGAAAGCTGCCTGTTTGCGGAGCGGTATCACCTTCCGGTGGATTATTCCGCATTAATCAGAGGGGCTTTATTACATGACTATTTTCTGTATGACTGGCATGACAAAACCCATATGCATAAAAGGCCGCATGGCTTTTACCATCCGAAAGCAGCGCTTAAGAATGCTATGGAGGATTTTGCATTAACTGAGAAGGAGCAGAATATTATAAAAAGGCATATGTTCCCGCTGACTATCATCCCGCCCGGATGCATAGAGGCATGGATTGTATGTTTTGTCGATAAGGTTTGTTCCACAAAGGAAACGCTTTATCGGGGGAAAATTTTGAGGAGGCGTCCGTTGTTAAGGGCATCGAAATTGAGAAAGACGGGGTAAAAAGATGAAAAGGGTTTATTCATATCGGAAGATGAAAAAGGATTTAAAAAAGTTGTCTTTTTGTTATCCGGAGCTGCTGAGGGTATTCCGTCTTGCTGCGACGGCAGATGGAAACCAGATTTACGGCATGGCGCTTGGAAACAGGAAAGCAAAGAACCGTATTGTGATACAGGCGTCCATGCATGCGAGGGAATGGTTTAACACGGAGCTTTTGATGCAGATGGCGGAGAGGTGCTGCAGGAGATGGAAGAAGAATGCTTCCTATCAGGGGAAATCTTACCGGAAGCTTTTTAAGAATGTCTGTTTTTTTATCCTCCCTATGGTAAACCCGGACGGAGTTTCGATTAACCAGTATGGGGTTTCGGGGATCCGCCATGCAGCGTTAAAAACAATGCTTGCAAAGTACAGTGCAAAAGATTACCGCATCTGGAAAGCAAATGCAAGGGGCGTGGATCTGAACCGGAATTTCAGCACAGGTTTTGCAAATGATACCAGAATGGAAAAGGGAAGTGAAGATTATGCGGGGATGAGGCCGTTTTCAGAGAGGGAGTCGAGGGCACTTGTAAAGCTGGTCTTTACAGTGCATCCGCAGGCCGTTATCAACTACCATACGACGGGGCATGTGATATACTATAAAGAAGATACGGAGCTTGTAAAGCTTATGGCGAAGATAACGGGATACCGTCTCCAAAAAGAGGATGAAAGCGTAAATGGCAACTTTGGGGACTGGCTTTCGGAGATTGGGACAGACTGGTGTACAGTAGAAACCTGCGTTGGCAAGGCGCCATCCGGGAGGAAACAGCTTTTCCTCGAATGGAAGAGGAACCGGAATGTCCTTGCGGCACTTGCGAAGATGTTTTGTGCGTGATTAAAGAAACTCAGGTATAGACGGATGGAAAATTTAGTGTTATAATCATCCCATATGAATTCTAGTGTAATGTATAATTAGAAAATTTAGGAGGAAATAAACATGGGTACTTTTGACGATGCAAATGTAGATAAGGATTTGTTAAGCCAGATTTTTGCGGATGAAGGCGATGATGCCGAGACAGACGCATTATTAGATGAGATGTTAAAGGATGTAGAAAAGGAAGCTGCCAAGAAGGAAGAGCAGGCAGAGGCTGTTCAGGAGGAGCTCCCATTAGAAGAGATTGCAGCAGAGGCAGAGCCTGCACAGGCACAGGAGGAAGAGATTCCTGCCGCACAGGAGCCTATGGAAGAGACAGCTTCCGATGGGGCACAGGGAGAGGCTTCACAGGCTTTGAATTTTGAGACAAATACAGAGAATGATTCTGTCCGCAAAGAGGCAAAGGAGATTATGGATGGGGAGCGCCAGAGCGGTACAGTTACTACGATTACCAGCGGAACAAAGATTAACGGCGGCATTTCTTCCGATGGCTCGCTGGAAGTGATGGGTGTGATTACTGGCGATGTCGAGTGTCAGGGCAAGGTTTCTATTATTGGTAAAGTGTCCGGTAATGTTACAGCTTCAGAAGTATATGTAAGTACACAGAGGTTAGAGGGAAGCTTAAGCAGTGAGGGCCCTGTTAAGATTGGCGTCGGAACGATTATTGTCGGTGATGTGGATGCTACTTCTGCTTATATTGCAGGGGCTGTCAAAGGCGATATTGATGTAAATGGCCATGTTGTTGTAGATTCTACAGCTATTATCAAAGGGAATATTAAAGCTAAGTCTGTCCAGGTTAATAATGGTGCAGTTGTAGATGGATATTGCTCACTGAATTATGCCGGGGTAAATCTGGATGATTTCTTTGATGGGAAATAGGTTGAAAAATGGGGCATAGTATATGGCAAAATATAAAAGAATATTATTAAAATTAAGCGGGGAAGCTTTGGCAGGTTCCCAGAAAACTGGTTTTGACGAGGCTACCTGCATGGGAGTGGCTAAGCAGGTAAAAAAGCTGACAGATGATGGTGTGCAGGTAGGAATTGTTACCGGAGGGGGCAATTTCTGGCGGGGAAGAAGCAGTGAGAATATTGATCGCACAAAGGCAGACCAGATTGGCATGCTGGCGACGGTGATGAATTGTATTTATGTATCTGAGATTTTCCGCAGTGCCGGCATGAAGACAAGTGTATTGACACCCTTTGAATGCGGCTCTATGACAAAGCTTTTTTCAAAAGACCGTGCAGTTAAGTATTTTGAAAAGGGTATGGTTGTTTTTTTTGCCGGGGGCACAGGGCATCCGTATTTTTCAACGGATACCGGGACAGTGCTTCGCGCTGTGGAGATTGAGGCAGATGTGATACTTCTGGGAAAATCCATTGACGGAGTTTACGATTCTGATCCGGAGGTGAATCCGGAGGCGAAGAAATATAATGAGATTGCGATCAGCGATGTGATTAACCAGAGGCTTGGCGTAATCGATCTGGCAGCAGCGGTCCTTAGCATGGAGAACCATATGCCGATGATGATATTTGGATTAAATGAGAAAGACAGCATTGTTAATACAGTGAACGGCGTAACACAGGGGACTTTGGTTACTGCCTGATTAAGGAGAATGGAGGACAGGATGAGCGCAGAATTAGAGCAGTTTAAAGAAAAAATGACAAAATCAATAGACAGTTTGCAGGCAGAGTATACTACGATCCGTGCAGGCAGGGCAAATCCTCATATTTTGGACAAAATAAGCGTAGATTACTACGGACAGCCGTCCAACCTGCAGGCTGTTGCAAATATTTCTGTATCGGAGGCGCGTACTCTGGTGATTCAGCCGTGGGAGCCGGGGCTGATCAAGGATATTGAAAAGGCAATCCTTGTGGCGGATCTGGGGCTGACCCCGAATAATGACGGCAAAGCAATCCGCCTTACATTTCCAGAGCTTACAGAGGAGCGGCGCAAGGAACTGGTGAAGGATGTTAAGAAAAAGGCTGAGAATGCAAAAGTTGCTATCCGCAATATCCGCCGTGACGCGAACGATATGATTAAGAAGCAGCAGAAGGCAAATGAGATTTCCGAGGATGAGCAGAAAGATGCGGAAGACGAAATCCAGAAGTTGACTGACAGTTTTGTCTCAAAGGTAGACCAGATGATGGAGGATAAGTCTAAGGAAATTATGACAGTTTAGTGATGAAATTCGGAGAAAGGGATGGATCGTTCGGTCTGTCCCTCTTTTGTGCACATCAAATGTAGTTTGTGAGAGGTGGAATATGGCAGAGGAGAGAAAAGATGTACCGCGCCATGTGGCGATTATTTTGGATGGAAATGGGCGCTGGGCAAAAAAGCGTATGCTTCCGAGAAATGCCGGCCACGCTGCTGGCAGTAAGAATGTAGAGAAGATTTGTAAGGCGGCATGGGAGATGGGCATTGAATATGTGACGATGTATGCTTTTTCCACCGAGAATTGGTCAAGGCCGCAGTCGGAGGTTGATGCGCTGATGAAGCTTCTTCATCAATATCTTTCGGATTGCCTGAAGACCAGCCGTAAAAACAATATGCAGGTGCGGGTGATTGGTGATATCTCAAGGCTGGAGGCCGGCCTGCAGGAGCGGATCAGGGAACTGGAAGCGTATTCTTCACAGAATACAGGGCTGCATTTTCAGGTGGCCCTTAATTATGGGAGCAGGGATGAAATCGTGCGGGGGATGCGAAGGGCTGCACAGGATGTTAAGGATGGAAAATTGGAGCCAGAGGAGATTGACGAGGCTCTGATCAGCCGTTATCTGGATACGGATGGGATCCCGGATCCGGATTTAATGATCCGTACCAGCGGGGAACAGCGTCTGTCAAATTATCTTTTGTGGCAGATGGCATATACGGAATTATATTTTACAGATGTGCTCTGGCCTGATTTTGGCCAGAAGGAGCTGCTTCGTGCAGTAGAGTATTATCAGGAACGCGACAGGCGTTTTGGAGGTTTAAAACATGTTTCGAACTAGATTGATCAGCGGTATTGTGCTGATGGCAGTTACTACTGCCTTAATGGTATATGGGAGCTACCCGTTGTTCTGGGTGATTACAGGGGTCTCACTGATTGGGCTGTTTGAGCTGTACCGGACGGTCGGGATGGAGAAGACGCCTCCGGCTGCCATAGGTTATCTGTCCAGTATTGTGGTCGATATATTGATTTTGGATAATGGTTATGAATATCTTTTGATGTGGCTGACTGCCACGTTAATGGTTATGATGGCATGTTATGTCATCGCTTTTCCAAAATATAATTCGGAGCAGATGACAATGCTGCTGTTTGGGCTGCTCTATGTTACAGTTATGCTTTCATTTGTCTTTAAAGTCCGTTTTCTGGCAAATGGTATCTTGTTTGTATGGCTAATTTTTATAGGCGCATGGGGGTCTGATACTTGTGCCTATTGTGTAGGAAAATTATGCGGGAAACATAAGCTGCCTTCCAAGCTAAGCCCGAACAAGACGGTGGAAGGGTGCGTGGGTGGCATTGCGGGCGCAGCCCTGATCGGATTTTTGTTTGCAATGGCATTTTTTAGAGATAAGGATTACTGGTGGCAGTTTGCAGTAATCGGCTGTGTCTCTTCTGTGATTTCACAGATCGGGGATCTGACGGCTTCTGCAATTAAGAGGAACCACGGGATTAAGGATTACAGCAACCTGATTCCGGGGCATGGCGGCATTCTGGACCGTTTTGACAGTATTATTTTTATTGCCCCGGTTGTCTATTATCTATTGACTTTTATGAGACTATAGTAATATAATGTATTAAAAGGTGCACTGGAAGGAAGAGGGAATATAGGATGAAAAAGAACATAATGGTTCTTGGATCTACCGGGTCGATTGGGACACAGACGCTGGATGTCGTGAGGCGGAACAAGGATATCAATATTGTGTCACTGGCTGCAGGGGGGAACATTGATCTGCTGGAGCAGCAGATAATAGAATTTGCCCCGGAGGCAGCCTGCGTCTATCAGGAGGATAAGGCCCTGGAATTAAAGAAACGCTTAAAGGGCGGGAAGACGGAGATCCTGACGGGGATGGACGGGATGGTTGCCTGTGCGACTGTGCCATCCGGGGATATGGTTGTCGCTTCTGTAGTTGGTATGATTGGCATTCTTCCAGTGATAGAGGCTGTTAAGGCAAAAAAAGACATTGCATTTGCAAATAAAGAGACACTGGTGACAGCAGGGCATATTATTATGCCGCTGGTGCGTGAGATGGGCGTAAACATGCTTCCGGTGGACAGTGAACATGCTGCAGTATTCCAGTGCCTGAACGGGGAGCGCCATGGCGATATCAGAAAGATTATCCTGACTGCTTCCGGAGGGCCGTTCCGCGGGAAATCCCTCAAGGATTTGGAGAATGTTTCCGTGGAGGATGCGCTGAAGCATCCGAACTGGTCTATGGGGAAGAAGATTACGGTGGATTCTTCCACAATGGTTAATAAAGGGCTGGAAGTGATTGAGGCAAGATGGCTGTTTGATGTGCCGTTTGAGCAGATAGAAGTGGTTGTGCAGCCGCAGAGTATTATCCATTCTATGGTAGAGTTTATGGATGGGGCGGTAATGGCGCAGCTTGGGACGCCTGATATGCGACTGCCGATACAGTATGCATTATGCTATCCGGAGCGCAGGGAGCGCATCGGCGAACCGCTTGATTTTACGAGACTCACAGGGATTACCTTTGAACAGCCGGATTTAAGGACATTCCGCGGGCTGGCGCTGGCATATGAAGCGGGAAAGGCAGGCGGCAGCATGCCGACTGTATTTAATGCTGCGAATGAGAAGGCAGTGTCGCTGTTCCTTCAGGGGAAGGTTCCCTATCTTACGATGGCAGATATGATAGAGGATGCTATGGATGCGCATACAGTAAAGGCAAATCCGGATATTGATGAGATTCTGGGGATAGAGCGGGATGTCTGCAGCTATCTGGATAGAAAATATGGAAGACATGGGGGATTAATATGAATATTTTAGTAGCGCTGCTTATTTTTTCAGTAATTGTGGTAGCCCATGAGCTGGGGCACTTTTTTCTGGCAAAGAAAAATGGCGTAGGTGTGCCGGAGTTTTCTGTCGGGATGGGACCTAGAATTATTACATTTGCAAAAACGGCAGAGGGATGTGTGGTGAAATTTTTCTGCTCACAGAAGATAATGGAGGAGAGGGAGGACTGGCAGGATGTCACGAAATATTCGTGGAAGCTCCTGCCCCTTGGCGGCTCCTGTGCCATGATTGGCGAAGATGAAGATAATGATGCGGAAAATTCATTTAACAGCAAGGGGAAGTGGGCGCGTTTTTCGATTGTCTTTGCCGGGCCGTTTTTTAACTTTATACTGGCATTTGTTTTTTCCATTATTATTATAGCGAATTCCGGGATTGACTATCCTAGGGTAGAAGCGGTATATGATAACCAGCCGGCTAAGGAGGCAGGCATTGAGGTCGGGGATGAGATTAAAAGCATCAATGGCCATAAGATTTCCATTGGGCGCGAGATAGATACGTACGTACAGCTCCATCCGCTGACCGGGGAGGATGTTTCTATTGTCCTCAAGCGCGGCGGGGAGGAAAAGACCATCACCTTAAACCCGAATTATAAAACGAACCTTTTTGGGTTCTCTTATTCGCCGCAGAAGACGGAAAGCACTAAAATTTCAGTTATCAGCAAGGGAAAGCCGTTTGACAAAGCAGGGATCAAGGCTGGTGATAAAATTATCAGTATAAACGGGCAGAAGGTTTCAAACGGCGAAGAGCTGAAAAATACGATGGAAGCTTACAATGATGGCAAAGAAGTCACGTTTGAAATCGAGAGGGAAGGCGCGGTGCAAAGCTATGAAGTGGTGCCGGAGCCTTATGAGACAAAGACACTTGGTTTTTATGCGGCTGGCGATATCAAGGGCGGCAATGCTTTTGAAGTTTTGAAATACAGCCTTGTGGAAGTAAAATACTGGATTGAGACAACAGTTGCCAGCCTTGGGCAGCTTATTACGGGAAAGATCAGCACAAAACAGCTTTCCGGCCCGGTTGGCATAGTAGACACAGTGGGCAGTGTTCTGGAGCAGAGCACAGACTATGGGATGCGGGCTGTAATCCTGAATATGCTGTATATGTCGGTGTTACTCAGTGCAAACCTTGGCGTGATGAACCTTCTGCCCCTTCCGGCGCTGGATGGGGGGCGTCTGGTCTTTATCCTGATTGAAGCGGTTAGGGGAAAGCCTGTTGACAGGGATAAGGAAGGTTATGTGCATTTTGCAGGTTTTGTAGTATTGATGCTGTTTATGATATTTGTCATGTACAATGATATTATAAAAATAATTCATTAAGTGAACTTTAGCCGTATTAAGAAAGGCGGGGGATGGATATGAGAGAGCGGACAAAGGTGATTCAGATAGGCGGATGCCTGATTGGTGGGGGAAATCCTATTGCCATCCAGTCTATGACGAACACAAAGACGGAGGATGTGCGGGCAACGGTCTCACAGATTCTGGAGCTGGAGAAGGCAGGATGTGATATTGTGCGCTGTGCGGTTCCGACTATGGAGGCGGCAGCCGCGTTAGCAGGGATTAAAGAGCAGATTCATATTCCGTTGGTGGCAGATATTCATTTTGATTACCGCCTTGCGGTGGCGGCGATAGAGAATGGGGCAGACAAGATTCGCATTAACCCCGGCAATATCGGTTCAAAAGACAGGGTTCAGGCAGTCGTGGATGCAGCGAAGGAACGGGATATTCCTATCCGCGTCGGTGTAAACAGCGGTTCTCTGGAAAAGGAACTGATAGAAAAATACGGCAGGGTTACAGCGGAGGGGCTGGTAGAGAGCGCCCTTGCCCAAGTAAACCTGATTGAGAACATGGGGTATGGCAATCTGGTCATCAGCATCAAATCCTCGGATGTCCTGATGTGCATCAGGGCGCATGAACTGATTGCAGGGCAGACAGATTACCCGCTGCATGTGGGTGTTACGGAGTCAGGCTCCCTGACTGCCGGGAATATTAAGTCTGCGGTCGGGATTGGCAATATTTTGTATCAGGGGATTGGTGATACCATCCGTGTCTCCCTCACGGGTTCCCCGGTCGAGGAAGTGCGTTCTGCGAAGCTGATCTTGAAGGCTCTGGGGCTTCGCAGGGGCGGCGTGACGGTGGTGTCCTGCCCGACATGCGGGAGGACACAGATTGACCTGATCGGCCTTGCGGCAAAGGTGGAAAAACTGGTGGAGAACATGGACCTTTCAATCAAGGTGGCAGTAATGGGGTGCGTGGTAAACGGTCCTGGTGAGGCAAAGGAAGCGGATATCGGCATTGCGGGGGGCAAAGGAGAAGGCCTGCTGCTCAGAAAGGGAGAAGTAATAAGGAAAGTTCCAGAGGAAAATCTTCTGGACGCATTGAAAGAAGAGCTGGACAGGCTGGCATCGGCGTCGCCGGCTTGACAGCCGTCAGGCGGAAGGTGGCATGGAAATGGAGCAGTTATTACTAGATACATTTGAGGGGCTGTCACTGACAGACAGGCAGAGAAAAATATTTTCTAACGTGTCTGTCAAAAGGGTTATCCTTACAAAGGAATTAAAGACGGTAACGGTTTATATTGAAAGCGACCATATCATTGCCTTTCGTGAGATTGGGCTGCTGGAGTATGCATTAAACCATAATATGGAAAAAACAGGCTTTCTGGCATCGGTCAGGGAGCATTTTCTGCTTTCAGAACAGTATACCCCGGAAGAGTTCTGGGGGGAGTACAAAGAAAGCGTATTATTGATTCTTAAGGAAAAAAATGTCCTTTTATTTAATATGGTCTATCACGGGGAAGTTACGGTAGAGGGAAACCTTTTTCAGGTTGTGTGTGAGGATGATGTGCTGTTCCGGGCAAGGGAGGGGCAGTTTATTGAAATTATCAAAGAAATCTTCCAAAGCAAGGCGGGTTTTTTGATGGAAGTGTCGGTGGATTTCACCCTTCCCTGTCAGGATAGGCAGCCGGAAGGGCATGAGGTGTTCCGCCGGAATGCACAGGGGTATTTTTCCAGTACACATGTCAGAAATTATTATAAGGAGAAGCCTGTCAGAAAAAACAGCGGTGGGCAGAACGCGGATATAGGTGTGGACCGTGTGCCGCTTTATAGTGGGGCAGGCGCCGCTAATCCGCCGGATGGCACAAACGGATCTGATGTTTTGGGGGAAGCGCCGGGGCAGTATGGTGCGGCGGATTTAGCTATGGATGCAGATGGATATGGCGCCGGATATGATGTGCTGCCTGACGGAAATGGGGCAATGATGGGCTTTGACGTGCCAGTCGGTGGGAACGGTGCGATGATGGGCTTTGATGTGCCATCCGGTGGGAACGGTGCGATGATGGGCTTTGACGTGCCGTCCGGCGGAAATGGGGCAATGATGGGCTTTGATGTGCCGCTTGACGGGAAAGAAGCGGCTGTGGACAGCCATTCCACGGAGAAGCCAAGGAAAGAAGCATCCGCAAAGGAAACGAAAAAGAATGGTTATAAGGAACGCACGCAGAAGGGGTATGAAAAGCGGAATACATATGGCAGGGTGAAGTCGAAATGGGGAAGCGGCGCGGTTGATGAAGACTGCTTTTACGGAAGAAATTGTGATGGCGAGCTGATTAAGATCGCAGATATACAGGGCGAGATAAAAGAAGTGGTGGTTGAGGGCATGGTTACCGGCGTGGAGGAACGGGAAATCCGCAATGAAAAAGTTATCTATATGTTCAGCATCTCGGATTTTACGGATTCCATTATGGTTAAGATCTTTCTGGAGAAGGAAGAGCTGGCTCTGATGCGCGGAAATATCCAGAAGGGAAAGTTCTTAAAGCTTAAGGGGAACCCGATGTATGATACATACAGCCGTGAGATTACGATTGCATCCGTGAGGGGAATCAAACCGGGCGTGGACACCCGTGTCAAGCGTATGGACCTGCATGAGGGGTTAAAGCGTGTGGAGCTCCATGCCCATACGCAGATGAGTGAGATGGATTCTGTGGTCCCGGTCAGGGATTTTGTTAAACTGGCAAAAAGCTGGGGGCATAAAGCGCTTGCCATAACGGATCACGGTGTCGTGCAGGCATTTCCGGACGCTGACCATGAGGTATCCGCAGAGGAAGATTTTAAAATGCTCTATGGCGTGGAGGCGTACCTTGTTGATGATTTGATTGAGGCGGTGAAAAATGACAAGGGGCAGGATTTGCAGGGAGATTTTGTGGTATTTGATCTGGAGACAACAGGGATAGGCCCTAAAAGCAACCAGATTATCGAAATCGGTGCGGTAAAAGTAGAAAATGGGAAATTAGGGGAGAGGTTCAGCACATTTGTCAATCCGAAACGCCCAATCCCGTATCCTGTACAGAAATTGACAGGGATTGATGATTCCATGGTAGCAGGTGCCCGCACGATAGAAGAAGTCCTGCCGGAATTTATGGCATT
Organism: bacterium D16-36; assembly: GCA_003611745.1. GTDB lineage: Bacteria > Bacillota > Clostridia > Lachnospirales > Lachnospiraceae > Butyribacter. Next base: position 7,350 of record RAYF01000015.1, on the reverse strand, counting down.
TTGCGGGGATTGTGTGATGGTGGCGCACAATGCAGGCTTTGATATGGGATTTATTATGGAGAAGGCAGGGGAGCAGGGAATTGACGTGGACTTCACTGTGGTTGATACTGTGGCAGTGGCAAGGGCGCTGCTGCCGGATTTGAAGCGTTATAAACTGGACACTGTGGCAAAACGGCTTGGCGTCTCACTGGAAAACCACCACCGTGCCGTAGATGACGCGGGGGCGACAGCAGAGATATTTATCAGGATGGCGGAGAGGCTCAGGGAAAAGGGAATTGGCACGTTAGCGGAATTAAATGCATTCAGCGTACCTGACGCTGCCGCGGTTCAGAAGATGCCTGCGTACCATGCTGTCATTCTGGCAAAAAATGAAACAGGGCGTGTAAATCTCTACCGCCTTGTCTCAGAATCACACCTTAAATATTTTAACCGCCGCCCGAAGCTTCCTAAAAGCCTGTACCTCAAATGGAAGGAAGGGCTGATGATTGGATCCGCCTGCGAGGCGGGAGAGCTGTACCGTGCCCTTGTGGAAGAGAAACCGGAGGAGGAAATTGACAGGCTGGTGAATTTTTATGATTATCTGGAAATACAGCCGCTTGGCAATAATGCCTTTATGATACGGGATGCTGACAAGTATCCGCAGATACAGGATGAAAATGACCTGATGGAAATTAACCGCAGGATTGTGGAGTTAGGGGAAATTTACAATAAGTTGGTTGTGGCTACCTGTGATGTGCATTTTCTTGAGGCGGAGGATGAAGTGTACCGCCGTATTATTATGGCAGGAAAGGGGTTTGCCGATGCGGACTTGCAGGCGCCGCTTTATTACCGCACAACGGATGAAATGCTGGCAGAGTTCCAGTACCTTGGGGCAAAGAAGGCAGAGGAGATAGTGATCACCAATACGAATCTTATTGCTGATATGGTAGATAAAATACAGCCTTGCAGCCCGAGAAAATGTCCGCCGGAAATCGAAAACTCAGATCAGAACCTGCGGGAAATCTGTTATAACAGGGCACATGAAATCTATGGGCCGGATCTTCCATCCATTGTCACGGAACGGCTTGAGAGGGAGCTGAATTCTATTATCAGCAATGGATATGCAGTTATGTATATTATTGCGCAGAAGCTGGTCTGGAAATCCAATGAGGATGGTTATCTGGTTGGCTCAAGGGGTTCCGTCGGCTCATCGTTTGCCGCAACGATGTCAGGGATCACGGAGATTAACCCGCTCCCGGCACATTATTACTGTAAAAAATGCCATTACTGTGATTTTGATTCGGAGGAATTAAAGGCGCATTCCGGCAACTCGGCATGTGACTTGCCCGATAAAGTATGTCCGGTGTGCGGTGAGGTGCTGGAAAAGGAGGGGCATGATATTCCTTTTGAGACATTTCTGGGATTTAAGGGCAATAAAGAGCCGGATATCGACCTTAACTTTTCCAGTGAGTATCAGAGTAATGCACATGACTATACGGAGGTAATATTCGGTGCAGGACAGACATTCCGTGCAGGGACGGTTGGCACGCTTGCGGAAAAGACAGCGTACGGTTATGTAAAAAAGTACTGTGAGGAGAGAAACCTTACAAAGCGGAGTGCGGAGATTGAGCGGATTGCCCATGGCTGCGAGGGGGTAAGGCGTTCGACGGGGCAGCATCCGGGCGGTATCGTTGTGCTTCCGGTGGGGGAGGAAATCTATACGTTTACGCCTGTGCAGCATCCGGCAAACGATATGACGACAAAAATCATAACAACCCACTTTGACTACCATAAGATAGACGCCAACCTTTTGAAGTTGGATATTCTGGGGCATCAGGACCCGACGATGATCCGTATGCTAGAAGACCTTACGGATATCGATGCCGGAAAGATACGGATGGATGACAGCAGGGTTTTGTCGCTTTTTGCCAGCACAGAGGCACTTGGCATCACACCGGAAGACATCAGCGGATGTACGCTCGGCTGTCTGGGGCTTCCAGAGTTTGGCACGCCGTTTGTCATCGGCATGCTTCTTGATGCCAAGCCGAAGAATTTTTCGGATTTGGTGCGGATATCAGGGCTGTCCCATGGGACGGATGTCTGGCTGAACAATGCGCAGTATTATATTACGGAAGGATACTGTACGCTGTCCTCGGCCATCTGTACCCGTGACGATATCATGACATACCTGATTCATATGGGCGTGGAAAATGAGCGCGCTTTTAAGATTATGGAAAGTGTCCGTAAGGGCAAAGGGCTATCGCCGGATATGGAGGCTGACATGAAGGCATGTAATGTCCCGGAATGGTATCTGGAATCCTGCAATAAGATAAAATATATGTTCCCGAAGGCACATGCAGCGGCATATGTGATGATGGCCCTTCGTGTGGCATATTTTAAGGTTTACTATCCGCTGGCTTACTATGCGGCGTATTTTAGCATCCGCGCTACGTCTTTTGACTATGAGCTGATGTGCATGGGCAGGGAGCGGCTGGAATACTATATGAACGATTATCAGAGCCGTAAAAATGAATTATCTGATAAGGAGAAGAGTACACTAGAAGATATGAAGATTGTGCAGGAGATGTATGCCAGAGGGTTTGGCTTTGTCAAAATTGACATTTACCGCTCTAAGGCAAACCGCTTCCAGATTGTGGATGGTAAACTGATGCCTTCTTTTGCGACGATAGACGGGCTTGGCGATAAAGCTGCCGAAATGATAGAGGATGAAGCCGGGAAGGGGCCGTTTTTATCGAGGGAGGATTTCAAGAACCGCTGTAAAGTAAGCGCAAATACAGTTGACGCAATGGCGAGGCTGGGGCTTATGGGGGATCTGCCGCATACAAACCAGATATCGCTGCTTGATTTTATGGAAATGTGACATTTTTAATGCTTTCCGGGAGTTAGGGACTGCAAAAAATATATTTTTCCCATAGGAAACGATGCTTGCTTTGCAAATTTGTGTCTGTGCACACTTGGCACAAATTTGCTGCGTAAAGAGAATGTGTGCAGAAATGAGGACTATTATGCCAGGATATTATGGTTACTATTTTGACCCAACATATATACTTGTGATTGCAGGGGCAGTTCTTTGCATGCTTGCCTCTGCCAATGTAAACCGTACATTTAATAAGTATAGCAGGGTAGGGACAATGCGCGGGGTGACTGCAGAGCAGGCAGCAGCGCAGATTCTGCAGGGGGCGGGAATCCATGATGTGCGCATAGAGCGCATCAGCGGGAACCTGACAGACCACTACGACCCCAGAAATAAAGTTTTACGGTTGTCAGACAGTGTTTATGGCTCCACATCTGTTGCGGCAGTGGGGGTTGCTGCCCATGAGTGCGGCCATGCAGTACAGCATAGTGTGGGCTATGTGCCGATTAAAATCAGGAATGCCATCGTCCCAGTGGTGAATCTTGGCTCCATGCTGTCATGGCCTGTTATTGTTATTGGGTTGGTTATGAGCTCTGCCGGCCTGCTTAATCTGGGAATCCTTCTTTTTGGCTTTACACTTGCATTTCAGGTGGTAACGCTTCCGGTAGAATTTAATGCTTCCGGCAGGGCGCTGCGCATTTTAAAGGAGCGCAGTATTCTATATGAAAATGAAGTGGGGGCTGCGAGGAAGGTTTTGGCGGCAGCGGCAATGACATATGTGGTATCTGTTGTTTCAACAATCCTGCAGCTGCTCCGCCTGATAATGTTATTTGGGCGGCGCTCTGACGACTGACATAAAAACAGGGAGGGGGACTTGGCTTGGAGAAGATTGCAATTGTAGAGGATGATGCCTTGCTGAACCGGGCGCTTACGATTGCGCTGCAAAAGGAGGGCTTTGCCGTTCTTTCTGCTTTTAACTGCCAGAATGGCAGGAAGATATTGGGGGAGCAGCCGGATTTGCTGCTGCTTGATATTGGCCTGCCTGATGGCGACGGCATAGAGCTGTGCCGTTATTCAACAGAAAAAATGGAAATTCCCGTGCTGCTTCTGACAGCAAAGGACGAGGAGGCCGATATCATCCACGGCTTTGATGCCGGGTGTGAGGACTATATTGTGAAACCCTTTTCAACTGATATTTTGAAGCGCAGGATTGATGTCGCCCTGCGGAGGAAACGGGGGAAGAACCTGTTCCAGTCCGGCAGCCTGCAGGTGGATCTTGATAAAAAGCAGCTTTTTGTCAGTGGGAAACAGATAAAAGTTACAGCGAAGGAATACCAGCTGTTAGAGTATTTTATCCAAAACAGGGGGCAGGTATTGACGAAGGATGCCCTGCTGCAGGAAATCTGGGATACGGAAGGCACATTTGTGGAAGAAAATACGCTTTTTGTTACAATTGCCAGGCTTCGGAAAAGGATAGAAAAGAACCCTTCTGAGCCTGTGTATTTGAAAACGGTCTATGGAATAGGATATATGTTTGAAGATGAATGATGGGAAAAAATACTGGGTGGTTGGCGGCACAGTATTTGTGATGATACTGTCCCTCGTTTGCGGGTATCTGTTTCAATGCCCTGCGCTTCCTGTGGCAGCCCTTCTTTGGCTGGCAGTTACTGTTTCTCTGTTAAAAAGGGAGCGGAATCTGTGCCGGCGGCAGATGGAGGAGCTATCCGGGATGTTTAATGATATTCTGGAGCGCACCCCGCTTGTATTTTCCGGCACTATGAGGGATACGCTGGATGGCAAGCTTGCAGGGCAGATGGATAAGCTGCAGGGGCTGCTGCAGTATTATGACAGGGCGCTGTGGGAGGAGCAGGAAAGTATCAAGAGGCTGATCACAGAAATAGCCCACCAGCTGCGTACGCCGCTTGCGAATCTTGAGGTTTATCTAAGCCTCTGTAAGGCAGATGCTTCCGGGGAGGAACTGGCGCTCTATCTGGATGCCATTGAGGTATCAGAGGGGAAAATCGCTTTTCTGATTGAGAGTTTTATAAAGATATCGCGGCTGGAGCACTATTGCATACAGATAAAAAAGGAAAAGCGGGATATCAGGGAAACACTGCTTAAGGCCATGGCAGCACTGGAAAAAAAGGCTGCTGCCAGACAGGTCGGCCTGAAGCTTCTGACGGCAGAGCCTTTGCAGGTCTTACATGATAAAAACTGGCTGTGTGAAGCCGTCCAGAATCTTCTGGATAACAGCATCAAATACTCATCTGCGGGAGGTGCCGTGGAAATTAGCTTTCAGGACAATGAGATGTTTACCAGGATACAGGTAAGGGACTATGGGATTGGGATTGAAGCAGGGGAGGAGGCGCAGGTTTTTAAACGCTTCTACCGTGGGAGACGTGCGGCAGGGGAGGAAGGCTTTGGGGTCGGCTTATATCTGGCAAGGGAGATTGTGCTCCAGCATGGCGGCTTCATGAAAGTAACCAGAAAGGAACAGGGGCTGCTGGCGGAGATTTACCTGCCGCGGTAGAGGGACGCGTACAATTAACTAGAAGAAGGGAAACAATATAATGATATTAGCGGATAGAAGGGACTATAAATATGGATATCGTAAACATTTAGCTGCATATCAGTATTTAGAACGGACAAATAAAACTGTGCAGAGTAGATGTTTATTATTGGTATATTCTGTAGAGTGTGGATTAAAATGCCTGTTATTGTCTAAAATGGAGTATCAAAATTGTTGTGTATAGCGTGTATAGCGTACACAAAACAGAGGAAAAGGGAACAGTATACACAAATAGCAGAAAAAGAGTGTATAGTGTAAATTAGGTAAAGAATATAATTTGAGGTCTATGACGAAACGAGATACTGTGGCTTTTTGGAAAATCCAAACGAAATAGTAGAGGGGAGGATGGAATGTTCGGATAATGATTATTTGTGTGATTATAATAGTTATCCGCTACAAAAGAAAGTTGTGTAAGTTTTATTGTACCGTTAGTAAAATAATGGTGCTTTTTTAACTTGATAAAATTTATTAAGTGAGTTATCATAAAGATAAGTTTAATGTTTTAGATGGTTAGTTTTTAATTAGAGAAGGAGGCAAATGGTATGGGTCGAGATAAGTATGGAAACTATGTAAATGATCAGGGTGTAACCATTAAGGTGCATGAAGATAAGAATGGTAATGACCATATTGATTTTTATGATAAGCCGGTTGATGAAGATCATTCCGCAGTACATGTTAATGTAAATTATGGTAATGAGAGTTGGAGTACAGAAACTCATGGGCCAGATCACTCAGATAGTGAAAATTCATCTGGTGGTTGTTATTTGACATCTGCGTGTATGAAACGATATGGTAAAGAATTTGATGATGATTGTTATGAATTAAGGATACTTAGGTGGTTCAGAGATAATTTTGTGTCTAAAGAAGACGTAGACTATTATTATTCAGTAGCTCCCAAAATTGTTTCAAAGATTGATAGTATGCCTAATTCTAATTCAATATATGAAGATATATATAATAAAGTTATAAAAATATGTGTAAAAGCAATTGAGCAGAAAGAGTATAATATGGCATATCAGATATATAAAAATAATGTCTTAGATTATGAACAAAAATATTGTTGTTCATAATTGATGTATTTACTAATATCGAACTAAAATAAAAGACAATGCTTATAAAGCAAATTTTTGTAGAGACATAAGAAAAATAAATAATACAATGTAAAACAGATATAAGGGTAAGTAAATGATTCTTATATCTGTTTTTTTGCATATGAAAACAAAAATATCATTGTTGCTATTGCATACGTTTGCAAAATATATTTGTTGGTTATTGTGAATGGATATATCTACATGTTTAGGGTATTGTGGTTGTAACAAAACAAGGAAAGGAGCTGGTACAATGGAAATGAAAAACCTATGCGGAAAGATTCCGGTGGCATTGCATCTCAAGGTTAGAGCCGAGATTGAGCGGAGAGACATCAGTACACAGCAGTTTATTCAGCAGGTAATCGAAGAACATTTTATGGAAAAAGGAGTGAATCGTATGGAAGCAAGAACAATCGCAGTACAGGTAAGCGAGCAGTTATTTACAAGACTCAAGAATGTAGTAGCATGGAAAGGGTGCAAACAGAAAGAATTCCTTATCAGTGTAATCGAAAAGGCAATCGAGGAAGTGGAGGCAGAGATGGAGAAAGCAGACGAGACGGAAATGGAGTCTGGCGAGTAGGAAAAAGAACGAAAACAGTATCAATACTACATAAGCGGTATGGAAAAAAATCCATGCCGCTTTTTTTGATGAAAGGAGTTGAAACAATGCATTTTACTGGAACAAAATATCTCCATGAGATAGAGGCAATCATGCAGGGCGTCCCTAGCTTTTCTGCAAAAGGACATGGAGGCACCGTATTAATGTTGCTGCCTGTTTATTCTGACGTCTAATAAATCTGATTGATTGTCACAGAATTAACCGATATAATGACATCAGC
>RAYF01000115.1 GCA_003611745.1 bacterium D16-36 | reverse complement strand
ATAAGTACCTCTTTTCTGATTTAATTTATTATATCTTATTAGCCACTCCTGTTACAACTTTATTATAGCACTTCAGGGTATGCTGCCACCATGAGGGGCAGGGCACTTTTTCATCCCGAAAAACGCTCGCTATTTTGTGCGCCCCCATGCCCGCACTTGCAAGCTCAAAAATCCGTCTTACAATCCATGCCGTTTCTTCATCGACTACCAGCTTATTGTGGTTGTCGGATGATTTGCGGTATCCGAACGGCGCATAAGAGGAACGGTAAAGCCCCGCTTTCGCCCTCGCCCGAATGGAAGAGCGGATTTTCCGTGAATTGTCCCTGCTGTAAAATTCATTCATCACGTTCTTCAGTGCGGCAATGTCATTGTTTTTGTTGGCGGTGTCCACGCAGTCATTGACGGCGATGTACCTCACGTTTTTCATTGGGAAATAAATCTCCGTGAAATGGCCGACCTTTAAATGGTCACGCCCCAGACGTGACAAGTCCTTTGTGATTACCACGTCAATCTTCCCCGCTTCAATGTCATCCAGCATACGGTTAAAATCTGGCCTGTCGAAATTCAAACCGCTCCATCCGTCATCCACATAGGTTTCAACGACTAAAAACCCATGCTCCCTAGCGTACTGTGTCAGCATCGCTTTTTGCGTTTTTATGCTTTCGCTGTCCCCCTGTGCCATGTCGTCCTTTGACAGCCTACAGTACAATGCGGTTCTTAAAATACCCATTCCATGCATCCCCTTTCTTTATTTTCTGTCCCCATTGTATTCTGTATCTTTTATTATCTCAAAGGTGCGGGGAGAAGATTTTCCCCTCCGTACCTCGTTCACAAGCAGGGAAATAAAGGCTTCCCTCATATCCCTGCCGCCCAGATAGACAGGCTGAACCTCTATTTTCGGGCGTGTGACTGTTTTTGCCATAGGCATATCCTCCCTAAAAGATGGAAAAAGGGTATCCGAAAACGCCCTTAATCCAGATAAAAACATTTATTTTCCAGTTCTTTTTTTCATAGCACAGAGAGATTTTTCTTCCCTTTCACTGTAACGACCAAGCCGCTTTTACCATCCGAAAACAAAATATTCTGTTTCCCTTTCTTCAAAAAGTTCAATTCCACCGCAGATGTGAGGGTGATTTTCCTCTCCGTCCTCCATCTGTAAAATCGGCGGTATCAACTTCGTCCCAAGTTGGGACGAAGTAAAATCCGTGCGGAAATCCTGTCGCTTTACCGCTTCCAGTTTCATCTTATAGGCAACGGCATACTCCGATGGAAGAATATCTATTATCCATTTTTAGTGTCTGGCAAAGCAGCATTTCCCGACGGCATGACAGCCATGACAGGTATGACGGGTATTTTGGGATACCCCCGCCGCTGTCATCCCTTACGGGAGAACACCCCGTAAACGCAAGTGCAGGCGTGGGGTTTCCTCGCCCTCCTTCGGCTCGTAAACCCACCCCTGCGGTCAGAAAAATCAAAAGATTTTTCCGACTGCGTTTACAGGGTGTAACACACTACACTTTGCCCTGCAAAGAGCCGTGTGCCAGACGTTCCCTCTGGACTCCCTTCTGGCAGGGCTGCGCCCTGCTTTATCCTCCGCTCTGCGCTTCGGATAAAAGATTGGCGGCGTTACCCGTGTCAGCCATGCCAGCATGAGGGGGCATACCAAAATTGCCGTCATACCCGTCATGGCTGTCATGCTCCCCGCCGCATTTTGCAAGGATAATCTTCCTGCCGCTATACTTCCTCTGATAGTCATACTGGATGCCGTTCTCATAAAGGAACGTGGAGCGATACTCGTTGAGCCATTTCGTGATGACCGTGGACAGTTCCCCGCTTTCCCCCATGACTTCCAAAAGCTCCGTAGCCGTGCCAGACCATCCCTGCCTGCCCTGCATGAACGACACCACTCGAAAAAGGACAGGGGGAATCTCTGCCACCGCAAGCTGCTCCTGTGTCTGCCGTTTTACCAGTTCCCAGCTGCAATCACGGAAACGAAGCGTCAACTCCTGATAGGGTGTGTCCCTGCCAGTGACAAACAGCTTTGCCGTATCGGATGCACGGCTTTCTTTTTCCAGCACAAAGGTAGCGTCCGCACTCCCTGTCAAACCTGTCGTGCCAGACACCTTATTGAACACGTCGCTGTCATTCTGCTTGCGGATATGGTGTACGACCACCACCGAAAGGGAATGCCTGTCGGCAAAATCTTTCAACAGCGATATATCCCCGTAATCGTTTGCATAGGCGTTGTCTTTGGATGCGGTGCGGATTTTTTGCAGCGTGTCAATGACAACCAGCCTGCTGTCGGGATATGCTTTGAGGTAATCTTCAAGCTGCACGATAAGACCGTCTGATAACTTGCAGCTTGCCACAGCAAAGTGAAGCCGCCCGCTCGCTTCGTCCGTCAGACGGAACAGCCTGTCTTGGATGCGGCAGAACGTATCTTCCAGACACAGGTAAAGCACATCGCCCTCCAATGTTCGCATATCCCATAAAGGGATTCCCTGCGACACGCAAAGGCAGAGTTTCAGCATGAGCCAGCTCTTGCCGATTTTCTGTGAACCGCAGAACAGCGACAAGCCCGTGGGGATAAGACCGTCCACTACAAAGGACGGCTTTTCAAGCGGTTCATAAAGGAGCGTGTCAGCATCCACCGTCTGTAACTGCTGCATGGTATCCCTCCCTCCTTGTTGGATTTTGTTTGTTGCACATAGGCGTTGTCCTCCTTGGATTTATTTACCCCTGCCAGTAAGCAAGGGTATGTATCGCAGCCATTCCATACAGATCCATGCTTTCCTAAAGCGGCGTTTCCTCCGTCTGTGCTTTGCACGGATTAAGCAGTGGGCAGGCTCATATCGTGGCTCTACTGTCCCCTGTGGCGGGTATCCCTCTGATGGCTTGCTGTGAAGTTTTCAAGGAGCGGTAATCTATGGAATCGTTTTGTGGAAATAAAAAAAGGGCGGGAGGATTTGACCTCTCACCCAATAGCCGCTAAGGGAGCGTGATTTTAGACATGGTATTCTGATTTTTTGAAAATATATAGGCACCCAATACTAAACTTTCTGGTAGCAATGAATCCTTTTAAACAAAAACAAGTAGCTGCACTTGACATTTTATAGTATAAATGCTATATTTAAACAAAATTGATGTAGCTGCTACTTTTAGCAGCAGGAAGGATATTATATGAATGTTAATAAACAGTTATTAGCCGCAGCAAATATTAATCCAACAAAAAACAGTAGTCAGGACTATATTTTTGCACTTTGCGAGAATATAGAAAAAAACGAATTAACTTTACCTTTATATCAAAGAGATTTGAGTTGGACTTTAAAAAAATGCGTTGAGTTGCTTAATTACCAACTCCTTAGCAAATCTCCAATATCAGCTATTTCGATAAATATTATCAATAATACTGATCCAGAGTATGCTGTTCCTCAAGTTTCTTTCATTGACCGAGAGTTATTGCCAAATATTTTAAGAGGACAAATGTCTGTTGTAGATGGTCAGCAACGATTAACTACTAACTATAAGGCTTATTGCAATCATCCAGACTTAAAAAATGTAGTTTTAGATTTAGGTAAAGGAGAATTTGTTATAAATACTGAAAGCGTCCGCAGAAATCAAATTCCTGTTGGAATTTTACTTAACAAGGATGAATCTGTATTAATTGATTATACGAATCAGCACGGTGTCCTTTCAGGTGTACTTAGTTCACTTTTACAAATCCGAGGTAAAATTAAAACATACCAGTATACTATTAATTTTGCTACAGACCTTTCAGAGGAGGAACAAATTAATTGGTTTGAAGTCTTAAATAATGCAGGAAGTCGAGTTAGTATCATTCAAATGAGATTTTCAAAATTAAAAGCTCATGGGCTAGATATATATACTCAATATATACATCCATATGGAAATAAAGTTAGTGAATATGGTTATGATTACTTTAAGCCTCAAAAAACCCATGTTTCTTATCCTATTGCCGCCTTAAATCCTTCATATGAACTGCTTTTTTCTGATAAACATGCAAGCAATTTTTCAACCATGTCATCAGATGCAAAAGATTCTCAACTTTGTAAATTGAAACCAGAGCAGCTTCAAGAATGTTTTAAGATGACATTAAATGCATTAGATAAAGCACTTCAATTTATTGAGGATAATGATTTAAAGAAACATAATCGTGCTGACTACATAAATTATCTAATAGGATATTTTGTTTACCATCAAGATGAATTTACCAACAAAGAAAAAGATAAATTAATAGAATGGTACAATAATGTAAATTTCACAAATAAATCCAATACTGCAAGGAGAAAAATATATTCAGATTTACTTGAATTATAATGAAACAGACACATACTGTTCCTAAAAGCTTAGGATATGTATGTGTCTATTTCGTAAAAGTCTATATTTTATGTTCTCAAATAACTTTATACATCCAGATATAAGCCGCAGTCAAGGTAATTCCTCCCCAAACGTGATAAATCTTTCGTAATCACGCAGTTTATCAATCCATTTTCAATGTCCTTAATCATGCTCTGGAAGCTCGGTCTTTGGAAATTCGTACCAGAGTACCCGTCGTCCACATACGTTTTTGCCAAATGCCAGCCCTGCTTTTTCACATAATCCGTGAGGATGGATTTCTGTGTGGCAATGCTCGCACTCTCATTTTCTGTGCCATCGTCCTTTGACAAGCGGCAGTAAACGCCGACTTCATAAATCTTATTTTCCGTTCTTATTCCTGCCATACTGTAAAACCTCCGTATCTGCCCTAACTGTTTTCATGTTCCATTGCGTACATTCTAAGCGGATAACCCGCCATTGTCGAAGGTGTCGCCCTCGGCAATCTTCCTGCGGATGTCCTCGGAGATAATCGGGATGAACGCTTCGGCAACGGTCTGTGTGCCGACATATTCACGGCTGACAATCATCTGCACTGGCTGTCTTGCCACAATGCGCTTTCTCTTTTTATTCGCTCTCTTATCCTCGCCCATACTCAAATTTTCCTTTCCAGACAGGGCAGGGGAGTATATAAAATGCTCCCGCCCTGCCAACCAGACACAATCAATCCCCGCTGTTCAATTCCTCCTGCAATGCTTTAAGGAGCACCGCCGCTTCATCGGCGGTCAATGTGATTCCCTTTCCGCACTTCTCACGGTTGGGGGAAAAGGTGCGGATGTCGTATTTCGGCTCTTTCCCGTTCCATGAGATTAAGTTGATTTCCTTTGTGTAGCCGCTTTCGCTCGTAGACAATACGGCGATTTCCTTTACAATCTCGTACTGGATTTCTTTCATTTCCTACCTCATTTTTCTGTCTTATTTGGCTGTTTTTTCTCGCAATGCTTTTTATATTTACCTCCCGAAAAGAAAAGATTAGCGGCTGTCCCTGCCCCGTTTCCTCTGCAATTCACGCTCCAAAAGTTTGATGATGGTCTCTTCCATCTGCTTCGGCGTTGTGCCTTTCGGGAAGTATTTCTTTAACCTCTCCATGCCGATTTTCACGGTTTCTTTCTGGTTTCCTTTTTCCTCCGTCATAATCGCAAAGATGGTATCCATGTCAAGCCGCCCACTCTGGCTTAGGCTTTTCATCCGCTGTGCCTGTGAGAGTGAGGGCGTTGCTTCCTCGCTCTCCATTGTGGCGAATACGTTTTCCTGCTCGTCTTTCTTCAAATAGGACAACTCCACCGCAGGCGTGAGGGCGATTCTCCCCCCGTCCACCATTTGTAAAATAGGCGGTATCAGTTCCGTCAATCGGATAAACCTCTGCACGGTCATCCTGCCAACGCCGAAGCCCTGCGCCACCTTATCGTCCGTCCGCAACTTCGTCCCAACTTGTGACGAGGTTAAATCCGTGCGGAAGCCTTGCCGCTTCATGGCTTCGGATTTCATCTTGTAGGCGAATGCCCGCTCCGATGGCAGGATATTTTCACGCTGTAAGTTGCTGTCTACAAGTGTGATGATGGCTCGGTCACGGTCTAAGGGCAGGACAAAAGCGGGGACTGTGTTTATCCCTGCAAGCTCCGAAGCACGGACACGCCGCTGTCCCGCAATGATTTCATAGCCGTTCCCGTCCTCTTTCGGGCGTGTGATTATCGGCGTTACAATTCCAAACTCCTTAATGCTTTCAGCCAACTCTGACAGCATTTCATCCTCCACCACATGAAACGGATTGTCGGGAAACGGGTATAAATCTGCTGTCTTTAATACCTTAAAATCCTGTTTCTTCATTCAAATTCCTACCTTTCTCTTGCTCTGTTCCGATTGCTTTTCTGCAATTCTTCCAATACTTCTGGCGGTATTTTTGAGAGCAGCCGCCCCATCTGCTCGTTGGTTCTCTGCAACTCAAATATCCTCTGGTTGGATTTCTGTACCTTTAATTCCTGCTCGTACTTTTCATCACGCATACGCCCCGCATAGTCGGATTCCTGCCCGATTCTCTCTTTCAAGCTGTCAATATAGGCACTCTGTTTACTGATTTCTTTTGAGAATTTCTCCACGTCTGGAAGCCATGCTGCAATCATTTCCAGAGCCTTGTCACGCTTTTTCCCTGCATTAAAGGCGTTGATGTCGGAGAGGGCAGACACGATTTCTGCATACTGTTTATCCAGCCTGCCGCCTAACTTGTAGAGCCATGTGGGGATGTGTTTCCGCTTCGTTTCCATTGAGGACTGCCCCCGCTCAAGCTGATTCCACCGTGCAGACATACGCTCATGGTAGGCGGTCTGCCACTCGGAAAGGCTCTTTTGGTTGCCTAAGATAGACTTCGCTGACAGCTTGTTGTCTGGCGTAAGCGGCACAAAGCATAGGTGCATATGGGGCGTCCTCTCGTCCATATGGACGACTGCGGAGAGGATATTCTGCTTTCCCACACGCTCCGAAATGAAGTCAAGAGCCGTCTGGAAATACGCTTTTTGTTCTTCGGGCGGTAGGCTGTTCATAAATTCTGGCGAAGCGGTGATGAGCGTTTCCACCATCATCACGCTGTCTTTCCTCGTCCTGCATCCTGCTTCAGCCACCATTTTGTTTATCTCTTTCTTGTAGGTGTACTTTGGCGGTGCTATGAGATGGTAATTGTTTTTAGAGCGTTCCATATCAATATCTGGGTTGCTTTTATAGGCTTCTTTCTTCCGTTCGTTGTGGCGTTCGCAAGCCGCAACGCCGCCTGCCTTGCGTTTCTGGAAACGCAGGATTGCATAGGGCATAGTCAATCTTCCTTTCTTCGGCGGGTAATCTCCCAAAAGGTGACGGTCGTGACGATGGTGACGGTGTTTTTGGGATACCCCCTGCCGCAAGGCATAGCCGTCACTGTCACGCCGACATTCTTCCATCCGAAGCCGCAAGGCGCAGGATGGGCAGGGCGTATGCCCTGCTTTAAGGGAGTCCAGAGGGAACGTCTGGCACACGACTTTGCGGAGCAAAGTGTAGTGTGTTACACCCTGTAAACGCAGTCGGAAAAATCAGTAGATTTTTCTGACCGCAGGGGTGGCTTTACGAGCCGAAAAGGGCGAGTAATGCCCACGCCTGCACTTTGCGTTTACGGGGTGTTCTCCCGTAGGGCAGAACCGCCGATTTTACATACATTTGCTATGACAGCGACAGCAACAGGGGGTATCCCAAAAACACCGTCACGACCGTCACTGACCGTCACGCATAAGCCAGAGCCGCCGTATTCACATGCTTCTTAGGTGACAGTGACAGCGGCAGGGGGTATCCCAGAAACACCGTCACCATCGTCACGACCTGAAGTGCTATAATAAAGTTGTAACAGGAGTGGCTAATAAGATATAATAAATTAAATCAGAAAAGAGGTACTTA
>RAYF01000114.1 GCA_003611745.1 bacterium D16-36 | reverse complement strand
TGAGGTATCGGCATTGGTTGTAATGGTAACTACGGCGAATTTTATGTGAGTTTATACTGCCGTGAATAATTCAGGCTTAAAAATGTGCTTGGAAATAATGTCTTTTCATTCCCCAAGCCTATAGAACTAATAACACGAATTATTCAAATCGCTACCAATAGTGATAGTATTATACTTGATTTTTTTGCTGGTAGCGGTACTACAGGGCACGCAGTTTTACAATATAATGCAGAAAGAACAAACAGCAATCGTTGTTTTATTTTATGCACCAATAATGAGAATAATATCTGCCGTGAAGTCACATACGAGCGTATCAAGCGTGTAATTGACAAAGAGAGGTACGCCGCAAGTCTTAAATATTATAAAGTTGACTATGTTCCGATTTCAGATCGCTTGTACTATGAATACGCAGATGAGCTTTTAAAGCATATTCGTGAATTGGTGGAATTAGAAAATGCAATCAACTTTACAGGTAACGCTGAAATTGCTATCGTGCTGACTGAAGAAGAACTTGATGATTTTATCTCACATATTGATGAAAAATGTAAAAAGTTATACTTGGGGCATGACATTTTAATGGATGCACAACAGGCACAGATTTTGAAAGACAGGAAGATAACAATAAATATTATTCCTGATTATTACTATAAAGAATTGGAGGGTTAAAAATGGATATTATCCTTAGGACTTTTCAGATAAAAGCAATCGCTGATTTAAATGCCGCAATGGAACAGCCGAACAGAGATATTATCCTCAAAAGCTGTACGGGAAGCGGAAAAACCATTATACTCACTCATTTTATGGACGAGTATTTCAAAAGCAATCACAAAACTGTATTTATTTGGCTTACGCCCGGTAAAGGCAACCTTGAAGAACAGAGCAAAGAAAAAATGGATCGATATATCCACGGAAGCCAAACAAAATTACTTTCGGACATTATGACATCTGGTTTTGAAGAAAACGATGCTTGCTTTATCAACTGGGAAAAGCTGACGAAGAAAGGCAATAATGCCCTTAAAGATAGTGAACGCACTAACTTAATCGAGCATATTCGAAATGCGCTTGATGATGGTTTAAATTTTAAAATCATCGTTGATGAATCTCATCAACATGACACAATTAAAGCGGATGATATTATCGAACTGTTTCAATCAGATAAAATAATTCGTTGCTCCGCTACGCCTAAAAATTATAAAGACGCTGTTCTGATTGATATTCCAGAAGAAGATGTCATTGCAGAAGGTTTAATTAAGAAGCTGCTTATTATCAATGAGAATTTCGAGCAGCATATAAACGTGGATGACCAGATTAAATATTTGCTTGATAAAGCGATAGATAAGCAGCGAGAGTTGCATTCCGAATATCTGAATCGGAAAGCAGAAATCAATCCCCTTATTATTGTGCAGATTCCAAATAAATCTGACGCTTTACTTGACAGGGTTGAAGAATATTTTGAAAGCAAGGGGATTACTTACGAGAATAATTCACTTGCCGTATGGCTTTCGGACAAGAAACAAAATCTTGAGTATATCGAAGAACCAAATGCAGAGCCTATCGCAGTTATCATCAAACAGGCTGTGGCTACCGGCTGGGATTGTCCTCGTGCACAAATTCTTGTAAAGCTTCGTGATAATATGAGCGAGGTATTTGAGATTCAAACTATCGGACGAATTCGCCGTATGCCTGAAGCCAAACACTATGAGAGTGATTTGCTCGATAGCTGTTATCTATATACTTTGGACGAGAAGTTCACAGAAAGTGTAAAGTTGAGTTTAGGCAAAGGAGCGCTTGACGCATACAAGGTATTTTTAAAACCGGAGCACCGTTCCTTTACGCTTATCAGCGAATATAAAACCGATGTTCCGTATCCTCGTGATGCAAAGCTGTCTCTTAAGGTAATACATAAGTATTTTGAAAAGAAATATCATATCACAGGCGACACCGCTAAGAACAAAGTGCTGTTGGAGGCATACGGTTATTCCTTTTCTGAGGATATCATTGACTATACAAAATCAGGTTCTGTAAGCACCTTGTCAAAAGAAAATATAGCCGAACTGAATGATATTTCGATACATGAAGCATTAAACACACATAAACATGGTAAGGAATATCATCATTGCGTCGCAGAGATAGGCTATAAAGTAAACTTGGATTACAATAGTACGAATACAATTATGCGTAAATTATTTCTTAACGGATTGCGCTGTGATTCCAAAATTCTAAAAATTGAAACAAGGGAACTATACGCCTTTATAATCAATAATGAGCATTTGTTGGTTGAGGATGTTCGAGACGCTATGGCGGACGAATCCCTGCAACTGACTTTGGCAATTCCGAAAACAACAGAAAAACCCATAGGTTTTCCGTTAGAGATGATTTTTACATATGATGGGACTGCAAAATCACAGGCAGAATTTTCAAAAAATGTATACAAGGGATATCTTTCCTCTGCCGAAAAGCGTTCTCTGCCTGAAAAACTTTTTGAACGCTATTGTGAAAACAGCAAAAATATCCAGTGGTTTTACAAAAACGGAGATAAGGGCATTGAATACTTTTCTATCGTTTATACGGATAACTTTGGAAAGCAAAAATCATTTTATCCAGACTATGTCGTTGGAACAAATGACAGTAAAGTGTGGATAATTGAAACAAAAGGCGGATTTACTAAATCGGGAGATAGTGAGGATATTGACAAATATACCGCTAAGAAGTTCAAAGAATTAAAATCCTACACTGATAAATACAATCTGTTTGGCGGTATTGTTCGGCAGGACAAGCAGAGCAGCGAACTTTGCATTTGTACAGAAACTTATTCTGACGATATTAAGAGCAATAGTTGGAAATTGTTATCCGATGTATTATAAGGATATGGAAGGAAAGGAAAAACATGAGTAGCCAAGAACCGAAGAAAAATGTTCCGATTTACTTTTACTATCTTACAATTGCAAAACAAAAGGATAGTAGTGATTCTTCCACTTACGATATACAACAAATAGTGGATGCGTTTTCAAAATTATTACCATACATTACCGAAAAGGGACTAAACGATAGAAAAAAAGACATTATAAGTTCTGAAAAGGTTGTATGGCTTGATTCCTATGAGGATTTGAAAAACGGCAATTACAATATTATTTTTAAATCCGCCAAATATAATCACGTCCGTAATGAGATTGATACGGAAACGATGACAGAACTTGGTACCCGTAAGCGTAAGCAAGATGGTGATGAAGAAAAGACGCATTTGTGTATTCGTTATAACGCTGGTGAGTATCGTTTTCTTGCGGTTCATGAAAGTAATCATTATGGCATAACATTACATTGTATTGTTGATTATTTGAACACTCAATTTATTAGCTATAATGAGGATACTAACGACGAATATCATTACTCAATATCATATGAAATTATGCCGGGTGAAGATTTTCTTTCCTCAATTAAGAAAGCAAAAACTATGTCTGTGTTGAAACTGGTAGTAAGCAAAGAAGATATCAAAGATGATTTTTTGATGTTTGCCGGAAGAACCGAAGCTGAAATTGATGATGAGGTTGAAATATGCCTTAAGCGTCCAAAAGGTGCGAAAAGATTTCCTGACAATCTTATACAAGCCTATTTTGATAACTCTCAAGATAAAGCAAACGGAAAGATTAAAAAAATTACTATTAAAGGAACAAATACTGCTGGTCAATTTGAGGTTGATACTGAGTTGATGAAAATGAAACATTATTTATCAGTTGCTGCTGAAACTGTAACCAACGAGGTAAACAGCTTTGATTTCTTTCTGAAAGCACAAGAATTTATAGAAGAAACGAGGAATAAGACATGAAAAATATAATTTTTGTTCCAATCAGGGATTATTTTATTTCAAGGAAAAAAGTCTTTATTAAATTCCTCATTCCAATAATGATTGCTTTGACAGCATTATTATTAGCGATATTTTTCAATATCGGCGATCCAGAAAAAGTTCTATCGACTTTTTCTGGATTTATAGATACACAGATAAACATCGTAGCAATTTTAATTTCGTTTTCCGTAGCAATTATTACAATTTTAGTATCTGCGGACAATAAAAATATACAATGTCTAAAAGAAACCGAATCAAAAAAGAAACAATATAAGCCCGTTAATGGGAAACAATTATCCCTATTTCAGATTTTACTTTCTAACATAACTTACAATGTTATTGTTCAGATTATATATTTAGTAGGTCTTATAGCGGTTTCTCTTATGCAGAATCTTTTACCGATTGCAACATTAAAATATATTACAGCTATTTGTATCTTTATTATCGTACATATATTGTTTGTGTTACTTGAATCGGTAGCACAAATGTACCTTACTTTTTGGGAAAACAAAAAATAAAGGATAGCGGCAGGGAGAGTTGATTTTCTCTGCCGCTGTTTTCAATTAGTTATAAATCAAATCATTATTTATAATCTCAATTGCTCTGTTGCGGATATTATTTATTCTCCGCCCCCATTCAAGCTGATTGTCTGATTTCAACTGCTCCGTTACACCTTCACGCTCTGCCGTCTGCTCTACCAGCCGAGAAAACATTTCCTCTGCCTGCTTGTCGATATCGGCAAGGTATCCGTTCAATTTACCGCTTGTGAGCAGAGTAGTATGAGTCGCTCGTTTATGCTCTTGCAGATAGCGCTTGTGCCTTTGTCCCCATACGCCGATATGTTTTGTTTTTTCTTCGGGTAGTTTTAAATCGGGGAGAAAATAATCTCCAACTCTTGTATATGTCCCACCCATTTGCTCAAATAATGTCTTTTCCATAATCCTAAACCTCCGCATTCTGATTTTGAATTTCCTGATTGGTGTGTTGACTGTTTTGATAAGCAAGTTTTCAACCGCTAAGTGCTATTTTGAACTTTGTATTACCTTTTTCTATATTGTAGCAAGGGAATTTCAATTTTGCGAATGTGCGATTATATTTTTACATAGAGAAAGCCAGCGTAAAAAGCATTTATGTCTTTTGCACTGGCTTTTGCCTTTGCTATCGCCCATAGGTTGTATTTGATTGATGTTTTCAAATTATCTCCTTATGTGGCAACAGCATTTGCGGTTTTTCTTTTGTCGTTTTTTATCAGAATGTGCCGTAGGGCTGTATCTGCTGTTGGCTGTCGCTCCCCACCCTCTCCATCTGGATTTTACATTTCAAAAATTCAGATTGGAGGAAAGTACGGTGAAGTATGCACCAAGAAAAGTATATATCAAAGAAAGTGGTAATTATGTAGAACTGTCCTATATGGACTTCTGCCGCCGCAAGCAATCCGACCAGAGCTACATGGACAAGCTGTTTATCCCTGTGCAGGGCTGTCTGCTTGAAGTCGTGCGGGAACAGTACGCAGATTTCTACAAGGATAAAGAGCGGTGGCGTTATCTGAAAAAACTGGACACGAACCACAAGCTGCTCTCATTGGAGGGATTTACGGACAGTGAGGGAAATGTGCTTGATTTCATTGTTGATGAAGTGGTGGACGTTGCGGAAACCGTTGTCCATGCGGTGATGGTGGACAGGCTGAAAGCCGCCCTGTCTTTATTGTCGGACGGTGAGCAGACGTTAATACATGCAATCTTTTTTGAAGAACTTTCCGAGAGGGAAGTAGGATTGCGGTTAGGAGTGACGCAGAGCGTTGTCAATAAACGCAAAGCTAAAATCCTTGCGAAACTGAGAAAGATAATGGAAAACGAAATTTAAGGCGTTCAGCCCCCTTGTTTTTTCCTTTGGGAAAATGAGGGGGCTTTTGTCTGCCCTCTCAATCAATTCTGATTGGAGGAAATAAGAATGGCATACAACCACGGACGGGAGGACAGGAAATGGCGTATCTGGAAAGAAGCCGAGGAAAAGATTCTGCGTGAGTGCGGCGTTGATGAAGCAACCATTGAGCAAATCCGCACAGATGACAGGGCAGATTTTAATTCCAACAGGCGGTTTTACCGATGGGCGAGCGACTTCGGCGAATACCTTGAGGGCATGGCGGACAGGGAGAAGCAGGCGGAGGTAAAGTCTGTTGTTGATTTACTGGACGAGATTGAGAGCGAAACTCTGTACCTTGCCTTAATCACGGTAGATAAACGCACGTTACAAATCGTCCTGCTGAAAATGCAGGGATATTCCACAAAGGAGATTGCCGCAGTTGTAAAGCTGTCAACAAAGTCTGTTTACAGACGGATGGAAAGGCTGCGGAGCAGATTGAAGCCATTTAAGCGTTAGAGGGGAAATCAGTGCTTTCCTATGGGCTATTGGGTGGGGAGAGATAAACTCTCTCCTACTTTTTGGCAGGAGGAAAGCAAATGGCATACGGAGCAAAAACATACACGCTTCGGGAGGAATCCACAAAAAGCGGCACAAGGTATTTTATCAGCTTTAAGGACGGGCAGGGGGAACACCACGAGTTAGAAGTGTCCGAGCAGTTCTTTCTTGAATTTCGGCAGATGGAACGCAGGAACAGGAATCTTCAGCAATGGAACCAGCGGCACAGGGAGTTTAACGAGGTATGGGACGAAACCCTTTACAGACGTGCGTTAAGAGTGCCTAAAACGCTTGATGAAAGAATGATTGAAAAAGAACGGAATGAACTGTTTTACAAAGCGGTTGCCCGACTGCCAGAGGTACAAAGGCGGCGTTTCCTGCTCTATTACGAGTATGATTTTAATTTCTATCAAATCGGCGAGATGGAGCATTGCACCGCTTCCGCTGTCCAGAAGTCCGTTTCGGTTGCAAGGGAAAAGGGAAAAGGTTAAAGCAGAAATGAGGAAGTATCTCCAACCTTGACGATTACTGCCCGAAAAAGAAATCCGCTTTTTATCGGTGTGGGGATTGGCAGCATTACATACTCTCACTTTTTTCGTGGGAGTAAATCTATTTAAGGAGGTCACAGCTATGTGCAACAAAACCAAAGACACCGCCCGAAAGGAGGAATCCCATGCAGAAGCTTCAGACAGTCAATGCCGACACACTCCTTTATGAGCCGCTTGAGAAGCCGTCCTTTGTGGTGGACGGTCTGATACCCACGGGCTTAACCCTGTTTTGCGGCTCACAGAAAATTGGCAAGAGCTGGCTCATGTTAAAGCTCTGCCTCTGCGTGTCGCAGGGAATCCCCTTATGGGATATGCCCACACGGGAGGGCGATGTGCTTTACCTCTGTCTGGAGGACACGTTCTGCCGTATCCAGGACAGGCTATTCCATTTGACGGACGAAGCGAGCGAGCGGCTCCACTTTGCGGTGGCAAGCGATAAGCTGTCAGACGGTCTTATCGTGCAGTTGGAAGATTATTTGAAAGAATACCCCGACAGCAGGCTCATTGTGATTGACACCTTGCAGAAAGTCCGAACCGCATCCAAAGACAACGCCTATGCAAGCGATTACGGGGACATCTCCCTTATCAAAGACTTTGCCGACAGGCACTCTCTGGCGGTCATTGTCGTCCACCACATCCGAAAGCAGAATGACAGCGACGTGTTCAACAAAGTGTCTGGAACGACAGGATTGACGGGGAGTGCGGACGCAACCTTTGTTTTAGAACAGGAAAGCCGTGCGTCCAATGCCGCCAGGCTGTATGTGACGGGCAGGGACACGCCCTATCAGGAGTTTACGCTCCGTTTCCATGATTGCAGTTGGGAGCTTGTGGAGCGTAAGGAGCAGGAACAGCTTGCCAAAGAAGCGATACCAGACGTTCTTTTTCGGCTGGTGGATTTCATGCAGGGCAGGGAGGAATGGACTGGAACTGCAACGGAATTACTGGACGCTCCGGGGGAAACAGGGACAGCGGCGAATGTCTTGACAAAATGGATGAACGAGTACCGCCTTGACTTCCTGCTTGAAAACCATATCCGCTATGACTTCTGCCGCAAGAACAGCCACAGGCTGATTTCCCTTGCAAGGCAGGAGGGTACGGACGGTGACGGTTGTAGTGGTCAAGCATCTTTGTAACACTTATGGCTAAAAAATCACTTTTTATTTATGAGACAGCTTCACCTTA
>RAYF01000113.1 GCA_003611745.1 bacterium D16-36 | reverse complement strand
GTATGTCAGGAAAATGGGAAAGTTTGAGACAGTGAATGAGGTTAAATCTGTGACAGCTCATGAAGTTATTAACAGTAATGGCATCCCAGCAATGACAGCAGACGGAATGTATCAGGCAGCAAAGGAAAAAGGCAGCATCTCATCCATACCAGAAATTCCCGGTCTTGCCGTCTGGCACAGCGGTCATATTGGAGTTTATATTGGCAATGGAGAGGTCATTGAGGCGATGGGAACAAAGTATGGTGTGGTAAGAACAAAGCTTGCATCCAGAGGATGGACACACTGGTTAAAGATACCTTATATCAAATATGAAGAAGAAAAGAGCGATAAAGGGGAAAAGAAAGAAAAGAAAAAATTGAAGTCAGAAAAAACTGCTGGCTAGAAGGAGGCAGGGATGAATATAAAAGGAATCATGGCGAGGAAAGAGCCTCGGTTTAATTTTTGCGAATGCACCATTGAAAAAGTGGTGGTACTGCCGGAATCGGAGTACCGCCATTTTTACAAAAGAATGTTGGAAAAACATGACTTTATTGCAGAAAACAAGAATCTTATGCGTGCAGAAAGTCTACCAGGGAAGGTAATGTACCACTGCCTGCTGGTCATGGGAGAAGATTCCGAAGATGGGGTGCTGGTGGAAAGCGAGGGAGCTGACTATGCTAGATACGCATCATACCAGCCTTATATAAAAAGCTATCTCCGGGAGCAGATGCGTATGGCGGCCGATGAGATCCTGCATGGAGAGATGGGAAAGCAAGCAGACGGTTCATGGATCATTGGCTGGGATGACATCAAAGAACATCTGGATATTACGGTAAGCCGGACGAACGGTATCGGGCAGTTGCTGGTAGAGGAACTGAACCGTAGGGATGAGGTGGCAGAGATTATAGCCACAGAGGATGGTATTGAAATGTCAATGATACTTGCAAGGAATGAAAATGCGGACATGATGGATTTGTTTTCCGTGATGGGATGTAATCTTACTAGTGTCTGCTTACAGCATGAAAAAGAAAATGGAAACAATGAAGTAATTGCAAAATTGAATCAGGATACGTTGACTGCAGAGGGAAGAAAGGAATGGAAAGATATCCTCAATGCAAAGGTAAGTGCTATCACTCCCGGCAGTGCTGGTATCCTAGTTACGTTATCCGGATGTGAGGCGCATAGGATTTCGGATTTTGCGGGAATGCTTGCCGGACATTGCCAGAGCGAAGAATATGAACGCTGGGTAAGGGATGAGAACAGGAACTATGCACAGGGAGAATCATCACAAAAGACGGACAGTGCAGCGAGAAAGGTAAATCTGATTGCGACTTATGAGGAACTGCTTGAAATACCAAAGGAACAACGGATCACACATTACTTTGGTGATTATGGAAATCATTTTTTCAATCAAGGAGTAGCGGAGGAAGAAATCAGTAAAATCTACCACAAGGCATTGGATGTGATAGAGATGGAGGATATCGAGTTTCAGGAACCGGGCAACCCGTATATTCACCGGGGAGAAGTCATTGCCCGAATGCGAGACTGTCTGTTGCAGAAGGAATTAAAAATGGGGGAGCAGGTTTTGTTTGTTGCCACCGAGCCGTATGGCGGCCCGGGAGATTTTGCTTTCCGGGGAGGTATTGTGGAGAGCGTGGACACATGGAAAAAAACCTGCTCCGTTCGCAGTGATTTTTTTACGATGGATGATGTACCCCTCCACTATGTGCTTGGTCGATACAATCCGGATATTCATGAGAGACATTACGGAAAAGAATGTGTAGAACCACTTTTTGGGGAGCATGAAGCACTGGCACAACAGTACCTGCATGATGTAGAGGAAAAGTGGGATGCAAGGTGGGAGGAATCAGAATCCCAGAGTGATGGTATGGGGATGAACCTTTAAGAAAGGGGAAGGACATGACAGAACAGGAAAAATTTATAGAAAATGTAAACCGGATACTTGGGAATGTGGACTATGAGAAACTGGACCATTCCTGTAATGGCAAGGAAAGGAAGTATGCAAAAGAGGTGCTAAGCCAGATGCACGAGGCGTTTATATCTGCCTATGGTTGCAATTATCTGGAAAGAGGTGAGTATGAGTTTGTGGAACTGCCTGCTGTAATCTGTGGGAGGAATAGCGGACACATCGCACTTGGTATTGTGACAGTCGACCTGCAATCTTCCGGTGAGCACTGGGGAACTTTCTTTCTGACACCACAAGGGGTTCTGGATCAGGGAAGTGAATCTCTCACAGAAGCAGATAGAAATTATCTGAGAGAAAACTTTGCCCGTTATGACTACTGGTATACACCAGTTGTGGAAGGAGATATTCACGTGGATTTTGAGGATATCCCGGAACCAGTCCGTAACCTTTTGCAAGTCTGTGTTCCGCAGCAGAAAGAACAGCCAGAGAATGGCATGGGTATGAATTTATAAGTCATTGCACCATGCAATCTTCTGTGATAAAATAAGCCTTGAAAGATTTTAATTAAACAAAGAAGGTGGATATTGTGGAATCAAAATTCTCCATGACAAGAGAAGAAAATATATTTGTAGCCAAACGCAACATCATTGATTATATATGGAAAAGTGCAAAACTGGAAGGACTGGGAGTGACCTACCCAGACACAGAGGCAATCTTTAATGGGATGCGGGCTCCGAATGTGAAAGTAGAGGAAATTGTGGCAGTCAACAATCTGAAACATGCATGGCAGTTTCTCCTTGACAATCTGGATGTTCCGTCAGACTATAACTATGTGTGCCATCTGAATAAAATTGTGGGTGGAGATAACCTGGTAATCAATGCAGGATTTATTCGTAAAGTCCCAGTATCCATTGGTGGTACTTCATGGAAACCAGATATGCCGATCGAATCACAGATTAAAGAGGAAATCGCTGATGTTCTGAAGATAGAAGAGCCAACAGAGCGTGCCATAACTCATATGCTGTATCTGATGAGAAAACAGATGTTTCTGGATGGAAACAAGAGGACATCTATGCTGGCGGCAAACCAGATTATGATTGCGAATGGATGTGGCATCATCAGTATACCGATTGAACATCAGCCGGAATTTACAAGAATGCTGGTTGAATTTTATGAATCTGGCAACATGGATGAAATAAAGGACTTTGTGTACAAGAATGGAATTGATGGAATTGATTTTCGTCAGAATGAAAGTCAAGACGAGGGAGAAGAATCTGCACCAACAATGACAATGTAGTATAATGATATCACAAAACCGTACTGAAAATAACAGTGCGGTTTTTTTGAGCGACAATTAATGTGTCGCTTTTTTTGGACAGGAGGTAAAGTAATGAAGAAAGCAACTATAACTGTAAACTTTGATGAGGAAAAGACAGCAGCACTGAAATTGTATCTGGAACAGAAAGGTACATCCATAGAGAAAGAAGTGGCTAAATCATTGGAGACACTTTTTACAAAATCTGTTCCTGCCGGAGTCCGGGAATTTATTTCACTTCGTTCTGGAAACGGTACAGAAAGCAGTACCAGAAGGGGAAAGCAGAAACAGAGAGAACCAGAAAAACCTGCAACCGGTAATCCGGTAACAGAGGAGATCAGAAGTTAAAAGCTTATCATCATTTTCATACCGCTGTGAGACTCCGTATCGGCTTGTGTGCGATTTTTACAGGATGGACGGGAAAGTGTTCCATCGTGAGATTTTGAGGGCGGTTTGGGATGATTTGAGAAATGGAACTACAGGATAGATATGAGGTGAGATGACTGTATCTTACAGGGTCGAAAATCAAGCAGGAGAAAGAGTCGGGGTTGAAAACCACCCCGGCTCAGATTACAGCGGACGGCAATGCCGACCGCTTAAAGACGTTGCAAGGGATGTGGCGGGGATAGATGGCTGTGGGTTAATTAAAGGGTAGATTTGTATGATGTGGGTTGAGGTTGTAACAAATTCGATTATAAGTAGAAAATAGTGTGGGTTATTTAATTATTTGCAGAGAGAATGATTATTATAAGAATTGGCATTATTGTAATCAATTATAAGAAATGATAAAATTGTAATTAGCAGTATTGTTAATTATGTTATTTTATGATAATTGAGGTGTTGTTATGGCAAAAAAGGAATCGAAAACTTATAATCATTATGTTCCACAATTTTATTTGAGAAATTTTTCAGGAAATAACAGCATAGGGGTATATAATTTTGATAGAAAAAGATTTGTTGATGAAGATTCCATCAGCAGTGTAGCAGGGCAGGATTTTCTATATGGAAAAGATAATGATTTGGAAGATTGGTTTCGGAATCTGGAAAGCAAGTGGGCTCCGATTATTAAGAGTATGTTGGTATCTGAGACGTTACCAGTTGATTCTACAGAATACACATATTTATTAATGTTTGTGTATTTAAGTGATGTAAGAACTGCCGAAAAGGCAGATGATTATAAAAAATCTACATTAGAAGAAGCAAAAAGAATTGTAACAATGATATCAGCACAGGATGATATTGACCTTACAGATGATGATATGGAAGGTTTGGATGTTAAGATTGACAGACCCAATCTTTCTTACATTCAAGGGATGCCGGATATGATTAAAATAATAGCTGATTTGTGTCCTTTGATAATTGTTAATGAAAGTGAAATAGGGTTTTTAACTTCTGATAATCCAGTTGCGAAATATAACAAATGGTTTATGGAAAGAAATTATCAACATCCGTATGGATTTGGTCATATAGGATTTCAATGTTTTGTTCCACTTTCACCGAGGATTTGTTTTTGTCTATATGATGATACGGTATATAAAAATCAGTTTAGCGATAAAAATAGAGTACGTCTTTATAAAAATAATAATGTGGAAGAATTGAATAAATTATTTATTCAAAATTCATATACAGAAATTTATTACGCAAAAGAATCAAGAGGTTGGCTTGAAGATAATGTTGGCGTCAAAAAAGAGTACGAAAAGGAGGAATGGATTATGGGAAGTCCACAGGATGGCTATTTGCAGAAGGTTTCAAATCGATGTGTGTTTGATTATTTTAATATGCCTATATTTAAAACAAATTCCTTTTTTAAGACAGCCCCTTTTCCATATTGCGAGGCAGGACCACTACGAAAAAGTGCGTATGAAATATTAGAACAAAAGGATAAAGATTAAATTTTATTATAAATTTCCAATAAAAAACAGTAAGTGAAAGCGATAGAACACCCAAGTTCCATCGCTCTTTTTTTGCCCAAAACCAGACCGAAAGGAGTGAATAACCTATGCCAAACACCTCAAACCGTAAAGAACCAAAACGGAAGTTTGCTCTCTGGATCAGAGAATCTACCCTAGACAAAGTAAGAAAATTATACAAGTCCGACAATTGTTCCTCTCAAAGTGAATTTATAGAAAAGGCAATTCTATTCTATATCGGCTACCTTTCCACAGAAGAAAACAAATCCTATCTTTCCAGTATCGTGACTTCTACACTCAAAGGAATCGTAGCAGAAAGTGACAACCGGCAGAACCGTATGCTCTTCAAACTCTCGGTGGAGATGGCGGTTATGATGAACGTGGTTGCTTCCATGCAGGACATTGATAAAGTTTCGCTGGAACGATTGCGGGGAGAGTGTGTAAAAGAAGTCAAGCGGCTCAATGGTTCATTCTCCTTTGATGATGCTGTAGATTGGCAGAAAGGATAATAAGTTCACTGGAAAAATACCAGAAACGGAGGTGGTAAAGTGGCAAAACTGGTAACCAAATTCAAATATCTGAATCCCAACCGTGACACAAATATCGGTGGCTATGTTAAATACATTGCCACCCGTGAGGGTGTGGAAAAGATAGATGATACTAAAAGATTATCTCCGGCAACAGGGAAACAGCAACGGTTCATAGAAAAAATTCTCCGAGATTTTCCGGACACAAAGGAAATGTTGGAGTACGAAGATTACCAGAAGGACAAAACCATCGGAAATGCTTCTGAGTTTATCACTCGTGCCTTAGAGGATAATGCCCATGAAGTCATGAATACCAAAACCTATGCGGACTACATTGCCACCAGACCGAGAGCCGAGCGGTTCGGTACACACGGACTTTTTACCGATGATGGGATCGAAGTAAAGCTGAACGAAGTATCACAGGAACTAAACCTGCACAGAGGAAATGTATGGACGGCAATCGTGTCACTGCGGAGGGAAGATGCCGAGCGTCTGGGATTCAATACAGGTATCCGCTGGCGGGATATGCTTCGGACACAGACACAGGCACTGGCTTCCAATCTGAAAATACCGATGGAAAACCTCCGATGGTATGCAGCGTTCCATAATGAAAGCCACCATCCCCACATCCATCTGCTGGCATACTCGGTCATTGAAAATGAGGGATATCTCACTAAACAGGGAGTTCATAATCTGCGTTCTTCTTTTGCCAACGACATCTTTGCACAAGACCTGCTCTGCACTTATGCAATGCAGACGGAGAATCGGGATAGCTTGAGAAAGAAAAGCAGGGAGATTATCCGGGAGGCGGTGGAAAAAATCAATACAGGTATTTACGATAACCCCAAGATGGAACAGCAGCTTATGAAACTTGCTGACCGGCTCTCCCGGACAGGAGGCAAAAAGGTATACGGCTATCTGAAAGCCGATGTCAAAGCCATCATTGATTCCATCGTGGAGGAACTGGCAGAAGATGAGCGGATTGCCGCTTTGTATGATTTATGGTATGAGCAGAGAGAGGAAGTGCTGAAAACTTATACACAGCAAGTGCCAAAGCGGATTCCTTTGTCACAGAATAAAGAATTTAAATCCATCAAAAATGCTGTAATTCAGGAGGCACTGAACCTTGACACAGAGAAGAAGATCATAGAAGAAATGGAGGAAACCGGAGAAGAAAAGATGGCGGAGGATGAAACGGCACAGGAGGAAGATACGATGTTCTGGCCGAAAAATGAACCAGTTGAGATGGAAACATCAAAAGATGAAACGGATGATGGCACAATCTATGGAAGTCATACACATTCTTTTCGCTACCGGAAGAAATCGAAAAGAGAAGATACATGGTGGAGCAGTGCATACAATCAGGCACGTCTCTGTCTATATGGGACAAAAGAAACCAAACCCGATTTCGAGCAGGCACTATCCCTCATGCAGAAAGAAGCAGAGAGGGGGAATGGCTTTGCCATGCATGATGTAGGTAAGATGATTTTATCCGGACTTGGCTGTGAGGCAGATGAAGAAACAGCACAGGAATGGTTTCGGAAAGCGTATGCAGCCTTTTATGCGAAAGAAAAGACAGCAAAGAATGCAGATTATTTCCAGTATCGCATCGGGAAACTATATTCCTTTGGCTATGGCGTGGAACAGGACTATGGGAAAGCAGCAAAGTGGTATGAAAAGGCAGACGAGAATCCCTTTGCTCTGTATTCGCTGGGCGTGCTGTATCACAGAGGGCAGGGGGTGGAACAGGATGAGGAAAAAGCCTTTGCTCTCTTTATGAAAGCAGCCACTCATTCCACAAAGCCAAATGCCTATGCCCAGTATGAACTGGGAAAAATGTATCAGGATGGAATCGGAACAGCAGTCAGTCCGGGCGACTCTGCGCAATGGTATCACAAAGCCTATCAGGGATTCTTACGCATAGAACAGAACATGGCAGATGATAAGCTCTATTATCGACTGGGGCAGATGAATCTTACCGGAAAAGGAACAGAAGTCAACCTGTCGAAAGCTGGGAAATACTTTGAAAAGGCGGCAGAACTGGATAATCCCGATGCCATGTTTGGGCTAGGAAAATTGTATCTGAATTCGGAGTATGAAAACTATGATGTGTCAAAGGCGGTGGAACATCTTTTGAAAGCGGCAAAGAGCAGGCATAGTCAGGCGCAGTATCTTTTGGGAAAGTTATTTCTGACAGGGGAAGTGGTTACAAAGAACACAGCGTATGCCTTGCGTTGGCTGGAAGAATCCGTAGCACAGGAAAATTCGTATGCCCAGTACCTGCTTGGGAAAACATTGCTCTATGGAGATGAGGACATTCCTCCAGATAGCAGGAGGGGTGTGGAATTGTTAGAACAGTCTATCAGCCAGCAAAACAGCATGGCAGCTTATGCTCTCGGCAAAGCATATCTGGAGGGAACAGTAGTCCAGCAGGATATTTGTAGTGGTCAAGCATTTTTGTAACACTTATGGCTAAAAAATCACTTTTTATTTATGAGACAGCTTCACCTTATT
>RAYF01000112.1 GCA_003611745.1 bacterium D16-36 | reverse complement strand
AGATATGTTTACCAAGAGGACAATTAAAAAGGCAGAAGTGATTACAAGCGTGGATACGGCAAGTGAAGCTCTGGCAGTTTCTTTGGCAGAAAAAGCAAGAGTTGATCTTGATTACATGGCGGAACTGACGGGAAAAGATGTGAACGGGATTACGGAAGAATTAAAAGGGATTATATTCCAGAATCCCGTAACGGACAGATGGGAGACGGCAGATGAATATTTAAGCGGGAATGTCCGGGAAAAACTGGAGACCGCCCGTGTGTATGCGGAAAACCATCCGGAGTATGCAGTCAATGTGCAGGCACTCACACAGGTGCAGCCAAAAGAACTGGATGCCAGTGAGATCGAGGTGCGTATCGGTGCCACATGGATTGAACCGCATTATATTGTGGATTATATGCGGGATACCTTTGAGACACCGCAGGATTTATTTGACAGGGATGTCATGGCGGTGCTGTTCTCGGATGTGACCGGGGAGTGGCGTATTAAGGGAAAAAATGCGGATTATGGCAATTCCCTTGTCAGTACCACTTATGGCACGAACCGCAGGAATGCCTATCAGATACTGGAGGATTCCTTAAACCTCAAGGACAGCAGGGTATATGACACGATTGAGGAAGATGGAAAAGAGAAACGTGTCCTTAATAAAAAAGAGACGATGATAGCGTCGCAGAAACAGGAGATGGTAAGGGAAGCATTTAAGGATTGGGTGTTTCGTGATCCGGAACGGAGAGAGGTGCTTGTTGCCAAATATAATAAAATATTTAATTCCACCAGACCACGGGAATATGACGGCTCACACCTGACCTTTCCCGGTATGACACCGGATATTGAATTAAAGCCGCATCAGAAAAATGCGGTGGCACATATTCTGTATGGAAACAATACGCTGCTCGCCCATTGCGTGGGGGCGGGAAAGACATTTGAGATGACAGCGGCAGCGATGGAGAGCAAACGTCTCGGACTGTGCCAGAAAAGCCTCTTTGTAGTGCCGAACCATTTGACGGAACAGTGGGCAGGTGATTTTTTACGGCTTTATCCCGGTGCGAATATTCTTGCTGCCACGAAAAAAGATTTTGAGCCGGCAAACCGCAAGAAATTCTGTTCCCGTATTGCCACAGGGGAATATGATGCCGTGATTATCGGGCACAGTCAGTTTGAGAAAGTGCCATTGTCAAGGGAACGGCAGATAGCTATTATTGAACGACAGATGGATGAGATTACTCTTGCCATCGAACAGGCAAAGGCAGACAATGGGGAACGCTACACCATCAAACAGATGGAAAAGACAAGAAAAACATTGCAGACGAGGCTTGATAAACTGAATGACAGTTCCAGAAAAGACAATGTAGTGACGTTTGAGCAGTTGGGAGTGGACAGACTTTTCGTGGATGAGAGCCATTTCTATAAGAACCTGTTCCTCTATACGAAAATGCGTAATGTGGCAGGGATTGCGCAGTCGGAGGCACAAAAATCCTCCGATATGTTTGCAAAATGCCAGTATCTTGATGATGTGATATGTTGTGAACTGTAGATGTAAACATTTCCGGCAAATGCAGTATTTTAGCGGAAATGTGCGTCTGCTAAAATACAACATATGCGGCTGGCTCATTTGTGGTGAATGGAAACTTGCAGATGTTGTAATAAAGTAAGAAGGTGATAAATTCTTTTATTCGTATCTGTAAACAGTTTAGCACAAAGAAAGGCGGTTGTATATGGAAATTACATATCATTGGGAAGGTGACTATCTGATTCCCGACCTGAAACTTTCGGATACAACGGAATATCAGATCGGAAAGTACGGGAGAATGAGACAGCGGTTTTTGAAGGAGAATCATGGAGGCATTTATTCGCATATGATTTTGTCGGAAACCTTATGGAAACATCTTGCGGAAATTGATGAAGAATGTAATGAGATGATGGACAGGCTTGTGGGGCAGATGGCAAAGAAAGAGGGCGTGACGGAGCAGCTTAAATCTGATGACTGGCTCTGCTGGCTTCAGAAGATGAACAGCATTAGGAGCAGGACGGAGGAAATAGTGCTGCACGATCTGGTATATTCCCTTTAGTTTTATTCTGGTTTTAAGTTTTGTAGCATGAGGCGCAGATGATGTCAAGACACCGGCTTCGCCTCGCCTGCGGCGGTCTTGACATCATCTGCGCCTCATGCTATGGAGTGGTCAAGGGGGAATAAAGTTCCCCCATTGCATTAAAAATGCCAATGGTGGTATTTTGAAAAAAATCAAAATTAGGGATTGACAGGAATTAAAAAATAGCTTATTATTGACAATAAGAAATGGGTTTTCACCGTACATCTTGCTACGGCTTGCTCGTTTCTTTTTTTATTGCCAAAATGTCATACAGATACTTCCTGCCATTTTCGGCATGGTTAATCAAAAGACGGGCATAGAAGATATTGTATCTTACAAGCACATTTTTCTCATAGACCGGGAGGGCAAAACGGACATCATACCTGTACCAGCCGTATTTTGCGTTTTTATTGTGTTTTTCCTTGCGGTTTTCTTCAAAAGCCGGGTTAGATGCTATCTGTATCAGCTCTGGTATCGCAGTAGCGGCGTTTGCCTTCGCTTTTGCATTTGCACCCATAAGGCTTTTACGGCTTTCTGATTCTGTATATTCTTCAGGAAGTTCACTTCCGATATAAATACGTTCCGCATTTTCCTCAATCTCATAATAGTCCC
Organism: bacterium D16-36; assembly: GCA_003611745.1. Taxonomy (GTDB): domain Bacteria; phylum Bacillota; class Clostridia; order Lachnospirales; family Lachnospiraceae; genus Butyribacter. The sequence goes on along the minus strand of RAYF01000112.1, from coordinate 5,486 downwards.
CGACATATCCTTCAAGATACTGCTTTACATCATCCCAGTCAATCTGACGTTTGCCCTTGAAACGGATATCGTTAATCAAGACCAGCCTTTTACCATCTGCATCGGTTATGATATTTACATTTCTATTTTCAATCATCTCTTTGGTTCCCTTTCTTCTTTTCCCTTGATTTATATACATTAAACTGGTTCTTGCACCTCTGGCTGCAAAATTCATTCCCCTTCCTGCTTGCGACAAAGGCTTTTTTACAATGCTTGCACATACGCATATCACTGTCCTTATCCGTGAGCATGAAGGAAAAGCACATCTGCACCATGACAAGCAGGGAGTGGAAATCCCATACGATAACGGGCGTATCCTTTTCCAGCGCAATCCGGTAAGTCGGGGCTATGCCGCCGAAAGCGGAAATGCCCTGACGGTACAGGCTGCGTGTCTGTTCGTCAATCGTATCATAATCCATATAATAAAGGAAGCTTGTCATAAAGGTAAACGCCCAGTCGGTAAATTCCTTTACGAGCCAGTCGTATCTTTCCGCATATTCCTTCTGCAATTCCATTGTCACAGCCTGCGGCGCATTTCCCATAGCCATCGTGATTGCAATACCCTCTCGGTCAGTCACAGACCAGCCTGATTCTACGCCGTTCTTTCTGAAATCCGGCTTGTCAAAAGGGTAGAAATAAGAAAAATACTCATCTGTAGGGAGGGATTCTTCCTTTATAAAGTGATTTTTGGGAAGATATACCGATTCATAGGTTATGAAATCCGCTGTTGTCGGCAGGGCGGTCATAAAGCCGAGGAAACCATATTTTTTGATAAAGTTAAGCACAGCTTCCTTCAATTCTTCTTTTGGTACTTTGTGCATGGCGGCAAGTCCGACATTTATGGCATCAATGACGAGCTGCTCCGCTTCCTGCATGGGATGGTACATTTCAGGTTTTGCATCTTTGGAAACCGTTATGTAGAGGTTACTGTCACTGCCTGTCTTATATTCATAACTGCTGTACCGAATCCACGGTGCGCTGGTATGTTCAAATAAATTCTTCATAAAAAATCTGCTCCAATCCATCAATCCTGCCACATTATATAGTGTAATATCTTCTATATTATAAATGGTTACTTATTATCGGTCAAGCTGTTTGTGGTTTTCTGTCGGGATACATTTATCTTCCCTTTTTCTTCCGTACTCCGTTTTCCAAGAAATATTTTTCATCAATCGTCATAGGCAGGCTGTTTTCTTTTCGGTATGTAAGTACGTCAGTATAAAGTTTCCGTATCTTTTTCAGAGCAGTTTCCCGAATACCCCTGATATTCCGGTCAGACTGTCCGATACTTTCCGCATACTCCGTTGTGGAATAATCACGCAAAAACAGATAATAGAGCATACTTTTGAGGTGCGGTTTTAGTTCCTTCAATATTTTCGATAAATCCGCATCCGTGACAAGTTCGTGTATTGTTTCGGGACGGTCAAATATGAAATCAATAAAATCGCCCGCAATCATGAGCCTTCTTAAAATCGTGTCATAAGAAGGGCTGTTAGAAAGATACAATTCATCCGTGCCCCATTCCAATGGGACAGTGGAGCGTCCTGTTTCGTGGTCTCTTTCTTTCCGTTCCCTGTTTGCGTCCAGTTTATCCCACCAGTACAGCACATTTTCAAAGTCGGCTTCCGTCCTTGCGCTTTCCTCAATACGCCGGAACGCAAGGGTGCGGGCTTCACGGTGGAGCATATCCCCGTCCGCTTCCGTTATGAAATTCTGCTCCCTGAATGCCGGGAGTTCAGCGTATTTTGGCATTTATGGTTAGTCCTTTATAGAAAAATAAAATTTTGTAGCTGTTTTTTTTAAAACACTTCCGTTTTTATAGCCGTTTTTCTCCTATTAGTGAAAGAGTAATTCTTTTCAAACAAAAATCAATTACACGAAAGGAGAACGGACTATGGGGGATGGATAAAACAGAAATTCGGTTACTATGTGCGGAAGTCAGAAAATTTAACAGTTCCACGAACAATTATAAGTGAAATGTGCGTGAAGCGCAAGAAAGGATTGCTAATGGAGGCAGTAAAATTGAATAATGATATGGCGAAGTCCAGCCCTTCTGCGGCTGGCTTTTTTTACCGCAGGATTGGCGGGACACTTTTTAAGGTCAGGGTATATACGGGTTCGGGATATGCCGACACGCTGGATGAAAAAATTCCCCGATTAATTTTGAATGAAATGGTGACAGGTGCAGAAAGTTATGTTAAGATGGATTCACCACAGATGAGCCAGCCGCCGGAAAGGAGTTCGGAATGAACAACAGGACGGCTGGTGACAACAGAATAACAGCTCTTTATGAGCGGCTCTCAAGGGACGATGATCTTGCTGGGGACAGCAACAGCATAGTCAACCAAGAGAACATTTGTCAAGGGGGATTTCACCATAAAAATGAAATCCCCCCCGTTAAACTAGGATTAGTATCTCAAAATAAAGTATATCACATATACCCAACTCAACAGTCCGTGAAAAATGGCCCACCCAACAGAGTGCCAAGTAGAATAACTAATTACCATTGCCAAAGCGCTGCCAAATGTGATACCTGTCTTTACTGTTTTTTCGACAGTTTCTCTTTTTTGTTCATCCATGTATATGTATCCTCCCCGAAATTTCGATTTATCGAATTAACACGAGCCAAGTATACCACTAATGCGAATGACATTCAACCCTCATTTATAGGCGTTGATAGTACTGGCAAGCAAGGCACTGGTATATACCCGGCGCAGCTTGTTGGTGGCTGAAGGCCCCCAAGCCCCCGGTGATCGGCGCGGCTGCGTCCGATGCACAAGCCACCGTTGGCGTCTGCTGATTATATACCGGCAGGGAAGGACACCCCGGCGAAGCCGCCCCCGGAGGGCGCACGGCTGCCGTCAGGCAGTACTACCATCGGCCCTTGGCAGGTGGTGAGTAAGTGCGCTCTTAGGAGGGGGGCCTATAAAGAAGAAGGAGCGCCCAGGTCATTCCCAGACACTCCCGCTTCGGTTCCCTTCTGCTGGTCGATCACCGCCTTTTCAGCCTGTGTCATTTTGCCACAAATGAACCGTCAGCCAATGTGTATTTGGATGGTGAAACCACCCTTTACACAATACATCTCAGAAGCGAATCCTTGAAAACTACGCAAAACAGAACGGCTTTTCAAATCTGAAATGGTACACGGACGACGGTTATTCCGGGGCAAATTTCCAAAGACCCGGCTTCCAGTCCATGCTTGCCGACATTGAAGCGGGGCTTGTTGGTACAGTCATAGTCAAAGATATGTCACGGTTAGGGCGAAATTATCTGCAAGTGGGAATGTACACGGAAATGATTTTCCCACAGAAAAACGTCCGTTTCATTGCTATCAATGACGGCGTTGACAGCGCACAGGGCGACAACGATTTTGCCCCCTTGCGTAACATTTTTAACGAATGGCTGGTGAGGGATACGAGCAAGAAAATCCGGGCGGTAAAACGCTCAAAAGGCATGAGTGGGAAGCCTGTCACAAGCAAGCCCGTGTACGGCTACCTCATGGACGAGGACGAAAATTTCATCATTGACGAGGAAGCCGCCCCCGTGGTGAAGCAGATTTACAGCCTTTGCCTTGCCGGGAACGGACCGACCAAGATAGCCCGTATGCTTACCGAGCAGGAAATCCCCACGCCGGGAACGCTGGAATACCGCCGGACAGGGAGAACCCGCCGCTACCACCCCGGCTATGAGTGCAAGTGGGCGGCGAACACCGTGGTGCATATCCTTGAAAACCGGGAATACACGGGCTGCCTTGTGAACTTCAAGACCACCACCCAATCCTACAAGTGCAGCAAGATTATCTACAACAGCGAGGACAAACAGGCAATCTTTGAGAACCACCATGAGCAGATAATCGACAAGGACACATGGGAGCGTGTGCAGGAGCAGCGCAAGCAGCGCAAACGCCCCAACCGCTATGACGAAGTGGGCTTGTTCTCCGGCATACTGTTTTGTGCGGATTGCGGCAGCGTCATGTACCAGCAGAGGTATCAGACGGACAAGCGGCGGCAGGACTGCTACATATGCGGCAGCTACAAGAAGCGCACCCGTGACTGTACGGCGTACTTTATCCGCACCGACTTGTTGACCGAGGGAGTGACCGAGAACCTACGGAAAGTCACCAGCTACGCCGCCAAGCATGAAGCCCGGTTTATGAAGCTGTTGACCGAGCAGACCGAGGACGGGAGCAAACGCCGGAACACCGCAAGGAAGAAAGAACTGGAAGCGGCAGAAAAGCGGATTGCGGAACTCTCCGCTATCTTCAAGCGGCTGTATGAGGACAGCGTGACCGGGCGCATATCGGACGAGCGTTTCACGGAGCTTTCGGCAGACTATGAAGCCGAGCAAAAGGAACTGAAAGAGAAAGCCGCCGCCTTGCAGAGCGAGCTTTCTAAGACGCTGGAAGCCACGGCAAACGCTGAAAAGTTTATGAAAGTGGTACGCAAGTACACCAGCTTTGAGGAACTCACCCCTACCCTGTTACGGGAGTTTGTGGAGAAAATCGTAATCCACGAATCGGAAGCACTTGACGGGAAACGCCGGGGAAAGCTCCGCAGACAGGAAATCGAAATCTATTACTCTTTTGTCGGCAAGGTAGAGTTGCCCGACTAAAGCCCGACCCGTCCGGCAGTCAGCCGGACAGGGAACGGCAAAATTTTTTACACTTCTTTTACTTCTTTATCTCACATGAGCAAAATCACAGGGTATCAAGCACTTCATACCTAAATAGGTGTAACAAAAATATGATTGGCAAAACAACAGGAAATACCGCCAACAGTCAAGATTTGATTGATAAAAGACAATATCTTTGATAGAATAAACGGAACAGATACAGAAAACAGGCAGAGAAAACATCTGCCGGATAACGGAGGACTGTTATGCGGAAAGTCAGTTATCTACCCTTGTGGCATTTGCTCTTAGAGAGAGGAATGACCAAGAGCCAGATGCGCATTAAAGCGGGGCTTACCACGAATGTGCTTGCCAACATGAACAAGGGTCAGCACATTTCAATGGAATCGCTCATACGGATATGTGATGCGCTGGATTGTGAACTGAAGGACGTGGTGGAGCTGGTAAAGGCAGAGGAATAATACCATACAGCTTTGTAAACAGGGAATTGCAAATGATATGCAGTTCCTTTTGTTTTGCAGAAAATCAATCCTTTGTGCGTTTCTGTCTTGCATTGTTCCGGCGTTTCTTCGCATCAGGCTCTAAGATTTCAGACTGACCGAGAATATCTGCTATATCGTCAATATTCTTTTCAGTCGGCTTGATTTTCAAAAACTGGCTGAATATGTAAGCAAGTTTCTGTTTGGAAGTGCCTACGAAGTTTTCTGCCTTTTCGATGATTTCTTCAAAATGCTCGGTTACGGTTTTGGACGGGGCGGAATCAATATCGCCTTTGTGGGCGCTCCTGATGTCCCTGATAATGGTATGCATATCATCAT
>RAYF01000111.1 GCA_003611745.1 bacterium D16-36 | reverse complement strand
GGCTCATTCATCTGAGATATGTAACTATAAATTCCTTGATTTTTTAAGGAAAATCACTTGACAATATAGGGAGGAAATATATGTTTATTAATTCAAAGGGTAACTATGTTGATGGAAAGTGGAATGTAGCAAGCGGAGAAATAATGTGTTCCGTTTCACCTGTAACGGAAGAATCTATCTGGCAAGGTAATGCGTCAAATGCACAAGAAATTCAAAGTGCTGTTATAGCAGCGAAAAAAGCTTTTGGCTATTGGAGTAAAAAAAATGTAGACGAAAGAATAGAATTTGTCTATAAATACAGAGAAATATTAAAAGATAACACGGATTACTTGGCACGGTATATTTCATATGAGGTTGGTAAACCGCTTTGGGAAGCAAAAACCGAGGTTAATTCTATGATTGGTAAGGTTGATTCTAGTATTGATGCTTATTTTCAGAGAAATAAAGAAGTTATTAATAACCAAGGAAAAACAAAAAGTATAACAAAATTTAGACCGCATGGGGTAGCAGCAATTATAGGCCCGTATAATTTTCCGGGGCATATGCCAAATGGTCATATATTACCAGCATTGATTGCAGGGAATACTATTGTTTTAAAACCAAGTGAAAAGGTGCCTTGCGTTTCTGAGATAATAATGGAACTTTGGGAAAAGACAGGTATTCCTAATGGAGTTATAAATATGGTGCAGGGTATGGGTAATATTGGTGATATGCTTGTTAATCACGATGATATTAATGCTGTTTTTTTTACGGGAAGCAGGTATGTTGGTAGAAAAATAGCCGAGGCATGTTTGAACAAAAAGATATGTGCACTAGAAATGGGTGGAAATAGCCCTCTAATTGTATGGGATGCTGTAGATATTGATGCAGCGGTTCTTATGACTATACAGTCGGCTTTTATTACATCTGGTCAGCGATGTTCTTCCGCAAGGCGTCTAATTGTAAAAGAGGGAGATTTTGGAGATGCTTTTTTAAAACGTTTACAACAAGTATGTGAAAAGTTGGTCATTGGAAAAGTGGAAGATATGCCAGAGCCATTTATGGGACCAATGAAAAATTGTGAACTGGTAAATGAATTATTAGATTTTCAGAATAAATTAATAGCTTCTGGTGCTAAAATCATTGTGAAATCAAAAAGAATTAGTGATTTAGGAAGCGCATATGTTACACCGGGTATTATTGATGTAACTGGATTGGATATAGAAGATGTTGAAGTAATTGGACCATTTTTAAGAGTAGCACGAATGAGTTCTTTGGATGAGGCAATTAATGAAGCAAATAATACAAAATATGGTTTGGCCGCAGGTATAATTACAGAAGATAAATGTTTATATAATGAATTTGCAGAGAAAATTGAAGCAGGGATTGTAAATTGGAATCAACAGTTGACAGGTGCTAGTGGAAGGGCACCGTTTGGAGGAATTAAAGAAAGTGGAAATTATAGACCAAGTGGATATTTAGCAACGGATTATTGTGTATATACTGTTGCATCCATGGAAAATGATTCTGTATGTTTACCAGAAACCCTTCCGAAAGGGGTAGTTTTATAATTTTATGAGTATATACGAATGGGCAGATAATGAATATAATATTTTTAAAACTAATACAGGTTTTACACAAAAACTAGCAAGTAAAACTTATGAATTAGAACTTGACGAATATAGAAAATATGAGGAGAGATTGGCTCTAATTCATGAATTTCAAGACATTTGTATTCATGTATTTGAAGATGCATTAGATGGAGGTGTAAATAATAAAGTTTTAGAATGGTTAATTAATGAAACGCCAGAAAGTTTGGGAATTGAATATCATAAAAAATTAGATAGAGGGCTTTATAAGAGACCTGTTTTTTTTAGAACAGATGAATTGAATTTTGGGAAAATTGCTGAAATACAATGTCCTGGTTCATTGTGGGGAGAACTAGAATTATGCTATAAATATTTATTTGAGTTAGGAATAGATATACCAATAAGTGATCCGGGGCATAATTTTTCTTTGCAATTAAAGGAATATATCGGAGAAATGCCTATAATACATCATTTGTTAGATGCAGCTTCGGCTCAACCTGGTATGAGGTATTTTATATCCAATATAAGAAAATGGAATAAATTTTACGGGATGGATAAAGACATATCTGCCTATAACTGCAATTTTGTCAGGGGACACTCTGTATTTGGGCTTTGTGCCGATAATTATTTTAAAGAGCGAGTCATTTCCAAGAAGATACAATACGATTTGCCGCCAATTATTCTATTTGATCAAAAGGCTACATTGGTTTTACCATTTTGGAGTAAAACGAGGGATTATTTTAACGATGACATAAGAAATATGATAGCATATAGTGTACCCGTATTAAAGGAAGGAATAGAGATGGAGGATGGCTCTATTGTAAGTATAAAAGATTTTTCTGCTAGACCTCGCTCTAGCAGAAATTATTATTTAAAATATGCAGGAGCGGATATTGCTTTAAATTGGGGAAGTAAAGGCGTGTATAGGTTAAGTAACATGAATTCAAAAAAATGTTATGAAATTTTGATGAAATGTGCAGAAGAGAGCTTAAATGGCAAAATTTGGTTGATTCAAAAAGAAATTATTCGTGATGATATTGTTGAGTATTATGAGAGGGATGGGAGGAAAATTTGTAAAACTTTGAGGGGAAAATACTCGGCTTTTTATGGACCATACTCTTTAATAGGCGTTTTAGCTATGCATAGGCATCATAATAAAGTACATGGTCAAAAAGAAACCGTTATTAGCTTAGGTATTTGTAAAGTTTAAGGAGCGATAAATATGCAAATAGGGAACTTTGGACTGGAGTCAGAGTATACAAAAGAGTTACAAAAGATAAAGCAATGGGCGAAAAGTTTACGAAATTTACGCGAGAAGAAAGAAACAACGTGGACTGAACCGGTAGATTGGGAGGTTAAGGGTGCTAATATTAATGGTGAATCTGTTGTTTCTTTAACAATAACATTGACTCCTAGTGGATGTGCATGGGCATCCACAGGTGGGTGTACTATGTGTGGAGAATATGAAGGTTCAACGAAGGGGGAAATGGTTTCAGATGCATTTCATATTTCACAGTTCGCAGTAGCATTAGCTACCTATGTTGAAAAATATAATCCTAAATGGTTACGAATATATCAGGAAGGAAACTATATTAATAATGATGAAGTAACTTTGAATGCCCAAGTTGTAATTTTAAAATTAGCAAGTATGATAAAGGGTATTAAAAGAATTACAATAGAATGTATGGCAAAGTATATTACTGAAGAAAAAGCAGCTCTTTTACGTTCCGCAGTAGCCAAAGATGTTGAATTAGAGATAGGAATGGGATTTGAGGCTGCAGATGATATAGTACGTAATATTTGTGTTAATAAAGGAGAAACCATTAATGATTATATAAGAGCATTAAAAATCTTAAGAGCGAATAATGTGCGAAGTTTAGCTTATGTATTATTAAAACCTCCTTTTTTAACAGAGGCGGAAGCTATAGAGGAGGCTATAAAAACAACTAATTACGCAAATGAAATAGGTTTTGACGCTGTTAGTTTGCAACCAGTAACAATACATAAATATTCTTTAGTGCATGCTTTATATACTATTAGAGAGTATGAACTTCCTTGGTTATGGTCGATAATAGAAGTAGTAAATAACATTAATGAAAATGTAGAAGATTTTAGGATAGGTGGTTTAGGGTTTTATCCAAGACCAGTTAGTGCTGCGTATAATCGACATATTTATAAAGGGGATTGCAATCGGAAAATTTGGGAAGCAATAAAAGAATATGGAAAATATAGAAATAAAGATATTTTTAAAAATTTAGATTGCAGATGTAGATATGATTGGGAAAAATATTGTAGAGAAGAGGAGGACACATTAAAAAATAGAATAAATTATAAATTAGATAGATTGACTATAGAAAACTATAAACAATTTTTAGCAGATAATCTTAATGAAGTACGAAGTGATATAAATTATATTTCTATAGCGGGGGATACCCAAGTATAATGTTTAATATGGAAAAATATTATCAAATAATATATATTAAAGACAGGAGAGCAATCTAGCAAATTTTTGTTAGATACTTTCCTGTTTTAATGTTCTGAATAATAAATATATCTTCATTTGATATGTGCAGAAATGCGTAAATTCATTTTAAGGAGGGCCAAGATCATGACCAAGTATTGAGAAATCCTACGGCTAAAAAGCCTGGGATTCAGTGAGTGGAACATTGCTTTATCTGTTCCAATGCCAAATTATGCCTACATTCGTAAAGAATTATTGAAGAGCGGCGTTTTCAAGAAACTTCTGTGGACTGAATACATGGAGGACTGCCGCCAAGGCTAGCGAAGAACCCCTGATGTATTTTCAGTTCTGCCACTATATTCAGCAGGACGAAAACAAACGCCGTGCTACCATCCTCGATGAATGACTCCTCATGAAACCCACGCAAGAGGAACAGCAGGATATCTTCGAACTACTCCATCACAGGAGGAAGAGGTCTTCCACCATCTTCTGCTCACAGTACAGCAAGGATGGCTGGTACGAACAGCTTGGTGGGGATACATCCCCTCTTGCAGATGCAATCCTGTATCGTATCGTTCATGACGGATATGTTATCGATATAGTCCCAGTTGATCCATCCAAGGTTCTCTCAATGAGAGAGGTATATGGTCTATCAGGAACTGATCATATGTAATTATAAAGGTACTATCAATTAACGGTGGTTCAAGCTTGCCCGGACAGGTGGCTCACGTCACACCGGACAGGCGGCTCCGCCGCATCGGAATATCCATGCATCAGTTGGCAACATGGTTATAATGTAGTCCAACCTTAGCGGCAATAGCCTGAATACGATTAAAAATTGATTTCTGTGAATTGAGATTATACCACTATACAAAATGAACTTATGGGTGTATAATTTTTATTGTTTGGCTTTGGCATGTTTCTCAAAGGAGAAATGTAAAGAAGCGAATAACTACCTGCTATATAGGTGAGATAGCAGACGTTTTAGTTTAAAGTAAAAACTCCAATATTACAAAGATGTTCTTGGCTATATCAAAATATCTATGTTTGTAGAGAATGAGGGTGATGCTGATGTTTGAAGGGTTAAAAATGATTAAGGGTAAATTTGAAAAGGTTTCGATAAAAGATAGAAACTTATGGAGAGAATATACTTCTCAGGTAGCTATTATTTCTTCTATTGTAACTTTAATATCTTTTTGCACTCCAAGTCCTAGTGATTGGAAATGGAGAATAAGTTCTTCAATACTATTTATTTTTTGCCTAATGATTTTATTTATATACAATTGGTATTGTGCCAATCAAACCAAATATGCGTACTTAAAAATCAATGGTACAAAGGTTAATGTGCTAATTGGAGATTTATTTACTCAAGAAGGACTTAAAATCATAGGAGTAAATAATTATATTGATCTTATTGCTGATGATATTACTGTTTCAAAAGCAACGTTACACGGGAAATTTATAATGCAACATAAAAATGAAATTGATGAAATAAAAAAAGCAATTGACACAAGTTCAACACTGATTCTAGAGGAAAATTTTGGTGGACACAATCAACAAAGCTATGACTATGGTTCTTGTGTATTATATAAAGATTACATTCTCACTGTTTTAACAAAGTTTGATAAAAAAAATAAAGCATATACATCAATTCAAGAATATATGCAATTTTGGATGATATTTTGGACGAATGTTGATGTATTATATAATTCCAGAACAATAAATATCCCTATTCTTGGAGCTGGACAAACAAGGTTTAGAGGAATAAAACCAGAAAAACAGGAATTAATAGAGATTGGTCTTTGGACATTAAAAGAAAGTGGATTTTGTAATAATTATTCTGATAAATCTATTAATTTTATAATATATGAAGGGGATGCACCTGAAATTGATTTTTATCGAATACAGAAAAACTTTCAATGACATATATGGAGGGAAATATGATGACATACAGAACTAAAACTTATATAGCTGCTGAATGGACAGGAGATTATGATGTTGTTGAGCAATTGCATAAATGGAATAACAGTAATTACTGGGGATTAAGTTTTCATGATGCTCATGAACTTATTCAAGCAAGAGACACGAGTTTAAACTGTACTATAAAATCTTCTTTAAAAAAGAGAATAAATGTGTCTAAATGTTTTATTCTTATTGTTGGAAATAATACAAAAACTGTCCGTGCGGGAAGCTGTCAATATTGTGGTAGTTACAATGACTTTTGTTGCCTAAGAGGATATAGTATAGACTATCGAAGTTACATAGAATATGAATGTGACGAAGCAGTAAAAGCCGGAATAAAAATTGTTGTTTTGTATAATTCCGCTACTGTAGATAAGAATAAATGTCCTGATGCTGTAAAAAATATAGGTACGCATATAGCCATGAAGATAAAGACAGGATATAATTCTTACAGTTGGAATTATGAAATTGTAAAAAAAGCACTACAATAAAAAGATTAAAATAAGGTGATGTAAGGATGTATACAGCTTTTAATTTGGAATTGGAATTTGTCGATTTAGAAAATCCACAATATTTTATTAATATAGGAAAAAAACGTATAAATAGACTTAAATGGGATTCAGAAGATGAATTAAGCAAATTTATTCTGACTAATGGAACAATTGATGGAACGGGACTTTCTGATAAATGGTTTAAAAAAGTTCAAAGCGATGTATTTATTTCGCATTCACATAATGACGAGAACTTAGCTTTTGCATTAGCTGGGTGGTTAAAAGATACATTTAATTTGAATGTGTTTATGGATGAAGTTATATGGGATAGTGCAGATAAATTAATTCATATTTTAGATGATAAATATTGTTGGCAACCTAATAGTGAAACTTACAATTACACTAAGCGAAATCTTACGACAAGTCATGTTCATGCCATGCTTTCTACTGCTATATTTTCAGTTATGGATAAGTCAGAAGTTATTATATTTCTTAATACAAAAGAATCAGTTCCTCAAATCCATAATGTTTTAAATGAGGACAGTAAATATACATTATCACCATGGATATATGAAGAATTGGTGGCAACAAAATTACTCCGTGTCACAAATTGGATAGAATACAGGGAGCAAGCAGCATTGGAGCATTTTTATAGAGAAGATGGTTCTGAAAATTTAAAAATTGCATATCAAATTCCTCTTGAACAATTAACAGATATTAATATTGATATACTATCTTCATGGAAATATAATTATCAAAAGGATAGTTCTCTGTTACAAGAAGATAGTAAAGTAATGTTTAGACATCCTCTAAACTATCTATATAACCTTGTATTTAGGACAAGGAATATATAGCAAATAATATGTTTACAGTTTTATAATGTCATGAAATGAACCGCCACACATGGTATACTGCACAATTAATAGTCCAAAAATGAAGCTGTTAATAAATATAAGTCAAAGAACAATATGTTTCTGTAAATTTTATTGATGCATAATATAATTTCAAAATTAAAAGTCTGCAATGCCACTGTGCTGGCGTATTGGATTGGTTATGGTCAGAACCTAGAAAAGCGGATAATAGCTTGTTGGTCTCTGGTTGCAGTGTTCCATAGAAATAGTCAGGTAGGATATTACTGTTTCCAAATTGAATAAGATATAAAAAATTAAGTAGAGATTTATGTATTTTAAAGTTACTTGACTATATTTAAATTGATAAATACAAAGAGTTGAATGGGAAGATTATATGCAGATATATTTTCAGAAACATAAGATGCAGTTGATACATTTCCGCAAATAGAAAAGGATAATAGGTATACTTCCTGTCCTCTCGTGCCATGTGGAGAGCATATGTCTACTACATCGGACAGATTCGTGAAAATCCTTGATTTTAGGCACTTTGAGAGGTTTTTTACCTTTTCAAAAAGTGACCGGAAAACGTATAAAAAAGCGATTTCTGACGGTGTAAATGTTTCAGTGGTTCTGGATATGGTGTGTGGGAACACATCAAAATAAAGTTAATAAATTCATTAAAAACTGTGTTATTCAATTAAATAAAAAAGTATGGGAGACCGTTCATTTTCAGAGTTTCTTTAAGAAACTGGCTTTGAGGATGGACGGTCTTTTTATTTGCGCAAAGGCAAAGTGAGGATATGTCTGTGCTTGCACAAGACTATCCGAGCGCGCCTGCGAATTCGAGCAGTCTCGCAAAGCGTGACGCTCGTGGTTTTGAAATAAGAGGTGGTGATGAAAATGTCAGGAAAAAAGCAGAATGATTCTTCAATCGTTCAAAACAAAGGTGTTGAAATTAAGAAGAACATTTTTGATGGTAAAATTCAGTATTTGCCGTTGGATCGTAAGCGCCTAATCTGCCCACGGATTGCGCCCCTCACAAATCCATGCCATAATCGGAGTGTCTAAAATTAAAAAC
>RAYF01000110.1 GCA_003611745.1 bacterium D16-36 | reverse complement strand
TAAGGGGCCCTCTTAAGGATTTCAGGAATCTGAATCTTTAAGGGTCTTTTACCAATATTTTGTGTCATACTACCCTCTCCCACCGCACCTGTTACCTGACTCTTTGTCCCTAACATCCAAAACACCAAATCAAGGGACAGTTAGAATTGGAGAAAATGCAAATGGATTTAATTAGTATTATTATCCCTGTCTACAATGTAGCTGATTATGTAGAAAAATGTATTTTAAGTGTTTTGGGACAGACCTATAAAAATATTGAGATAATTTTGGTAGATGACGGTTCAACAGATGCATCAGTAACAATTTGTGATTTATATGCATCAAACAAAGAAAACATTATTGCAGTCCACCAGAAAAATAAAGGGGTATCCGAAGCCAGAAAATCCGGGCTAAAAAAAGCATCCGGCAATTTCATTGCATTTATTGATGCTGATGACTGGGTAGAAAAAGATTATATTGAAGAATTGTACAAGGCAATCACCCAGTCTAAAGCTGACATGGCATCCTGTGCATATTATGAGGATTATAGGGATACTTCCAAATTAATAAAGAACGGTAGTAAATCCATAAGATTGTATTCCGGGAAGGCTGCCATTAAAGCAGTCAATGAAAGGAAAGATATCTACCCTTTCCTATGGAATAAACTCTTTACCAAAGAAAGCCTGTCCGGTTTAAAAGACAGCGTTCCCGTAATTATTGGCGAAGATTATACCATAGTTATAAAAGCCCTGGAACGGATGAAGAAAATTGTTTCTATCAACAAACCCCTGTACCACTATATTAAACGTGAATCAGGCGTCTGCAACAGGGGCTTTTCGGAAGAGATGTTTGAAGTGGTAAATAATTATAAAAATATTTACCACTCTTTTAATAAAGAAAGCAGGGAACTGCAGAAAGCAGTCTTTAACTACATTTTATTGGAAGAAATGTATTATGTAATATGCATGGAAAAAAACCATCACTATAACCGCCGGTTTATCAGGATGGTCAAAAAGGACTTGCGGAAAGGCCTTTTGGGGTATCTGTCTGGTGCAAATATCGGGTTAATGCAGAAGTGCTGCGCTGTAGCAGGGGCAGTCAGCTATCGTTTCATGATATTGGGATATAAATGTTCAAAGCACAAAGAAACATATTACGCTTAAGGGCAATTCAGGAGGGCACGGATGAAAGTAATCGCTTTTTATTTACCGCAATATCACAGGACGAAAGAAAATGACGAATGGTGGGGGGAAGGCTTTACAGAGTGGACCAGCATGAAAAGTGCCAAAAGCCTGTATAAAGATCATTACCAGCCAAGAATCCCACTAGGCAGAAACTATTATGACCTGTCAGATATTGAAACGATGAAATGGCAGGCAGGAATCGCTAAGGAACATGGAATCTATGGGTTCTGCGTGTATCACTACTGGTTTGAAGGCAAACAGTTGTTACAAAAACCGATGGAAAACTATTTAGCCGATAAAAGCATCCATTTCCCTTATTGCTTTTGCTGGGCAAATGAAACTTGGACAAATGCATGGGCTTCTGATTCAAAGAACCCTAAAGTGCTGATGAAACAGACATATGGAAATAAGGCAGCTTGGAAAAAACACTTTGAATACCTGCTCCCTTTTTTCAATGACGAGAGATATATAAAAACAGGTAATAAACCTCTGTTTGTTATCTACCGCCCTGAACAGATAGAGCCGTTAAATGAAATGTTAGATTACTTTAACGAAATGGCTGTGCGGAATGGTTTTGCAGGCATTGAATTTGCCTCCCAGCAAAAGGATTTCCATTTAAATAGAAATGATGACAGCAGGTTCTCATATAAGATTGAGTACCAGCCTGATTTGGCACAATATGACATAAAGAGCTGGCATGAAAAAAAGATAGACTGCATAAAGGATATGATATTAACCTTCATGCAGAAACATATGGGACGCTCTATACGGAAAGTCAAAAATCTTACCATACAGGATTACGACAAAGTATGGAATGCCATCCTGAAAAACAATCCGAAAGACAGCAAAATGCTGCCGGGGGCTTTTGTTGACTGGGATAATACTCCCCGCTATGGGAAAAAGGGAAAAGTGATTCAGGGGGCGACGCCCCAGAAGTTCTACCACTATATGAAAAAACAGATTATACATGCCAGAGAGGATTATAAAAAGGATATGTTATTCCTATTTGCATGGAATGAGTGGGCCGAGGGCGGATATATGGAGCCGGACCAAAAATATGGATATAAGTATTTAGAAGCTTTGAGAAAGGCATTGGAGGAAACAAATGAATTTACGTAAAAAATGTACAGTAAGTAAAGATACTGTAATATATGAAACATTTCCTTTTCAAATATTATTGGCCTTCTTTTGGGATTTAGCGTTATTATCTCCCACTACAGATAAAAGCAGACTTGCATGGGTTGTTATAGGAACAATTTGTATAAATACTGTGTTTGTTTTGAGTATATTATATATTGTTTCGCATAGGAAATCGTTATTCCAAACAAAAAAATCGAAAAATAACCCATATATTTTCTTGATTATGGGCACATTCGTAGTATGTTTTACTACCATCCTAAACTCATGGTTAAATTTGGATGGACATATCTATTATAAATGTATCAGAGATTTGAAAGAATGGAATTTCAGCTGGAATCAATTGATGTTAGCCGGGCATATGTCGCAAGGATATACGATATTTTTAATGATCGGAGAGTTTCTATTTCCTAACCGTTCCATCGGCGTAAAGGCAGTACATTGTGTAATGGCACTGATTACTATATATTGCTTTTATTTAATTGTAGAAACAATTGTGAAAAAAAAGGATAACCTGCAAGTCGCACTGTTTACTGCAATATTCGCATTTTCGCCAATGTTTTTAGGAATAATTGGGGAATTGAATACTGATTTTCCTACCTTCTGTTTCTTTGTCTGGATGACATGCTGTGGAATACGTGGAGACTATATAAGGCAGGCTGGATGTGGCTTTTTGTTATGTTTTTCTAAAGAGACAGGTTGTCTCTTATATGGTTCTTATATTATAGGGGAAACTGTATTTATTTTATTTTCAGAGCGAAAGGAAGGATTAAAAAAAGCAATAGCAAACGCGTATAATCGGGAAATAAAGTTGGTAGTAATCGGCGGTCTTTTATGGATCGGAAATTACATCTTTAATATGAAGAATGGCGGGGGATGGATAAACAATACATCTATATCAGGAACAGATACAGGGAGTGCAGGTACTGGTTATAAGCATAATTCAATTGCATTCTACCCTTCATATATGTTACAGAAATTCAGACAACTATTATATATGAATTTCAGCTGGATTATGTACGGATTAATTTTAATTGCGATTTTTGTAATCATTTGGAAGGGTACAAAAGTTTTAAAGATATATATAGAAGGAAAGGAAAAATATTTCTTGGGTATACTGTTTTCGTTTTTTGCGTTTTTGGTATACAACTTATTTTATATTACTTACAACCATTATAGATATTTAATACCATTTGCCTTCTTTATATCTATTGGGGTTATAATGGCACTTTTAATCCTATTTAAAAATAGCAAAATAAGAAAATGCATTACCACTCTTTTAGTTTGCATTGTATTTGCTTCTAACTTCTTTACTTTTGACCCCATCGCCAAAGCAACTTTTATGAAACAGGGGACAGGCACAGGAGATATACTTATTCCAAGCACCATCTACACAGACGAATATGATAATATCATGATTGCCGAAAAGGAGGGATATTCCAGTGTTATTATTAATACAAGTGGAATGTATAATTTTCAATGCCACTATATGGGGAATTGTTTTAATAAAACACTAAAACAATTGAAATATGATAGTGATACTCTTATTGTGCTTCCGTGTGAGTATAGGGATGCATATGGTACAACGGCGTCACTTTTTGGGGTGAACCTTGCCGGCTATACAGATTATTATTGGGACATGAAAAAAAATCATCTGAATCTTGACTGTGTGGAGCAGGTAGAACAGATGGAGCACAATAACCGCTATCAAAAGTTAAATTACAGAATTATCTATTCGCTAAGCGAAATAAGCAAAAAGGAAATGCAGAAATATAAAAATATATATTATATTGCACTTCCCTTTGATCCTGAATTTGACCATAAAAAGTTTTTGAAGGGAAGCAGGGCAGAAATAAAAGAAACGGTACAATATTTTGGATGGAAATGGGATGTATTCCAAATTGAGCAGGCTGCAGTTTCGAATAAACATTAATTCAGCATTATGTTTGGCACGTTGTATACACGAATATAAAAACTAATTTGCCAGACAAAGCGGAAAATGGAGATTAATATGAATATACTATTTATATCACATGAAGCTGACTTAAACGGAGCCAGTAAATCTATGATTAATATTATTGATGAATTGAAAGATAAGCACACATTTTATGTAATCCTACGGTATACTTGTGGAGAGGTATATGATGCTCTAGTATCCAGAAACATTAAAGTATATTCCATAAAATATATATCTTGGATTCAGGAAAAAACAATTGGAAAAACATTAAAATCTAATTGGTATTTGAAGTTTTTTGCATATTTCTGTTTTTCAAAGTTTTATAACAAAATAGCGGCCAAATTATTTTACAAAAAGATATTTAACAAACTTCACATTGATTTGATTCATTCCAATACAAGTGTAATTGATTTAGGCGGTACTTTAAAGGAATTAAGTGGCGTCCCACATGTTTGGCATATTCGTGAAATGGGAGTTGAAGATTTTAATTTATATCCATATATAGGATGGAAAGCAGCCTATAGGTATATTGGAGATAATGCTGACAAAATTATTTGCGTTTCAGATACTGTATTAAATAAAATAACAAAATATAGCAATTTGAACAAATGCATTCGTATATATAATGGTGTAGGACAGGAAAACATTAATCCGAAACACAAATTTCATGATTTTTCAAAAAAAATTATTTTTCTTATATCTGGCGGAATACAAAAAGCCAAGCGTCAGGATATAGCAATTAAAGCAATACAGGAATTACATAACCGCGGATTTAAACAGGCCCAATTATTGATTGCAGGTCGTGGTTCTATAAAAGATATTGGATTAGAGAAGGAAACGCTTGGAGATTATATAAAACTTTTAGGACAGGTCAGTAATTTAAATGAAATCCGAAAAAATGTAGATGTAGAATTGGTTTGTTCCAAATGCGAGGCATTCGGCAGAGTTACCATAGAAGCGATGTTAAGCGGAATCCCAGTTGTCGGTTCTAACTCTGGCGGAACAGCAGAATTAATACAGGATAACGTGACCGGAATTCTTTTTGAATGTGGCGATTATGTAGATTTAGCAGATAAGTTAGAAGGATTAATAAAACAGCCACAACGAATTGAAGAAATGGGAAGACGCGCACGAACTTGCGCTATGCAGAATTATTTAATTGAGATATGTGTTGAACAAATCAATCAGGTATATGAGGAAATAGGTAATATTCAGCAAAATATATAGAGATTTTAAAAGAGGTGTATCAAGTTGAGTAGTATCCGCAAAAATTTTGCATATAGTATAAGTTATCAAGTGTTAATAATAATACTTCCTCTAATTACTTCACCATATGTATCGAGGGTATTAGGGGCATCCGGTCTTGGAGCATACGCCTACACTAATTCAATAACAAGTTTTATAGCAATGTTTGGATTATTGGGCATCAATAATCATGGAAACAGAACTATTGCGGCATTAGGAATGGATAAGGATAAAAGAAGCGATGCTTTCTGGAATATTTGGGCAATACAAGCTTTATTTACCACAATCACTTTAATTGCTTATATAATATATATCATTTTTCTCTGTAAGGTTGAGTATCAAACCCTTTTTTATATTGAGATAATGATAATTTTGTCATCGCTTTTTGATATAAATTGGTTTTTTTTCGGTATAGAAAAATTTAAATTAACTATGACCCGCAGCAGCATAATAATGCTATTAAGCCTTATTCTTATTTTTCTTCTAGTGCGAAATAAAAATGGCCTAATTATGTACACAATTATCTTAGCTGGAGGAATCCTGTTAAGTAATTTGCTATTGTGGCCATATTTAAGAAATGAAATATCATTTGTTAAACCAAGTATAAGAAAAATGCTGCCACATCTAAAACCTATTGTTATAATGTTTTTGCCTGTTTTAGGGGTTTCTATCTATAAAAGAATGGATAAAATCATGCTTGGATTTATGACAGAGATTTCAGAAGTAGGGCTTTATGAAAATGCCGAAAAGACTATCACGATGCCTATGGGAGTAATTGCCGCCCTTGGTAATGTTATGTTACCTAAAATGTCATTTTTATTTGCGAACAACGCAAAGGAAAAGGTAAACTATTATATGGATAAATCAATGGAATTTACCTGTTGCATCTCTTCCGCAATGGCGTTTGGCATAGCATCTATTGCCAATTGCTTCTGCCCCATTTTTTTTGGAGAAGAATTCTTAACAGCCGGAAAATTAATTATGATACTATCTCCAACTATTATATTTATATCATGGGCAAGCGTAATAAAAACCCAATACTTAATTCCACTGCACCGTGACAAAGAATTCATTCTGTCTGTCGGTTTTGGGGCAATTGCAAATTTAGTATTCAATATCATTCTTATCCCAAAAGCAGGAGCACAAGGAGCGGCTTTAGGAACATTTTTTGCAGAACTTATTGTGATGTTGTATCAGTCATTTTGCGTTCGAAACGAACTGCCTATTTCAAAATATTTAAAAAATGGAAGATTTTATTTCTTTGCCGGAATAGTTATGTACACTTCCATTAAAATTGCAGAGAATTTCCTTAATCTCACAGGTATACCATTAATCATTATTGAAATCGGTTTAGGTGGAACTATATATTGCATTTTATGTGGGATATATATTTGGAAACATTATAATTTTACAATAAAAACTATTTTAATCAAGAAAGCAAGGAGGCAAAGTAATAAATGAAAAATAATAACAAACAAATACAAGTTACAGCAGAACATTATAATTTTGATGATTATACGGATGAAGCTCGTTGGATGTCATATTATTTTCAAGTAAAAGAAGCTATTGAATCAGGTTGTAAAAGTTTTTTACTTATTGGGAAGGGGGATGGAATTGTCCCAGCTATTCTTGGACAAATAATGTGTCTAAATAATAGTAACGACCGTTTATCTAGTGAAAAGCAAGTAATAATAGATACATTTGATTTTGATAAAAACCTATCTCCAACATACACTGGTGATATAAGAAGCATTGATAAAATTGTATCCAGAAAATATGATTGCATTATATGCTGCCAAGTATTGGAACATTTAAAATGGAAATACTTTGAGGGAATTATTAAAAAAATATGGGATCTTTGTTTAATAAGAGTTATTCTTTCACTTCCCATGCGCAGCCTAACATTTTCATTTATGGTTAACATGCCATTAATTCATATCAACTACTGGAATATCATTATTCCTCAATTTTATAAAAAAAAATTACCTTGGAACGGCGAACATTACTGGGAAACCGGAATCAAACGTTATCAAAAAAAAGATATATTGAAAATATTAAGAAAGTATTTTAGTATTATAAGAGAGTATAATGTTCCACAAAATACTTATCACTGGTTCATTATTATGGAACCGATAAATTAAAAACTCAATATATTATCTCCAGCCAAACACCCCATTGCTCTGCTTCGTTCGTTGCTTAAGCGAAAATAAAATAAAAAGTGTCCCATATTGGCAGAATGGTTGAAATAGAATTAAAGAAATATTATGATTTCTTTAACAAAGAAGGGATGCACTATGGTAGACGAACGGGGACGGATGAAATCAGTGGAAAGCAAGCTGGCATGTATGGCTCCTCTCCCGCAAAATGTCAGAAAAGGACATGAGGCGCATGCTGTGAGATGTTCGGCAGTTCAAGTCAAAAATAGATAGGGAATCTGCTGATTCTGTATTGGAGATATGCTTGCGTGAGAACAGGCAGTTGATAGAAAGAATGATTGGGGATGATGGTATCTTTAAAAAGCGCACCGACTTCGCTGGTGCGCTAAATAGAAAAGAAACCGGAGGCCAACAGCCTATCCAGCTGATGCATCCGGTTTCTTTTAGGTTTAGATACCTACTGTGGCGGATTTGAAGTGATTTCATACCGGCCCGACAAATCAACCAGCAGCCCCAGCACAAATCTATGATAAAAACGCTCCGGGTTTGCTTTTCCTGATGGATGCGTCCCCCCATCAAAAGAACTGAACATAGCAAGGGCAACCTGGTTCATATAAGCATTCATTTCTTTTAGGGCGCCGCACAAAAGAGCCCTGATAAAGCCATTGTAACCTGTATCGCCCTCGTCAAACCAATCAAGGATGATGTCTTCAAACATCTGCTTCACTTCATAATTTGTTAATGCCAGCGTATACTGCCTGCCATGGACTGCAAATCCCCTATCGTAAAACCAAAGCATGATGCGTACTCTTTTGACGTAACAGCCACTGGTTCGTTTTGAAAGAGGCATTAAAAAACGTTCAAAATATTCTATTTCATTCTTCTCAAGTATTCCTGACTTTTTGACAAACTTCATCCCTGCTTTCCCACCACTCTTTTATAAATTCTGTTTTGTCTATATAAAAGCTATCATTAGAAACAAGTT
>RAYF01000109.1 GCA_003611745.1 bacterium D16-36 | reverse complement strand
CTGTATGTCAGGAAAATGGGAAAGTTTGAGACAGTGAATGAGGTTAAATCTGTGACAGCTCATGAAGTTATTAACACCAATATGAGGGCGAGCAGGAACAGCTACAGAGCGAACTGGACGGTTACAAAACGGAACAGGCACAGTATGAAAATGACCGTAAATCTGCCGCACGTTTCCTCAAATTGGTTGAGAGGTACAGCAACGCAGAGGAAATGACAACGCTCATGCTGAATGAGTTTGTGGAGAAAATCTTAGTCCATGAGCGTGACCGAAAAGGAAGTGCGGACACCACACAGAAGATAGAGATTTATTTTAACTTTATCGGGGAATACATACCGCCGACTATGGCGGAGAAAGAGCCGACACCCGAAGAACTGGAGGAAATGCGGAAGAAAGAGGCGAGAAAAGACAGACTGCACCAAAATTATCTGAAACGGAAAGCCAACGGCAAACAGAAAGAATATGAGGAACGCACCAAAGCGAAGAAAAGGGCGCAGATTGAGAGCCAAAAGGAACAGATAAGAGCCGAGGACAGGGAGAAGGGCATATACTTTCATGCAGGAGTTCCGAACATACCGAGGGCAAATTCAGCTTCGCTGAATTGCAAACAGGCGGTAATGTAAAAAATGGATTTTGGGAAAAAGGCTATGGCAATGGTGGTTATAGTCTTTTTTCATGTGGTGATTACCGTAAGAAATGAACTCCTATTCCCCAAAGTGGAAAATACCCATCAATGATATTCCGCAATCCGAACTCCCGACAATTAATGGGAGAAAAAACAGCACCAAAAACAATCAATCATATCTACTGATATTGGGATAATAAGTAAAATTAAATGGAATTGTGAACATGGTTGTGGTAAGATAATTTCAGTATATATGCAAGGAGGTAAGTAATGATTTCTGCAAGGATTAAAGATGTTGACATGGTATTTGAGACTGTACCTTCAGTTTTTTCGCCCCATTCGATTGACACTGGCACATTAGCTATGTTATCTGTCGTTGATTTTTTGCCGCATGATAAAGTGTTAGATTTGGGATGTGGATACGGTGTTGTTGGCATACTGGCAGGTAAACTTATAGGTGAAGAAAATGTCATAATGTGTGATGTTTCTGAACAAGCAATAGAATGTACTAATAAAAATTTAAATCTTAATAATGTGCCCAATATTAGAATTAGATTGAGCGATGGTTATAAGGATATAGAAGAAACTAATTTTACACTTATATTGTCCAATCCACCATATCATGCAGACTTTTCTGTTCCAAAGCATTTTATAGAGGTTGGATTTAAAAAATTAATTTTGGGCGGGAAGCTGGTTATGGTTACAAAAAGACTTGACTGGTATAAAAATAAATTGACTTCTGTTTTTGGTGGCGTTAAGATTTATGAAATTAATGGGTATTATGTCTTTGTTGCGGAAAAAAGAAAGAAAACTATGAAAGAGAAAGAAAAAACAACAAATAATATATCAAAAAAATTGCAACGTAAACAGCAACGCTATAAGGTTAATCGACAAAAATAAAGTTCTTATAGCAGAAAAACTTATAGAACTTCAATAATCCGTCATTTAATATTATAGCTGTCGGGGAGATATAAAAAACTGAATATTGTTTACCTTTAGGTAGCGATTATCTTAACAGACAATCCGCTACCTTTTTTAATTTCAAAAACTATCAGCACAGCACAGAAAGAACGAGGTATCAAGATGATTGAGAGCAAAAATGACGCAAGCAAAAATTTAGAAAAGGCATTACAGGCATTGCAACAGGCGAAACAGCGTGTAGCCAATGAAAAGAAAAAGCAGAACGAGAAGAAACGCAAAGCCGAGAACCACCATAAGTACACCATGGGCGGTATTGTTGTGAAGTATTTCCCCGACTGCTACCGCTATGACGAGGGCGAATTAAACCGTATCTTATCGGTTGCCTTGCAGACAAAGGAATGTCAGCAGATTATATCCAAAATCAAAACGGAAAATCGAGAACCCACTCCCCAACAATCCAATCTCCCAAATGCCGAAAATGAAAGCGAGGGCGGTACGGAATGACAAAGACGAGGACACTGAAAAGCCGAGGTAATGTATTCACCCCGTTTACGGGGTGCGCACAGATATACCACCTTCGGTGGTATGTGCGCCCTTCGGGGACTCCTGCGGAGGGCATTGTCTGTCCTACGACAGCCAACAGGGGAAGCTACACTTCCCCTACGGCGCAAAAGACGCGCCTACCCTTTTGTGAACTTTGCGTTCAGACAAAAGCCAAAGTGCGGCTTTTATCTGCCCACAAAGTCTATGAGTGCGCCCCACCACCCTATCGGCAGAATGTAGGTGTTGCGTACGGGTAATGTCACGAAACAGGCAAGCACACGTTTCTCCATAGTCAAGCGGAGCAAAGGGCAGTCGGCGGTTGAGAAAGCGTCCTACATCAGCAGGAGCGTTCTTGTCAGCGAGTTTGACGGCCAGACCTACCGCCCGAAATACCATGAGGATTTAGTCCACATTGAAATCACTCTCCCACCCAATGCACCCAAAGAGTATGCAGACCGAGCCACCTTATGGAACTCTGTTGAACTGTCAGAGAAAGGGCAGAAATCACAGCTTGCGAGAATGTTAAAAGCATCACTCCCCAATGAATGGAGTTACGAACTTGCGGAGGAAGTCGTGAGGGATTATGTGCAGAGGAATTTTGTTGATAAAGGAATGTGCGCTGACTGGGCGATACATGACAGCGAGAATGATAAAGGACAGCGCAATCTACATATCCATGTTTTACTCACAATGCGCCCTCTCACTGAAAACGGGGAATGGGGAGCAAAGACCAAAAAGGTCTATGTCCTTGATGAAAACGGGGATCGTGTTCCTTTGATTGATAAAAAGACAGGGCAACAGAAAGTGGATAACCGTAACCGCAAACAGTGGAAATGTCAGACCGTGGAAAGCACTGATTGGAACAGCCAAGAAAACGCCAAGATGTGGCGAAAGGATTTAGCCGACACAATCAATGCCACCAATGAGAGGTTGGGGATTGATGTTCATTGGGAACACCGTTCTTTTAAGGAACAGGGAATAGATAAAGAGCCGACGATCCATATCGGTGCGACTGCCAACGCATTAGAGCGCAAGGGCATACAGACCGAGAGGGGAAACATCAATCGGGAAATCGTCAAGCACAACATGATGTTGGAACAGGCAAAGGCAATGTTTGAACTTGCCAAGCAGGAAGTACAGAGCATACAGTATACCAAGATTAAAAATGCGGCAGTCAGCGTGAAGAATGAAGTCATGGAGATGATTGCGAAAGTGAGGGAGCACAAAGGCAGACTTGACCTGCCGATTGTCAGCGGAAAGCACCTAAGAAGAATATCCGACAGAACCGCCTTGCAGTCAGCCGACAATGCGGAGAAATTCATCACGACAAGGAAGATAGACAGCTTTGAGAGCCTTGCGAAATTCACAGCGGATAAGGAACAGAGATACCAACAGTTGGAAACGGTACATCTTTCAAAGGGGCAGAAACTAAACCGATTAAAGGAACTGTCAAAAATGTATGCCCTTTATGCGCCAATCCAAGCCACCTATAAGGAGAGCCAGTCACTCAAAGGACTTGCTAAGATGAAATACGATAAGGAGCATAAGGACAGCTTATCGAAGTACACCGAATTAAAGGAACGTATGCAGAGCCTTTTACAGAACGGCGAGAAGATAACGCCGAAACAGTGGAAAGCCGAGATACAGTCTTTGCAGTCTGAATATGACAGTATCGGCAGGGAGCAGACCAAGACTGCCACAGAATTAGCTTATGCCGAGGTAATCAGCTATAACAGGAAGAACCTTGAGAGGGAGCTTCAGAACGAGAGCCGACAGCAGAACAGGCAACAAGTCAAGATTAAACGGAGGGAGGAAGAAATTTAATGCGAATTTTATTGTAAAGACAAGCGTTTTTTTGTATAATTGAAGTGTGGCAGGAACAGGATATATCGTATCTTATGTCACAGATTTTTAGAAATCGAGGTGTTAAAGTGCAGGACGATACAAAACAGATAGAGGAAGTCATGGCAAAACGTACAGCAAAAAACAGCGTATTCCTTGACCTTTTTCAAAACAAGAGTTATCTGCTAAAGCTGTATAAAACGCTCCACCCAGAGGACACCACAGCGACAGAAGACTCCCTTACAGATGTGACGATCACAAATGTATTGACGGATAATCTGTATAATGATTTAGGCTTTATTGCTAATAATAAGCTGATGATACTTGTGGAGGCGCAGTCAACATGGACAGTGAATATTTTAGTAAGAGTTTTGCTGTATCTAGCGCAAAGCTATCACGAATATTTTCAGCGTACCTGCCAAGACTATTACAAAAGCAGGAAAGTAAAAATGCCAAAGCCCGAACTTTATGTAATATTTACGGGAAACAAAGGGAGAAAACCCGATAAAATATCTCTGTCTAAAGAATTTTTTGAGGGTGCAGATATAGACATTGAGGTAAAAGCAAAGGTTATCTATGAAAGCGATACAGACGACATTATCAATCAGTACATTATTTTCTGCAAAGTTTTTAACGAACAGACAAAGAAGCATGGAATGACACAAAAGGCAGTTACGGAAACGATCCGCATATGCAAAGACAGGAACGTCTTAAAGGAATATTTGCTTGACAGGGAAAAGGAGGTTGTGACGATTATGATGAGTTTGTTTGATGATGAACAGATTATGAAGTCGTTTATCAAGAGTGAAAGGCATGAGGCGGCGCAGGAAAGCGCAAGGGAAACAGCGAAAAGAATGATTGAAAAAGGAAAAATGTCACTGGAAGAAATTGCGGATTATGTCCCGTCATTATCACTTGAAGAATTAAAAGAACTTGAAGCTGAGGTTATGCAGTTAGCATAATCGGCAAAACAATTTAATATCAAAATAACAGCGTAAAGGCGCATGGAACAGTAAATTTGTAAACCATGCGTTTTTTTGCGTCCAAAAGGAGGAACATGAACGACAACATTCAGACCAACACCACAGGGCGATTAACGCCCTGTTTACAACAGAAGATTGACAAGACAAGGTATTTAGTCGAGGTACATTTCTCTGCTACAAGTACCCAAAGCGTAGAGGACAAGTTAAAGCGTGTCATTCTCCACGACTTAGAGCATGGGAAACAAGGCAGACCGAGAAAAAGTGATGAAAAATGATGAATACGTCCTTGACAAGTAGCAACAGGCAAGACAGCGAAAAGCATCTTAATTAGCTGTGGCGCACGTTTAGCCCCCTTTGACATCAAGGAGCTGCGTGACCTGACAAGCTATGACGAGTTGGGGCTTGATATGTTAGGGGATGAAAAGACAGCGCTGTTTGTCATTATCTCCGATACCGATGACACGTTCAATTTTATTGTGTCTATCATGTATACGCAGCTTTTCAACCTGCTCTGTGACAGGGCGGACGATGTGTATCATGGCAGGCTGCCCGTCCATGTGCGCTGCTTGCTCGATGAGTTTGCCGTGCGCTCGTAAGCGGAACCCATTCGTTCCGCGCGGGCTTGTTTGTAATCTATCTTTAGCAAGATAGTAGGTTCAATGTGAGGGCTTCATTTGAAGCCTAATTCCTATCATCAACCGACTTATCCGAAAGGGAAACCCGACGGGGAGTATAGCATGTCGGCAACGGTGCTATTCAGCCAGTTATCAGGCTGTGAACGGGCATCAAGATGAAATGTCATGTATGAGGTTAAACAGCTACACTGCTTAAATGACAGCCAGAGGGGCTTTATCGTCAGCACTGACGGAAGATAGCTATTATACGTCAGGCAGTGCAGGGTGTACGCAGAGTTTGCGAACTGCGTCTACACATCACATTCCGCACTGACCAGCCGCAATAAGCGGAAAACGGCGAACGTCATAGCCGACAGCATGACACGCTTGTACAGACAAGCCTAAACGAGGATAGCCTAAACAGGAACGCTTACCATTTTAAGCTATGGCATACAGTGTCTGAATATCCTGCATGGCTACGGAGTCTCCATAGTAGTCCGAGGCGGTAATACCGTTCACATGGCGAAGGGAGACAGCTATACGACTGAAATAATTTAGGAAAGGTGTGTGAGACATCATGAGAAGTCCAAAGATTATTTTGGAGAATCTACAGAAACACTCGAAAGAGGAAAACTACAAGTATGAGAGACTGTACAGGAATCTTTATAATGAGGATTTCTACTTGCAGGCTCTCCAAAACATCTACGCCAACAAGGGCGCAATGACACCCGGCATAGATGGGCTGACACTCGACGGTTATGGTAAAGAAAGAGTGGAGCGGATTATCCATGCGGTGAAAGACCACAGTTATCAGCCGAACCCTGTCCGCAGACAGTATATCAAAAAGAAAAATGGGAAAATGAGACCGCTTGGGATATCATCGTCAGACGACAAACTGGTGGAGGAAGTCATTAAGATGATTCTTGAAAGTATTTATGAACCGACATTCTCCAACTATTCCCACGGCTTTAGACCCGGCAGAAGCTGCCATACGGCACTCTTACAGTTACAGCAGAACTTTACAGGTGTGAAATGGTTTGTGGAGGGAGATATAAAGTCGTATTTTGATACGATAGACCACCACAGCCTTATAAATATCCTGCGCAGGCGGATTAAAGATGAAGCCTTTATTGAGCTGATTTGGAAATTCCTCAAAGCAGGGTATATGGAGAACTGGGAATATAATGCTACGTTCAGCGGCATAGCCCAGGGTTCTGGCATCAGCCCAATCCTTGCAAACATCTACCTTAATGAGTTTGACCGATTTATGGAGGGCTACAAAAAGGGATTTGATAAAGGTACGGGCAGAAAAAGGAACAATGAGTATTCCAGAAAACAGTCATACCGCCAAAGGTGCAAAGCCAAAATCCGAAAAGAATGGGACGGCTACTCTGATACAGAAAAGCAGGAAGCAGTACGCCGACTGGCAGACTTAAAGAGGGAGTTCCAGAAAATCCCTATGGGCGACCCAATGGACACAGGCTATAAGCGGATACAGTATGTGCGTTACGCCGATGATTTTCTTATCGGCGTAATCGGAAGCAAAGAAGATGCTGAAAAGATTAAGTCCGATATTGGGAGGTTCTTTGAGGAAACGCTGAAACTGGAATTGTCTGCGGAAAAGACGCTCATCACGAACAGTGACGACAAAGCGAGGTTCCTCGGCTATGACGTTACGGTATGCAACGACAGTGCGCTGAAAAAAGCCAAAGGAAAAGGGACTGTTAAAGCCTACACCGGCAAAATCAAGCTGTACCTGCCAAAAGAGAAATGGGTGGGGAAGCTGTTAAATTACGGTGTGCTGAAAATCGTTTCAAGGGCAGGGGAAAAGGAAGTCTGGAAGCCGTTACAGCGGAACGACTATATTTTCCTGCCAGTGCATGAAATGGTGCGGAAGTACAATGCGCAGATTCGGGGGATTTACAATTACTACCGTCTTGCGAGCAATGTTTCCGTATTAAATAAGTTCCATTATGTCATGGAATACAGCCTGTACAAGACCGTTGCGGCAAAATACCGTATCACAATGACAAAAGCAAAGCTAAAATATACCAAAAACAAAGAGTTTAAAGTGCCGTACAAAACACAGAAAGGTACAAAGTATGCAGTCCTCTATAATGAGGGATTCCGCAGGGTGAAATATGCCCTTGGGAGTTATGCAGACATCATACCCGAATATGAGCAGATGAACAAGCCAAAAGAATTGTTTTTCAGATACAAGGCGAACGTCTGCGAAATGTGCGGTGCATACGTGTCAGCGGTCAAAGTGTATCAAGTAAAAAGTATGAGCGACCTTGATGTTAATACAGAATGGGGAGCGATCATGAACAAGAAGAAAAGAAAAACGCTTGTAGTGTGTGGAGACTGCTATGACAGAATCCATAAATAATTGTAGAGGATGTATAGTGGGGAGCCGTATACATCGAGAGGTGTACGTGCGGTTCCGGGGCGAGGGTTCGGAAACCTGCTGTCGTGAGGCAGTAAGGCGCCGGATTCTTAGCCTACAACATCGGGCAGATACCAAAGTTTGAGAAGCTGATCGCCACAATCCGGAGCCGGGAAATATCAGCTTCCATTATCTTGCAGTCGAAGTCGCAGCTCAAAGCGATTTATAAGGATAACGCCGACACCATTGAAGGGAATTGTGATACCACCTTATTCCTCGGAGGGAAGGAAAAGACCACCTTAAAAGAGATGGCGGAAATTTTGGGTAAGGAAACGATAGTGCGCCCGTTAGGGTGTATGCCATAAACCGCCTTTAGCAAGCGGGAGACAAAGATATCAAAGAAAGGAAGGTGAAAATTTACTGTCTATCATTCCACGACTTATCCGTGAAGGGAAACCTTCTGGGGAGTGTAGCATGTCGTTGTTATAGCAAATACGGCTATAACTGGCATAAAACGGCGCAATCTTCTAACCGTCATTTTATGCGGGGATGAAAATCCGTGTATGAGGATGAAAGCTAAACTGCTTGATTGGTAGCCGGAGCCTGGGAGTATCTGGCCTACGTGCGAAAGGAGATGGAACGCACGGTGCTTTGGCGGCTGTCGCTCGATTGTCGGCAGACGTGTGATATCCGAAGCAAGGCAAGCCTTAGATTAGGTTGAACGGCGAACGCCACATATCTACAAAGATTACCGACA
>RAYF01000108.1 GCA_003611745.1 bacterium D16-36 | reverse complement strand
CATCAATTAAGTGCTTAAAAATCCCTAATTTTTTAATGGTTTCAGGCATTTATTGATGTGGGAAGTTTGAGTTATTTTAAGTTCTTTCCAAATCTTTTGCCACACAAGCCATTCAATATACTAATAAAACACACAAAAAGTTTAATGAATATTATATGTATACACAACTACCAATCAATAATCCGAATATCTATAATTTATTTTCTTAATCATTAACAACCTTCTCCATATAACAGTCTAAGAATTCCTGAGTTATGCCATGAAGATGCCTCCTTTGGCATATAGCATATAATTCTTCAACTGCACTATATGCAAAGTATCTCGCATCCAATTCACGAAATGAATCTTCATTTGCATATCTAATCACTTTATCCCTGTCATCATCCGGAGCGACAATTACATATCTCGTATCATCAAATCTGGGTAACTTACGACTAAAATTCAACATTCGCATCAGACCACTTTTTACTCCCGTAGTATGCTCCACTTCCATAACTGCAGGCATAAATCTTCCATTTTTAAACCAAATACAATCAATCAGTAAACCTGCATTAGCTGCACCCTCATATGGCGCAACCATATTTTCGCCATCTAAACTTTTTACAATTCCTTCATGCTCAATTAAGGGAACATCTTGATATTTTATCCCCTTATCATTTTGAGCAATCCATGTCCTAAAACCAAGCTGTAAACCTATCAAATATAATGCAATCTGTATTTGTGTATGTCTGCGCGCAACTTCTATCGACATCCCCTCTACCATACTATTCGGAACTTCCAAAGTATCATATCTCACAGACATTGATGGAACCTCAGAAATCGCAACATCCGTTTCTACTCTATGCATTTCCCCATATGCATGTGGCTCTTCTGGTTTCCACATTAAATGTTTGTGTCCGTTTTCAACCGTCACATGATCATTGATATCCATTATTCTGCCAGGATAACAATAATAAAACTCAGGCGTATGTGCCATCAATGCCTCTAACACCGATCTTGTATTATAACTTCCCCCAAGGATTCTATCAAAATTAAATGGTTCATTTTCCGCTACTGCATTTGCGATTCTCCATATCATTTCACCGGATATATTTTCAATTTTAGCTCTGCTTTCATTTTCTCCCTTATCCGGATTCCATCTTTTAAAACGAATAGGACCGCCAGGCCTTCTCACCTCAACTATCTTTATAACCCCCTTTGTTTGCAAACTCACATAATTGTAAACCCTGTTTTTAGGCAATCTATCAATAGTTTCAATAATATCATATCCCGTTATTTTTCTCATACCACTTCCTCCAAAAATGAATATATTGTTTTCGCAATTCCAGAAGACATAATAAAGGGCACACCATTTCCAATTGTTTTAAACATATCTGTAAGTGTCATATTGTCTGGAAATGAAAACTCTTTGGGTAGCGACTGTATGGCAAGTGCCTCAGCAACCGACAATCTTCGTTCTTTATATGGGTGCAAATGAACTTCATTATTTCCATATGCTGCCGTAGGTGAATATCTCCATCTATGTAACCGCTTATAAGATTTCTTTGAATCATCCCCCTCTGGTATTACCTTCATCTTCGCCAACCCCGCTTTGGGCTTAAAATAAGATGCTGCATTAGGATGTTTATCTACCTTATTTCTCCTAAAAAAATATTCAACTGTCAATTCTTCTGGTATATCAGGAGGACAATTTTTTTCAGAATCAACTACAAATTCCTCTTGCGTTGGCCAAGAATAATTTTTGACCTCTTTCAAATCATATTTTATATACTTCTCCCAGCAAAAATCATCCAAAGTATCACATAATTCTTTATCTATGCCAAAAAGCAAAATACGGTCTCTATCTTGAGGAGTGCCAAACTCCAATGAATTTGTCAAACGTTCTGTCATTATGTACCCAGCATTTCCCAACATTTCTTTTAATTCCTCATAAAACTCCCTATGTCTTGCTGTCCTCCATAATCCTTTAACATTCTCAAACAAGAAAAAGTCAGGGTGTCTCTCTATAATCAACTTAACGTATGAAAGAGATAATTTCCCATTATCACCATTTCTACCACGATTTTTCCCCGCAATCGAAAAATCAGGACAAGGCGGTCCCCCTATAAAACCGATTAAACTTCCATCTTTTTTTGCATCCTCAATGTAAGACTTTAATTCCTCTTTACGTTCAGTAAAATATTCATTTATGTCAGTGTTCCAATATCCATATGTTGGTGTATCCAATTTCATTTGTTTACGCGAGTATTTATATGCCTCTAAAAAAGAAGTTGAATATTCGTTTACAAACTCTATTTTAAAGCTATTCATCTCAAATCCCAAATCAAGAAAACCACTTCCTGAAAAAAATGAAAAAATCTTAGGAACCACCAAATTTACCACCTTTCGTAATTGCTTAAAGTCTTCTATAAATTTTAGTATAACATATTCCGACTTTCTTTACCAAATTATTTTTAAGATAATACGTCGTTTCACTATGTACATTAAAAAGAGCCAATGCCTTATGAAACTTCATAAAAGCATTGACTCCAAGTTCATTATTTAATTGTTATAAATGGACTGTCCCGTTCATCAGAATTTCCGCCCGTTCCTCCGGTGTCCTGTCCCTATCCTGCATAATGTCAAAAAATGCCTGCATTGTTTCCTCCGATTCACTGGAAAAACATTCATGGGAATTACTCTGAATTACATCAAACACGTTATCCAGTTTGATAAACTCCCCACTTGCATGTCCATGCCCGGCAAGCTGTTCCAGTACCTGATCCATGTTATGCAGCTCATCCTCCACCTCTATCAGTAATGCCATATCTCTTTTTTCCACCGTAAAATCCTCCTTCCTCTGCAAATTATTATCTAACTTTTCCCATCTTCATTCCTATTTGATGGTATTATGGTTTTATTCTTTATCCTGCCCTGCCAGCAGTTTTGCCCGTTCCTCCGGTGCTTTTTCTGCGTCATCCAGAATATCCGCCAGACGCTCATACATTTCATCCTCCACACGGAGACGGATTTCCCTCTCAGAGGCAAGCTGCACCCCATCCTCAAACCCCAGACGGTAGGATTCCTCCTCATACCGTATGTTGTATTTACCCCATTCTTCTTCCAGCCTGTCAAACGCTTTCCAGCATTCATCCGATTTGACGGAATCCCTTGTAAATGCTTTTGACGCTTTACGAAGTGATTCCATCTGCTGCCGGAAAGTGCCACTGTTCTTTAATCTTGTTTCCAAAGGCTCCCCCGTGCGGGCAAAAACAAATTCATCTGTTATTAAGTCCATGCTCCTGCCCCCTCTCTACTGACGGAAATAATCCAGGTCAAATTTATTCTTTTCCGCCAAATCCTCCAGAGCCGTACCGCTGACTTCATAAATTCCATACATTCTTGGTTTTGGCTCATTAAAGCCGGTAACGATGACATAAAACCTGCCATCTGCATAGAACAGTGTTTTTCCGTGGTCATCAAGATTCCGGCATGCCACCGCCTTAATCCCCATATACTTGCAAAGATACTGCAGGGCATAGCGGCTTGCATAACAGTCGCCTCTTCCTTTCAGAAAAATATCAATCCAGTTATAATTATACAGTTCATAATCCGAGGTTGTGCTGATATACCATGCCGCTTTTTCTGCTTTCTCTTTCGTTGTCATGGACGGGGTAATATACCGTCTTTCAAAATCTGCAAACAGCTTATCCATATAGATATTCACTTCGGAATATGCCCTCACTGCCGCTGTCAGCTTTCTTCCGTCCTCCAGAACAGCGGCTACCGTTGCAGTCACACACGGTTCGACATAAGTCGGCTCCCAGTCCATACGCAGCAGCCCGTAATCCGTAATATCAAAATAATCTGCCCCATCCCCGGATATTTTCCAGTCCCTCACTTCTTTCCCTGTGCCGGACACCCGGAAACGGTATTCCCGGAGGTGGCTGCTGTCATAGGTTATGTAATCTTTATATTCCTCAGAAAAATAATATAATGCCACATCACTGCTGTTTAACACCGGATGGTCTGCCGCCGGCTTTTTCTTTTTCCCTGCCTTAACCGTAACCCGGCACTGGTATTTCTTTTTCTTAATAAGTGGCGGAAACCACCGCTTTCCCCTTTTTTACAGCCTTGAATGTAACCGTATTTCCGTTCCTCTTGGCGATGGAAACCACCCGTTTATTGCTGGTTTTCCATTTTATCCCTGCCCTGCCGGACACCCCGTTTAATTTTAACTGGCATTTCTGTCCTACTGTTGTAGTCTTTTTCTTTGCTTCCGGTTTAGGCTTTGTTTTCGCCTCTGCTGAAATGCCGGATAACAGCAATAGAAATGCCAAAGCAAAGAGAATGATTATTCTTCTTTTTCCTCTCATAAGCATATCCCTCCTTGTAAATAGTCGGTTTACTGAAACAATAAAAATTGCATGCACATCTTTATTGTTATAAATTATACCGTGCTCTATTTCAGAAGTCAGCCTGTTATTGGAAAAAAGTTTTTCGTTCCCTGCACCTGTTTTTTACCTGTCTGTTTTGCTGTCGTAAATCTTCTCCCGTCCCGAAAACTCTGCCTCCTTTTCACTCCCAAAGTTTTTGCCAGATACGCATTTTGTGTCACAAAATGCCATCCGGTCAGTGGCACAGCCCCTGAAACCCCATAATATACCGATATATAGCATAAAATACGAAATCTACATCATTCCTACATCATTTTGGGCATAGTCTACACCATTGCTATATCAAAATCGGGGGATTCTACATCATTTCTATATCATCGAAAAATCTCCCTGGCAAAAAGCCTACACCGTTTCTATATCATTATTTCTGATTTCTACACCATTCCTACATCAAAATTGAAGGAATCTACACCATTTCTATATCATTCCAGCATATAGTACCCATAGATGTGGACACGAGATTTACTACCACCAGACAGGATATTTAATGCAAAATCCAATCCATGGACACTCTGTTTGATACTTTCTGCAAAAGCTGTTTTCTAAAATCCCATTCTGTGGACACGGCTTTTCATATCAAATCCGTTTCATGGACAAGGTATCTGCTACAAATCCTGACTGCGGACACGTTAACTAATATCAGGCTTACTCCTATGGGATTTGATGATATAATGAAACCATTCATAAGGAGGTTGCCATGTCAGCTAGCAAAAAATTATTTACACCCGCTGAGGTCGAAATACTCAGTTCCAACCCATATACATTGTCCGTCACATCCAAGACAATTCGTTTCACACTGGCCTTTAAGCAGGCTTTCTGGACGAAACGTCAGGCAGGCGAAAGGCTGCAGGATATATACAGAGATCTTGGATATGACCCCGGCATACTTGGGGATGTCAGGATAAAAACGATTGCCAACAGCATCCGCAAGGAGGCCCTTTCCAAAGAAGGCCTCCATGAAAACAACTCCCAGCAGGCATACCGTCCCGACCAGGTTGATTACAGCGGGATGCCACAGAATGAAGCCATGGTCAGGATGCAGCATGAAATCCTTTATCTCCGGCAGGAACTGGAATTTATAAAAAAAATTATAAAGCCGGAAACTTCAGGAGGGCAGGAGAAATGATCCTTGATGCACCATCCGCTAAATATGCGCTTATTTATGAATCCATCCACAGGGAAGACAATGTGCTTATGGTATCAGAACTCTGCCGGATTGCCGGTGTCTCCCGGTCCGGTTATTACCGATGGGTAAATGCCATGCCGGCAAGGGAAGCACGCGAAGCAAAGGACCGTGCCGATTTTGACCTGATCCTTGAAGCATACAGGCACAGGGGCTATGCCAAAGGCGCACGCAGCATCCATATGCAGCTGCTCCACAGGAATCCCCCTGTAACCATGAACCTGAAAAAAATCCGCAGGCTCATGCAGAAATACAGCCTGTCCTGCCCGGTAAGAAAAGCCAACCCTTATCGCAGGATGGCAAAAGCTCTCCGTACAAGCAATGTCGCACCTAACCTGCTGGAACGGAATTTTAAGGAATACGGGCCACGCATGGTATTGCTGACTGACATCACCTACCTGCCATACAATGGGGTTTTTGCATATTTATCAACCATTCTGGATGCCTTTACCAAGCAGGTGCTTGCCTATGCTGTAAGCCCTTCCCTGGAGGTTGATTTTGTCCTTGAAACAGTGGATATGCTCACCCGTGAACATGGGACAGAACTGAAAACACAGACGCTTATCCACAGTGACCAGGGATGCCACTATACAAGCTACAGTTTCATTGAGCTTGTTAAAAACTCACAGCTGCGCCAGTCAATGTCCAGACGTGGCAACTGCTGGGACAATGCCCCGCAGGAAAGTTTCTTCGGCCACATGAAGGACAAAATAAACATAAACGGCTGTACAGTTTTTGAAGAAGCCAAATCCATCATTGATGACTGGATTGACTACTACAATAACGAGCGTTACTGCTGGGAGCTTGCCAAGCTCTCCCCAAACGAATACTACCGGTTTATTGTGTCCGGGGTATATCCGCTCAAGGTGGAAAATCCTCCGGCAATACCGGATTATTCCATCCCTGTTAACAATTAAATTATATCCCCATATGGGATTGCTGCCTGATGTCAAGGTAGTAAAAAATTTGTCCTTGACATGGGGTACAGTTTAACATTATATCGTTTTTTCGATTTTTATATCATTTCTATATCGCTAAAAATTTCCATAGTTGCAGACACTATATCATGCCTATATCATTTTTCTGGTTTCTATATCATTGCCATATCAAAAAGGGGGAATGTTATATCAATCCTGTATCACTAGGGCTTTCCAGAGAATTATCACAGCAAAACTAATTATTTCAAAAAAGAATAGGGGCAGTTTCCCATACATACAGAATCACACATATACTATTTCCCTTTGCACAATCTCCTCTGCCGTAATTCTGACATTATTTACAAGACCTAACCATTTCATTTGATTGGCAGCCTTTAGTTCCTCCGTAATCCCTGCCCCAGCTTTCATCTGTTCTACAAGCAGTTCCACCCTTGCATGGCACTCCTCGTCCACTTCATGAAGATATTCATTCAACTTCCCATCCAGCAACAGCCGGATATACTCACTTCTGCAATTTGTCAGAAGATACTCCCATCGCATCAGTCCGTATTTCCCTATGCTGTAATGTGTTCCCTCCGGTATCCCTAAATCAGGATAATAGCACCCATCTTCTGCCAAGTGGTACACAATTTTATTTTCCTCA
The DNA here is from genome assembly GCA_003611745.1 of bacterium D16-36. Classification (GTDB taxonomy): domain Bacteria; phylum Bacillota; class Clostridia; order Lachnospirales; family Lachnospiraceae; genus Butyribacter. The sequence goes on along the minus strand of RAYF01000108.1, from coordinate 1,533 downwards.
ATAATCTCTGCTAACTCTTTACTCATAATATATCTCCATCCATATGTACGGATAAAGAAAGTCTCCTGCCTTCCCTTATCCATTTTGTTGCTCTCATTGTCCTAACTATCACTCCAGCTCATTATCTTGTTCATAACATCCGGCATTCCACTAATATCTGCCGCCCCATCTTCTTTTACATCTTCTACATGTGATTCCCCATTGGAAGAAGATACCATAACCGACTGTCCTGCCATCCTGCCACTGACAAAGATATTGAAAAGTTCCCGCAACATTTCTTCCCTAAACTCCTGCCTGAACTTCATCAATCGCAGCTCCAGCAACTGCTCTGTAATCAATTTATTCTCTTCTGTATCACTATCGTTTTCCAGTGAATTATAGTACATTTCTAATGCATCCATAACAACCTGATTTTTTGACTTGCCATCATTCAGTTTCCTATCTTCAAATTTTTGCAGCATCCGTACATGTTGCCCCTTCTTAAGGGAAAACCGTACTGTAAACGCACGAAACAAATCTCCACTTGCCATAATATCCTCCTTATCTACTTTTCGACTGCACCTGTTCCCGATGCCATTCCTTAACAAGATTTTCTATCAGTTCAATCTTCTGCCTGTCCGTATAGTCCTCTGGAAAATAGGGATTCAATCTGTCAGAACGAATCCTGATTTGTTCCCTCTGGTTTGGTTTTTCTTCTTCCATTACCAAATAAATAGCATCCATATCCAACGTTCCTGACTGGCTCATACGTTTCAATCTGTTTGCCTGTGACAGCGATGGTGTACACTGCTCCATATCCATTACTGCATGAAGCTCATACTGTTCCTCCTCATTCAGATAGGATAACTCCACAGCAACAGTAAATGCTATCTTTTCTTCATCTACCATATCCAATATTTGGGGTATCAAATAAGTCAGACGGATATATCGGTTAATCTGCCGCTGACTCTCTCCTACCTGCTTTGCCAGTTCCTTATTGGAATCTATTTTCCCTGATTTCTCCATATTCCGTATTCCCCATTCTCCATTTTCAGCCATATAAGTTTCTACCTCTGCAAGTTCCACAGTTGAATTTTCTGTCTTTTTGCCAACTTGGCAAGAAGTCAAATCCGTCCGTTTCCCCTGCTGCTTCATTGCCTCCAATCTCATACGATAAGCAAACGCTTTTTCACTTGGCTTGATATGCTCCCTTTGCAAGTTGCTGTCCACCATTGCGATTACCGCTTGGTTATCATCCAATTCCGCAACCATAACAGGAACTTTATCCACCCCTGCCCACTTACTGGCCGCCTTTCTCCTGTGCCCTGCTATCAGCTCATATCCCTCGCCTGCCAAATTTGGTCTTGCAAGCAACGGCACCAGAACACCTTCCTTTTCAATACTCTGCATCAGCTCAAATAATTCCGTATTCATTTCCACCTTAAACGGATGATTTTTGAAATCTGCTAACTGATCCAACGTAAGCGCCCAATTGATAGGCGTCATTAAAACATGAAACACTCCTTTGATGGAGTGTTCAAATTTTGATACGTT
>RAYF01000107.1 GCA_003611745.1 bacterium D16-36 | reverse complement strand
GATACTCATAATAGATATATAGTCTATTATCCTATTTTTGACCAAATCAGTCGAGGTACATGCTATCTACCGTTTACTTTTTGTTGGACGCTGGCATGTCATCCCCCATCTTTTCAAATATTCGCTCATATTACGCTGTGTAATGCTGATACCATATTTATCCATAACCAGCCGGCATACCGCAGCACGTGTCCAAAGCATAAAATTCAATTTTAATTGATCAGGGCATTTGTCTATTATGATACGCTGGATTTCTTTTTCCTGTTCTGGGCTGAGCTGCCGTTTTTCACCAAACTTGCGTCCACGTTTTTTCTCCTTAAGACAATCCGCGCCCTCCTTTTTATATACGCTTGATATCCTTCTGACCGCCTGCAGTGAAATGTCTAATGTGTCAGCTATTTCCTGATGTTTTATTTTCTTTTTCAACAGGTTTATTACCTGTTTCTTTATTACTTTTCTGGTTTCCTCAGAAACCTTGGTTAGATTAATTTTTTCCATGTACTCAGTATATCATATTTGATAAAAGATGATATAAAAAATCGATTTTTAACCGCCAAAGTAATATATATCAACAGATTAGAAATGAAAGAACTGGATGAAGAAAATAAGTATGAATTTATTCCAGATATCGTTGATGAAAGCGGAAATGTTATAAATAGGGACGATTTAAGCGAGGGTGATAAGAAAAAGTTTGACAAATCTGTAGGGCGCAAAACCAAACATGACAGAAGAAAACATATGATACTTACAGCAGAATCCGAGTTAATCCGCATTATCCGTTTTCTGTCAAAGGAAGGTGAAGTCCCAAAAAGAAAAACAAAGAGAAGCAAGATGAACAGGGATTACATTGAAAACATATTATCGTTAAAAGTGGGGAGGGCATATACAAAATATAAGGGGCAGATGGAAAAATCTGGCTGTATTATTACATATAATGGCAGGAAGTATAAACGGATTATTGTTTCATCTAGCCACAGCAGGGCACAGAAAGCTATGTTTGTGGCAGAAAATATATGGGATAAGGCAATGGATATCCTGCTTTGCGGGATAGATGCTGATACGGAATATAAGTTTATGTCAAAATGGAATTCTTATATTGGGCTTGCTGCTACAGACAGTATCCCAGTATCAATGCCTAAGATTGTTGTGGTTGATGATAAGGAAATCATGGTGAAAGCAAAGGTAGATGTTGTCAGGGAAATTGATACATGGGATAGTGAAGGGAATATAAACCGAAAATTCAGTGTATTGCATGATAAAGTGAAGAGGGTTCCTACCAATCTTTTTGATGGGGCTGGGATCGTTACGGTAAATATGGCGGAGAAATGGAGCAAGGAACTAAATTTAGATTATATCCCTGCATCTTTTCAGTTTAGGTGTATTCCATGCTTAAAAGGAAAACTGTATACAATGCCGATAGAGGAATTTGCAAAAACTTATAATGTAAGCAGAATAATTGACATTAACGGTAAAAATGGGATTTGTTTAAGGATAAAATAGACTGTATATTGACAAAAAGCCAGTTTAAATTCCATGATCTGTATACTTCTGTGGAGAAATGGCGGGAAGAATTTGACAAGGAAGCATATGGTTATAAACGTACATTCAATATATCGGAGTATGACGCTACATTTTCTGAATTAGAGGATACTACAGTGATGGCATATCAGCCGTTACAGACATTATCTTTTTCGGGGGATGGCATTAAAAGATTATGCGCCCCAACAGCAGATAGTTATGTTGCTGCATGTAAAAGTGTGGAAGGATTTTTAAAATATAGAGGAATATGCAGCGAAGATGATAAGGGAAATGATATTGAATGGTCAGAATATCCGTCATATTATCAGGCAATGTATTATAACCATTCCCTCTTCAATGATGAATTTATAAAAAAGAAGATTAAACAGGATTTGAAATCTGCAAAGGAGAGGGCTTATGTTGGGAAGATTACCGTAAAAGGAAATTACCAGACACTTACCCCTGATTTATATGCTTTGATGCAGCACATATTTGGTTTGCCTGTTACTGGCCTGTTGAAATATAACCAGATATATTCAAATTACTGGAACCACCATCTGGAGGGGACGCCATATGTGGATATTATACGTTCACCGCATATTGCACAGGAACATTCGCCAGTGATGGCTGTTACCAGCGGTGAGATGGAGAAATGGTTTGCTTACCAGAAAACAGGGATTATTGTTGCTGTATTTGGAAATACGGTTGCGCTCAAGTTAAACAGTGCAGATTTTGATGGCGACCATGTGTTGACAGTGGATAACCCTGTTATCTGTGAAGAGGCAATGAAACAGTTTTCCAACACAATTTACCATGAGAAAATAGAATATCCTTATGCTGGCAAAAAGGGGAATAAGAAAGTCATTGTCAGTGATTTGGAAAAGGTAGTCGATTGTGATTATAAAGGATATAAGAATAATATCGGCAATGTAATAAACCCGATTTCAACATTGTGGTCTTTGGAAGGGCCAGACACGGTACAGGACTATATAAAAATTATGAGCATTGTCGGATCGATCACTATTGACTATGCCAAGCATGGAGAAGAAGCAAATATTCCTAAATGTATCTTGGAACTGTTAAAAAAGCATAAAAAGCCATATTTTATGAAATATCTCCGTTCCGGCAGAAAAAGGAGAAGTATGGAAAAGGAGTTAAAAGCGGTTAATGAGTTAGTGGATGCCAGTATTATTTCGGAATTGTTTGATAATACGGACTGTACCATGAATCAGATCTGCCATTATATGGAAGAAAAAATTGGAAATATTAATATGGATATTAATGCTGAAGAAGAATTCCATTGGGAAAATTTAATACCTTCTATGCCTCCCGACATTACAAGCCACAGATACAAAAATGTCAGGGATAAGCTGGTTGAAATGCAGGAATGGCTGTATGAGATTAATAATGCAAAATACAATGATACTGAAAATACAAATGAATCAAATAGAGAAAACCAAAGGAAGTATGGTTCATTGTATGAATATGCAAAAGCAGAATTGCTTTCAGTTAACCATGATGAATCTGAATTACTTGATATGCTTATCACAATTTATTACTCAGATAAGAAATTTATGGAAAAATACAGGGATAAGTCTATTCTATGGGGCTGCTTTGGTGAGGGATTAGTGGAACGTGTAAAATGCGGCTTTTCCCATGTTGGAAACCCGGATATGGACAGGCTGGTGAAGAGGGGACAAAAAGCTGAGAAATATCTTAAAGATTACAAAAAATATAAAGAAGATAATTATCAGATATGGGAATTTGAGAATGAAAAGAATGCAGCAAGGGAAGTGGCTTTATATAAGGAAGACATCAAATGGATAAAAAAGTCGATTCCAACAAAAACCGAACGGTATACAGATTGCAGGAGGCTCTTACTGGTATTAATTTATACATGCCGAAAGTGCAATGCGGATTCCATTAGCATTATACACAATAAAAATAACCGTATCACAAAAACAGCATTATGTAAGCTGGCAGACATAGACAGGAGATATTTTGATAGGGATATAAAAATATTGGAAGAATTAGGGCTGCTTGCTATATCTGTTGATAAATATAACCATTTATTGTTACAAGATATACAAATAAATGAAAATTACAGTGAAGTATTATCCAGAGGGGTTCATTATAGGGATCTGACAGGCATTGTTAAGGATAAAATCAGAGAAAAAGTTACATCCTCTGTTAAAAATGATTGTGCATAAATGTGTGAAACCATTGAAATATAAGGGTTTTTTGATGATGCCATATGAAACTTGTACAAACCAAACTAGGAAGAGGGAGTAGCGGCAGTCCATATAATAATATGCGTTTGGAGGTAATCTATGCAGGATGAATTAAGGGATGCAGTGGTTGCTTACCTGAAAAAATACCATCTGCAAAAAAGGGCATTGTCGACATATATGGGGATTTCCCCACAGTATTTATCAGACTGGTTCTGTAAGAGGGTTGACTATGATGATGCAAAAATCCAGAAGATAAAGGCATTTATAAGCCGTAGATTCTGTTAATGTAATACCACCCAAAAGGTGTTATTATAAATGTTGTGGATGTCTTACTGTTACAAGGGGCTGTCAGTATGGTGTGGAGGCTTGCTGGCAGCGCAAATCCCTTGTACAAAGCGGTAATTACTGTAATGGAAATTGCAGTTTTACATAAAAATTCGTTATCAGAGTATAATTCATGCTCTGCCAAATATTTTTCTTTCTGTTAGCCAGTACAGGTTTCACCGCCTGTATTGGTATTACTCCGTATCCACAGCGGAGTTAATCTGTATGCTGACTTCCACTAGGCATACACAACGGCACTCATATATCGTACAGTCCTTCAGAAGGGGATTGTATGGTATGGAAAATCCTATGTAAATTGGCAATACGTTTATATAGGTCATCCAGTGGTAACAGATTCCACACCTGATTACTGCTGGATGTTAGTATGTAAAATTTAGATTTTTGTCAATTGTTGGTGTATAGTGTGATTTATAATACTGATGATTGGAGAAATTAAATATGACGAAAGAATATTATCTGTTTTTAGATGAAACAAAGCCAAATGCTCATGGAAATTATTTTGCCTTGGGAGGATATGCGATTTTAAAAGAGGATTATGAAAATATTTTATCCCCAGAGTTAAGTTCGCTCAAGCATAGGTTAATGCCAGACCCCAATTTGCCATTACATTTGTATGACATGCGTAAAAATATTAATGGATTTGAGTTTCTATCGGATAATAATATAAGGACGGAGTTGTTTGGAGAGATAGAAAAGTTAATTAATAAGTTAGAAATTTATGTTTTTGTTGCTTCCATAGATGTGTCAAAATATAAAAAGATATATTATAATCGCATTAATGACATCTATGATATCACATTACAAACGATTTTAGAAAATTTCGTACATTTTCTAACTGAGAAGAATGCAATAGGTTCATTTTATATTGAGTCAAGGAACACAAATGAAAATAAATTTTTGCAGATATGCTACTATAGACTTTTGACAGGAGGTACATTGTATATAAATTCTAAAACAATAATGGATAGATTGTCCATATTAAGTTTTCCATTGAAATCAGATAATAATTTAGGAGTGCAGTTGGCAGATTTTATTCCAATATCGTTTATAAGACATATTATAAATGCAAAAGATTATTATAATCTTTATGAAACTTTTGCAAAGAAAGTTTATAAAGGGTATAATGAGAATATGCAGGAAAGATTTGGATTTAAGAAATTATTGGATTAGAACAAAAGTTCTTGTTGACATAGTAGAAAAATGTGATAAACTTATATTTAATGAACATACTAGGGTGTAACCGTGGCCTGTGTATATTTTTTGAGTTTTTACATAATAATATTATTAAGTCAAAGGGTGTAACCGTGCGACTGAGCTTTTAGCGATGAATGAGGCATGATATGTTTGTGGTGTAACTACTTCATATGTATGTCTCATTTATTTTATTAACATAGAATGTGACATATCAAAAATGAAAGAAGGTGAAATATGGTAGCACAGGAAGAGGTAAGAAAGAAATTGTTAGAAAAAACAAAAGCAGTACGCCAAAAGAATATTTCTAATTGTACAGGAATTCCGCGTGAAATTATTTCTAAGTTCATGAATGGAAAACGCGATCTTTACCCAGAATCTTTAGTGGCTCTCAATGATTATCTTGACAATCATTAAAAAATGAATCAAAATCAATAATCCATATTGTAAATCGCAATGAAAATCCAATATTAAAGGAAAATGAGAAATAAAGTTAAGATTATTACGAAAAAATTTTAAAAATCAGGACAATAATACCAAATATATGTTTGCTTTTGTATGGGAGGAGTGATATAATAAGAAAAAGTTGAAGCAAAGGCAGGTGGTAAGGTATGGCTAAGATCGTATGTGAAAAATGTGGTACAGAGTATAAATTTGAGATTGCAAAAGACATGAAAAATTGTCCAGTTTGTGGGGCATCTATGATGGATGATAATTTTAATCATGAGGAATCACCTGATAAAGATAATGGAAAAGAAGAATGGATTACTTGGTATTATTATGGGCAAAAAGATAAAAAGGGTAGGAAAACTAAAGCAACATCTTTAAGGGATAAACCGATAAATTTAGAAGAATTTGGAGATACATTTTTCCTAATCAAAGAATTTAAAGCACCACCCAGAGATTCATCTGGTAGCTCTGACAAAGCAAAAGAAATTTTACGCACCTATGTACCTGATGCTTTTGTTTACCCAGAGAAAAAAGAACCAGTCGTGAGGTGTCCTCGCTGTATGTCCTGTGAATACACGTTAATGCATAGAGGGTATTCACTTTTTACTGGATTTTTAGGTAGTGGAAGGGTAAAAAGGGTGTGCAATTACTGCAAAAAAGAGCTTTAAACAAAATTTAATAAAACAATAGTAACTATAAGAGAGATTATTTCGGTAGTCTCTCTTTTAATATGCAAAAATATATAGAATTTGGAGGAATACTATTTGGAAGAAAATGAGTTTATGTTAAAATTAGTCGCGATGCAGGATAAAGCGAAATCAAAAAAACAGGTCAATAGTGATATCAAGGAATTGGAGAAAGTAGTAAGAAATCTCCGTTTAACTGCAACGCTTGCAAAAGGAACAAGTAAGCAGCAGATAAAACAGACGATCCGTCAGTTGGAAAGCCAGATCAGCCATATCAAGTTACAAGCTAAGATTGACCAGAAGAATTTGAAATCCGATATAGATAAGGCATTGCAAAATATTTCATTTAAAGATTTAAAAGACATTGATATTAATGTAGATGGTTCAAAGGCAAAACTAAAAGTCCAGAAAGCATTAGCGGATGTGAAAAAGGCAGCCCAGAATACACCTATTTCTGTAAATGTGGATTTGAAAAAGGAAAAGTTAAATAATCAATTAACTACATACTTAAGCAAAAACTCGAAAATTAGGGAATCAGAACCTTTGTTAAAAGAAGCAGATAAACTTAGGGAGAAAATCGCTGGCATAAATGACAGGGACAGCTTGAGGGATGTGACAGATTCATTCCAACTCTTTAAGAGCGAGTGTTCAGCTACAGGATATCAGGCTAAATCTACCAGTGACCGTATCAAAAGTTTAGTTGGTAATGTTACTAAGGTAGGCTCAGCATTTGGTGTGGCTTCTATGGCTATCTCAAATTATCAAAAGTCATTAAAAACTATAAAGACAAATGATGATATACTTACAGAAATTTCAAAAACGAGCAATAGCACAAAGCAGGAACTTGAGGAACTGGGTAACTCGGCATTTGACACGGCATCTAAGTTTGGAAAAGTTTCATCTGATTATCTCACTGCGATTGAGGAAATGAATAGAAGCGGTTTTTATGGTGAAGCAGGAAAAGCACTTGGGGAGTTGACTTTGCTGACACAGGCTGCTGGAGATGTTACGGCAGAAGTAGCGCAGAAATATTTACTCTCTACCAATGCTGCCTATGGCTATGCAGGCAGTGTAGAAAAGCTGACCAATGTATTGGATGGACAGAACTATATTACTAATAGGCACAGCGTGGACATGGAAACAATGGCTACTGCAACCGAAAAAGCTGGCTCTATGGCTGCCAATACGGGGGTTAAAATTGAAGAGCTTTCCGCAATGATTGGTACTATATCCGCACGCACAAAAGAAGCTGGGACAATTACTGGTACAGGCATCAAGGCTTTATTGGTTAATTTACAGAATATCTCTTCTGACAAAATTACTGGCACATTAGATAAAGCGAATGCATCCATGACAGAGACGGTTGATGGAATAGAAAAACTCCGTACTCCAATCGCTATTTTAAAAGATTTGGCAAAAACATATAATTCACTGGATGAAAATGATCCATTGAAAAGTGAAATTACTACAAATATAGGTGGCAAGCACCATGCGAACCAGCTTTCTGCATTATTATCTGGATGGGCTGATTGCGAGAAAATGTTAGTTGATTATTCGAATGGTGCTGGGAGTGCATTGGAGGAAGCCGATAAATCCGCAAATAATTTGACTGGACGCTTAAATGCCTTACAGAACTCATGGGATGAGTCATGTAATGGCGAATTAAATGTAAAAAATCAGAAAGGAAAAGCACAGTCCAGACGGAAACGGCTAAGTCAAGAAATATTTGTGAAATAACAAGAATGATGTTATAATAAAAGCCAAGCTTTAAGGCTTATTTAAAAATATTCCCGACAGTGGAGAAAGGCAGGGAAACAGATATGCACATCAGCTACAAACCGCTCTGGCATACACTGGTGGAGCGTGACATGAGGAAAGAGGATTTAAGACTTGCCGCCGGTCTGACTACAAACATGATTGCCAACATGAGTAAAGAAGGGAAAAATATCAGCATGGATACATTAGTCCGCATTTGTGAAACACTGGACTGTGGCATACTGGATGTGATTGAGTTAGCCAGTGGCGAGCCTTCCGTTACAGAAAAGAGAAAACAACAGAAAGAATAATTAAGAAACAGGAATAAGCAGATACCCGAACGGGATAATCGACAGATATTGATATTTTATGAAAGATTATTGTGAAATTTTATTCCATTTGAAAAGGTATTGTAATATAATAGAGCCATCGAAAAATTGGGATTTGGAGGCAAACTGATGGATAGAAATTATGAAATAATAGAATTACCCAAGGAAAACTGGAAAGGTGTGGCCATACCATTAGCCTGAATTATTCAAGGAATAACAGCATTAACTGCTGAAACCCGCATAGTTACTGTATTTTAATTGAATATTGCTT
>RAYF01000106.1 GCA_003611745.1 bacterium D16-36 | reverse complement strand
AAGTATATGCGTATAAAAAAAACAGGTATTTCATGTACCTGCTTTTTTATAAAACACCCAAAGTTCAGAAAGAACCCTGACAAATTAAAGGTGCTATTTTTCACTAATATTTTCGCCGGAAACGGATAGGTGTCTGCTATCGTATCGGCTTCCTTGTTAAGCATATTATATACTATACAAACATATTTTTCAACCATAATTTGAAAATGCCTCGGTACGCCAATACCAGAGCATTTCAGATAGATACCATAAGGATTATGATATACCTAACATTGAACAAAACCAGTATATCACAGTCCTTTATAAAATGCACCCATTTTTAAGAAAGGACTGATTTTTATGCCAGCATATTATGACGAATCACACAGAATGCAACAGAGCACACTTGACAATGCTAAATGTGTCTTCAACACCCATATCCTGCCATATTTTAAAAATAAGCCCATAAACTCCATTACGCCCACAGACATCCGCACATGTCAGAACGCCCAGATAGACAGTGGGGCATCCAATGCCTACTTACGAGACATACATAAAAAAATCCCTGCCATTATGAACTATACCGTAAAGCTGGCACAGCAGTTTTAGCCAAAACAATTAAAGAAGTTTTAGAATTAACAACGGATGATATGAAACAGATGCTGAAATTTTTCCCCTGAGACATCCCCTTTGTCTACATATGTAGATTCATCCTTTTAAAACAAATGCCCTAAGTGACTACACCCCTAAATATTAAGAAGCTTAATAAAAATCACTTAGAGCATTTCGTTTAATAAAGTATTTACTATTACATCATACCACAAATTTCGACAAAAAAATGCATTATGGTAAAATTAAAGCCATTTTAGGCAAAATTTACAATTTTGTTAGCTGCAACTAATAATACTACTGAAATTATGAACACTTTTTTACTATATCGACACAATTCCATTATCTATGCTTTTCGCAAATTCCTTATCATCAAAAACAATAATAAATGTCTTAGGCACTGTTATCATAAAATTCTTTAAACAGTCAAACACCCAGCTGCAGAGCAACGGGGCTTGACTTGACTTTGGTTCCTTGGCAAGCTTCGCCCCAGAAGGGAATGTGCTAAAAAGCACATGGGTATTTTGTCTACACTCCAATCATTTGGTTCTCCATAAGCAGAATAGATACAGTGTTCACGTCTTTTGTTAATCCAAAGCATCCAAAATTTCCATCAGGTATTTCATCATACGTATAACCGACCGTTTTAATACCTTTGAGGACTCTTCCTGTTCTATCCTATTAATATCATTAGTCAGCATATCGCTTCTTGCAATCCCTCCATATATAAAATTCAGATCACAATTTAACTCATTCAGTAAAATCTGGTTGTATGGGCCGGAAATTGCATTTGTGCCATTGAGTATCTTATTCACTGCATCCCTCTCAATCCCCAGCAAGCTTGCAAGCTCTTCCCTCGACATATTGATAGACTCAATAAAATACAATAGATTCCTGCCAGCCAGTACATTGGACGGATTTTTCTTATTATTACTCGCATGTCTACTCATAAAGCAACACCCCTTATTTTTTCTTTTATCATAACAAGTATCAGACATATTTTATACGGATAAATTATCCTTTTTGATATCCAAAAGATTTATTTTGAAATAAACGGGGTATCACTGTATTAAAAGGTTATGACATCAGGCTTTCCAAAACAGAAGATTACTATATTGAATAACCATCTTCCGCATGCCAGACTTTTCCTGTAGTGTCTATCTGCACTTCCATTTATTACTATAAAAGAGCAAATCTGAATTTTTACCAAAGTTGTCTAAAATTGCACATAACTAAAGACATCACGCCTCTGTGGGTGTATACTGTATCTGCTAAAAAAACAATAACCCATAAAGGATGATGCCTTATAGAAAACAGTATATACCATTCAGAACTGCTTTACAATTGTTTTAAGAAATTAAGCTTGTGCCGTATTTTCCCACAAACGGCCATGAAGCATATCATGGCCATACTGATATCCGTTTTTTCTGTTGGATACCATGGAAAAACCATCGATTTTGAAAAATACAGCCCCTGCCACCGTACCACGGTTGCCCATTTCCTCAATCATGGAAAATGGGACGATGCCTGTCTGGAAGACATACTTAAAAGTACCGTTGTCCAGTTCATCTATCAGGAAGCCCGGCAGTCCAGAAAGCCTGTGTTCTGCATTGTAGACGACACCATCTCATCCAAAACAAAGCCTTCGTCACGGGCTCTGCACCCGATTGAAGATGCGTATTTCCATCAGTCCCATCTCAAGGGAAAGCAGGATTATGGACATCAGGCCGTGGCTGTCATGCTCTCCTGCAACGGCATTGATAATGCGGTGGTACTGATCAGCTACCCCAAAGATGCATTCCATGTTCCGAAAGCCCTACGGGCTTTTATCAGCATGGATGTATCTTTAAGCACTCAGGACATTCTGGATAAATATGTGGAACGGTGGCCGATGGAGATATTCTTCCGTCAGTCCAAAAACAAACTGGCATTTGACAAATACCAGATCCGTTTCTCGAAAGGAATCCTGCACAATGAATCAGTATCGTTTTCCGTTCTTTCGCCCGTTCAAAAAATTTCTGCAATGTATAGGTCTTTGTAATATCGCCCAGCTCATAGTCTACTCCTTCAGACAGATGTGCTTTATCCCCCGGCAGCCTTAACCCAACTACTACTTCCTTTCCCTGACTTTTCAGCTTTTCCACAATAAAGTGTCCTAAAAAGCCGCTTGAACCTGTAACTAAATATAATTCTTCCATAGACTATCCTCATTCATCTGCCGCAGGCAGCGCAGCCTCCCGCCTTGCGCTCCTTTGTTTCCTGCCAGAGCCGGTCCGCCACGGGAACCCACTTCTCTGCTGTTTCCACGCATTTATCGGAAAATTCCTTTGCGCTCTCCAGATTCTGATAGTCTGTACTCTTTGCTCCTGCTTTCTCCACAACCTCCTTCAATCTTCCGGGATTATCCAGCACAGGGCATGGACGTAACATATTTTCATTCCACGGCTGATTATTAAACAGAGGTGAACGGTATGCTTCCAGCAGCGTCTTTTCACGGATGTTAGAATCCGAATAATAAATAAACGCACACGGTTCAATGTCTCCGTTAATCTTTGTCTCCTGGGCAGCCTTTACATGGAGCTTTGTTTTCTCTTTGGTATGAATCAGCCTCGGCTTGTCATCCACCTTCTTAATGTTCAATTTTCTCACCTGCCTTAAAAATAAGCACAAAAATAGCACCTAAACCAAATGGCTCAGATGCTGTGATTACTTAATTATTCTGATTTTTGCTCTGATTTCCTTTTCCTGTCCTCGTACATATCACGAATCCAGTCTTTTACCGGAGCTTTCCACATTTCCTTCTTGTTTGGGATATTCTTTATCAGGCTTTTCGGGTTCAGCCCCATTTCTTTTGCCATACGAATTTCTTCCTCTCCCAGTCGGCACTTCTTTTTTGCCTCATCCCAAAGCTCCTGCTTATATGCCATCTGTCCGCTCCCTCCACAGACTGATAAAATCCTTTACTAATGCTTCGTCACGCTTGTTACGGCATTTTTTTATGATCTGCTCACTGTCTGAAAGCATATCCAGCGTGTGGTATTCGCCGAATTTCTGATTTAAACGAAAAATAGCTTTTATAAGCTTTTCATTTACTGGAACAGACGCAGAAACAAGCATTTTTTCAATACCCATAAGTTCCCTCTTCTCCGCCTCCATGCTCTGATAAATTACCTCTGACCGTTTCGTTATTTTATCCTCTCGGACAATTTTACTGATTTCATAGTGCTGTGTGAGGTTTCTGTAATGCAAATCGTAATCCTCATTTTTCTTATAAGCAACCATAAAAGAATTACAATGATATACCTGTAATTTTTTATGCTCTGCCTTTACCACGCCTAATTGTAAAACCATCTCTTCCAAATGATTTACGAGAAGATAATCTGTTTTTAATTCCGAATCAGGATTTGCAGCAACATCGTATAAATACAAAACCGAATAAGTGGACAGCATATCTTCAATCCTATGCAGATTGTCAATCTTTCCATTTACCATTGCAAGCATAGAAGCCTGTTTATCTGCGCCCCGATAGTATTTCCTTATCAGTTTTTCAAGGGAATCATATTTCAGACGCCCTTTCTTAATCATATAGGCACCCCTGTCTCCAGTAAACATATCCGGTTTCCCAATGTACTGCATCCCCATCAGGTGCGGTATCATATTTTCTGAATTTGTCACATGGATAATCTTTTTGGGTATATGAATATAATAATCATTGCTGCACAATATCCGTTTTGTATCTAAAAAGACTTCCAACAGTTTTTGATTTGCCATCCGCCATTTCCTCTCCGGTTCTTTATGCTTCCTGTTTCCGTATGAAAGAAAAATGCCTGAGCAATTAAGCCCAGGCTAATCTTTTCTTATAATGAATTGCAATTCTGGGAGCAGATCCTATGTTACTCCATAGGCAGAGAGCTTCTTTGTATTTCTATTGCCCGCAAAGTCGGGACGGGTAGCTCCTCTCTATCGCCGCAAAAGCACTTAAGCTTTTCATTACCTATAATTTAGCAGGAAAATCACGCTTTGTCAACTGGCATTTTTACTTTTTTCTAAGGCAATCTTCTCATGGATATTCGTGTTATAGAGGTTGTAAAGGTCTGTTCCCTTTTCAATCTGGTTGTCAAAAGGAATTACCACATTTCCGCACTTCATAAGTCCCATACCGCTCTGCGTGTTGGTAACAAAGCGAAGCTGTGCCTCCGATACCCCGATGACCTCCGCCATTTTTGAGCTATCTGTGTTCGCCTGCTTTAACAGTGCCACAAACGCCACGCCTGCAATCCCCTTTCCGGTGTCGGCATCAGTTTTTTCAATGATAATCTTACCATTTACCAACTCGTCCTTCATGACAACCTTCTGAAGCTCCTTCGTGTTCTCCACGGTAAACTTCACTTCATTTGCAATCTTGTAACCATAAGGGGCTGTTTCCTCACGGAGCGTATATTCGCCTACCGGAATACGGGTAATGACATGTGGTGTTCCGTCTGATTTCCAAGTCTCAACCACATTTCCGTCCTTATCAATAATGGAGAGTGTGGCGTCCTTTAACTCATGCTCCCCGGTAATGTCCGTTTTGGAAATTTCCAGCTTTGTCGGGTAGTTGGAAAACTCTGCCAAAAAGTCGATAACCTTCACATCGTCTCCCTGATAGGAAGCGTCCAATTTAAAGACCTCCTCATTCAGCACATACCCCTTCGGTGCTTTTATCTCTTTCACATAATACTGACCAAGCGGCAGGTCGCTTACAAAAACGCACGTTCCATCCGTTCCGGTAGCTGCTTTTTCCACAAGGGTATCCTTTGCCACTGCAATCTTGCCCTCTGCATTTACAATGTCCTCTGCCGCATACAGCTTTTCAAATCTCTTTCCAGCTTTGCCTACGCTATGATTACATCAAGCGGCTTTGGCGATTTCTGTATTCTGACGTTAATTCCCATCGAAACCACCCGCCTCTCTCCATCTGCCGCCCCTCCGTTTCTGCTCCGCTTTATTTCGCTGTTCTTCCTCTATCTGTCTGACATACTCCTGAATATCTATCAGGTCCTCCAGATTGTAGATTTTAGAACACATTGCTCTGTCAACATTTTCCTGGGTACACTCACCATGCTCCGTAAGCGCTGCTATAACTTTCTGCCTGATTTCTTCCTGTACGGAATCAGGCATGGCAGCTATATAATAAGGCGGCAGATAGGAAACCTCTGTTTTAACCTCTTTCTCATACTCATAACTTTTCTCAAAGTCACGGATAAATCTTTCCTTTACCAAGACTGCTTTTGTCTTACTTTCCTCACTGGCTAACTCCACCATCTCGTCCAAGAACTTAATTAACTCTCGCTTTGTCATTGCCATTTCCACATCCTCCTTTTCCGGGCAAAAAAATAGGACTAAGTCAGCAATCCAAAGAACAGCAAAGACTGTTACCAATACTTTGATTGAAAGCTAATTTAGTCCTATCTAAATTACAATATTCAGTTTTTCTGGCATAAAATGCCGGTTGCCATAATCAAATATACAGTGTGTTAAATAACTGCAAGTTTTGTTTTCTGAATTATGAAATGAGCTCATCCTAACTCAAAATAACCATTAATTTGGCTTTTTTTCGTAGGACTAAATCAGCGGGAACCCTTGTTTTTGTTGGGTTCTTACTAACTTGACATTATAATAACACGCTCCACTCAGTCAACAATCCCTACTAAAACCCCCTGCCCCGATAAACCAAGGCTGGAACTGCCAGAAAAAGCTCCTCCCCTGATCCTGTGGATTTTTTTGGATGGTATTAATGCACGATGCACTCCGTCCCTGCTCCAGATTAAAATATAACCGCTTAGGCTTCTCAATATATTCAATCTCCGGCATTGCTGCAATGGCAGAAATATATTCCTCCCTTGTTGTAATCATATTAGTTCAATAATTCTACCACTCTCGTATCCTGAAAAATTTCCTCAAAACACTTTATATCCCCAATATATTTTACTATAACCTGCCACTGTCTGGCCTCCTGCTGATAGCCAAACTGAAGGCTGCCGCTCTGCACCAGCTCATTCTCTGAAACCTGAAGCGCCAAGCTTAAACTGCTGTTTATCTTCTCATTCTGCTCTGCCATACATTCTCCAAGCAAAAGTTATTTTTTAATATGTATTCCTGATTTTCTCATCCTACTACAACAACAAAACTGCGGCCTTTTTTCCGTATAAAGACCACCCGCATAACAATCCCCATACCCAGCAACCTTGCAAGCTCATCCCTCGACATGTTGATAGACTCGATAAAATACAATAAATTCTTAAAATGAAATTGTTTTGAACTGCTGGCAGATATTTTCTAAAAGTGTTTATATTCATGCTGTAAGATGTTATACTAGTTTTATACCAATTTCATTGCAGGAAGGGAACGGCTTTTGAAAAAGGAAAATAGAACAGCTTTTTCATCATAGACATTCTTGAGATGTTTGGTGAGAAAATATATAAATTCGGGGGATTTTTTGGTTATGTTTTTCTTCAAGTTTGGGACATAATTCGCTGAACTTTTGGACATTGGAACAATACAGTACCTTTATCCAGTATGTACGCGACATCAGGATACACACTGCCTTCCAAGTGCTTTTTTATTCGGGCATGCGCTGTGGAGAAATGCTGGCACTCACGCTGGCTGATTTTGACTTCAAAGTAAATACCATCAATGTCAGCAAGACACTGTACAGGAACCGCACAGGCGCACCAAATCATCTTACTCTCAGTCAATTAACCATACTGAAAGTAAGAAGAACTTTTACTCATAAAATCTCATTAATGTAATTGTTTAACATACAATCGGTCTATTCCGTTACCATAATTCACAATATCCTTCAGATAATAATAACCATACTTTTCATACAATCCTACATGTTCTGATGGAATATATGTCCTGTCAAAACCGCATTCCTTTGCATATGTGTTTGCAAAACCAATGAGCCTTTCACTAAGTCGATATCCTCGGTATTTTTCTGCTACAAAGACACTGGATACCCATGGATAGATTTCAGGCAAGGGATAATAGTCTGTCTTCATGATAGAAACCATACCTGCTATCTCTCCATCTACCATTGCCACAAATGGTGTTTCCCAATCCGTATATTCCCATGTATGTAGTATATGCAAAAGATGCTCCTTCACATCCTCCCAAGAGAACTGCTCTACAAAACGAATCAGTTTCTCAGCAAGTTCGGTATTCTTGTCCACCTTTTTCAGAACCAAATCTGCTTCTGGAAACTCTTTCTTCCCAAGTCCAAAATGCTTTTCCACTTGAGCCACTGTATCCTCCACGGTACTTTCTAGTGTTCTTTCTAACCAGAAAAAGTCACTGTTTTTTATATCTTTGTAACTCTTCTCATTCAGACTTTGTAAAGTTGCGCTGCATGTTGCCTTTGCCTTTTCCACATCAGATGCACTATGAATAAAATTACTAAATCCCTGATGGTCTGGACGATTACAATACTCATCCACTAAATTTGAGGGCTCTTTAATTAAAAAAGCCACTCTGGATGGCTCCGTAATCATTTGTGCCTGTTCCATCATCAAATGACAGTCACACACTACCTTTTGATTTTGCGAAAGGCAAATCAAATCCATTAATACAAAATCCAATTGCTCCCTTGTGTTACTAATCAACCATTGCTTGTATTCTTCAACTGTTCGTCCGAAAAACTCGTCCGCATCTTTGAAAGTTTTGTTCATGGATGGTTGATAAGCAGGGGTAGAAAGTTTCTGATGCTTTTCAAACGCCTCATCAATATCATACACTGATAAATCATGTCGCTTAGCAAGCTCTCTGGAAATGGTTGTTTTTCCAGCACAAGGGGTTCCTGTTACAAAATATACATTCTTTAAATATTCTTTTATTACATTGTCTTGAAATATCATTACATAATCTCCTTTATTAAGTAGTCTTCAATAATTTGCCCGTACATAAAACTATTTAACAAAGTTTCATGTACTTAGATATTTCTTAATCTTAAACACCCTGACATATTGTTCACCTCCAACTTCAAATTTCACTTCCTAATTGTACCACGCACACTTCTTATATTCCACTTATATTTTTCTGAAAATATTGTAAAAGGCGGACTGCCATTACATAGCAATCCACCCATAAAATCACCATACTTCCAGACTATCCTCCGCATCCACCCATGCCTGCATCTCATTGTCTAAAGCCAACCGAGCATACTCCATAGGGTTGTCGTGGTTATATCAATACTATTGCTGTACTGGTTATATGTAGCATATATAAGTTTCATACCTTTTCGTCCTTTCGTTTTTATTACAGATAAGCCGGTTGTATTGATTAATTACTCAACTTTCCCAGCATAAGTCACGGAACAATGCCTGAATAAATAAAGGCTGAGATGCTATCCAGTCATTCA
>RAYF01000014.1 GCA_003611745.1 bacterium D16-36 | reverse complement strand
CGCGGTTTCAGGCTTTCCTAGGAGGCACGCTCCCGCTACCTCTCATAACGCAGCGGTACCTAGCAGGGCAAAATACGTCCTGCAAGTACCGGCGATTCGAGAGTGCCTCTGTGGAAAGCCATGAAATCCGCCGCATGGTGTAAGTTTGCGGAAGGGCGCATAAACCAAGCATCAAAGCCGCAAGGCAGATAGTTCCTCGGAAAGGCGAAATGTTGCAAGGCATATCCTGTACTTCTTTTTAGGCGTTTTGCTTGTCTGTGAAGCAAAAAACAGAAACATAACCGGATGCAGGCACAAACAAAAAATGACGGATAACAGGGAGTTATCGTTTAGAAAACATCGTCTGTAAATGCAACCAAATTAATAGGGGCAGTAATGAATATATACTGAAAATTGATTTCCGTGTCTTTGACACGGAAATCTTCTCGAAGTAAAAAAATTACCTGATTAAAATATCCTGCCGGAAATAGTCTCTGTCTACTTTGCCATGAATGCCTTTGACATGCCCCCTGTCTGTGTATTGCCAGCCGCTCCACCGCCTCCACTGGTTTTCCATGTGGGGTCTTTTTACTCCATATTGTGCAATCCAGAGAGGATACTCCCGCAGCCGCTCATCTTCAAAGACAGTCGATGCATTGGACGCGTCACTGTAAATGGCTGGGCGGTGCCCCGTCCTTGTCTCCAATTCCCGCAGAAACTGGAGGGAGATGTTCCGTATCTCCTGTGGGGGCAGAGATCCAAATTCTTCAAAATCCATGGCAGGCCTGGCATGCTGCCGCTTATTTTTGATACGGTCATAGAAGAAAGCGGCCTCCTCCTTGGCTTCTTCCAGATTTCTAGCTGTGACATAGTGATAAAATCCAATGCGCAGTTTCTCGCGTTCTGCTTCCCGGTAATTCCGTTCAAAATCAGGGTCTGTTATATCTCTGCCCTGTGTTGCCTTTATATAGACAATGCGGATACCAGATTTTCTGACTTTGCGGAAGTTAATATCCCCTTCCCAGTTGCTGACATCAATTCCATCATGTCTTTTATCTCTTCTCATAAAAATCCTCATTTCTGCACACGTTCTTTGTGCATAACAAATTTGTGGCAAGTGTGCGCAGACACAAATTTGCGTGTGAAAAACGTATTTTTCACACTATTATCCTTTTTATTTTAATTATATGAATAGATAACTTTATGTTTCCTATTGCTGCTTGCTAAGGATATATCCATCATTTTTCATCACTTTTTCTTGGCAAATAAGTAGAAGGGGATTTTAAGAAAGAGTTTTTTAGGAATTATGGTATTTATCCTACAAATATGCTATCCTAAAGATATATGTGAACTGATTAGAGGAACTTTTATGACAGCAGAAAAGGCATGGGATTACGTTATTGGTATGATTAAAGTAGACGGGACTGAACCAACCAGAGACTTTAATGTTATAATTAAACGAGTAGCTGGACTCGGTTTAATTTAGTACTAAAACTTGACATAGCACCGTACTTGGTAAAATTTACAGGTATACTTTTAAAGTGGGAGCAGTTATAATATGTGACAGCAGCGGGAATCCTGCCGGCTTCAAAGTCCTGTAGCCAGATTACAAGCCAAAGTAACTGGTGAATCTACGAGTAGCCAGATTAGAATCCTCCTATCGCCTGCTATATACTTACAGAAGCCTGGCAGGGAATCCCGTTTTGCTATAAAACTGGCATGCCGCTTTCAGTGGCATCATCATCTAGCTAAAATCGATTTTTTCTAAATCGCCACCTGCACTCTTATCATTAACTGCCTTGGGAAAAATGGACGATATATTTATTATAATGTGCGAATGGGAGGAACCATTAGAAAGGCGGGGTATAAGAATGAAAGTATTAGTTACAGGCGGCGCTGGATTTATTGCCAGCCATACAAATGTAGAGCTTCTGGATGCCGGTTACGATATTGTAGTAGTTGACAATCTGGTAAATTCCAGCAAAGAATCTATTCGCAGGGTAGAAAAGCTTACAGGAAAGCAGATTACTTTTTATGAGGAGGATATCTGCAATGAGAAAGCGATGGATGATATTTTTGCAAAAGAGAAATTTGGCGCTGTAATTCATTTTGCGGGCCTGAAGGCAGTGGGCGAGTCCTGCGAAAAACCGTTAGAGTATTTTGAAAATAATCTGTGTGGCACCATCTGCCTTTTAAAAATAATGAGGAAGTATGAGGTGAAGTCACTGGTATTTAGTTCATCTGCGACAGTGTACGGGCTGCCGGAGAGTGTTCCTATTACCGAGGAGTTTCCCCTTTCTGTTTCCAATCCATATGGCAGAACAAAGCTTATGATTGAAGATATGCTCCGTGACCTTTACCAGTCAGATTCCAGCTGGAATATCGCATTGCTGCGTTATTTCAATCCAATTGGTGCACATGAGAGCGGTGAGATTGGGGAGGATCCAAATGGGATTCCAAATAACCTGCTCCCTTACGTGGCTAAAGTGGCATCTGGGCAGCTGGAATGTGTCAGGGTGTTTGGAAATGATTATAATACACCGGACGGTACAGGTGTGAGAGACTACATTCATGTAGTTGACCTTGCAATCGGCCATATCAGGGCGCTGGAAAAGCTGCAGCACAATCCCGGGCTTGTTACATACAATCTGGGAACCGGAATTGGGTACAGTGTCCTTGATATTATCCATAATTTTGAGAAGGCATGTAAAAAGCAGATTCCTTACAAAATCGTGGAGCGCAGGCCAGGGGATATTGACATCTGTTACGCAGATGCTTCTAAGGCAAAGAGGGAACTTGGCTGGGAGGCTTTGCGTGACATTGACAAAATGTGCGAGGATGCATGGCGGTGGCAGAGCAAAAATCCAAATGGATACCGCAGTTAAGGCAGCCGGAATATTTTCAATCTACAGGAAAGTTCTCGGTGTGCGGCGGTGCATCAACAGTCAAATACCCCGCGCGCAGTCGCCAAGTGCAAGCAAGCTTGCGTTTGGCTCGTTGTGTACGCGAGAATAAATGCTATTTTTTAAAGAAAAAGGCTTTTGCCCAAAACTGGATATATCGGTGGAGGACACGGGCCTTTTTGTATTCTTCTGCAATTTTTTTATAATGCCTTTTTTTCATTTTTCTATTTCTCTGGAACAGGGCAGCATATTTTACCATAAGCTGGCGGCAGCCGATAGCGGAATCTATCGCCGGGTAGTTGTTGTAGCAGTCAGGGCATACGGATACTGTTGTCTCCGGTGAGGAGACATAGTGCGGCAGGTGGAGGGAGTTGAGCCGAAACCAGATATCATCATCGCAGTGGGCAACCAAGTCACAGTCGAACTCGCCAATCCACTGGAATGCCTCGCGGTGGAAGACAAGCTGCGGCAGATATTCAAAATTGTGGGAAACCAGGCCAAAATCGGTAGGTTCCAGTACATTGCTCTGCTGGATGGACATATCGGTATAAACTGTGTTATAGGAGTGGTTTTCCTCCATAACGGCTATGATTTTTTCCAGCCGTCCGGCAGGCATGATATCCTGGGCAGAGATAAAGGTAACATAGTCCCCATGGAATGTTTTCAGAGCAGTATTTTTGCCATTAACAAATTCCCTGCCCTCTGGGATTTCCAGATATATGATATTTTCTAAAAGCTCTTTATCCTCCTTGATAGATTCTTTATACTGGCTTTCATCGTCATTGGAGTCCAGAAGGATAATTTCAATCTGGGAAATGGTCTGTTCCCTGATACATTGGATACACCGCTTTAATATCATAGGAGGTGTACGTTTCGTCTGTATTACGACACTTATAATAGGGTTGTCGGTTTTTGCCATATATCATACCAAACCTTTCTGAAATAGCTAATATCAGCGTTCTATGGTGATTGTCCCCAGCCTGTACCCATTAAGGGCCTCCACATAGCCGTCATTTGCAAATGAAATGACGGCGCTGCTGTCCGGCTCGGTGAGCCTTGCAGTCAGCATATAATCCCCGTCTGCCAGTTCAAATGGCATAAGGGTAAAAGGGAGTGTTATACTTTCCCCGCTGTTCCATCTGCAGGGGTCTATATCGTCCTTTTCCCTGTCTGAGTCAAGGAGTGTAATCGTTTCCCCGGTTTTCTGGCTGGTGAGGGTCAGTGTGAACCGTTTCGGGTGGTACAGGTTAGAGAACCCAGTGTTTTCCAGCGTAATGCTTCCTTTTGCCGGGCCCTTCTGGTATGGCGTATAGGAGAAATCGCACTTTCTCAGTACAAAACGTGCTCCCAGATGGTCGGTAATATAGTCATAGGCTGTCATCTCATTATAGATGCTGCCCTCCTCCTGATATATGCTGTTTTTCCATTTGTTAATTACGGCTTCATCGTACATCTGGTTGAGATAGGAGACATGCATAGCCTTCAAATCGTTAATGGCGTTTTTCCAGTCGTTGTAAGGGTTGTCTATTACAGCCTCACCGCCATTTGGTACATTGTTGCAGAGTTTATTCTGGAAGGCGAGTTCATCGGCGCGCAGTTCTTCTGCACTCCGGGCAGCGGAATCTGGGGGATTCTGGTATGTCCCGGTATCAGATGCCGAGCCAAGCATCCCATCGTTGAAAAGCCCGAGCCTTGATTTTATATTTTCTATACTGATATCGTATTGGCTGTATCGCTCAGGGTGCTCTTCCATTTCCTGTAAAATGGTGCGGTAGTGGTTAGGCGTCCTTACTGCAAGGTAGATAGAAGGGGACGTGGCACTGGCGTAACATACCAGAAGCTTCGTCATATCCTCGGCAGATAAATATTTGGAATGGTGCATTTCCGCCCAGCTTCCGACAAAGATTCCCTGTGTTGTGTAGATGATATCTTCGTACTCGTTTAGTATAGCCCCAGCCTGTTTCATATGCTGTAGTATGATGGCAATATCGTCCGGCTCTTTTTCAAGGCCAAGGCCGTCCCAGTCGTAGAGGAAGCGGACAATGACTGACAGTTTTGTGCCGGAAAAGCGTTCAAGGACCTGCCTGATATTATTAAGGGCAGTTTCATCAAGTTCTCGGTCCCTGTACCCTGCCAGATTAAATTCTACCAGCGATAGACGGTACGTATAACCGCTGTCATCAGTCTGATTTACGTACAAGTCACTGGCAGACAAAGCAGTTCCGGGACGGAGATAATAAGCGCGGAGCTGATACCAGCCGCAGTCCGGGCGGTTTAAGGCGCCGGTGATTTCCTGCCCCATTTCTTCTTTCAGGGAAGCAGTAATATAATGCCTTGTTTTATAGTAATGCAAAATGGTTCCTCCTCCTATCAGTAAAATGGCGAGAAGACAAATAATAATGATCAAAGCTTTTTTAAATTTTTTCATCTGGATTATTACCACCTTTATCGTATATCGGCTGTTGTAAAAGTTTCCATTTGCTGCGGACAAATACATTGTAAGTGCTAAAGAGCATAATGCACATGTACAGAAGCGGTTCTATAATTCCGAAATGCATACTTTTTCCAGCAGTGCGCTTATGCATTGTGGCTGGGATTTCCTTGATCTGATATCCGAGGAGCGACATCTGCACCAGCATATTTGCATCAGGATAATTGTTATCGAAATTCCCAAAGCGCGCATAATATTCAAAGACGCGGCGGTTCAGACCCTGCAGCCCGGAGGTAGGGTCAGTGATAACCTGATGGCTGGCAATTTTGATGACTCTCCGGAAGAAACGAATAGCCACTTTTTTGGTAAAGGGCATCGGAAAGCTCTGGCTCTCCTTTAAAAAGCGGGAGCCGATAACCAGATCCGGCCTGTTCCCCAATGTATCCTTCTGGCGGAGGCAGTCATATATTTTGGGGATATTGCAGGCATCGTGCTGCCCGTCACTGTCCATCTGGATGATATAGCGGTATCCCCCTGTCACGGCATATTTGTAGCCGGTCTGTAGTGCAGCGCCATAGCCAAGGTTATATGGATGGCTGATAAATGGAACATTCAGCATTTGCAGTATTTCCACCGTGTGGTCAGCAGACGCATCGTTGATAACAATAATATCGGCATATTCCAGAATCCCGAATTCTTTCAGGCTGCCTAAGAATTTACCAATAGATGCCTCCTCGTTATAAGCCGGCATGATAATCAATAAATCGTGTTTCATGGTCACCTCATTTCCGCACATATATTAAAGTAACTCATAAAAAGCTTTCATATCCTCGGAATGTGCTAAATTAACTTGTTTGCTTGCCTGCTCGAAATGGTGCAGCTTATCTGTATCTGTGAGCAGTTTCTTGACACTTGATGCAATCGCTTCGGCAGTAAGGGGAATCAGATAGCCGGATACATCATGGGTAATCTGCTCCCTGTTGCCGGTACAATCTGAGGCGATAATTGCCTTCCCCAGCACCTGCGCCTCCTCGATGGCAATGCTTTTCCCCTCAAAGCGCGTGGCATGGACATATAAGGATGCCAGACGGCAGTATGGATAGGGATTGGCTTTGCTGCCAAGCAGAACAAAATGCCCTGTAAGTTTTTCCCTTGCTATCTGGCTGCGGAGCTCCCCCTCCAGCGGGCCTTCCCCAAGCACAAACCAGTCGATATCAAGGCCTTCCTCACGCAGCAGGCGCAGCGCCGGGATTGCAATATCATAAGCTTTCTGGTACGCTAAGCGGCCGATGGTAAGGAGCTTGTATTTTGCAGTGCTTTTGGCAAAAGGATCCGACGCGGGAAGTTTTTTCAGGCTCTGTTCCTTTATCCACGCAGTATCGATGATATTTCGGAAAAGGCGGCATTTATCGGTATATTCCGGATAGATGCGGCAGAAACTTTCCCCGGCCTCTTTAGAGACTGAAAAGATGCGGTCAATTTTGGAATAGGCATCTAAATCAAGGCTCCTGCCGTATCCGGCTTTTTCATAATCTATATGGACGAAGGAAGCTTTCTTCTTTGCATGGACAAAATCTGCCACAAAGTATGTGCTTCCCCCCTCCAGATAGGCGACAGCCAGGTCGTATGTACCGTCAGGCACTTTGGTGCCGTTTGCAATGACGCGCCACAAAAGCTTATCAAGGCTTACTCTATGCTTTTTAAGCTGGAGAATAAAATTCCGCAGCAGGTATCCAAGAAGGCCGAATCCCCGCAGATGATAGAAAAAGCAGCGCAATGTCGTCTTAATCAGGGCGGCCCTTCCGCCAATGGATAAAACGGAGCGGTTATCAGGATGCTTGTTAAGCAGCGTAACCCAGTCTGGAATTTCATCAAAAATTTCCCCGCGGTTAAGGAGGACTAGAAGTGAGATATCATATTCCTCTCTGGGAAGTGTTTTCAGCAGGGCAATCAGTGCCCGTTCAGCGCCGGCGCGTCCCATCGTATTCATGACAAATAATATCTTTTTCATGGTCCTACCCCATCTTCCTCCTGTCCGCATGATTCCTGCAGTTTCTGCACGGTCTGCTCAAGAACTCTCACACGTTCCGTCAAGAGCGCTGCCTGTGAGGCAAGCTCTTTATTTTTGATTGCCAGCACGGAGAGTGACTTGAAACACTGGAACAGAATCAGGTAGCTGATAATGATAGCCAGTGCAAAAACTACGGCAGGCGGGTATTCTGTATGGAACATATCGGAAAGAATATATGTAACCTGCGGAAAGATGCCGCCTATGATAATCAGGAAACATGGCACGATCCACAGCAGTGCGTGGGATTCTGATATTTTTTTGTGTACTGCGGCATTCATTATAACAATCAGTAAAAAAATGCCAAGAGCGATAATAATCAGTTGTAATGCAAGTGTCATACCTCTTCCTCCGTTTCCGGCGGCGCCGTAATATCAATAGGGAACACGACACTGGTCGGCATAGCCTCATGTTTGGATGGAATCAGGGTGCCTTTGCAGAATATATGTTCATCTATATTTTTCTCAACCCAGCGGAGACGGAAATACGCAATAATCCATCCGGCAAATGCCCCGAGGAATGTCCCGATTCCGTACCAGATAGGCGGAAGGTTTTTGGCAAAGACACTGGAAACCGCAGTTATCACTACAAATACAATAGTTGTCAGAAGCGAGCCTGTTTTGTCATTAAAGTAAAACAGGAAAATAATGCAGGAATACAATAAAAAGATGACAAAGTATCCTGCTGCAAGGCAGGGGTACATCTCCATAACCTGGCCGGCAAATCCGAACTGAGGGAGAAATACCATGCAGAGCAGGTAAATCAATACGGAAATAATAAACTGGTTGCGCACAACATCCATTAACTGGTAGGACAGCAGGGAAAACATGCGGTTTTTTGCCTTGTCGATGTCAATGAGCCGTCCTCCGATGACTGCCTCGGAATATGCCTTGTACCGTTCGTGGAAATGAAGCTCAATTTGGGTAATCAGGATGACGCTTGCTGATATATTTGTAAACATGGCGATGCAGGTTGCCATATCGTAAGGTGGATAGCAGATATAGGTATCGCGCACGATAATGCAGTCTGATACGGTCCAGAATATAAAATTATGGATATAAAGCCCCAGAGAGTACAGGAAGTTTGTCAGGGCAAGCTGCCAGTGCTCCTTGAAGTATGCCATAAAACCAAAGTAACTTTCGTTATTTGTGTGGAAATAGCCTTTTACATTGGCGAATTCGCTGAGGGAAATCGTCAGGAATCCGCAGGTAATGGCGGCAAGCATGCTGTATGTTACGGAACAGTGCAGTATCTTGTTGAAGAGAAGGGCAGAAAGGACCATAACAATTACGCCCAGAAGGAAAAACAGTGAAATCTTACTGTAATCCTTCGTAATGGAAAGGTAGAGCATGGAATAAAATGTCATGCTCAGGGCAAGAAAGCACACATAACAGGTAAATGTAAAAATAGGGTCAATGCCGCCGACAAAATAGGAATACAGGTAAAATGGAATGCCGACGATGCAGCAGGTTGTCAGGTTCAGGAAAATCCCGCCGTAGAAGCAGGGCAGTATGGCATCATACTGTTCTTCAAAGATTTTATCTGTAACATAGCGCGAAATAACAGAGTTAAAGGGCGCAGTACACATTAGGCTGAAGATAAAGATATACAGTATGCTGCAGGTAAAAAGCACACGCTCTGAATATACTACAGATTTGTAATCAAGCAGTAAATAGAGTGCAATAATCCCACCCATAACTAAAAGCATAGGCGCTATTGTTGTCATGGTACTAATCAGAATACCAAATAGGGTAGAAGAAATCGTTCTCTTTTCGAATGATTTTTTTACATGTTTTCCTAAACTAGCCATGTTTTACCTCATTTCTGCACTGCCCTCTATGCATCATGCAGGTTTGCGTCGCAGCGCAGAGACAAACCTGTTTATCAGGAAACTACCGTTTATCTGCACGCAGGAAAGGTTTTTCGTCCAGCGTGCATCCGCTGATTTCTGCCATCTCATGGTATAGGTTATTGTAGGTTGCCTTCATCTGGGAAAGCTGGTATTTTGACATGAGCCGCTGATAGCCGACCTCCCCCATATGTTTGGCAAGCTGCGGTTCCCTGGCAAGCTTTACCATAGCATCGGCAAGCCCGGCTACCGACATGGTATCTGTGACGATCCCGGCAGGCCCCAGTTTATCCTCGCCTTCCCCATATACAAGCCCCTCGCAGTTTCCTACATTTGTGGCTATGGCCGGGCATTTTGCCGCAAAGCCTTCCAGAATGGTGAGGGGCTGCCCTTCGCTGATGCTGGAGAGGATAGTGGCGTCCATGCGTCCAAGGTATTCTGTGACATTTATCCTGCCCGTAAAGATAAGGTCCTGCGGTTTTAGTGTGTCTACCAGTGCAAATACTTCTTTGGCGTAGGGGTCTTCCTTTTCCCATGGCCCCATAATCCAGAGTTTCAGGGATGGCTCGCGCTGCTTTGCATAATAAAATGCGTTAAT
The DNA here is from genome assembly GCA_003611745.1 of bacterium D16-36. Taxonomy (GTDB): domain Bacteria; phylum Bacillota; class Clostridia; order Lachnospirales; family Lachnospiraceae; genus Butyribacter. Next base: position 22,404 of record RAYF01000014.1, on the reverse strand, counting down.
CAGTGTCTTTACATCTTTGATAGGGGCAATACGGAGTACTGCGCCGATATTAAAATACTGGTCATCGTTTTCTTTTTTGCCGGGAATATGGGCAAAGCGTTCCGGGTCGATTCCGTTTGGCGTTACCAGAGTTTTTTCGGCCGGGCAGCCAAGTTCGAGCTGGAGGTGCCTTGCATATTCAAACAGTGAAGTGACGCGGTCAGCGTTGTCATAAGCACAGCTTGACATTTTTTTAAAATGCTCTATCCAGACGTTTTTATAAACGCCTTCTACCCATGTCGCTTTGATGATATCCTCCTCACGCTCACGGGAATAGATTCCATGTTCTGAAATCAGGAGCGTCCCTCCATAAAGGGATTTTGCCATACTTCCAAGAACCCCGGCATAGCCTGTTGCCACGCAGTGGTACAAATCAGCCTTTGGAAGCGGTGTTTTCATACAGAGGAACAGCGGCAGGTACATAGAGCGCAGAGACCACAAAAAGTCAGAAAATGTAATATTTTCATAGCGTTTTTCATATAAGCTCTTTGCTATCAGAAAGAAATCCTTTCCCATCAGCAGGTCATTGATAGAAAAATTTTCGTTTGCAAAGTAAGAAAACACGCCATCCCAGTCTACATTTTCATTTAGGACAAGGCTTTGCAGCGAATCAAACTCTTTTTTGCTCAGATGAAGTTTTTTATGTCTTTTCTTAAGGCCAATCCAGTCAATGTCCTGAACATATGCTTCCCTAACTTCTGAGACATTGTCAGGCATTTCATATACAAACTTGCCGCGGATGTCCCTGTCAGCAGCGATTGTCTGTATGATAAATTCAACATTTGGGAACTGTTTAATCAGGCTGTGTACCCAGCTTGATACACCACCTACCACATAAGGATAACATCCTTCCACAACAATACAAACTTTCATGGTTATATTCCTGCCTTTCTCAATTTTACTTAATCGCATCAGCAGTTACCTCAATCGTAACTGTATCAGAAGAAGTATTGAGTACATATTTTCCGCGTTCTATTTCAATATACTCTGCGCCTTTGACAGAGACAATTTTTTCATCGTTCAGGCTGAGCATAAAGGAGGCATCTTCTTTTATATTGACGACAGAGAGTTCGATGGTATTTTCCTCGCGCTTGGAGTAATAGTCCAGTGCAAGGAAACGGCGGGCTTTGAGGTCGGCTTCCGATACCGTTGTCTGGTCAAAGCCTTTGCGGAAAGTCTTCCAGTATGTGTTTAAGTAGCGGGAGAGGTTGTTGGACAGGCGTGTCCAGTCATCCCCCTTTTTGGTCGGATAAATTGCTCTGGTAAAGTCTAAATAGACGGTGGAAAATCCGAGGGCAGTTTCAATGCTTTTTAGATAGAGGTCTTCTGCGTCTTTATGGGAAAAACCGTCTATTGTGGTAGTCATCCGCAGTATCCTGTTATCATAAAAAGAGATAATAGGCTCAGTATCCAGTCCTTTTTTTGTAATCAGGGTCCGGATTGTGGAAAGGATGGAGTGCCTTTCAGGGGAGAAGATGGAAGTTTTTGTCTTCTCCCCGAGATAACGTCTATAGATAAATTCTGGCATATCCCCGGGGGAAAAGACGGTAAAAGTATACTCCGGTGTCAGTTTTGCCATCATCTCTGTGTCATATTTTATCTTGTCCTCATATCTGGAGAGGTTTCCTATCTGATCCCCGGAAAGCCCCAGTTCTCCTGAAATTCTTTCGTTCTGGTCAAAGTAAAAGGAGATAGAGTCAGTGGAAATTTCCTGTTCCGTGCTGCTGTAGTCCAATTTAGGGGCAATCATGCCGCTGAATTTTTCCTCCGTTGCATTTAATATTGATACGATATCAGGCCAAAGTACGTTTTCACAGAGCGCCTTGCTGGTGTAATAGTAATGTTCAGCCGTCTTTTCAGAATTTTCGTTGGAGAGGTATGGAAAATTCTGGCAGACGACGTTTTGTGCGTTTACAATAGGGTAGATATTATATGGCATAGCTTCTGAGAGCATGGCAGAGAACATGCCAAGCCCGGTATGGTCAGTAAAGAAGTCACAGTTTACAACAAAGACAAAACTGTTTTCCGTCTGGTTACGCCAGAGGAGAGGCGGGAGGTCTTCATTGTCAATTTCCAATTCCTTTTGATGTTTTACAATTCCGGTTATGTAGGTTTTTGTACCGGATCTCAGCCGGAAATAAGGGACAGACTTTGCAAGTTTTTTATAAGTTGTCTTGCCGCCCAGCAAAAAACCGTCATATAACGTCATGCCGCTGACACGGTAGGAAGCCTGATATACGCCGCGGATGCCGATCAGTTTTTTGAACTTCTCGGAGGAGCGGATAAACGTTGTATTTGGCAGGCTGGTCAATATAATATTTACGCCTAACTCTGATTGATGGCATAGAATCTCCACATCCTTTTTTGTACACACGGAAACAGAATTCACAATAAGCAGGGTACAGTATCTCGAATAAACTTTCGAAAATTCCCTGAGATTCATAAAGCGGCGGTAAGTACGCTTTGTGTAGAGGCACCATTCTTCCGCAATGTTTGCCTCCTGATTGCGGGGGCTGCCGATAATAGCTGTGTTGAAGTTCTCCGGCATTTCCAGGACATCATCCAGCAGAGTCTGGTTAGCTGAGATGGATACTTTTGGTTCTGCATTCGGGTTCTGCATGGAATTTGATGCGTAGTTTGCAGATATGTTTGAAAACTGGAACAGAATCAGTATAGTAACCATTACGGTTGATATTACAATAAAACTTGATTTGGATATCGTCAAAATAATTCCCTCCTATTTGTTAAAACCATAGTCGATTGCAAAATTATATAAGTTGTATTCATTCTGGGTGATACGGTAGCAGATAAAGGAATCATCCTCGTAATATATCTGGAATTCCTGAGGGTATTTCTTTTTAAATGCCTGTGCCCAAAAGTACATCCGGCTCTGTAATTGATTGCGGTTAGTAATGCTGTATGCATTGCCGCCACTAAAACTTGCAGGTTTTTCAGCATTCTCCTTTGAAACAGGGCCGGTATTTGCTAGTGGCTCATTTACAGGAGCAAAAGCACCGTATGCCAAAGGAAGTTTTTCGATATAAAAGAAAACGTGTTTTGTCGGAATGGTTACTCTGGAATCTGTGGTGTAATCTTCCATTGCATTCAAGAAATTACAAATTTCCATATGCCAGCCTTTGTCGATGATAAGTTGGATACTGTTAGTGGTTGTAACAATAGTCCATGATTTTTCCGGATAGTTTTCCATAATTTCATAATTACATATTATTTCGCCACGCGATTGAAGAGCATAAACAATACTTAGAGGCTTTACATAGTCATACTCAACGGTTAGGAAAGTTAAGCTACAAGTTAATCCGATTGGAAGGATTTCTGTAAAGCGGTGGTAACGAAACGGGCGACAGATAATAGCATATATAGCATCCGCAGCACAGGCAAAAACTAATGGAGTAGCATAGGCGAGGAATATGATGGCGCGTTCTAATTCCATTGGTGCCGGAAGGTGGAGTGGACCAGCACATGCTAATAGGATTAGGAATAGCATATATATTCCAATTGATAGTAAATTACGGTAATAAAATGACCGCCTTATCAAGATCATTACAATGGTAAAAACAATCAAACCTTCTGTTAGCCAGACAACAATTGTAGAGAGTTCAAGTCCATTGTAAGCATTACGTAAATAATTAATAATGATATTATTAATACTATTAAATTTTTTTTGAATTTCTTTATAAGTTGATTTTGCAAAGAGAAATAGTGTCTGTCCTTTTGTTAATATAAAATTTTTTATCTTAGTAAAAACAGAAACGTTTTTATCGGGCAGGTTATCCTCGGAGGAATTTGCCTCAGAGGATGGATTTTTTTCTAAAACTGTTTCAACTTTGGTATCGTTTATTGTTTCCTCATTCTGTTTTGGTGTTGTGTCTACTGATTCGTCTCCTGTGTTTTCTCCTGATGATCCAGGAGTCATGACACTGATTGCCCAGCGCAAAGATCCCTCTAGTGGAGTTCCTTGCAGATAAGCGATAACTAATGGTGCAACTGCGCAAGTTAAGCTTAAGATACCTGCAAGCGCTATGGACCAGAAATATCTCGGTTTGAGGACAACCGGGAAGTAAGCCACTGCAACGGCAAGGCAGAGCAGGATTGCTATAATCGTTATGTAAAAATGAACTGCCAGTGTCATGGAAAAGCTCATGGCAAAGAAAGCGAGGCTTCTTGTGCTGGGCAGGATATGGTACTGTTCCAGCCATGCATAGAGCTTTTTTTTCTGCCGCCATTCCTTCTCTGTCTCGATTTCCTGTTTCTTTCTCTCAAAGAATTGAATCAGAAAATAGGCACAGGGATACAGAAAGAGCATTGCATATTCCTGAGGAATTGCCCATTGGTAACGCATGTTTGCTAATAAGCTAAATAAATGAGGCAGTGTAAAAATAAAAACGCCAAAAAATGGTATATATCTGGAGCGGCAGATTTTGCGAAGTAGTATATATAGCATTAAATATATATATATTGCTTGTAAAACACCGAATACTCTCATAATAGAAAATGTCGGAATATTGAAAAAAGTATGCAAAAAGTAAATAATGTTATGAAACCCAAATGGATATATACCAGCGCAAAAAATATTTCCCTGACTCATCTGGTTTATCCAATAATGATGTACAATAATGTCTGATGTGCCATAAGCATAGTTTGTGAATGGCTGATAGGAATAATACCAGACATTAAATGACAGTAGCGCAAGCAATATTGCCCACTCTAAAAAGTGATGCACAGCATGGGAAAAAATGCCGCGGATTATATTTCCAAGCACTTTTTTGGGGCGGGACAGCAAAATGCCGCCGATAGTCCTGATTTTAGCTTCGCCGAGAAAGAGGCGGGAAACCTGGGTGTAGAGTATGGTAAAAAAGCGTTTGATGCCGGGCTGGTTAATCTGCCTCCATGCAAAAACGGCAGGGGCAACGGAGAGGAAGTAAAGCATCCCCTTGCTTGGAATGTGAAGCAGAAACATCAAAAAAACAATATTCATGATATAAAAATTGCCTATAATAATGCAGATAATGAATTTTTCTGCAAGTGTCTTTTCATGAAGATAATGGTAGAACACGATATATGGAAAAAGGAGAATACAGACAGAGTATGCGGTAAATACCTGTAACAGTTCCAGAATCGTCCTGACTTCCATTGTCATATCTGTGTCTCCTTTCTATGTATATTTCAGCTGGCCCTAAGAGACGCTTGGCTGATAGATTCGAATCAATTCAAGCAAATCTTTATCAATGGCGATGTCTGATTTCTTTAAACGCTCCAGATGCTTGAAAAAATTCTCCTTGTCATGTATCGTGTAATAAAACTTTAAGAGACAGCGGTAGGTCTCCATGTCATCCGGAAATTCAGCAAGCAGGCGCGGCACCCAGAGATGTGCTGACTGGATATCGCCGATGCGGACTAAAAGGTTTATCAGATTACTGTAGTACATCGTTTTCATAAAAGTTTTGTCAAAATCATATACACTCTGGCAGGTCTGCGAGAGTGTATAGACATATGTCCGAAGCTCCAGATCGGATAAAAAGTTTGTGTTTAACATCTTTATTAGATATTCAATAAAGAGCTGGTTGACTTCCTTGTCATTGGGGTCTGATTCCAGCTGGGCGTGGAATTTCTGCAGCGTGTTCTGAAATTCATTATTGATATCCATAATTGCGGAAGCAGCATAGTGGGAGGCCTCTGAATCGGCGCTGTTCAATGCCTTTGTCACTGCATTGATTGATTTTGATATATCACCGCGCAGTACGGTTAGCAGAAGCTGGCGCAGATTCTCTTTGTCATCAATGATAATGGCCTCTTCCATAGGTACCAGATTGATTTCAGACTCAACATCCGGATGGTCCAGTATATCTACACGCTCTTTTGAAAATGTGACAGCGGCAAGGTCAATGCTGCTGTCGAAAAAGATGTGGTACATAATGGTTCCGAGCGCTAATACAACCGGCCCTGCAATCGGGCAGAGGAACATAAAAATAGAAAGAATCGTGTATTTTGTAAGCCTGTGTTCCTCATGCCGTCTGGTATCATAGATTCCAAATAAAAAATAACCAAGCGCAATCAGTGTATTTATTATCACAATAATCAGTAAAGTAATCAGTTCCTGTCTTGTTGTCATAGCTATCCCCCCTGATTAAACTGGCGTACACGTAATGCTCAGCTGTGAGAAACGCTGGATAATAAACTGTGCGTCCATTATGCTGGAGTTGGTAAGAAGAATACGGACTCTGCCGTCAGGTGCAACCCCTATATAATCAGAAAAACGTAATTTGGAGGATAAAATATCGCTCCACTGTTTGTATGTCATAGCCTGCTCTGACGATACGGCAAGTACGACATATTCTGTAAAGCCTTTCTCCATGGCATCATGGTAGGTATTGTCAAGCTCGGCAAAGGCATCTTTGGTCAAAAGCTTGGTGCCGGACACGAAACGTGTGTTTGCAAGTGCATCCAGATAGCGGTCGGCACGTTCTACTGAATTGTAAATCATGTAGCCGAGTACCGTTAAGAGGTTACACTGGTACACTGACATATTTTCAAAAGGAAGCCCCCAGAGCATAATAAGTTCAATCGGTTTATCACTGCGATAGATTGCACTTGCCATAAGCGGGTAGTCTTCGTTCATTGTCTTATTGACATATACCTGATGGTTGTTGATAGCCGTCATCATCTCTGTCATATCAGTATATTTTACAGATTTCCCAAGGCTCTTTGCCTGTGTGGAAGTGGCAGAGAACAGGCGGCAGTAATCGCCGTTGGCAATTGTATAGATTGCTACATCTTCTGTGCCGAGAATCCTTCCGATGATATCAGCGGCGTAGAACAAAACAGCACCGGCTTCCAGAGAGTCTAACTCGGATGTGATTCCGTATATTTTAACCAAACTATCATCGTAATCCAGAATTCGGTTCTGGTAAATATTTTTAATTCTGTTATTGCTTTCATTGATGCTGACCAAATCCTCCAGCTGGGTATTGAGGAATGTAATCTCTTCGTCTTTATCAAATGTGATGGATTTGGTGCTGTCACGCAGGCGGCCAACGGCCATTGCCACGATAAAGAGCTGTGCAATCCAGAGGTATGTATTGTAATCAATCAAAAGCTCGATTCCCGTACGGTTGTATAATTGGCGGAAACAGTAGCCTGCCATGCTTAGGGTGGCAGAGAAGACGGCCTGCTTTGTGCCGTAAACGCCTGCGAAAAGCAGTACATACAAGAGGAAAAAGTCCAGTCGGTCAAAGTATTTGCTGCCTACTGCCCTGTTATTTATCATAAAGACAGGGATAAAGACAAGGATATTTTCGATAAAAGGCAGCAGGGCATTGAGCAGGGCTTTTACTCTGGTGATAAATTTGCTCTCTGTCTTTTTCTTTCCGGAAGCTGTCTGGAATTTCTTTTTGTTCCTGCGCATTTTCTGATAGATGGCCGGAATGGTTTTTTCATAGGTATGAAAAACTTCAAAATGAAATTCCCTGTTAAACTCGCTTCCGTCCAAAATCGTCTGCTGGCTGCCGCCGACTGTTTCATCCTGAATGCTGACAGAATTATCAGTATTTTTAATTATATTAGCGATATCTATCTCCGAAACCGGCTGCCCGGAGGAGAGATGATAAATAAAATCCTTATGGTCCCTGGAGTGTATGTAATTATAGATGCCAAAGACTACATCAGATACATCCATCATGGAAAAGGTACGGGGGTCGTTTATTGTTATCGTACCAGTCCTGATTGCGTCCAGACAGATTTGCGAACAGACATCTGTCACATCATCAAGGCCGTTAGGATATTTGTACATATGGTCGATGCGCAGGATGGAGATATCTACGTCCATCGTATCATTAAAATGGCGGCACAGCTCCTCGCCCTGCGTGATTGCGATTCCGGTATAATCGCTTGTGGCTGTCTGGACATCCGGTTTAATCAGCGTATCGGAATGATTTTCATATACCTGATGGGAAGAAAGATATATGAAGCGTTTTAATTTATGCCCTTCTGCTGACAGGATGATGTTTATCAATCCGGATAGATAGTGCATGGACTCGTTTCGGACATTATGCCACTGGAAATTGGAGTCATAGGCTCCGGTAAAGAGAATTACATCCGGCTGTACGCTATCCAGAATCTCAACAATACTGTCGCTCGAATAAGGAAAAATATACTGCTCAAATACGCGCTGCGGTTTTGGGCCATGGTATTTATCCCCTGTCAGCACGTATACTTTGTCATTTTCTTTATGCAGTTTTTTAATCAACTCATCAAGAAATGTGTTATATTTTCCAACGATGAATATTTTCATAGGCAGATATTCCCCCTGATTATCATATAATTTGTATCATTGTTAACAGAGTTAACAGTAATATTATGTTAATATTGTACCATAAATTAGTGAAAAATCCTACTAAAAGAATTTGACAATTGGAGAAATTTTCGATAGAATGGCAGGAAAGCATAGACAGGCTTTTTGCGGTTTATGGTGTTAAATACGAAGAAAAGAATAAGTAGTAGCAGGGAAAGCCAACAGAAAGCAGCCGGAGGATGAGAGGCGCAGGCGGAAACTGGTATGAATACATCTTGGAGTATCAGGCTGAACAGGATTTTCCCAGTAGGCTTTGGCGGTGATGCACCCGTTATCGTGCAGGGATATATTAGTACAATGTGTATTAGAGTGTCCTGATAAGGCATTCTGCGTGAGCAGGGTGTAAATAAAGGTGGTAACACGAGTGATTTCGTCCTTTTGCATAGTGCAGAAGGGCGTTTTTGCATTATAAGAAATTACGCCGTAGCGTGGTGGTATGTACGGGCACGTGCGGAGGAATGGAGGAGATTAAAATGACAGTGTATGATGAATTAGTAGCCCGCGGTTTGATTGCGCAGGTAACGGACGAGGAGGAAATCAAGAAACTGGTTAATGAGGGGAGGGCCGTTTTTTATATCGGTTTTGACCCGACAGCAGACAGCCTTCATGTAGGGCATTTTATGGCACTCTGCCTGATGAAGCGCCTTCAGATGGCAGGAAATAAACCGATTGCCCTGATTGGGGGCGGGACGGCAATGATCGGCGATCCGACAGGGCGTACCGATATGCGCCAGATGATGACGAAGGAGACGATTGACCACAATGTGGAATGCTTTAAGAAGCAGATGAGCCGTTTTATTGATTTTTCCGAGGGGAAGGCAATGCTTGTCAATAATGCGGACTGGCTTTTGGATTTGAATTATATCGAAGTGATGCGTGAGGTCGGGCCGCATTTTTCCGTAAACCGCATGCTGAATGCAGAATGCTACAGGCAGCGTATGGAAAAGGGGCTTAGTTTTTTGGAATTTAACTACATGATTATGCAGAGTTATGATTTTTACAAGTTATTTCAGGAATATGGCTGCAATATGCAGTTCGGGGGGGACGACCAGTGGAGCAACATGCTTGGCGGCACGAGGCTGATCCATTATAAGCTCGGCAAGGACGCCTACGCTATGACAATCAATCTTTTGCTGAATTCCGAGGGCAATAAGATGGGGAAGACACAGTCCGGGGCTGTGTGGCTTGACCCGGATAAGACCAGCCCGTTTGATTTTTACCAGTACTGGCGCAACGTCAGTGACGCCGACGTCCTGAAGTGCCTGCGGATGCTGACATTCCTGCCATTAGAACAGATTGATGAGATGGACAAGTGGGAGGGCAGCCAGTTAAATCAGGCAAAAGAGATTCTCGCTTTTGAGCTTACGAAGCTTGTCCATGGCGGGGAAGAGGCCAAAAAGGCACAGGAGAGTGCAAGGGCATTGTTTTCGGGCGGAAATGCTGCCCAGATGCCGGAAGCCGTTCTTACAGATGAAGATTTTGAGGACGGCGGCATCGGCATCCTGCGCTTGCTTGTAAAGGCCGGATTGGCATCATCCAACGGGGAGGCGCGCAGAAATGTAGAGCAGGGGGGTGTATCCGTCGATGGACAGAAAGTAAGCGATGCCAAAGCGGTGGTATCAAAAGATGATATTGCAGGCGAAGGGGTTGTCCTCAAGCGCGGCAAAAAGAAATTTGTAAAAGTAGTTCTTAATTCATAAAAGTTCTTTGTAGAGGAAGCTGTAGATAGCGCCGCTCTTTTCTTTAAAGCGGCGGCATACATCTATGGCTTCTTCTTCTGTCAGGACATTTAATGCCACTTCAAAAACAGTACAGCCGCGTTCTACTACGCTGCAGCGTGCCAGATATTCGTCTGAGGCAGTTTTTGTATAATCCGTCCGGACGGAGGTATTCTCTGTAATCTGGATTTTATGTTTTGACATATAGTCGTTTATCTGCTGTATCGTGTCCTTTGGCAGTTGGGAGCAGAAGAAATTTAATGTCTCCCGCCCTTTCTCTGTAATGGTATAGTAGGAGGCGGTGCGTGTCTTGCTGGCGCAGATTAGCCCGTCATTTGTCAGGTTCTTCAGGGTTTCCTGAATGGAAAAATAGTCGGTATACCCGTATTCCAGAATAAAATCTGACAGGATGGCATTTGTGATTTCGTTTTTTGTTCTATTTAAAAAGTACAGGATAATCAGTTTGTATAATTTAATAGATTCCGAGGTCATAATGCCTGCTCCTTTCCTTCCTGCTGATTAAAATATTTTTCCTGATAGATACCCTGTTCCCTTAGTGCATGGGAAATGCCTGCCTTCCGGCTGTATTACCGGATATGTGCTTTTACTGCATTGGCGACAGCTTCTGCGACTCTTGGATTAAATGCTTCCGGCATGATATTGTCTTCATTTAAGTCCTTTTCATCTACAAGCCCTGCAATCGCATTTGCCGCTGCAAGCTTCATCTCCTCGGTAATCTGTGTGGCACGCCCTTCCAGAGCGCCTTTGAAGATGCCTGGGAAAGCGACAACATTGTTTACTTGGTTTGGAAAGTCGGAGCGTCCGGTCCCGACTACCCTTGCGCCGGCTTTTTTCGCCAAATCTGGCATGATTTCCGGAACAGGGTTTGCCATGGCAAAAAGAATTGAATCGTGGTTCATGCTGGCAACCATATCTTCTGTGACAATCCCCGGTGCGGAAACGCCTACAAAGATATCTGCCCCTTTGAGGGCATCAGCGAGGGTTCCGATTTTCTGGCTGAGGTTTGTGGTTTCCATCATTTCTTTCTGCATCCAATTTAAATCATCGGATTTTTTAGAGAGGATGCCTGATTTGTCGCACATAACAACATCTTTAAAACCATAGCGCAGTAGAAGTCTGGTGATGGCAATTCCTGCCGAACCTGCGCCGTTTACTACGACATGGCATTCCTCTTTGGACTTTCCGACAACCTTCAGGCCGTTGATGATTCCGGCTAGGACTACGATCGCTGTACCATGCTGGTCGTCGTGGAATACCGGGATGGAGAGGGCTTTTTTCAAGCGCTCTTCGATTTCAAAACAGCGGGGGGCGGATATGTCTTCAAGGTTGATTCCCCCGAATGCCGGTGCGATATTGATCACTGTCCGGATAATTTCCTCCGTATCCTGTGTGTCAAGGCAGATTGGGAAAGCATTGATATTTCCGAATTCCTTAAAAAGAACTGATTTGCCCTCCATGACAGGCATTGCCGCCTGAGGACCGATATTTCCGAGGCCGAGGACTGCGCTTCCGTCGGAAACAACGGCAACGGTATTTGCTTTGATTGTATAATTATATGCTTCCTCTTTATTCGCAGCAATGGCTTTGCATGGTTCTGCAACGCCCGGTGTGTAGGCGATGGCAAGGTCTTCGCGTGAATTTACATGGCATTTTGGTGTTGTCTCAAGTTTTCCGTTCCACTCTCTGTGGAGTGTGAGTGCTTTTTCACTTGCGTTCATAAAAATCCCCATTTCTGCACACATTTATCTTATCATCTTATTGTTTGTGCCGGGTGTGCGCAGGCACTATTAATGTATTAGGAAAGTTCTCGGTGTGTGGTGGTGCACCAACAATAAATGCAAAGAACTTTAGTTCTTTAGCATTTTTGCTAGGGCACAAGCGAAGTCTGTGCCCTTTTTTTCATTTTCTAACATGTTCCAAAAAATAATCATAGCATAGAATAAAAATTCATACAAGATTTTACTTTACAGATTGGGAAAAATTCTGTATACTAAAGTCGTCATTAGAGCGTATGACTTCTGTATCATTAAGAAAGTATGGTTTCTGCTATATATTCTTTTGCAGCGTATTCGCTGTATTTTCAGCTTATAGGGAAATTTGCTGTATGGCGGCAGTTGTTTGGACAGATTGTGGATTTTGGCGTTTTGTTATTTCATGAAATACAGGCCGGTGTGAGGAATGGCCGAAAATTGGAGGAAAAGAATGGAAGATTTAGAAAGTTTATCATTGGTTGATTTACGTCTGGTAGCGAAAAAATGGGGCATTAAGGGAGTGACAGCTTACCGCAAGCAGGAACTTTTAGAGTTTTTGAAGGAGGAGCAGAAAAAGCAGGGGGGAGCCGTTTCTGATGCAAAAGAGGGGGCATCTGCTGCAGGGAAAGAGCCAGCGGGACGTCTGGTGCCTGAGAGAAATGCAGAGAGAAATTCAGGCACTGCCGAGAGGACGCCTGCAGAAAATGCACCGAAAAGGTGGGGCAATAACGAACGTACTGTATCCATGCCTGCGGAACGTACATCCGGCAGGGAAGATGACAAGAGGAGTGCGTACAATAAAAAGGCGCTCTCGCGCTATACGGAAAAACAGCAACAGCAGCGCCGTGAGTATGTTAGGAAAGATACCGGCAGGAAGGCGGACGAGAATTTTTCAGAGCGTCCGCAAAGGTACAATGCAAACCAGTCGGGGCCTACAGAGATGGAGCAGCTTGACAGCGGTGAGGTGAGGAATGGGATACTGGAAGTGCTGTCAGAGGGCTATGGATTTATCCGCTGTGACAATTATCTGCCGGGGGAAGAAGACGTATATGTATCACCGGCATTAATACGTAAATATCATTTGCGCACCGGGGATATTCTGGAGGGGAATGTCAGGGTGCGCAGCCAGAATGAGAAATTTGGTGCACTCTTATATATTAAAACTGTAAATGGGTATTCTTTGGACAAAGTACTGAAGCGGTCGAAGTTTGAACAGCTAACCCCTATTTTCCCGAACCAGAGAATCCGTCTGGAGACACCGGGGAGCGGCATTTCCATGCGTATGATGGACCTGATCTCCCCGATTGGCAAGGGGCAGCGAGGTATGATCGTGTCACAGCCTAAGACTGGTAAGACGACCCTGCTGAAACAGGTTGCAAAAGCGGTCAAAGCGAACCATCCAAAGATGCATATTATTGTCCTTCTGATTGACGAGCGTCCGGAGGAAGTGACGGATATAAAAGAATCTATTATGGGAAAGAATGTAGAAGTGATTTATTCTACATTTGATGAACTCCCGGAGAACCATAAAAGGGTTTCGGAGATGGTTATTGAGCGTGCAAAGCGTCTGGTTGAGCATGGGGAAGAGGTGATGATCCTCTTGGACAGCATTACCCGGCTCGCAAGGGCGTATAACCTTACTGTGCAGCCGAGCGGGCGTACCCTGTCCGGCGGCCTTGACCCGGCAGCGCTCCACATGCCGAAGCGTTTCTTCGGCGCTGCAAGAAATATGAGGGAGGGCGGCAGCCTGACAATCCTTGCGACAGCCCTGGTGGATACAGGAAGTAAAATGGATGATGTTGTGTTTGAGGAGTTTAAAGGAACCGGCAATATGGAGTTAGTGCTTGACCGTTCCCTGTCGGAAAAGAGGGTGTTTCCGGCTATTGATCTGCCGAAATCCAGTACAAGAAGGGAAGACCTGCTTTTGTCACAGGAAGAGCTTGAGGCTATCCTGCTGATGCGGAAAGCATTCGGCGGCGGAAAATCGGATGAGGCTGTGGAAAGGATTATTGACATGTTCCGGAAGACGAGAAACAATCAGGAATTTGTCCACATGGTGAAAAAAGTTAAAATCGTGTAAAAATGTGTTGCATTCGTATTTTTACTATGCTATACTTAGGAAGTTGTGTTTAAATCAGAAAATTAGAAACACTTTTTGTATATGTATTTGCTGTCTTTGGGGATGGCGGAATGGAGGTTAATCATGAGAGAGGGAATTCATCCTAATTATTATCAGGCTAAAGTTGTATGCAACTGTGGAAATGAGTTTGTGACTGGTTCTACAAAGGAAGAGATTCATGTAGAAATCTGTTCAAAGTGTCATTCTTTCTATACAGGTCAGCAGAAGGCTGTCAAGGCCCGTGGTGCGATTGACAAATTTAACCGCAGATACGGCATTCAGGCTAATTAGTGGCATGACTGGTCGGCATGCTGACCGTATAAAAGGTCATAGCGTCCGAATATTCGGATGCTGTGACCTTTTGTGGCTTATGTGGCGCGATAGGAATCGGCTGCACCGGTTTTTATAGAATGGGGGATTAACATATGAAATCATCAGGAATTGGTGGCCAGGCTGTACTGGAAGGCGTAATGATGCGCAACAAATCAGATTATGCCGTTGCAGTGAGAAAGCCGGATGGAGAAATTGCGGTTACGCGTGGGAAATGCAGGAGTCTGGCGGAGAGGTCTCTCTTTTTCCGTCTGCCGATCGTCCGTGGAGTTGTTGCTTTTTTTGAATCTCTTGTGCTGGGTATGCGCACATTGACGTACTCTGCCAGTTTTTATGAGGAAGAGGAGGAAGAGAAGCAGGAGAAAAAGGAGAAGGATGCCCCTGACAGCAAAAAGGATTGGAAAGAGGATGTACAGATGGGGGTGACGATTGCATTTTCTATCGCGCTTGCAGTGCTGGTGTTTGTCGCACTTCCATATTTTATGTCACAGCTTTTGATTGAAAAAATATCCTCCTATGCTGCATTGGCAGTGATAGAGGGGCTGTTCCGCATTGCATTGTTTATCGGATATGTTGTTGCAATTTCATTTATGAATGATATCCGAAGGACATTTATGTACCACGGGGCGGAGCACAAGACGATTAACTGTATTGAAAACGGGCTGGAGCTTACGGTAGAAAATGTCCGCAGGCAGTCAAAGCACCACAGGCGTTGCGGTACCAGTTTTCTTTTTATCGTTGTATTCCTTAGTATTATATTCTTTATGTTTATACATTTTGACAATATGTGGCTGCGCATGCTGTCGCGGATTATTCTGGTTCCTGTCATTGCAGGTGTTTCCTATGAATTTATTCATTTTGCAGGAAACAGTGACAGTAAAGTGGTTGAGGTGCTCAGCAAGCCGGGGATGCTTCTGCAGATGCTGACCACAAGGGAGCCGGATAATAAGATGATTGAGGTTGCCATTGCCTCCGTGGAGGAAGTTTTTGACTGGAGGGAGTACCAGAAACGCTGCATTGCGGCAAAGAAGAGCATGGCGAAACTGCAAAAGAATAAGCAGGAGGCAGCCGGAAAGCGGAAATCAAGGGCAGAGCTGGCTGAGGAGATCAAGCGGCGTGAGGAGGAGAATGCGAAGCGCGCTAATGACCGTGCCCGCCGCCTGATGGAGCAGGAGCGCAAAGAGGCGGAGTTAGAAAAGCTTGCCAGTGAGGCTGCAAAGAGGAAAACGAAACGTCAGGCAACAATGGTGCAGAGCGTGGAGGATGAGGACGAGGGCGCTTTAGAAGGGCTCGACCACTATTTTGACGATGGAAAGAAAGAGGAAAATAAATAATGCTGTGAAACGTTCCGCAGCCAGATGGGATGGGGGAAAGCGATGCAGAATTGTAAAGGGCAGGGGATATGTAGTTACCAGGAGCTTTTGGCAGAAGGGAAACACAGGCTTGTTGATGCCGGGATTGCGGATGCGGATTTAGATAGTTTTCTGCTTCTGGAGCATGTAACGGGAATGAGCCGCAGCCGTTATTTTCTAAAAGCAGGGGAGCCTGCCGCCCAGCCAGAGGCTGAGGAATACAGAAGGCTTATTGGGCAGAGGGAGCGGCATATACCGCTGCAGCATATTACGGGAGAGCAGGAGTTTATGGGTTTTCCGTTTTATGTAGATAAAGATGTTCTGGTTCCAAGGCAGGATACGGAATCTCTTGTGGAGCTGGCGCTTGGATATGTCGGGGGAAAGCGTGTGCTTGATATGTGTACCGGTTCCGGCTGTATCGCTGTGTCCCTGATGCTTTTAGGAAGGCCGGTTTCCTGCTGCGGGGTCGATATATCAGGGCCTGCTCTGCGGCTTGCCAGAAGGAATGCGGAAAGAAACAGGGCAGAGGTAGATTTTTTGCAAAGTGATTTGTTTGAGAAGGTAACAGGTAAATATGATGTTATTATATCAAATCCCCCCTATATTCCTTCGGATGTGATAGAGGGCCTGTCGGAAGAAGTGAGGGGGCATGAACCGTATCTGGCGCTGAATGGCGGGGAAGACGGCCTTTTGTTTTATCGTCTGATCACAAAAGAAAGTGTTATGCACTTATCAGAGAATGGCATGCTTTTTTATGAAATAGGCAGTGAGCAGGCTCTGGATGTGATAGCAATTATGGAGGAGAACGGTTTCCGTGATGTGTGCTGCAGGAAAGATTATGCAGGGAATGACAGGATAGTCTATGGCAGATTGTAAGGAGGATGGAAATGTTTGATCGGTTAGAAGATTTAGTGAGGCGATTGGAAGAGCTTAATATAGAGCTGACTGAGCCGGACACGATTAACAATCAGGAGAGGTACCGCCAGCTTATGAAAGAACAGAATGAGCTGACGCCGATTGTAGAGAAATATATAGAATATAAGAAGGCGAAGGACGGTGTCGAGGACAGCCTTTTGATTCTGGACGAGGAAAATGACGAGGAAATGAGGGAGCTTGCAAAGGAGGAATTAAATGAGTGCAGGCAGGCGGTGGAGGCCTGTGAGCAGGAATTAAAGATTCTTATGCTTCCCAAGGACCCAAACGATGATAAAAATGTTATTGTGGAAATCCGCGGCGGCGCCGGCGGTGACGAGGCGGCCCTTTTTGCGGCAGATTTGTTCCGCATGTACTCAAAGTATGCCGAGACAAACCGTTGGAAGGTTGAAGTGATGAGCGCTAATGAAAATGGGATTGGCGGATTTAAGGAAATTGTATTTATGGTAATCGGCGCAGGGGCTTATTCGAAGTTAAAGTATGAAAGCGGCGTGCACCGTGTACAGCGCATCCCTTCCACGGAATCCGGGGGGAGGATCCATACCTCAACTGCCACTGTGGCGATTATGCCGGAAGTGGAGGATGTAGAAGTTTTTGTTGACCCGAATGACTGTAAGATAGATGTGTACCGTGCGTCAGGCAATGGCGGCCAGTGTGTCAATACGACAGATTCTGCTGTCCGCATTACCCATCTTCCGACAGGAATCGTTGTAACCTGCCAGGATGAAAAGTCACAGCTTAAAAATAAGGATAAGGCGATGAAGGTGCTGCGTTCTCGCATCTATGACATGGAGCAGGAGAAAGCAAACAGCGAGCAGGCGGCGGAGCGCAGGAGCCAGGTGGGTACGGGCGACCGTTCGGAGAAGATACGTACGTACAATTTCCCACAGGGGCGCGTGACAGACCATAGGATTAAGTTTACAAGCCATCGGTTGAACGAGATACTGGAGGGGGATCTGGCAGAGGTGCTCCAGAATATTATTGCTGCGGACCAGGCAATGCGGCTGAGCCATTTAAATGAGGAGGGGTAACAGGACGTCGTTTTATTGTTTATAGGTTGATGCAGAATAAGCATATGGGTTAGTGGGGGAAGCCGCAGGTGGATTGATATTTGTTATAAAAGACAGGAGGATATGGTTTTGTATAGTTATATAAGCCAGAAAGTACAAAGAAAAAAGGCAGGTGCATTTACAAGGTCCCAGCCTATTCAGAGATGTCCTATACCAAAAAAAAGCCATTTACACCGCAAGAGGATATTTTGCTTGCGGATGCGGTAGAAAATTATGGACAGGACTGGCAAACAGTTGCAAAATTGGTGCCGGGCCACAATGCAAAGCAGTGCCGTGAGCGTTGGCAATTTGCTCTATCACCTTCTCAGACAATAGAGTGGGATGATGAAATGGATGAACGGCTTCTGAAATTAGCTGGGCAGTACGGTAATAACTACGAAGCGATTGCATATGCGAATGGAAGGGAAGTCGGTTCGCGCATGGTTTATCCTTGCATTATTGGTCCGGGTGGAGCCACTGCCGAACTGCCACGGAAGGGGGATGCAACATCGGATGAGGTAAGTTCTGGCATGTTTGCCACCATAGGCCATAAAAAACAATGGATGGACCATTGTGCACAGAAGTGTGATCCGGTTCTAACAGATGATGGTGCGGTTTATGCATATCGTCGCGCTGATGTTAAAAGGGAATATAATAATACCACAAATCTTGAACTACAGTCGATGAGATATAATTCCCAGACTGCCTACCGATATGGGGAGAATCCGCTTGCTCCATATGCTGCAGGGTAGGATTAGTGCGTTCTGGCCGGCTATAAAAAAAAGGGCACAGACTTCGCTTGTGCCCTGGAGCGTGTTTGAAAATTCATTCTCACAATCTGCGTCCCCCACTTTGCGCTATATTTGCCCCAAATTTAGTCAATGTAGCCCGCTACACCTCCTAAATTTGGAACGAATCTCCCACAAAGTGTGGAACACATCTTGTAAAAAGCAATTTTTAAACACGCTCTAGCAAGAATTTTCCTATAAAATACAGTCAGATGATTCTATCTAATAATTCCACACATTTCCGTTTTTGTTCCAGACTCGGGTGGACATATAAATTCATGGTTATGTTTGTGTTTGCATGGCCGAGCAGTTCGCTTACTGTTTTGTAGTCTGCCCCGGACTCAATGCACATGGTTGCAAAGGTATGGCGGAGGCAGTGGAACTTTAATTTGCGGATATTTAAATTATGTAGGAACTTGCCGTAAAAGTTCCGGTATGTCCGCGGTTCAATGTATTTTTCTGTGTTTGTCAGGACATAGGAGTCGCAGTTATCAGGGCACAATTTTTTCAGTGTCTTCATCAGCTTTGACGAGATAGGGATTTCACGGATAGAAGTTGTAGTTTTGGGAGGGGTAATGCTGATTTTTGTGTATCCATTTCCCTCTTCATCCTTAAAATACAGCCGCTGCAGGGTTTTTGATATGGAGATGGTTTTATTTAGGAAGTCAATGTCGGACCATTTCAGTGCGCATAATTCTCCAATCCGAATTCCTGTATAAAGGCTGATTAATATACCGCCTGTTTTATTACTGAGGCTGTTTGAAACTGCACTGGTTATCAATTTCTGTTCCCTTACGCTGAAAATTGAGATTTTTTTATGGCAGCCTTTTTTTGATGGGAAGGCAAGGTCAATGTCCCTGTATGGGAGGTATCCGTTTTTGGCCCCATATTTTATGCAGGCTTTCAGGATAACAACAATATCTTTCACTGTTTTTTCGGCGAGGCAGCCGGTCCCGTCCTTCCTTCCGTTATCCAGCCACTGCAGTATACTGTTTTGCAGGCATTCTGCAGTGATTTCATCACATGTGTGTTCCCCAAGTAATGGGAGAATATGGTTTTCGAGGTGTGCCGCATAGGTGGAACAGGTAGATTCTTTAACAAATTTCTTATGGTGCTGCATCCACTCGTTTGCCAGTTCCTTAAACGTTGTTTTACTCATTTTGATTCTCCTCCTTCAATAAAATGCGTTGTACGTTATTCACTCCATATACCATTAAATACGAAAAAAGATGATACGTAAATTGAATATTAAGATAACTGATAAATAACGATAGTTATCGTACATATGTAAAAGAGGTGAATTTTCGTGGGCTTCCGCTGATACCTTGACGGAGAGGGCTGGAAACCTTTTCTTGAAGGACATAATCGCCCTGTGGTGTTGGTCTGAATGTTGTCGCCCATTGTTTCTCCTTAATGGAAAAAAATAGAGCATATAGATTTTTCAGTTTCTATATGCCCTAACGCTGTTGCCATATTTGATTTTGATTGATTACGCTAACTGCATAATCTCGGCTTCAAGTTCTTTTAATTCGTCAAATGACAGAGAAGATACACAATCCGCAATTTCTTCCAGTGTCATTTTCCCCTTTCTTATCATTTGTTCAGCTGTTTTTCTTTCTGTTTCTTTTTCAATGTCTTTCGCATAGGTTCTCATAATCTGCTCGTCATCAAATAAACTCATCATAATCGTTACTACCTCCACTTCCTTGCTGCTTAGATACTGTTTTAAGATATTCCTGTCCTTGCAAATACGGATTGTTTTTGTAACCGCTTGTTTCGTCATTCCATGTTCTTTTATCTGCTCGTTAAAAACTTTGCAAAAAACAATGTACTCATTGATTATATTGTCCTTGTCGCTCTCATATATGACTTTGGCTTTTATCTCAATATCAATATCTTCACCGTTAAAAAATTCTTGCGATAAAGATATTGTATCGGGTTTTCTGCCTTTGTTGCCGGTGTATATCACATACAATTCGGGCTTCGGCATTTTTACTTTCTTGCTCTTATATAGGCTCTGACTAGTTCGCTCAAAATATTCATGGTAACTCTGCGCTAAATACAGAAGTATTCTGATTAAAATATTTACCGTCCAACTCGATTGCGCTTCTAACAACAAAAGCAATTTGTTGTTACCTACCATTATGCCCAAATCATTATAGAGATTATCTGTCAAAACATTATCTATCGTTACAATATCCAGCGCGTCCTCTGTTGTGTCTGTATCCTCTGGGTGCAATGTCTTATACAGTTTCAACAAATTCTTTTTATCTTGGAAAAGGTCTAAAAACACACTGTTTTTTGCGGTACGTTTTGCAGTGGGCTGTGCACTGCGGAGCACGCTGATTTCCTGTGTCTGCTTTGTATCGTCTGACACTTTACCACCTCGATTTCTAAAATCTGTGGCACAAGATACGATATATCCTGCTCCTGCCACACTTCAATTATACAAAAAAACGTCTGTCCTTACAATAAAATTCACATTAAATTTCTTCCTCCCTCCGTTTCGTTTTGTTCTATTGCCGATTATACTGTCGGCTCTTGTTCTGAAGCTCCCTCTCAAGGTTCTTCTTGTTACAGCCAATTACCTCGCCGTTCTGTAAAAGGCTCTGCATACGCTCCTTTAATTCGGGGTACTTCAATAAGCTGTCCTTATGCTCCCTATCGTATTTCATCTCCAAAGTCACACATCAGCTACCGCAAGCCGGGGACAGTCAGCACCGAGCAGAGGGAATAGGCAAGGCAGATGATGATTGCAAAGAATAAGGCAAAAGGTGATTAAGCAAAATTTAATGGAATTGTGTGTATATTTGTGCTAGGATAATAATGCTGGTTAATTCAGCAAATCAGAGCAGACGGGGGAAAACAAAATGGCTTTTAAGTTAGACAGTGTTGTGCCTTGGGGCAGAAATATGGAAGAATACAGATTGATGTTCCGATTAGACGATAATGATATGTCAAAGAAAATTGCAGGATTTGGTGATGGCCCAGCCTGTTTTAATTATGAGATGACTAAAAGAAATGGAAATGTAATTTCATTTGATTTGATATATCAGTTTTCAAAAGAGGATATAGAAAAACGAATTGAGGAAGTCCGAATTACAGTCATGCAACAAATGCGGGAAAATATGGATAATTATGTGTGGAAACACATTAAAAGTTTAGAGGAACTTGAAAATACCCGAATATCCGCTATGAAAATGTTTTTGTCTGATTATGAAAAGGGAAAAGAAGAGGGACGTTATGTATTCCATGAATTACCCAATAAGCTACCCTATGAGGCAGATTATTTTGATATTGGATTGAGTTCTCATTTCCTGCTAATGTATACCTCATTGGAATATAATTTTCATATTGCTTCAATGACAGAAATGCTTAGGGTGTGTAAAGAAATCCGAATTTTTCCGATTGTAGATTTAGACGCAAATAAGACAGACTTAATCAAGAACGTAATAGACTATTTTCAAAAGGATTATAACGTAGAAATTGTTAAGACAGAATACGAATTTCAAAAAGGAGATAATAAATTACTGATTATCAGAAAATAACTATATTAAAACGGAAAACAGAAGTTGGAGTTAAGTTAATTGCCGAAAGAGGAACATATGTTGTTCAAGCATCAGCATTAAAAAAAGAAGTACAGTAACTTTCTTGTAGCCTATTTACAACAATCAATATAGAAAAATGATGTAAAAATTGAATATTGTTTACCTTTAGGTAGCGATTTATTTTAACAGTAAATAAGCTACCTTTTTTATTTTCAGCAACCACTAACACAGCACAGAAAGAATGGGGTACTCTTTGTCTTTTGGTATTTAGCTTCTTTGGTTTGGAATAGTATGGTACTGGCAGTTATATCTCTTGTTTTTGGCTGCTTGCTTCTTTACCGTGTATTAGCATCGTATGAAGGACTGTATTTTTTTGTGTTTCGTAGTA
>RAYF01000013.1 GCA_003611745.1 bacterium D16-36 | reverse complement strand
AGGGCACAGACTTCGCTTGTGCCCTAGCAAAAATGCTAAAGAACTAAAGTTCTTTGCATTTATTGTTGGTGCACCACTACACACCGAGAACTTTCCTAATATATGAAAAAGATGCATGGGGAATGTATGGAAAAAGATGGGAGAGAGAGGATGGAAAAATCAAGGTTAGAAAAACAATTTGATTTCTGCAGGGAGATTGACAAGGAGAAGTTTATTAAACGGCAGACATATCTGTCAGACGGGATCCATAAAGAGAACGATGCGGAACACGCATGGCATATGGCGGTTATGGCAATCCTGCTGGGGGAATATGCCAATGAGGGCATTGATATCCTAAAGACAGTTACAATGCTTCTGATCCATGATCTGGTGGAAATTGATGCAGGGGATACTTATGCATATGATGAGGAAGCAAAAAAGACACAGGGGCAGAGAGAGAAAGCGGCGGCTGACAGAATTTTTGGGCTGCTGCCGGAGGATCAGGGGAAATATATGAGGGGTGTCTGGGAGGAGTTTGAGGAAGGAGAAACACCGGAAGCGAAATTTGCCCATACGATGGACAATATTCAGCCGACAATGTTAAGTGCCGCAACAGGCGGAAAGGGTTGGGAAGAGCATGGCGTCCATCTGGGACAGATACTTGACAGGAATAAAAATACGGCACAAGGCTCTGAGAAACTGTGGGAATATTCATATCAGAACTTTATCTCGCCAAATCTGGAAAAAGGTAAAATAAAACGGTAAAGGGCCGTCTTGGAAACGGAGTGGTATATTATATATGATGGTAACGATAAACAGTGGGTCAAATCCACAGATTAAAGAAATTGTGAAGCTGCAGAAAAGTGCAAGGGAGCGAAAGAAGAAGCAGATGTTTGTGGTGGAAGGATATAGGCTGGCAGGGGAAGCGGCATCCAGCGGCAGGCTACGGAAATTATATCTTTCAGAGTCTGCTGTGGCTGAATGCAGGGCAGGGGAGCATTGGGATACGCTGGGGCAATACCCCCATGAAGTTGTGGCGGATGTCGTTTTTCGCGGAATGTCAGATACAGTAACGCCTCAGGGGATTTTGGGGCTGGCAGAGATGCCCTGCTACAGCCTGGATGATATCCTGCAGGATAGGAGGCGCAGCATCCTTCTGCTGGATGACATCCGCGACCCCGGGAATCTCGGCACTATAATGCGGACAGCGGAGGGCGCTGATATGTCCGGGGTAATCTTAAGCAGGGAAAGTGTGGACCTGTTTAATCCAAAGGTAGTCCGCTCTACGATGGGGGCAATTTTCAGGGTGCCGTTTTATTATGCGGAGGATCTGGTTTCGGCCGCCGGGAAGGTAAGGCAGGGTGGGATACCGCTATACGGTACAATGATGCAGGGGAGCATTTTATATACAGAAGCTGATTACCGCATGGGGGCAGCAGTTGTAATTGGAAATGAGGCAAACGGAATTTCAGAGCCGATAGCGGCGTTATGTGAGGGGGTGCGGATTCCCATGGCAGGGAAATTAGAATCCCTGAATGCGGCGGTGTCGGCAGCGATTATGATGTATGAGGTATTCAGGCAGCGCTGCCTGTGAGCACGGAAATCATTTTTCAGTATATATTCATTACTGCCCCTATTAATTTGTCACTATTTACAGACGATTGTTTTCTAAACGATAACTCCCTGTTATCCCTCAATTTTTGTTTGGCCTGCATCTGGTTATGTTTCTGTTTTTTGCTGCTCAGACAGCGCTGCAAGGCGCATATCCATCAAAGCCCTACAAGACAGAGTTCCTCTGGAAAGGCGTTGTTGTCTGGCGGCATATCTTGTACTTCTTTTTAGGCGTATCATACTCTGTGAGGGCAAAAACAGAAACACAGCCAGACGCAGGCACATTGGAAATTGAGGGATAACAGGGAGTTATCGTTAAAGAAACATCGTTTGTAAATAGTGACATATTGATTTGGGGCAGTAATGAATATATATGCTGAAAAATGATTTCCATGGCCTGTGAGAAATACGGCAGCCAGCCGGATATGAAAGGCAATTGGAAAATTATTAACTATGGAAAAATTGCAAATATCCTTGTGTTTTTTGAATAAATAGTCTATAATTTTGACAAATTGTATACAAGGAGGGATGAAAATGCAGCCAATTTATTGGTTGATTGTTGTAGCAGTTCTGCTGGTGCTGGAGATTCTGACGCTTGGGCTTACCACAATCTGGTTTGCGGGCGGTGCATTTGTAGCATTTCTTGCGGGAATCTGTCAGGCGCCGTTGTGGATACAGATACTGCTGTTTCTGGTGGTCTCGATTATACTGCTGGTATTTACAAGGCCGATTGCGGAGAAACACTTGAACAACAGCAGGGAAAAAACAAACGTTGACAGTCTGGTTGGAAAGCATGGAAGGGTGTTGGAAGAGATTGATAACTTCAACCAGACGGGCAGGGTCATGCTGAATGGGATGGAGTGGACAGCTAGGAATATTTCTTCTGAGAGGAAAATTCCAGCAGGGACAAAAGTAGAAGTTATGGAAATAAAGGGAGCACATTTAGTTGTGCAGGAATGGAGGTAATCATGTCGGAAATTATACCGTTAATACCGATTGTATTTTTAGTAATCATTGTTATCATTATACTGTCATGTATAAATGTAGTACCACAGGCAAAAGCCTATGTCGTTGAGCGTCTGGGAGGTTATCAGACAACATGGGGCGTGGGAATCCACTTTAAGATGCCGTTGATTGACCGTGTGGCAAAGCGTGTGCTCTTAAAAGAACAGGTTGTAGATTTTGCGCCGCAGCCGGTTATCACAAAGGATAATGTTACCATGCAGATAGATACGGTTATCTTTTTTCAGATAACAGACCCTAAGCTCTATGCGTACGGTGTGGAAAACCCGATTGTTGCCATTGAAAATCTGTCAGCAACTACCCTGCGTAATATTATCGGTGAGCTGGAATTAGATGAGACGCTGACATCAAGAGAGACGATTAATACCAAGATGCGTGCATCCCTTGATACAGCAACAGACCCGTGGGGAATCAAGGTGAACAGGGTGGAGTTAAAGAATATCATTCCGCCTGCCGCAATCCGCGATGCGATGGAGAAGCAGATGAAGGCGGAGCGTGAGAAGAGGGAAGCTATCCTCCGCTCACAGGGTGAGAAGGAATCTGCCATCCTTGTGGCACAGGGTAACAAGGAAGCTGCTATCCTTGATGCAGAGGCTGACAAAGCGGCAGCTATTTTAAAGGCGGAGGCGACAAAGGAGGCAACAATCCGTGAGGCAGAAGGTCAGGCACAGGCTATTCTGGCAGTCCAGAAAGCGAAAGCAGATGGTATCCGTATGCTGAATGAGGCCGGCGCTTCAAGTGAAGTAATTAAGTTAAAGAGTCTGGAGGCATTCGAGGCTGCCGCAGACGGTAAGGCAACCAAGATTATTATTCCGTCAGAGATACAGTCTCTGGCAGGTCTGGTTACGTCTGTCAAGGAAGTGGCGGATTAAACAGTTTTTTCTTCATTTTGGAGAAGAACGGGGCATAGGAATGAAACCCTCGGATGCCTGAAAAGGTATTCGGGGGCTTTGTTAATGGAAAATAAATTTTTTCACATATGGCAGGTGGAAGTCAAACAATTGACTTTTAGGGAGAGGATGGTGCCACTGAAAGTGGCATGTCAGTTTTATAGGGAATAAAAAGAAAGGATGGCATAGATGGATTTAAAGGGACGTAATTTTTTGACATTGAAAGATTTCACACCGGAGGAGATTACATATCTGGTTGATTTGGCGGCTGAATTGAAGGAAAAGAAAAAGAAAGGAGTGCCAGTCAACAACTATGTAGGAAAAAATGTAGCGCTTATTTTTGAAAAGACAAGCACCCGCACACGCTGTTCTTTTGAGGTGGCTGCCCACGATATGGGGATGGGGACGACTTACCTTGACCCGTCTGGTTCCCAGATAGGGAAGAAGGAGAGCATCGCTGATACTGCCAGAGTGCTGGGGCGGATGTTTGACGGCATTGAGTACCGCGGTTTCGGGCAGGAGATAGTGGAAGAGCTTGCAAAGTACGCCGGGGTTCCGGTATGGAATGGCTTAACAAACGAGTACCATCCGACACAGATGCTTGCAACGCTGCTTACAATCCGCGAGCACCTTGGGGCATTTAAGGGGATTAAGCTGGTCTATATGGGCGATGCACGCTATAACATGGGCAATTCCCTGATGATTACCTGTGCGAAGATGGGCATGGATTTTGTGGCATGTACAGCAAAAGAATATTTTCCGTCCCCATCACTTGTAGAGGAGTGTCAGGAATATGCAAAAGCTTCCGGCGGTTCTATCACATTGACAGAGGATGTGGTCAGCGGGACGAAAGATGCGGATGTGATTTATACAGATGTCTGGGTATCCATGGGGGAGCCGGATGAGATCTGGGCAGAGCGTATTAAGGCACTGTCCCCTTATCAGGTAAATAAAAAGGTAATGGAGAATGCAAAGAAAACTGCTATTTTTACACACTGCCTTCCGGCATTTCACGATTTAAAGACAAAAATCGGGCAGGAGGTGTACGAGAAGTTTGGCATGAAGGAATTGGAAGTGACAGATGAAGTCTTTGAGTCTGCCCAGTCTGTAGTATTTGACGAGGCAGAGAATAGGATGCATACCATCAAGGCGGTTATGGCAGCGACATTGGGATATTAAAGGTTTTTCATGCAGGATTTGGCCGGAATGGGGGGGCTATGAAAGAGAAGATACTGAGGGCGCTGAGGGAACATGGGGATGAATTTGTGTCAGGTGCTTTTTTGTGTACCCAGTTTGGTGTATCGAGGCAGGCAGTTTGGAAGAATATAACATCCCTCAGGGAAAATGGCTATGAGATAGAGTCTGTACCGAATAAGGGATACAGGCTGGCCGGCTCACCGTCCGGGCTGTATGCCCCGGATATCTTAAGCCGTCTGCCGGAGGACTGCCTGTGCCGGAAGGTGGAATGTTTTGGCCTATTAGATTCCACGAATACAAAAGCGAAGCAGCTTGCGGAGCTTGGCGAAGCGGAGGGGACGCTGGTGGTGGCGGAGGAACAGACTGCGGGGAAGGGCCGCAGGGGGAGGAACTGGGCATCGGAACCGGGAGTGGGAATCTGGATGACCTTGGTACTCCGCCCGGCGCTTTCTCCGGCAAAGGTGCCCGGCATAACCCTGCTTACAGCGCTGGCGCTTACGAAGACGCTGTGGGAACTATATGGGGTCCGGGCAGAGATTAAGTGGCCGAATGACGTTATTCTTGCGAAAAAGAAAATATGTGGTATACTTACGGAGATGAGTTCAGAGGAAAATTATGTCAATTATGTGGTGACGGGGATTGGAATTAACGCCAATACTGCGTCTTTCCCGGAAGAGATTGCAGGGAAAGCAACATCGGTTTTCCAGCAGACAGGGAAGAAGATAGACCGCTCTGAGCTGATTGCAGGTATGATCCGCATTTTGTGCAGTGATTATAAGCGTTTTGTAGAAGAGCAGGATTTGTCCTCTTTTGTGGAGCAGTACAATAATGTCTTGGTGAACCGTGATAAAGAGGTATGCGTGTATTATGGCATGGTAGAGCAGGCATCCCCGGAAAATACAGAAAGAGGGATTGCAAGAGGGATTGACTGTGACGGAGCCCTTTTGGTTGAGATGGATGGCAGGGTAAAGAGGATTTTGTCAGGCGAAGTTTCCGTAAGGGGGGTATATGGTTATGTTTGATGGGATTTCTGCAGCACAGGGGGTTATATTATGTGCGGCAAGTGCATATGAGGAAAAATATTACCTGAATCCCGATTTCAACAGCCTGCCGGTTTCTGTGCAGGAAGAGCTGCAGATTTTGTGCGTGCTGTATACGGCAGATGTTGGCGGAATCCTTACGCTGCATTTTGATGATTATGGCAATCTGCTGTTTCATGTAACTGCAAGGGAAAATGATCTTTTATTTGATGAAATCGGCAGCGTGCTCAAGATTAAGCAGATACAGGCGGAGAAGAGGGAGCTTTTGGAAGCTCTGGAGATGTACTATAAAGCCAAGTTTTTAGAAGAGGATATCAGTGCTCTTTTGGAGGAGCGGGAGTAAAACCCGTATGGTCGGGGGAAGAATGAGAGGAAAGTAAAATGTTATTAGCAGTAGATGTAGGGAACACAGATATTTCTTTTGGAGTATTTGATGGGAATGAACTGGTAACGAGATTTCGTTTTACTGTAACGGTGTCCCGTACTTCGGATGAATATGGGGAGCTTCTTTGCAGTATATTAGAACAGAAGGGTTTTCTGCCGAGACGGATAAAAGAGGTGATTATTGCCTCGGTTGTCCCGAAGATGATGTATTCATTTACCAGCGGGATTATAAAATACCTTCACTGCCAGCCTGTTGTGGTAGGAGCCGGGACAAGGACAGGCATCAGGATTAATACGGTTAACCCAAAAGAAATCGGCCCGGACAGGATTGTTGACGCAGTGAGCGCCTATGAACAGTACGGCGGGCCTGTGATTGTAGCCGATTTTGGAACGGCGACTACATATGATCTGGTAACGGAGGATGGGACATTCCAAGGCGGGGTGATCAGCCCGGGGATCCGTATTTCGGCAAATGCTTTATGGAATAATACAGCAAACCTCCCGGAAATTGAGATAAAATGCCCGGGCAGCGTGATTGCAAAGGAGACTATTTCATCGATGCAGGCAGGGCTTTTTTATGGAACGCTGGGCCAGACGGAATATATTATCCGCAAAATTAAGGCAGAGGCGGGGCTTCCGGAGGCAAAGGTTGTTGCAACAGGCGGCCTTGGCAAAATCGTGTCTGAGAATACGGATGAAATCCAGATATATGATGCAGATTTAACGTTAAAGGGCCTTTTGTATATTTACCAAAAGCAGCGGCACGAACGCAGTATGGGTTGATTAATATGGGAAAAATCAGGATTGGCAATGTAGAGTTAGAAGGAAATTTGATATTAGCGCCGATGGCAGGGGTAACAGACCTGCCATTTCGCATATTGTGCAAGGAGCAGGGCGCAGATTTGGTTTACACAGAAATGATAAGCGCCAAGGGGATTTATTACCATAACAAAAATACAGAAAAGCTCTGGGAGATTGCAGAAAAGGAACGGCCTGCAGCTTTGCAGCTTTTCGGCTCAGAGCCGGAGCTGATGGCGGATATGGCTGCACAGATTGAGGGCCGGAACTTTGACATACTGGATATCAATATGGGGTGCCCGGTGCCCAAGGTAGTAAATAATGGCGAGGGCTCCGCCCTGATGAAAAATCCTGAGCTTGCAGGAAGGATTGTAAAATGTATTTCCAGAAGGATTGGCAAGCCTGTTACCGTTAAGTTCCGCAAGGGCTTCCATGAGAATCATGTCAATGCGGTAGATTTTGCAAAGCGCATGGAGGACAGCGGTGCGGCAGCAGTTGCGGTGCACGGGCGTACAAGGGAGGAGTACTACAATGGCAGGGCGGACTGGGGCATTATTGCGGAAGTGAAAAGAGCGGTTTCCATACCGGTCTTTGCCAGCGGGGATATTTTTACGGTACAGGATGCAGCCCTTTGTGAAAAGGAGACAGGCTGTGACGGGCTGATGCTTGCCAGGGGGGCCAGAGGGAACCCATGGCTGTTCCATCAGATAAAGGCATGGCAGGAGAGCGGCATCTATGAAGAAAAACCAGAATTTGAGGAAGTTCTTGCCATGATTTTGCGCCATGGCAGGATGCTGATGGATTTTAAGGGGGAACTTATGGGGATGCGTGAGATGCGCAAACATGTAGCCTGGTATACAGCAGGTTACAGGAATTCTGCTGCTATCCGGCGCAGGGTTAACGAAGTGGAATCGTATGAGGGGCTTTGTGCTTTATGTGAAGATGCCGGACGGCAATGTGGGTTGTAGGGAAATATCTGTCGGAAACAGAGTGAACAGTATCCTTTTTTCGGTTTTCATGGGAGAAGAAAAGTCGGAAATTATATGTGCAGTGGGATAAAAATGTGATATAATGAACATGTGCGTGCTTTTCTGATAACAAAAATTGCGCATAAAGATGATATACGTGGTTTTGGTAAAATTTGAGACGAAGGAGGAGAAGGCAGATGTTATATCAATATATGCCGACCAACCAGATTGCCATGCTGGGCGTTCTGTTTGCGTTTATTCTTACTTTTTTCTGTTTGCGTTTTCCGTTTTCTTTCCTGCCAAAGGATCAGGGGAGGGAATTTGCGGTAAACGGCGCTCTGTCTAAAGGAAAGATACGCGGGGTGGGGCTGATCCTGACGAGTGTTTTTATTATTTCAACACTGTTGTTCCTGCCGATTACAAGGGAGTACATAGTATACTGTATTCTTCTGTTTGCCATGATGTTAAGCGGTTATCTGGATGATGCTGCGAAAAATCCGTGGAGTGATTATAAAAAGGGTGCAATTGATTTAGCCCTCTCTTTGCTTACTATGTGGAATTTTATAAATTATAATTCGACAACGGTCCAGTTCGGCATATATGAGTGGGAGATACCAGTACCCCTTTATTTTGTTCTAGGAGTAATCCTTCTGTGGGTATCTATTAATGTTACCAATTGTTCCGACGGTGTTGACGGGCTTTGTGCAAGCATCTGCTGCGTGACGCTGACCTCGTTTGCTGTACTGTTTCCGGAGAGCCTCGGAAAATACGGGGGTTCCTGTTTGATCTTTGTAGCTGTCCTGTTAGCGTATCTTTGCTTTAATTCAAAGCCAAGCAGTATGCTGATGGGGGATGCCGGTTCCAGGGCGCTTGGCTTTTATATTGCCGTGATTGCAATGAAAACAGGGCATCCATTTATTTTCCTCCTGCTTGCGGCGGTATTGATTGTTGATGGCGGAATCGGGCTGGTAAAGATATTCCTGCTGCGTTTCCTCAAGATAGCCATTCTAAAGAATACAAGGACGCCGCTGCATGACCATGCGAGGAAGGGCAAAGGATGGTCGGATACGCAGGTAGTATTCCGTTTCGCGATTATACAGATTTTAGTTGTTATGGTTGCTTACCTTATTGTTTATTAGAGAGTGGAAAACCATACAGGACAGATGTGCTGTTTTAAGGGCAGGGAAAAGCCGGAAGCCATACCGATACGGTTATGGCTTCCGGCTTTTCATGTACAGCAAAAATTGATTTCCGTGGTTTACCTGTAAAACCTTTAGCGAAGCTTTTAAATAGATTCATATTCCTCCACGATTTCTTTGGAAGGCGGTGCTGTGAGCAGGCTGACAACTACGATTGCTATGCAGGCGCAGATAAATGCAGGAAGCAGCTCGTAGATACCCCAGATACCGCCAAGCGGTTTCACGAGGTATTTCCAGATAAATACCATTGCACCGCCGACAATCATGCCGGCTACAGCGCCGTTTCTGTTAGAGCGTTTCCAGAACAGGGCAAAGATCATAACCGGGCCGAAGGAAGCGCCGAAGCCTGCCCATGCAAAGGAGACAATCGTAAAGATTGAGCTGTCAGGGTCTCTTGCGATGATTACACCAATCACTGCAATAATGACAACAGTCAGACGGGCAGCCACCATGGAGGCCTGTTTTGAAAGGTTTATGTGGAACACATCCTGCAGCAGGTTCTGCGATACACTGGAAGATGCCGCCAGAAGCTGGGAGTCTGATGTGGACATCGTGCAGGCAAGGATTCCCGCCAGAATCAGGCCGGCCAGAATAATCGCAATTACGCCGTGTTTACTCAAAAGCATTGCAAGCTTAATAATTAATGTTTCGGATTCTCCAGAAGTGGTGAACAGGTCGATTTTTCCGGTTAAAGATATGCTGTAACCGACGATTCCGATAAAGATGGCCACAAACATGGAAATGACAACCCAGATGGTTGCAATTCTTCTGGAGAGCGTCAGCTTCTCCTCACTCTCGGTTCCCATAAAGCGGAGCAGGATATGAGGCATGCCGAAGTAACCAAGCCCCCACGCAAGAGTGGAGATAATCGTGATAAAGCCATACGGGCTGGAGCTGCCGGAAACTGCGTCATGGGTAGTAAACATACTCAGGTATCCAGATAGCGACTGTGCATTGTTTATAACATTATCCATGCCACCCGCGGCAGATACGCCAAATATGGCAACGATAATCAGGGCAAATGTCATAACAATGCTCTGGATTAAATCGGTCGTGCTGGCGGCCAGAAAACCGCCGAGTGCGGTGTAGGCAACAATAATAACGGCACTGCCAATCATTGCAGGAAAGTACGGGATTCCGAATAAGGTGGAAAAAAGCTTTCCGCAGGCCGCAAAGCCGGATGCCGTGTACGGTACAAAAAATATTACGATGATAATAGCTGAGATTGCCAGAAGCAGGCGGCTCTTATCACGGTAACGGTTGGAAAAAAACTCGGGGATGGTTATGGCGTTCCCGGCTTTTGCGCTGTAACGGCGGAGGCGTTTGGACACCAGTAGCCAGTTGAAGTAAGTGCCGAGCGCCAGCCCAATTGCTGTCCAGCCGACATCTGCGAGGCCGGACAGATAGGCAAGCCCGGGAAGCCCCATCAAGAGATAGCTGCTCATATCAGAGGCCTCGGCGCTCATCGCAGTTACAAGGGGGCCTAATTTTCTGCCTCCCAGATAGAAATCATTGACGTCATTGTTCTTTTTGGAATAAAAAATGCCAATTGCTACCATCATAACAAGATAGACGAGGATAACAATAAAAATTCCAATCGTTATACTGTTCATATAAGTCCTCCTTATGTATTACTCCAGTTCTTAAGCCAAGACAGAACGGTGCGCCTTAATGGCCGGAGCAATAATTCGTTCTCCCTCAGAAAATGAGGCATCTTTAGACACACAATCCCAATTATAACAAAAAAAGTGAAAAAGGACAAAGCTTTTTTAAAACAATAAAAATGGTTTATAGTGTATACGTCAGCAATTGATTTCTGCCTTTTTTTATCCTTTTATTGATTATTTGTGGAAATTGTACTAAAATACAAATACAGGTCAATCAATTTTTGACTAATTTCCTAAAAAGAAAGGAGTAATATTATGCGAATGAAACCCGTTAAACGCTTTTTAGCTTTCGGGCTTGCGGCTGCACTTACCGTTACCTCTGTATTTGTTACGGATTTGAGTGCCTCTGCTGCGAGTTCCAAAAAGGTAAAGAGTATCACATTAAAAATTGGCGCGAAGAAAGTAACGAAGAAAACATATTCTCTCGCCAAAGGCAAGAAGGCTACAATTAAAGTAACTGTAAACCCTTCAAAGGCAAAGAAATCGGTTGCATTTAAGACCAGCAGCAAAAAAATCGCTGCTGTTACCAAAAAAGGTGTTGTAACCGCTAAGGCAGCAGGTACTGCTAAGATTACTGTTACGGTCAAAGGAAAAGACAATAAGCAGAAGGCAGCTTGGGTGAAGATTAAGGTTACTGCGAAGGCACAGGAGAATCCGGCTCCGGAAGAGACAGAAACACCAGCGCCTACTGCTCCGGTTCCGACACCGTCAACACCGACACCGCCGCCGGAGTATAACAATACACCGGTAGATTTTACTGTGGAGGCAAATCCGATTGCCATGAAGGATCAGAACGGAAATCCTTTGTATGGCGGAGATCCTTCTATTTTGGTAGATGGTGATACGGTTTATCTGTATGTGGGCCATGATGTGGCAACAAATGAAGCATACAATATTCCAGAGTACTGCTGTTACTCAACAAAGGATCTGAAGAATTGGACATACCATGGTGTTGTCCTGAATATGAAAGATGTTACATGGGGGGCAAACGATGCTGCATGGGCAGGGCAGGTGATGAAGTATAATAATAAATACTATCTGTATTACTGTTCATGGGATAGCACAGACAGCGGAAAGCAGTCTATCGGTGTGGCTGTGGCAGATAAGCCGACTGGCCCTTTTGCTGACAAGGGGACACCACTTGTAAAGGGTTCTGTTACCACGAACGAGACAAGCGGATGGAATGACATTGACCCTACTGCATGGATTGAGACGGATGATCAGGGCGTTGAGCACCGTTACCTTTCATGGGGCAATGGCAAAGTTTTTGTCTGTGAGTTAAATGAGGATATGGTTTCCGTGAAGGATCTGAATGGGGACGGACAGATTACATTTGGGACCCAGGCAGGTGGAAAGACTTCGAAAGATGTTGATATTATTGAAAAAGATGTATCAGGCTTGACATTTACAGAGGCTCCGTGGATTTATCGCCGTCAGGATGCAAATGGCAAATACTATGGAAAATATTATCTTTTCTATGCTTTTGGCTGGAGAGAGCAGATGGCATATGCTACAACAGATAATCTGTTAGATGGCAAGCTGGAATTCGGAAGCATTCTGATGCCTCCTAGTGCAACTTCAAATACAAACCATATGGCTGTATTTGATTTTAACGGAAAGACATATTT
This sequence comes from bacterium D16-36, assembly GCA_003611745.1. Classification (GTDB taxonomy): domain Bacteria; phylum Bacillota; class Clostridia; order Lachnospirales; family Lachnospiraceae; genus Butyribacter. The sequence goes on along the minus strand of RAYF01000013.1, from coordinate 32,254 downwards.
TGTGTACCACAATGGTATGCTGCCGGCAGGAAGCGGATTCCGCAGGACACCTTGTATTACAGAGGTTCATTTCAATGAGGATGGAAGCATTCAGGCAATCCCTGAGACAGCAGCCGGTATCCATGGGACAGTCTCTACCATCTACTCTGCAGCAGGAGATATTATTTCCCATGAAAAATTTGATAACTCCAGTGCAGACGGTGATTATCCTTATACGAAGATAGGGGCAGGTATTTATGAAAACCCTGACAAGGCAGATACAGAATGGGTAATTACAGAGGGCAAGGCAGATACAGAAAATAAAGACTATGTATCAATCCAGTCTGAAAATAAGCCGGGCTTATATCTGACGGCTAATGATGATAAGACAGTAACAGTGGCACAGGATCATGACATTAAGGCGATTGCAGAGACTGCTAAAAAGCAGACATTCAAGAAGTCAGCAGGCCTGGCTGATGAAAAGGGTGTTTCCTTTGAAAGTGTTTCCCAGCCTGGTTATTATCTCACACTGATGGCTGGAAAATTGTACTTAACAGACGGTTCCAAAAAGGCTGCTGCTACATTCTTCCTGAATGAAAAGCCTGCCAGCCCTGTTACAGACGGTTCTTTATCAAAAGACAACGAGCTTGTAAATATCACGGTAAAAGATGCTGAAGTGAAAAAGGATGATAAGGGCAATTATACAGTAACTGTTCCGTATACCAACGATTCTGTTACTGCTGTCCTTGAATTAAAGGATACAAAGGGAGTTGCAACGGTAGGCGGTGCGCTGGCAGGTTCTGACGGGTCAATAACAGTTGCCCTTAGTGGAACCACAACTACGCTTGATATCGTAGTATATGCAGAGGATTTAGTAACAGCGAAGAAATACACTATCACCATCACAAAGGACTTCAAAGATTTCAAGTTTAGCGGAAAGCTGCTTAAATCATTTGATTTTGAAAATCAGGCTGATGGCGCAACTGCTGTAATAAAGGCTGCAAAGCCTGCACCAAAGACAGATGCCGTCCTCGCTTATGCGGATGGTGTCAATGGCGGAAAAGCAATCAAGTTAGATGGTACATATGGTTTACAGCTGTGTGATGGAAAAGATCTTGGAGAGAGCTATTCTATTTCCTTCTGGATGAATCCGGATAAGCTTGGCGGAGGCGTAGACCCTACATTGGCTGCCGGCGTGTTTGACCCGCAGTACTGGCTCAACCTTACTTTTGATGCTAAGATTTGGTCAAATAATGGCGGTTATGTAGATACTACCCCTGCAAATGCTTACACAGCAGGTAAATGGCAGAATGTTGTACTTACTGTTGACGGTACCGTGAACGGAACTGGAAACAATACAGTACACGGCAAGCTCTATGTAGATGGCAAGCTTGTCTGCGAAGGAGATGTTGCCAAGGGAATTATGACACAGGCTAATTCTGTTGTCTACTTTGGTGTTAATGCATGGGATGCGTACTTTAGCGGAAGCCTTGACGAAGTAATGCTTTTTGAAGGTGCGCTTTCTGCAGGCGACATTCAGGCAATTTCATCAGGAATGGTGACTGCAAAGAATGCAAAATAAATATATAAAATAAAATAGTTTATTTTGTTCTGCTTTTGAGGCTGGTCCGTCGGGCCAGCCTCTGTTTTGGACAGAAAAAATCCCCGGTTCTGCCAAAGCAGCAGAATCGGGGTTGAAAAATGTTTTTTCGGTTATACAGGTACTTCTTCTTTATCCTCGATGTGGCTGGTGATAAACTTCTCGACATCGCCTTTTTCAATATCCAGAGCAACAGCTAGTTCTCCATATAGGCTGTCCTCCGCCATCTTCAGGTATCTTTCATCTACGGAAGCAAGCTTTTTTCCGCCTTCTAGACGGGATTGACGGCGCAGATACAACGTTTTAATAATCTTTGTCCACTCAATATAGTTGCAGGTCTTCATTCTCTGGCTGTAGATTTCCTCTCTTTTCTTTTCGTCGCCAACACGGAGCGGTTCGATTTCTGGAATCTGTTCTACAAAAGCTAATGCCTCTTCTTTTGACAGTACATGCCTCATGGCAATTTTTTCATTATCTACTGGAGTGTAAATCCTGCTCCCATTGGAATATAGCGGAAGCAGTGTATAGTACTGCTTTCCCCTTGCTGCCCCGGACATATCCATTGTGCCGATGTCAATCACTTCACATACACCGCTGTTGCCGTAAACTACAAACTCTCCTTTTCGAAACATGCTGCACCTCCTTTCCGCCGCATTTTTGCGCTTATAAGCCTATTCTTATTATAACGCAAAATGATATTGTTCGTAAGAGTTTATTTCTATTTTTCCCATTTTTGGCACTTATTGTCAAAAGAATTTAAAATATTTAGCTATTCTGTATAATATAGTTACTTTTCGAACTTACACTAGTGGTCGAGGATTTTTGGCATGGTTTTTGCCAGAAGTAAAAAAGCACTTGACAAATGGAATTGGAAAGGGTAAACTACACGTAGTTAGGAAATGCTAACTACGTGTAGTTGCTTAATTGCCCGTTCATATTTGGAGGCATTTTGCAGAATTTATAAAAAAGGAATGGTGATACCTATGACTTTAAATGATGCAGTAGAAGGAAATGAATACATTATCAGGCAGGTTGAAACGGATGATGAGGAATTAACAGCTTTTTTGTTTTCTCTTGGCTGCTATAGCGGGGAAGCAATTACAGTGGTTTCCCATCTAAAAGGCGGATGTGTTATTTCTATTAAAGATGGAAGGTATAATATCGACCATCAGTTAGCTGCGGCCATCAGTGTATAATGCCGCCCGGTGGAGGGGCTGCATTCTAAAGGCTAATACGGCGGGGTCTGCAGATTAATTTTTGCCCAATGGTTAGTTGTTACTAATCATTGTTTTGTACATAATGTCATGATTAGTAAATTCTAATTCTCTGCCGCCGCAGCGAAAGGCAAGTTGGTAACTTTTCCGCAAGGATTAGTATAAATTATAATATGAAGTAAGGAGGAGATTTCTATGAGAATTGCTTTGACAGGCAATCCAAACTCTGGTAAGACGACGATGTATAATGCTCTGACCGGACGAAATGAAAAGGTTGGGAACTGGGCGGGTGTTACCGTTGACAAAAAGGAGCATCCCATTAAAAAAACATATTATGCAGGTGGGGAGGGATTGGTTGCGGTTGACCTTCCGGGAGCTTATTCCATGTCACCGTTTACCAGTGAGGAGAGCATTACCAGCTCGTATGTAAAGAAAGAAAACCCTGATGTGATTATTAATATTGTGGATGGAACGAACCTAAGCAGGAGCCTGTTTTTTACGACACAGTTGTTAGAACTGGGAATTCCTGTGGTAGTGGCTTTGAACAAGAGCGATATCAATGAGAAGAAGGAAACAAAGATTGATACAGGGGCTTTATCTGAAAAGCTTGGCTGCCCAGTTGTAAATACGGTTTCAACGGCGGCAGAGGGTTTAAAGGCAGTGATAGATGCTGCTATAGAAGCGGCAGGCGGATTTCAAAGAGCACCATATACTCAGGGGGATATAGACCTGACCGATAAAGAGGAAGTGGAAACTGCTGACCGTAAGCGTTTTGACTTTGTCAATGCTATTGTAAAAGAGGTGGAAAGCCGGAAAGTTTTGACGAAAGACAAAAACACCGGTGATAAGATTGATGCTGTATTGACAAACAAGTGGCTGGGAATCCCAATTTTTGCAGTAGTTATGTTTTTAGTGTTTCAGATTTCCCAAGCGTGGGTGGGGCCTTATATTGCGGACACTTTAGTGGCATGGCTGGAAAGTTTTCAAGGTTTTGTAGGCGATCAGTTTGAGAATGCTTCTCCGCTGCTGTCGGCATTGCTGGTTGACGGTGTGATTGGCGGGGTGATTGCTGTAATCGGATTCCTGCCGTTGGTTATGGTTATGTATTTCCTGATTGCCCTTTTGGAAGACTGTGGATATATGTCCCGTGTTGCGGTTGTTTTAGATCCGATTTTTAAGAAGGTAGGCTTGTCCGGAAAATCGGTGATTCCTTTTGTAATTACAATAGGCTGTGCGGTTCCCGGCATTATGGCAAGCCGTACCATCCGCAACGAGCGTGAGCGCAGGGCTACAGCGATGCTTTCTCCGTTTATGCCTTGCGGTGCAAAGATTCCGGTAATCGCTCTTTTTGCAGGCGCTTTCTTTGACAATGCAGGCTGGGTCAGTGCGCTGATGTATCTTACCGGGATTGTTTTGATTTTTCTTGGGGCACTGCTGGTCAATAAAATCGTTGGTTATAAGATAAGAAAATCGTTCTTTATTATTGAGCTGCCGGAATATAAAATACCTTCTTTTCTGGGGGCATTCAAGTCCATGTGCAGCCGCGGCAAAGCCTATATTATTAAGGCGGCTACGATTATCCTTCTTTGCAATACGGCTGTCCAGATTATGCAGACCTTTAACTGGAAATTTCAGGTTGCAGAGGCAGCGGATGATTCTATTCTGGCAACGATTGCCAGCCCGTTTGCTTATTTGCTCGTGCCTATTGTTGGTGTTTTAAGCTGGCAGTTAGCAGCGGCAGCCGTTACCGGTTTTATTGCAAAAGAAAATGTAGTGGGTACTCTTGCGGTTTGCTTCGTGGGGCTGGAGAATCTGATTGATACGGAAGAACTGGCCCTGATGGAGGGGGCAGGTGCAGAGGTGGCAGGCGTTATGGCGATTACAAAAGTTGCTGCCCTTGCCTATTTGATGTTTAACTTGTATACACCTCCGTGCTTTGCAGCGATTGGGGCTATGAATTCCGAGATGAAGAGTGCGAAATGGGTGTGGGGCGGCATTGCCCTGCAGCTTGGGGTAGGTTATACAGTTTCGTATCTGGTATATACGATTGGCACGTTAATTACTGCACCGGCTGCGCTGAATGCAGGTGCCGCGATAGGCGGATTATTGGCAGTGGCAGCCATCGTTGTTGTTGTCGTTATGCTGATTAACAATGCAAACAGGAAATTGAAGACAGAATATGCTTTGGCACGGTAAAGGGTCTGGCAAAACTTGTCCAAAGGGGGATTTGTTGTGGAGAATGTTATAATTATTGTTATCCTTGCCTGTATCATAGGGTATGGTGTTTATTATTTATATAAAGCGAAAAAGGGCGGCGCTGCCTGTATAGGGTGTCCTGCTTCTGGAAAGTGTACAGGTAAATGCAACTGCTGTGAAAAGGCAGAAAAAGAATAACCGGTATCGGGTAGAGGGGATTTTCTTCCCTACCCGCTCGCGTGGGGCGCATATTGCGTAAGCAACAAGTTTCCTTATGCGCTCCTGTGCATAAAAAAGGGCACAGACTTCGCTTGTGCCCTAGCAAAAATGCGAAAGAACTAAAGTTCTTTGCATTTATTGTTGGTGCACCACCACATACCGAGAACTTTCCTAATCCTATAAAAATATGCCTCTGCGAACACGCAGAGGCATATTTTTAATCTCTCTCATTTACAAACTGTTCAATTAGGTGTTCGATATTTTCAATACAGGCACCGCAGACTGTACCAGCGCCGGTGGCGTCCTGCACTTCTTCTAATGTACTGGCTCCTGCATCAACTGCATCTTTAATCATACCGTTTGTCACACTCTGGCAGTTGCATACGATTTTGTCTAAATCCATAGAAATCCTCCCATGCCGCCTTTGGCGGTTCAAAATAATATAGTGGTATTTATATTATGTGCGGTTCAAAAAATATTATGCAGGAAAATTTTGCAGATTATATGCAACCTTAAGAGGGAAATATGGTGTAATATAGATAGAGGAACTTGTTCGTTATACTATCTATATGGGCCGCCGGGGGCGGCAGGGGGAGGATTTTTATGGAGAAAAGATGCGGAAAATTAATACGAAGGACAGCAGCGGGAGTTTTGCTGGCAGCGCTGCTTATCAGCGGTGTGCCTGCTATCACATCAGCTGCCAATGTGCCGACAGTAACAAAAAAGTTAGAGCTTAGGGCAGGAGATACCGGGAAAATTAAGGTAAGCGGTAAAAATATATCGTCATCGCTATTTGAGAGCAGCAATACGAAAATTGCTAAGGTAAGTAAAAATGGAACGGTTACTGCCAAGAAAAAGGGGAGCTGTAAAATCAAAGTAACTGTAAGATTTATCAAGTCAAAATCTTTAAAGAAGCTTTCAATTAAAAAATATCAGTGTGCTGTAAAGGTAACAGATGGCAGTTCCAAGCCGGAACAGGAGGAGACACAGAAACAGGAAGTAAAGGCAAGCCCGTTTGTGCGGCAGAATGCTGATTTTTCAGTAAAACTGCTCCAGAACAATGCTGCTGAAGCTTTGAAAAAAGGGGAGAATGTATTAGTTTCACCGGAATCAGTGCTCTGTGCGCTGGCAATGACAGCAAATGGCGCAGCAGGGGATACGTTATCAGAGATGCAGTCTGTGTTATGTGGGAATATGTCACTGGATGAATTTAACAAAAATATGTCAGAGTTTAACCAGAAGCTTACAGGTTCTGATAAAGTGAAATTTAGTATTGCAGATTCTATCTGGATCCGGGATAATGCAGAACGGATTCAAATGAAAGAGAATTTTCTGGCGTTAAACAAAAAGTATTATGATGCGGAGTCTTTTCTGGCAGCATTCGACAGCAAAACGGTGCAGGACATCAATGGCTGGGTAAAGAATCATACGAATAACATGATTGATAAGTTGATTGATGAAATTTCGGATGACGCTGTCGCTTACCTGATTAACGCAATTGCTTTTGAGGGAAAATGGAAACTGCAGTATCAGGATGATGATATTATGGAAAATCAGGATTTTACGAATGCAGCCGGGGTGAAGGAAAAGGCGACAATGTTAGTCGGATCGGAGAGGGAGTATATCTGCGATGACAAGGCTAAGGGATTTATTAAAGACTATGAAGGAAACAGATATGCATTTATGGCTATCCTTCCCAATAAAGGGGTTTCCGTATCAGATTATTTACAGCAGTTAGACGGGGAGAAGCTTTTGTCATTGTATCAGAACAGAAAGTATAATTACCGTGTCAATACAAAGATGCCGGAGTTTTCTTATGACTATTCTTCATGCCTGAGGGAGACGCTGGAGAAGATGGGAATCCGCAAGGTATTTATGGGGGAAGCAGATTTTAGTAATATGGCGGTGACAGATACAGGGGATTTGCATATTGATGAGGTACTGCATAAGACACATATTGAATTAGACCGCAACGGCACAAAGGCAGCTGCAGTTACGGCAGTGATTATGGAGGCAGCGGCGGCAGTTACTGAGAAAGAAGTTAATGTGTCCTTGACCAGACCGTTTTTATATGCGATTATAGATACGGAAACGGGAATTCCGGTATTTATGGGAGCTGTTAATACGGTAGCTGGAAAATGATTTATCTGTTAACAGTTTTATGGCATAAGCTGTATTTGGTTTGGGATTAACAAAAATTTAGGGCAGCCGGTATAATTTCCGTGATTATACCGGCTGCCTTTGCGTGGTACGGTAGATTGCCAGGGCGCAGACGTGGGAGGGGCGCTCTTTTTGGCAGAAATATAGAGAAATGAGGTGGATGAATGGGTACGTTTGGCGTAACTTTGAAAAAGGTAGTGGATGACAGTTATGAGATTGAGACGGGATTCGGCCTGCAGGAAAAGCTGGCAGAGGACCTTAGGAATGGTTTGATGGGCAATCTCCAAAAAATTGCCGTGATTACAGACAGCACAGTGAAAGATTTGTATGCGGAGGGTATCTGTAAATTGCTAAATGATGAAGGGTATCATGCAGAGCTGTTTGTCTTTGAGGCGGGGGAGAAGAGCAAGACGAGGCAGACAAAGGAGATGATAGAGGATGCCATGCTTGCCAGAGGCTACCGTAGGGACTGCTTTGTAATCGCTGTGGGGGGAGGAGTAGTTACGGATTTGTCAGGTTTTCTTGCAGGGACCTTTGGGCGCGGCGTCCCATTTATTAATTACGCAACAACACTTCTGGCGGCTGCGGATGCATCCGTGGGGGGGAAGACTGCGGTAGATACCCCTCTTGCCACGAACTTAATCGGGCTGTTTTACCAGCCAAAGAAGGTTTATCTTGATATTGCTGCATGGAAAACTCTGCCCAAAAGGGAGCTTGCAAGCGGAATGGCGGAGACGATTAAACATGCCTGTATGGCTGATCGGCAGTTTTTTGATTATCTCAGGGAGAATATGGAAAAAATCTTGCAGTTTGACCGCGAGGCGTGTGAGCATGTGGCAGAGACAAACTGCAGGATTAAGTACCATGTCGTGGAGAAGGATGAGAGGGAGAGCGGCCTTAGGGAGATTTTAAATCTTGGCCATACTGTGGGGCGCGCAGTTGAGACAGTAAGCGGTTACCGCCTGCTTCACGGAGAAGCGCTTGCCATTGGAATGGCGGCGCAGGTAAGGCTGTCAAATAAGCTGGGATACATGACGCCTGAGGAGGCAGAGGAGGTGACGGCACTGTACAAAAAGGCAGGGCTTTCGGTGGAGATTCCGGATTATATTGACAGGGAGGAGCTGGTACAAAAGCTCTACACAGATAAAAAGGTCAGGAATGGAAAACTGCGCTTTGTGCTGCAGAAGGGTATCGGGGATGTTGTGGAGTTTGAGGACGGTGTCTTTGCTGTGGCGATAGAGGAAGCTGTGGCAAGGGAAGTTATTATGGCCCTGTGACAGAGCAGGCGGAAGCGCAGATTGTTTAGGGGATAGCTATATGGAGAAAAAAGAAAATTACAGCCACGTTGAACATACATTTGCCCCGGTTTATGATTCTGGGAGTTTGGTGTTGATTCTGGGTTCTTTTCCGTCAATAAAATCCAGAGAGCAGAATTTTTATTATGGGCATCCACAGAACCGTTTCTGGAGAGTGATATCACGGCTGACTGGCTGGGAGGAGCCGCAGACAGTTGAGGAGAAGAAAAAAATGTTATTGGAAAACCATATTGCGGTGTGGGATGTGATTGCTTCCTGTGACATTGCCGGTTCAAGCGACAGTTCGATTAGAAATGTGGAAGTCAATGATTTTGGCAGGATACTTTCGGAAGCGCCGATTCAGCGGATTTACGCCAACGGGGCAAAGGCGTACGACCTATACCGGAAATATGCAATGGAACAGACAGGCAGGGAAATCGTAAAACTGCCTTCCACCAGCCCGGCGAACGCTGCATGGGGAATAGAGCGGCTTTGTGGGGCGTGGGGGCAGGTGCTGCCAGCAGATAAATAGATAACCGCAGGGCGGCAGTGCAGAAGGCAGGCAGTGGATATTTTTCTCTGTGGATTCTGTGGATATGGAAGAGATGGGGATTTTGATGAAAAGATGGATGGTTTTAACGGGGCTGCTGGTGCTTGGCGTGGTTCTTGGCGGATGCAGCAAAACAGAGAAGAAAGATAAGGAGCAGGCGGCTGTCAGGGAGGATATGGATGCCGCCTCCACGCCATTTGGGCGTTATGGGGAGACGGTAACATATTCGCTTGGCAAAATGACTGGATTAAATAATTCAAATATGCCGGAGGGGGATACTTACGAAAATAATGCCTACACCCGTTATCTGAAAAGAAAGCTTAATATCCAGAATAAGAACGTATTTGAGGCGGCGGAAAGTGATAATTTTGGCGAGATGGTCTCTATGGTAATTGCATCTAAGAAACTTCCTGATGTTATGGTAATTGATGACGGCGCTGTCCTGCAGATGCTGGTGGAGAATGATATGATAGAGGATCTGACCTCCGCTTATGAGAATTGTGCCAGTAAAAGGATTAAAGAGATTTATAAAAGCTATGGGGACAGTATTTTAGATAATGCTACTTTTGATGGGAAGCTAATGGCACTGCCAGAGACAAATATTGCCAATAGCGTCAGTATGCTCTGGCTCCGCAAAGACTGGTTAGATAAGCTTGGGCTTTCCGCGCCGGAGACATTAGAAGATGTGGAGCACATTATAAAAGAGTTTATGGAAAAGGATCCGGGCGGAAATGGGGCCGGACAGACAATGGGGCTTGCCTGTGACGAGGAGTTGACAGGGGAATGCGATTACAGCTATGAATATCAGGTCGATATTGTGTTTGCACGTTATAAGGCATATCCGAAACAGTGGATTTTAGATAAAAAGGGAAATGTGGTTTACGGTTCTGTACAGCCGCAGGCAAAAAGGGCGTTAGCTCATGTGCGCAGGTTATATAAGGAGGGGATCCTTGATAGGAAATTTCTGCTGAGGGGGACAAATAATATTGCAGACGCTGTTGTGTCCGGCAGGTGCGGATCCTTTTTCGGGCCGTGGTGGGCACCGAATAACCCATTAATGGAGGCAATGCAGAATAATCCTGATGCTGACTGGAAGCCGTATCTGATTCAGACGGATAAGGACGGCAGCACAAGCTTTGCCACACAGAAGCCGGGAAAGAAGTGGGTGGTGGTCAGAAAGGGGTATGAGCATCCGGAAATTGTGATGAAGATTGTCAGTGTCCTCTTTGATGAAATGAGATATGGCGATGAAGGTACCGCCGAAATTGCAGAGTATTATCAGGAGAATGTGGATCCGACTGCGAGGCCCCTTGCAATTAATGTGGACTATTATGACGCCCTTCTTAGGTGTTATCATGATTTGGATGATACGCTGTCCGGCAGGAAAGATACATCGGAGCTTGGATTGCTGGAAGGGGCTTACTATAAGAGCTGTTACCGCTATCAGAGGCAGGGAAAGTCTGCATCGTGGGAGGACTGGGCGGCCTATACTTCAAGAATCACGGCATGTGCTATCTTGACAGAGGGAAAGATTAAGGCGGTAGATGCTGTGCATATCGGCGATACGCCTTCTATGAAGCGGAAGTGGTGGAAGTTAAAGCAGATGGAGAAGGAAGCATATCTTCAGATTGTCACAGGGCAGAAACCACTGAAGTATTTTGATGAATTTGCAGAGCAGTGGTATGAAGGGGGCGGCAGGGAGATTACCGGGGAAATGAAAGAGGCAGTTTTTTCGAAAAAGGAATTGAAAAAAATTCCAAAATAGTTTATCCTTAAAGCGTGTTTGAAAATTCATTCTTACAATCGTTCCACATAGGTGCACATGTTGTTTATAAAGAAAAGGAGAGAACAGTATGCAGATGGTATCACTGGAGAAGATATTAAAAGAGAATGCGTATCCGGGAAGGGGAATTATTATCGGCAAATCTAAGGATGGGAAGTATGCGGTGACAGCTTATTTCATTATGGGAAGAAGCGAGAACAGCAGAAACAGGATTTTTGTGGAAGAAGGGGATGGAATCCGCACGGAGGCGTTTGACCCATCTAAGCTAAGCGACCCCAGCCTGATTATCTATGCCCCTGTCCGTGTGCTTGGCAATAAGACAATTGTAACAAATGGCGACCAGACAGATACAATTTATGAGATGATGGACAAGCAGCAGACATTTGAGCAGGCATTGAGGACAAGGACATTTGAACCGGATGCGCCAAACTATACTCCACGGATTTCCGGTATCATGCATATTGAAAATGGGGAATATAATTATGCGATGTCTATTTTAAAGAGCAGCAATGGAAATCCGGATTCCTGCAGCCGCTATACATTTTCTTATAACAGCCCTTTGGCTGGGGAAGGGCATTTTATCCATACATATATGGGGGATGGAAACCCTCTTCCAAGTTTTGAGGGGGAGCCGGAGTTAGTAGAAATTCAGGATGATATGGATGCGTTTACTGATATGCTCTGGAACAGCCTGAATGAAGATAACAAGGTATCTCTATTTGTCCGTTATATTGAGATTGGCACGGGGAAAACACAGTCCAAAATAGTAAATAAGAACATATAATTTGAGACATGATTTTTGGCAGCAAAAAGCGTTGCCACTGAATTAGCATTATTTTGTCCGGAAAATTAAAACAACAGCACAGAAATGAGGTAAATTTATGAAAGAATTAGAATTGAAATATGGATGCAACCCAAACCAGAGACCGTCTAGGATTTTTATGAATGATGGATCTGAACTGCCGATACAAGTATTAAACGGAAAACCGGGTTACATTAATTTTTTAGATGCATTCAATGGATGGCAGCTTGTGAAGGAGTTAAAGAAGGCAACCGGGTTACCGGCAGCAACATCATTTAAGCATGTGTCGCCGGCGGGCGCAGCTGTAGGGCTTCCATTAAGTGAGGTGGAGGCAAAGATTTACTGGGTAGATGATCTGGGAGAATTATCTCCGCTTGCCAGCGCATACGCAAGGGCAAGAGGGGCGGACCGCATGTCGTCCTACGGTGACTTTATTGCGCTGTCGGATGTCTGTGATGTGTCTGCGGCAAAAGTGATTAAAAGGGAATTTTCGGACGGTATTATTGCGCCGGGATATGAACCGGAGGCTCTGGAGCTGTTGAAAGAGAAAAAGAAGGGCAGTTATGCTATTATCCAGATAGATGAAAACTATGTACCGAACCCTGTCGAGCGCAAAGAGGTCTTTGGAATCACTTTTGAGCAGGGGCGCAATGAACTGAATATCAATGATGAATTCTTTGGCAATGTAGTTACGGAAAACAAGGAGATTCCGGAATCTGCCAAAATAGATATGGCAATCGCCATGATTACTTTAAAATATACCCAGTCAAATTCGGTGTGCTATGTGAAGGGCGGGCAGGCAATCGGTATCGGTGCAGGGCAGCAGTCCCGCATTCATTGCACACGCCTTGCAGGGGGCAAAGCAGATAATTGGTTGCTGCGCCAGTCTCCGCAGGTGCTGAATCTGCCGTTTAAGGAAGATATGAAGCGTGCAGACCGCGACAATGCAATTGATTTATATATTGGCGAGGATTATATGGATGTTCTGGCTGATGGCGAGTGGGAGAGGGTATTTACTGAGAAGCCTCTGGTCTTTACGAAGGAGGAGAAGAAAGACTGGCTGTCGAAAGCGGAAGGTATAACCCTTGGTTCCGATGCATTTTTCCCGTTTAGTGACAATGTAGAGCGTGCTTACCGCAGCGGGGTAAGGTATATTGCGCAGCCGGGCGGCTCCATCCGCGATGGGGAAGTGATTGAGGCATGTAATAAGCATGGGATTGCTATGTGCTTTACAGGACTGCGCCTGTTCCACCACTAATTCAAGAACTTGCCATTAAAATAGAGAAAATAGTTATTAGAAAAGTTATCATTCTCGGCCCTTTCTTAATTCTGGGTATTCAGGTTAGGAAAGGGCCGATGTTTGAATGTTCCCTTTGTTCCCTGCGGATTTTGTTAAACATATAGTTGTGCCAGACCTGCTCAATCTTCTTTGCATTTCGGACATTGATTGGCAGGCTGATATTTCCTTTCAGACGGCAGGTCTCATTGTCAAAATCGGTGATATAATCCATATTGACAAGAAGCCCGCGCAAAAGTTGTAGAAAATGATTGACTTCGTCCAGCTTGTCTTTTATGGAGGAGAATGTCATCCGTGTCTTATAAGTATTTCCAAAGCTGTCTGTGATTTCAAGGTAATTTGCCTGTGAACGGACAAACATAATATCTGAATACAAAATACTGTGCTCTTTCCGATGGCTGGAAAAGGTAAGCTTCGGGGAGCCAGAAATTACGGTGTACCGTTTTAGGATATCGTCCATAACAGAGAAGAGCCGTTTCCTATCTGCTGGTTTATTGATATAGTCATAGGCGTGGAAGCGGAAGGCATCTGACATATGCCCTTTGCTGACAGTGAGGAAAATAATCAGTGTATCGCTGTCTATGGCACGAATCTTTTCAGCTGCTTCTATACCAGTCATTCTATCCATGTAGATATCAATGAAAATAGCCGTGTAAGCAAAGGGGCGGTAATCTTTAAGCAGTTCCTCAGCGCAGTGGAAGCAGTGCAGGGTAAGCTGCGTCTGGTTCGCTGCAGCATAGTCAGCCAGAATCGAATGAAAAGAATCTATTTCAGCCTGCAGATCATCCACAATTGCAATGTCTAAATGTAATTTATCCATAAAAAATCCCCTTTCCGGCAGATATTACGATTCAAAGCCAGTGCGGCAAAGTATTTCTTAAATTTCAAAATGGTATAAAAACCAACAAAATCATAACATAGACGAGAAAAAATGACAATTACTTAGTATCTGGTTTTTCCTGCTTTGTGGATTTTGATGGAATATGCGACCCGAAGCATGTCTGAGCGGTACGCTGCAGTTTATCCCATTTTGTTTCGGTTTATCCCACTTCTGTTTAAAATGATAATAGAATCCATTAAGATAGTTTTGGCAATATAAAAAATGAAGGAGATTCAGCATATGAAACAAAATATGAAACGACAAGGGCGGAGAACGGTTACGGTACTGACCGTCATCTCTTTGCTGTTTACCAGCCACGGGCTGCCATTTAAAACAGTCTATGTAAAGGCAGACAGCGCAACAGGGATATCTGGGATAGCTGAGGAGAAAAATATTAACCTAAACGTGAAACAGGAGGACGGAAGTTTTGCCATAGCTGGTATAAGCGATCCGGGGCAGCCTAATAACTCGCAGATTGCAGCAAAGGATGCCGCGCAGAATAACTGGGGGGAGGAGAAGGATGCAGACGGCAATGTGGTAAAGAGTGGGAGCTATGTCCATTATGGAAACTACCAGCAAAGTTCAGATCCAGATGGCGGTTACAAGACAGAGCCGATTAAATGGCGTGTGCTTGATGCGGACACGCAGGACTTTAATGCAGAAAATGATGCAGAATCCCATACGATGTTTTTGATGGCCGATAAGGTGCTGGAATGGGTAAATTTTAATGAAAGCCAAAAAGATGGCGGCATTTACGCAACCAGCAACCTGAGAAAATGGCTGAATTCAGAATTATTTGACGGCCCGTACCCGGCAGGCGGTTTTCGGGGCACTGCTTTTGACGGGCCGGAGAAGAAGGCAATTGCGGTTAGCAGTAAGCCTGAAAATGATACTGTGGAAATAAAAACACTGATAAAGGATAATTCAGGTCTGTCACAGGGCGGCTTGGAAGACAGAATATTTGTGCTGAGTGCGGAGGAGGCAAACGGCAGTTCCTATGGGTTTTATCATCAAACCGGATGGGGGGATAGCAATACAAGAAAATTAACAGCGACGGATTATGCGGCGGATAAGAATATATGTGCGCCAAATGCTGAAAATAAGGACTGGTGGCTGCGCTCGCGTGTTACTGACAGTAGTTTTAGTGCCAGTATTGTTGATTGTACCGGATGGCTTTGGGCAGGCAATGTAGATGGTCATTACTCCAGTGGGGATGAAGTCAGGGTCGGGGTTGCGCCCGCTTTTAACCTCAATCTGTCATCTGTAAGTTTTACATCCGCAAGCGGAACAGACAAAACTTCCTCTTTTGCTATGACATCAGATAGCTGTTCTAAAGAGTGGAATCTGACGGTTGCGGGCGGCAGCGGTTTTATGGCATCAAGAAAGAGCAGTGAATCGGGTGCAGTAAGGCCGGGCGGAGAGGTTGCTGTGGATATTACTGATGCAGGTACGGCAGGAGATGGTGTGGAATATACACAGATTTCTGCTATGCTGATAGATAAGAAGAATACGGCAGCAGCTTACGGCAAGGTTGCAGATGCAGATGCCAGCCAGATTGTGGTTGCCATCCCGGCTGGGATTCCATACGGGGAATATACATTAAATATTTTTGCCGAAGATGTCAACTCTGCACCTGGCCGGAACCTGACAGATTATGCCAGCAATATGGCTGGTATACCGATTACAGTGGGGGATACGTATGATGTTTCCATTACCAATCCGGCGGGCAGCCATATTACGTATGCTGCAGAAGGTGCTAATGGGGCTGAAAGGCAGGGAGTGCTGAAAGCTGGTGGGAGTTACACACCGGTAGTATATACAGCGGATAGTGGATATTATTTTCCTAAAAATTATAGTGTGCCTGAAGTAAATGGGATTATGGTAACGAGAAACAGTTTCAGCCAGATTACTGTATCAGGAAATCCGGCCGGGGATGCCGTCATTGTCCTGCCTGCAGCGGCAGCAAAGGAGAGCCTGCCGGCACCGGAAGGGATCGGTGAGGCAGAAGGGCAGATTACAGGAACAGATACAGCGATGGAATATCGTATCAAACCAGCGGATGGAGACAGTACGGAATGGGCGGACTGCGCAGACGATGTAACACGGGTCGAACCGGGAACCTATGAGGTACGTTATAAAGAAACGGATACTAATGCCGCGGGTAAAACGGTGGAAATAACTGTACTTGCGAGATATACTGTTACTATAACGAATCCGGAGAACAGCGGCATTATCCGTTCCGAGGCAGCAGGAAATGGTGAAATACAGCAAAAAGTCAAAGACGGCGAGGCAATAACAGAGGTTGAATACACAGCAGGGGATGGATATTATTTTCCAGATGATTATCATACCGCTGGCCAGAATGGTATTGTGGTGACAAGAAAGAATGACAGCCGGATTACGGTATCGGGAATTCCAACTGCAAATGCTGCCATTACCCTGCAGGCGGCAGCGAAGAAACAGAAACCTGTACCGATACCAACAGCCAATCCTATACCGGTTCCAATTTGGTCCGCCGTGCCGACATCAGTGCCTGCTGTATCTACAAGCCCAACAGTGCCTGGCGCGTCTGCTAGTCCGACAGCAGTACCGATGGTGTCTGCCAGCCCGACGCAGATGCCAACCTCATCTGTTGAGCCGTCTGTAACGCCAAAGCCGACTGCAGCGGTTCCTTCATCTAGACCGGAAAAGAAATTAACCGTGTTGTGGTGGAAAGTACCCGGAACAGATGGGTTTGACGTTTTTGGAGAACGGTGTGGAAAGGAATTAAATTCCAAATCGCTGATCAAGTCAATAAAGGGCAGAACAATACCAGATTCCATGACAGGCATTGCTGGAAGCCTGCTTGACGGGAGTAAGAGCTATAAGATAAAAATAAAGGCATATAAATTGGTAAAGGGCAGGAAAGTTAATCTGGCAAGCAGCCAGACATTCCACATAGCGGGAAAGAAAAATAAAACCTTTACCAATGCGAAGAAAGTTAAAGTATCGCCAAAGTCTGTTATCCTCAAGAGTGGAAAATCCAGCCGGATTGAGGCAGAGGTTGTAAAGCAGTCCAAAAAGAAAAAACTGCTTTCTAAATCACATGGGCCTTCCCTGCGTTTTCTTTCGACGGACACAGAAATCGCGACAGTAACGGCTAAGGGAAAAATAGAAACAAAGAAAAAGGGCATTTGTTATATTTATATTACTGCCCTAAATGGGGTGAGGGCCAGAGTTAAGGTGACAGTAAAATAATATTGTTAAAATATCCTGCCATTAGGGATATCAAGTATTTTTGAATGGAGGGCTGGATAATGGATATAAAAAAATGGCTGTTAGCGCTGCCACAGTTCTTGGTTCTGCTGCCTGCTGCGGTTTCCTGCTACTTTACGGTAAAAAACCAAATGAAATATAGCGTGCGAATGACTGCAGCCTTGTGTGCAGCCGTGCTTGTGCCGTATTCTTTTGCATGTGCATGGTTTTGTACGGCATTTCAGATTGATGTTAATATAATATTCATGCCATCCCTCGTGCTGTTCTTTTTACTATACCGCTGTACAATAACTACTGATTTGCCGAGGTCGCTTGCAGTTTATGTGGGCGTCTGTGCGATAGAGACTTTTCCGGCACAATTTGCTTATGCCTATGATGCGTATCTGCATCCAGCATCCGGCGCTGCGCATTTTTCTGCCGGGGCAGCATTTTTCCAGTTTGGGCTTTCCTGTGTCCTTATGGCAGCTTTTGCGCTCCCTGCCAGCCGGCAGTTTGCATGGGTAGTTGATAATTTGGATTATCCAAAGATATGGTATGCTGCAGTGAAATTGTCTTCTATTTTTTTAACAGTCAATGTGGTGATAGTCCCTCAATCCTATAGTACTTTCTATGCAGGGCGTGTATTTTGGCTCTTTCTTTTGGTACAGGGATGTGCGCTGGTAATTCTGGTAGGGGTTTATCTGCTCTTTTTCCAAGGGGCGGCTATTATAATGGAGCACACAGAGCTGAGGGAGCAGGCTCAGCTTCTGGCAGTGCAGTCGCATCAATACTGTGTGTTACAGGAGCACTTGCAGCAGACAGAGAGGCTGCGCCACGATTTCCGCCATTCAGTACGGTTGTTGTCTTCTCTTGCGGAGGATGGTGATATCTGCAGCATCCGGAAACATCTGGCGGAGTATGATCTGCAGATGGAGAGGAACGCAGCTACGGTGTATTGCTCCAATGCTGCACTGAACGCCCTGTTTAATTATTATCATGAAATGGCTGTCTCTGCCGGGATTGAGATAGAGTGGAAAATTGGGCTGCCAGACCCGCTGACTGTCTCTGAACTCGATATGGCTTCCCTGTTTGGAAACTTGATAGAGAATGCTATCTCCGGCTGCAGGGGTGTGCCTGAGAAATCGCGGTATTTTTACCTTACATCAAAACTCCATTATGGATATATGCTGTATGTGGTTGCCACCAATAGCTTTGATGGGCAAGTACGGATGGGGCAGGGAGAGTATCTTTCAACGAAGCACCATGGAAAAGGCACGGGCCTTGCCTCTGTCATTGCTATCGCTAAGAAATATCAGGGAGTGGCACATATTTCCAACAGTGATAAGGAGTTTTTTGTAGATGTGGCATTAAAAATCGGGAAAGACGGGCCATAAGTATAAGTATGAAAATCCCACATTTTTTTTAATGATAGGTGAAAAGTTTTCATCATAAAAATGAAAAAAACTCTTTACATTTTCCGCCCGCATATTATAATGATAAATGCTGAGTAAAGTTGAATTTTAAGCTGAACGGAATGCAACATAGAAACAGCCTGCAGGTGTGCGGGCTGAATAAGAATGGAGGATTACTATGAAGAACGGAATTGAAATCAGATGGCATGGCCGCGGCGGCCAGGGTGCAAAGACAGCAGCATTGCTTTTAGCTGATGTGGCATTTAAAACAGGGCGCAATGTGCAGGGATTCCCTGAGTATGGCCCGGAGCGCATGGGTGCGCCGATTACAGCGTACAACAGGATTAGTTCTGACAAGATTCGTGTTCATTCCAATATATACCACCCGGATTATGTTGTAGTGGTTGACGAGACACTGCTTGGTTCCGTTGATGTGACAGCGGGCCTTAAAAAGACAGGTGCAATTATTATTAATACACCAAAATCAAAAGAAGAGATAGAAGGACATCTCAATGGCTATGAGGGACGTGTCTTTACTGTCGATGCGAGGAAAATCTCTGTGGAGACGCTGGGAAAGAATTTTCCAAATTCCCCGATGCTTGCTGCTGCAGTCGCTGTCAGTGAGATTATGCCGAAGGAGAAATTTATCAAGGAGATGCGGGCGTCCTACCAGCATAAGTTTGCCAAGAAGCCGGAGGTGATTGACGGAAATATGAAGGCCCTGGAGCGGACATTTGCTGTGCTGGAGGAAGCAATCGAGGCAGAGAAGATGAGCCTTTCTGCTTAGCATGACAGGAATGAAATTAGTTGATTGGAGATTACACTCATTATGAGAACCGATATTACAAAGATTACGGAAAAGACGCCCCATGACAAAATGACAGAAGGGCTTATGGTTTTTAATGGGGCTACTTCTAAGCTGTTTATGACAGGCGAATGGAGGACAAATACCCCAGTATTTTATGAGGACAAATGTAAGCAGTGCCTGCTTTGCGCGCCAGTCTGCCCGGATTCCAGTATTCCGGTCAGGGATGGGAAACGTCTGGCATTTGATATGGATCACTGTAAGGGGTGCGGTATTTGTGCAAATGTCTGCCCTTTTGGTGCGATTGAGATGAAGGAGGGAAATGAATAATGGCGATAAAAGAACGTATGTCCGGAAATGAGGCGGTGTCCTATGCAATCCGTCAGGTTAATCCGGATGTTATGCCGGCATTTCCGATTACGCCTTCTACGGAAATCCCACAGATGGTATCTACATATATAGCGAATGGTGAGATGGACACCGAGTTTATTCCGGTGGAAAGTGAGCATTCCTCTATGAGCGCTGCGATAGGGGCGGAGGCGGCAGGTGCAAGGAGCCTTACCGCGACATCCTCCGCCGGGCTTGCGCTGATGTGGGAGGAACTGCTGCTTGCCGCGTCCAACCGCCTGCCGCTGGTGCTTGCGCTGGTAAACCGTACATTATCCGGGCCGATTAATATTAACTGTGACCATTCAGACGGTATGGGTGCAAGAGATACCGGGTGGATTCAGATTTATGCGGAGAACAATCAGGAGGCATACGATAATTTTATTCAGGCATATCCGATTGCCGAGGATGCGAGGGTGCATCTTCCAGTGATGATCTGTCAGGATGGGTTTATCACCAGTCATGCAGTAGAAAATATTATGCTGTTGGAGGATGCCCCTGTCAGGGAATTTGTCGGCGAATATGAGCCGGAGGAATATCTTTTGAATCCGGGCAAACCGATTGCCGTAGGGCCGTATGCCGTCAGCAATTATGTGATGGAGGCCAAGAAGAATCAGGAAATCGCCCTTGAAAATTCAAAGGAAGTAATTTTAGAGGTGGCAGAACGTTTTAAGAAGCTTTCCGGCAGGGAATACGGCCTATTCGAAGAGTACAGGACCGAAGATGCAGATTATATTATGTTGATTATGGGTTCTGCTGCCGGGACGGCAAAGCAGGCAGTCGATGACCTCCGTGAGCGGGGAAAGAAGGTGGGCGTGTTAAAGCTGCGTGTGTTCCGCCCATTTCCAGCGGAGGAGATTGCCGGGGCACTGAGGAACTGCAAAGCGGCTGCTATTATGGACCGCTGTGAGAGTTATAATGGCAATGGCGGGCCTCTCGGCAGTGAAGTGGACGCCGGCCTTTTCCGCAATAAGGTAATGATTGAAACTGTTAACTATATTTATGGGCTTGCAGGACGCGATTTTACGGTTGGTGATGCATGCGGCATTTTTGCTGAGTTAGAGGACATGGTTGTCAATGGAAAAGAGATAGAGCAATACCAGTATGTGAGATTACGTAAATAGGAGGCCGCAGATGAGTGATTACAGTTTAAAAACAATGATGAATAGACCGGAACGCCTTGCTCCCGGACACCGTATGTGTGCGGGGTGCGGTGCGACGATAGGGGTGCGTGCAGTGCTGCGGGCGCTCCATGAGGGGGATTATGCCGTGATCGGCAACGCAACCGGGTGTCTGGAGGTATCTTCCTTTATGTATCCGTATACTGCATGGGAGGATAGCTATATCCACAATGCTTTTGAGAATGCCGGCGCTACTTTAAGCGGCGTTGAGACAGCATACAGGGTTTTGAAGAAAAGAGGGAAGCTGCCGGAGGATGCAAATTTTAAGTTTATCACGTTCGGCGGTGACGGCGGTACGTATGATATCGGTTTCCAGTCCCTGTCAGGCGCTATGGAGCGGGGCCATGACATGGTTTATGTCTGCTATGACAATGGGGCCTATATGAATACCGGAATCCAGCGTTCTTCTGCCACACCGATGTATGCTGATACCACAACGACGCCGGTGGGCAAGAAATCTAACGGTAAGATGCAGGGGCGCAAGGATTTGGCAAGCATTATTGCAGACCATAATGTGCCTTATGTGGCACAGACAACCCTGACCCAGAATTTTGAGGATATCCATAGGAAGGCAGAGAAAGCGATATATACGGAGGGCGCCTCTTTCTTAAATATTATGACTCCGTGCCCTAGGGGATGGCGTTATGATACCCCGGATATTATGAAAATCTGCAAATTAGCTGTGGAGACATGCTACTGGCCGCTCTTTGAGGTTGACCATGGGAAGTGGATTCTTTCATATGAGCCGAAGAAGAAGCTGCCAGTTGAAGATTTCTTAAGGGAGCAGGGCAGGTTTAAGCACCTGTTTAAGAAAGGGAATGAGGGGCTTCTAGAGCAGTTTCAGGCGGAGGTTGACAGGCGTTGGGAAGATTTGCAGTATAAATGCGCAAGGATAAAATAAACTATCTTCATGGCATGCTTTCTTCAAGCCATTCCCGATTTGCCTAATATTTTTTGTCAAGATATCTGGGATTGTTTTCGTGTAATGTCTTTTGTGTCATACGACAAAAAGAAATTTTACCCTTGTTATTACATTGACTTTTGATGGTTTTTCGCAGTCGGCTGCAGAATACTTTTCTGACAGCCGATTCATTTTTTTAGTAAGTTCGGAGCACTTCTTTTTAGCGAGTTTTTTCTAGACGATATTTCCCATAAGTTTTCCTGTAACCACGGTGATTTTGAAAATGTCCCACCATGAAAGACTTTGTTTTATGTCCTTTGCCGCGGATTCTGCCCTTGCTCCAAGACATTGTGTAATAATAACTGCCTGTTTTGTAAACATTTAGAATATCATGAAATACTGTCTGATGAAATTTTTTCCGTTATTTTGGTATTGTAAAATCTACTCCATATGACTACATAATTATTTTTTACCGCAAAAATGATTGTTTGTCTCTTCCTCAATGGAACAGAATTTATTAACGATGTCATTTACAATGTGTTCAACACATAATTCAATCAGTTGCTTCTTATTTCCAAAATGATAATTAACAAGCCCTAATCTTACATTTGCTTTTTGGCATATTTCCCGCACAGTAATGCCATCCCTTTGCCCTGCTTCCATAACCTGATTTTTATTTTGGTTATTGTATTATTATTATAGAATTTTACTTATATTTATAGTATAATGATGTTGGGGTCAAAAGGTATCTTGTTCCCAACTGATGTTACGGATTGCTACTTACTGGCTTGACCCTAGCATCAGTATAATTACTTTATAAAAAAATTAACGATTGTTGAGGTGGCCAATATGAGTAAAACAAATACTTTCAAAGGATATTTTTCAGGATTTATAACAGTGATGATTTTTATTCTTTCATTTTTAGGGATGTCGCGATTAGCACAGGCCAAATCTATAGATTGGGGAACGACAAGTGTTTTTTTTCATTGGGATCATGATTTGGGGGAGGAGCAGGTTACTTTACCAATTTCCAGAAAGTCTGTTATGGTAGAAGTTAGTATAACCAATGTATATATTTATGATGATTTTGAGCATAAGCCAGTAGATGTAAAAATGTTTGTTCGTGCTAGGGAAGTGTATGGTGACAAAGAGGATATCGATATATATACAGTAAGAAGCGGAGAGAGTCTAACATTTACTTCTTGGTTTGGAGAAGATCGTGATATGATTGATTTTGAGTTGGAATATATACAGAATACGGATCTGAACACGGATTTTTGTAATATTTCATTTGATATTACGATTAAAAAATTATATGATGCAGAATTAAATGTTTCATGTGATAAATCAGTTACATTAAAAGATGACGGTGATAAAAAGATTTATATAGACGCAATATATGGTTATGAAGATGACATTGATGGATTGTATTTTATTAAGGCAAAAAGCTCTAATAAAAATATAATTTTAGTAAGTGCAGATGATAATTATATTGAAATATTTGGTATGGAAAAGCCTGGAAAATGTAAAATATATGTTACTGTTAAATATAAAGGGGAAACATGTAATTTTACGATTGATGTTACTGTAAAATCTAATTTGAAGTCAGTTTTAACAGCGATTGGCGGTTTAGACTATTACTATACCAGAGATAATTATTTCATTATGAAAGTAAAAAACAGATCGAAGAAGTCGATTACTATATATTCAGATGGTGCATATGCTTTAAATTATAACTATAAAAGTTTTGATAGAAGAGTTAGATTATCCGGTGGAAAGTCTAAAATTGTAATTAAACCAGGAAAATCTAAAAGAATTAAGTGGAAAGTAATAGGTTCAGTAACTTGGTATAATGCAAAGGATTTTGAAATTTATTCCAAATGGAAATATAGCGGAAAAACTAAATGGGTGTGGGCGGCCTATAATTGTTTTAAAGTTTTTAATTCAGGAAAATGGAGGCGTATTGACTATTAGTGAAAGGGAAGAATAATAATCGCAGACCACGAAAATAGGCAAAGAAATCAGAATAAAATTAGGGCACAAAGTAAACGGGAGATAGTATGTGTCTCAACTTTTGATACCGTCAGACAGTGTCGAACGGTTTATGAAAATATGATTCCGCGTATAGAAATTTGCAAAGGATTAAGGTGTAATTTTGATGTTGAAGATTTGTGGCAATTGAGGTTATAGAATGAGAGGACTAGGATGACACTTTTATCATATCAGGTTTTTAAAACAGTGGCAGACCATGGGAGTTTTCGGAAGGCGGCTGACATTCTGGGGCTGACGCCCTCCGCAATCAGCCATACGATTGCTTCCCTTGAGAATGAACTTGGATTTTCGGTTTTAAACAGGAGCAAAGCAGGTGTTACCCTTACAAATTATGGGGAGCACCTGCTTCCGTATGTCAATGTTGTTTTGAACAGCAATGAGAGTCTGCAGCAGGCAATTGCCGAGTTTAACGGCTTGAAGCAGGGGAAAGTGAAAGTAGGGTGTTTTTCCAGTGTCTGTACGAACTGGCTTCCGGATATTATGCATTCGTTCCAGATGGAATTTCCAAAGATTACAATAGAAGTTTTTCAGGGGACATATGATGATGTTGTCTACTGGCTCAAGAACGGCATCGTAGATTTGGGTTTTCTATCCGTTTCGAGTTCCGGGGACATACCGATTGAGCCGCTTTACAAAGATCCGCTTCTCTGCGTTGTCCCCAAAGGAATGAAGCGGATTACGGACAATGAATATATGGAGATTGGTGAGATGCGTACGTATCAGTTTGTAACCCAGCGCGAGTCGACAGATGCCGATATCCAGAATTTTTTGAAAGAAAACTCTTTGGATGTGCAGTCGAATTATCATGTGGTGGATGATTTATCTACTATTGCAATGGTGGCACATGGGTTTGGAATCTGCCTGATGCCGGAGATGGTGATGGCTGACATTCCATATGAGGTGGACTGTTATCTGGTAAAGCCTGAGGCATACCGGATTATTGGGATTGCGGCGATGCACCCAGAGTTTATGGCACCGGCTGTCCGTACGATGTATAATCATATTTTGAACGCATATAGGCAGCCGGATATTTGCCAAACTATGTAATAGTTCTAAAACTCGAAACGGTTCATCATCTGCACCATTGTTGTAACCTGTGCTGACTGCTCCTCGCTGACAGCTGCAGTTTCCTGCGAGGTTGCAGAGTTATTATCGACAATTTCTGCGACTTTTGTGATATTACTGTCAACACGGTTCATTTCTTCCATATCATTTCTCAGGATATTGGCTACATGGGCCATTTTCTCTGTAGCAGTTTTGGCGCCGGCCATAACCTCAGTCATGTTTTCGGCAGTTACCCCAGCTATCTGGATGCCTTTGTTTACCGCAGAGACTGTGGTTTCAATTAAGTGGGTAGTTTCTCCGGCAGCAGCACCGGACTCTTCCGCCAGTTTTTTAACCTGTTCCGCAACGACGGCGAATCCTTTTCCGGCTTCCCCGGCTCTGGCTGCTTCGATTGCGGCATTTAAGGACAGCAGGTTTGTCTGTTCTGCAATATCCTCAATCGTTTCTATAATGGAACGGATTTCTTCTGAACAATGGCTTATTTCACCGATAGCCTGTGTCAATTCCTGCATTTTTGCATTTCCCTGAGATAATGTTGTTCCGGCCTCAGAAGCGATTTCAACGGTAGATGTTGCCTCGTCCGCACTTTGCTTCATGCTGGCTGTTAACGCATCAACCATCTTGGCAAGTTCGGAGACTTGTATAGCTTGTGCCGTGCTACCCTCCGCCAGATCAACAGAAGCCTGTGCAAGCTGTTCAGAACCACTGTCAATCTGCTGTGCGGTATCCCGGATAGTCAATAAAATTGCTTTTGTCTCTTCCTGAATTTTTAAAAGTGATTCTTTGATGACTGTAAATTCACCGACATATTCCTGTGTGACCTGAATGTTGTAATTGCCCTGTCCCATCTGTTCCAGTACACTTGAAATTTCCCGGATCATATTCGTATAGTTCTTTTTCATAAAGTTGATGGCAGCTACCATTTTACCGACCTCGCTGTCATCCTCAACCATATTGGTTGATTCATGGAAATTTCCCTGCGCCAGTACTTCCATCTGGTCAGATACCTGCAGGATCGGCTTCAAAAGCTCTTCTTTGGAAAATTTGATAGTGCGCAAGATTTCTAATACGAAATATATAAAGGAAAGTAAGAATAGCAGTTCGCTGACTGTCATAATAACTTTTAAAAGCTTCATTTCCCTGCTTTTGCGTTCTATGATGGCATCGATTGTTTCATCTGTCTTGGCGGTGATTTCCTGTATCGCAGTTTCGTATGCTTCCCCGAATACAAGGGTAGTGGCTTTTGATGTTTCTTTTGCTTTTGCATATTCCATGGATTGTTCTTCCAGTGGCACCAGCCCGTTTGACAAGTCTGCGATATGTTCAAGGGAAGCCCACTCATCTTTCGAGAGACGGTTCTTTTTCAATCCGTCCCATGCGATATCACGGTTTTTATCTTCATTTAGTTCCTTCATGTAAGCATCATAGTGGCTCTGGTCACTGGTAATTGCATAGGCACGTACTTCTGAGGTGAGTTTTTTGGAACCGAGACGGTATTGGTTCAGGAACATTGTGTTTTCTAGCTGTTCTGCTTCCATTGCTGATACTAGGAAATTAGAACCGACAAAGATTAGCAGTAATACGATACTTGTGATTACGATAAAACCAACTCTTTTAACAATCTGGTTTAGTCGTGCTGATTGGCTGTTTCCCCCTTTTTGCTTTTTTGTTGTAGATTTTTTCATATTTTCCTCATTTCTGCGCTGTTTTTGTGTAACATCAGAGACTGTGCCAAACAGCGCGCAGGCACAAAATCTGTTAGTGATACATAAGAGCTGCTGCGGATACTGATAAGACCGTCCGTCTGCCGCCATTTTCCTAGCTGCAAACTAAGAAAATAGTTCCCGAACCATATTATAATATCATTATACTTTCTAAAGGAAAAATATGCAATAGGATGTCAGTATTGTCGTCAAATAGGAAGATTTGTGGTAGAATTTATTGTGCAGCACACATTAGGAGGGATGAGGAAATGTCGGTTATTCTGGTGATAGAAGATGATAGGAAGATTAACCAGCTGCTATGCAGTATTCTGCAGCAGGGAGGAATGGAGACCAGAAGTGCCTTTGACGGCATGGAGGGCTGGGAGATGGCGGTAAAGAATGAGTACAGCCTGATTCTTATGGATTTGATGCTTCCATTAAAGAGTGGGGAAGAGATTCTGCGTGAACTGCGGCAGATAAAAGATACGCCAGTCATTGTGCTTTCTGCTAAAAACGCAATATCAAACCGGATTGAGCTTCTGCGGCTCGGTGCAGATGATTTTATTAATAAGCCTTTTGATATTGACGAGGTTATGCTGCGGATCGAGGCGGTGCTGCGCAGGACAGAGGGGACACGCACCCTGCTGGAATATAAGGATATGAAGATACAGACAGATTCAAAGCGTGTCTTTATTGGGGATTCTGAGATTGTCTGTACGGCAATGGAGTATGCGATTTTAGAAATCATGCTGTCAAATCCCCATAAAATATTTTCTAAAAGGAATCTGTTTGAAAGCATTGTGGGGGAGGAATACATGAGTGATGAAAATACTATGAATGTACATATGAGCAATCTCCGCAAGAAAATAGCAGGAATTACGGAGAAAGAGTATATACAGACAGTTTATGGAATGGGGTACCGTCTTTCTGGCTGATGCCCCATACTATGGCGTTGGCAAAAATATGCAGCGCAAACCGCATTCTGTCAGGAAATTAAGATTTTCTTTAGGATTGGTGAATATTGTATTTAGCAGGAGGGGCTATAACAGTAGTCAGAAGGGAGGTTTGCATATGGAAAATATAATTTTGCAGACAAACAATCTGACGAAAAAGTTAGGTGGGGTTAATGTGCTGGAGGATGTAAATATTACCCTGTATGAAAAACATATTTATGGATTCATCGGTGAGAACGGCGCCGGGAAGACAACGCTTATGAAAATTCTGACAGGGTTATCCCACCAGACATCCGGCTCTTTTTCTATTCTGGGAAAGTCAGGCAAGAAGGAGCAGGAGAGTGTTAGGAAATGCATCGGCAGCACAATTGAAGGCCCGGCATTATATTCTGGCTATACGGTGTATGAAAATTTGGAATTACAGAGAATATTGGTAGGAAATCCGGACAGGGATGCCTGTGATAATATTTTGAAGATGGTAGATTTGTATGGCAGCCGCAGGAAAAAGGTGCGTACATTGTCTATGGGGATGAAGCAGAGGTTAAGCATTGCGCTGGCACTGGTGGGAAATCCCCCGTTCCTGATATTGGATGAACCGATCAATGGGCTGGATCCCAAGAATATCTCTTCCCTGCGGAAACTGCTGCA
The DNA here is from genome assembly GCA_003611745.1 of bacterium D16-36. Taxonomy (GTDB): domain Bacteria; phylum Bacillota; class Clostridia; order Lachnospirales; family Lachnospiraceae; genus Butyribacter. Next base: position 3,938 of record RAYF01000013.1, on the reverse strand, counting down.
AAAGTTAAATACAGAGAAGGATTTGACCGTTTTTATATCAAGCCATATTCTGGGGGAGCTTTATCTGCTTGCGACAGATTATATTATTATCCATCATGGAAAAATTATTGATGTGCTCACACATGAGGAATTGGAGGCGAAGTGCAGGAAGTATATCTGTATCAAGACAAACACGGTGCCGCTTGCACTGACAGTGTTAGACAGGGAATTTCAATCTCCGGAATATAAGGTGGTATCTGACAATGAGATTCATCTCTATTCCTGTTTAGATAAGATAGAATCTGTGTCCCTTGCGTTTATGGAAAATGATATTGTCGTGACAGAATTTGCTGTGTCAGAGCAAAGCCTGGAGGAGTATTTCTTAGATGCAATAGGGGGTGAGGGGAATGTATAACCAGTTTAAGGTAGAATGTTTTAAGATGCGCAGGTTTATCCTTTTTTATATTGTCCTGTCTGGATTGGCCCTGCTTGGATTTTTTTATGGATATTTGAAGATGGTGCCCTTGTCAGAAGGGATTTATACAGCGTTTACCGCAACGATATGCGATACATCCCTGCCATTTCTTTTTTCTGTGGTCTCAGCGTGGTTTATCGGCAATGATTTTAGCAGCCGGACAGTCCATAATGAAATAAAAACCGGATACAGCAGATGGTCAGTGCTTTTCGTAAGGCTGATAGCAGTCTGTGCCATGGCGGTTTGTTTCCATTTCGCTTATGTGCTTTTCACAATGATAGGCGTGGGAACGCAGATAGGATTTCATCTGGATGGTTTTTCTGTGCGGGATATATTCTGGTGCCTGACGGTAATCCTTCAGATTACTGCCATGCAGAGCTTTATTGTGTTTATTGCGTTTCTGCTGCGTAAGGCCTCCACAGCGATTTCAGTCTCCGTCTGCTTCTCTTTTATAACATGCAACATACTCCGGAATTTTCTGGAGGGGAAAGTTTTTGAGTTATCCTGTTTTTATTTTGCACAGGATACATCTGGAAAAAATTTGTTTTTTACAAGCTTATTTGCAGTTATTGTTTTTGGCGCTATGACGGGTGCTGCGTATTTTGTTTTCAACAGGGCCGATATTAAATAGGATGCATAATAGATTTTAGAGACGGATAATATTGAGAAGGAGAACGGCGATGGGATATTTTTTGCAAGTAACAGGGGGCTGCCTGCTTTTTGCCGCTGTCCTTTTTCTCGGTTTGAGGCTGCACCATGTCAAAAGGCAGGTAAAACAGATTTCTGGACAACTGGAACACTCTGTATATCATATGGTTTCGGTTGACCTGTCTGACAGGAAAATTGTGGGGTTAGCTGCCAATATAAATTGTTTGATTGAGCACATGCAGCAGATAAAGGCAGAGGCAGGAAAAAAGGAGTCCTCCCTGAAATCAGCTATTGCGGTGGTTTCGCATGACATGAAAACGCCACTAACTTCGGTTATAGGCTATCTGCAGCTTGCGGAAAAGAGTTGCCGTGATAAGGGGACGATGGAGAATCTTTCTATTGCACTGGAGCGCGCAGAGTACTGCAATAAGCTGATGAATGATTTCTTTGAGCTGGCTGTGGTTGATACGGATGAATATTGCGTTAAGCTGGAGCCGGTTGATGTGAGCGAGTTATTATGCGAGCAGATTCTCGCTAATTATCCAAATTTTGAACAAAAGGGCATTACGCCCGTGTTCCGGCAGGGCGACCAGAAAATTTATGCCATGGCTGACAGGCAGATGCTGATACGGGTGGTGCAGAACCTGATATCCAATAGTATAAAATATTCAAATGAAAAAGTAAGCTTTGCAATCAATACAAAAGATGATATAATGTTAACAGTTTCCAATCCTGTCAGTGAACAAATAGATACAGAGCAGATTTTCGACAGGTTTTACCAGTCAGAGCAGTCCCGCAGGGGAGATGGAATGGGGCTTGGGCTGTATATCTGCGATAAATTTATCCGCAGGATGGGAGGGACGATTCTGGCAGAATGTCAGGATGGCAGGTTAGACATTATCATTACATTGGAAAAAAGAGGTAGTTATGGAGAAAGTAAAGCTTACTAGGGAATTACGTGTACTGGCATTGGCTGTTTTAGCAGGAATGGCAATTGGTATAGGTGGGGTTCTTTACCTGACTTTAGAAAATAAGGTTGTGGGGGCACTGATGTTTACAGTGGGGCTGTATGCCATCTGTGCACACGGCCTGAACCTGTTTACCGGAAAGGTGGGATATCTGGTAAATAAACCGGTCTCTTATCTGATAACTCTTTTAGAAATCTGGGTTGGAAATCTGTGCGGTACATATCTGGCGGCATTTGCTGTGCGGCAGACTCGTATTAAAGGTATTTCAGAGACAGCACAGGCAATGTGCAGGATTAAGATGCAGGATAAACTTTTTAGTCTTTTTCTGCTTGCAATTTTCTGCGGTTTTTTAATGTTCATCGCGGTAGACGGCTATAGGGAGGTCAAAAATCCTGTTATCCTGTTTATGGGAGTGGCCGCTTTTATTCTTTGTGGCTTTGAACACTGCATTGCAGATATGTTTTATTTTTCGGCAGCCGGAATGTGGTCAGGCGGGGCTTTTCTCAGGATTATCATTATCACTCTTGGAAATTCGCTTGGTGGGATTTTAATCCCTTTAGTAAAAAAGCTGCCAGCGGATTAGCTGGCAGCAGATATTAGATATTATTAGGAAAGTGCTTCAGTCTGTGCGCTCACCTTCTTTTCCGTAAAATTCACAAAATCTTGCATGAAATGACGCTGGCTCGCCTGCGGCATATAGATGTGAGGTATCGCCAAAGGAGCTGACACGGAATGAAGCGATTCCTTTTCTGCGTTCTTCGGTGTTGATAGTAGTCACAGAGGTAGGCGCTGCACAAAAACCATGCCACATTACCATAGGCGATATGCCGAGCAGATGGCTTAGCATAACGCATTCTACGCCAAAATGGCAGATTAGCACGATACGGTCGGCATTTGCCTTTTCAACGCGGTAGTAATTTCCATCCCTGACATAACCGTATTCAGCAAGCAGCTTATCAAGCCCGCCAGCCACCCATTGATATTCTTTTAACACGGTGCTGTCCTGCATGATTGGGCTGTCAGCCCATTTTTCCTTATCGTAATAATTTTTTTCTTTTGTCCAGTCTTGTGGCAGCCAGTCCCAGACAATAGTCCGTCCATCAGCATCCGGCCTTGCAATATCGGCACCGAAAAATTCCTGCATCCACGGAAGCTCTGTTGCCTCCCGGTTCATTTTTTTTAATGTCAGAGAGGCTGTATCTTTTGCCCTCCCTAATGGAGATACATAGAATGCTTTGATATCAAGCTTTGACAATCTTTCTGCGAGGAGCTCTGCCTCCCTCCAGCCCTTTTCTGTCAGAGAATCAATCGAATAATCCGGGTCGCCGTGTCTAATAATCAGTACCTGCATTTTACCATTCCTTCCTTTTGCCAAAATCTTCCTTAAATCTAACAATCCTATTATAACAATTCTTTTCGTAATTTTACAATAAGTTTTACCCACTGGCCACGGAAATCAATTTTCATTATATATTCATTACTGTCCCTCTTAATTTGTCACTATTTACAGACGGTTGTTTTCTAAACGATAACTCCCTGTTATCCGTCATTTTCCAATGTGCCTGCGTCCGGCTGTGTTTCTGTTTTTGCCCTCACAAAGTATGATACGCCTAAAAAGAAGGACAAGATATGCCGCCAGACAACAACGGCTTTCCAGAGGAACTCTGTCTTGCAGGGCTTTGATGGATATGCGCCTTGCAGCGCTGTCTGAGCAGCATGCGCGGTTTCAGGTTTTCCTAGGAGGCACGCTCCCGCTACCTCTCATAACGCAGCGGTACCTAGCAGGACAAAATACGCACTGCAAGTACCGGCGATTCGAGAGTGCCTCTGCGGAAAGCCATGAAAACCGCCGCATGGTGTGAGTTCGT
>RAYF01000012.1 GCA_003611745.1 bacterium D16-36 | reverse complement strand
ATCAAAGCCGCAAGACAGATAGTTCCTCGGAAAGGCGAAATGTTGCAAGGCATATCCTGTCCTTCTTTTTAGGCGTTCTGCTTATCTGCGAAGCAAAAAACAGAAACATAACCGGATGCAGGCACAAACAAAAAATGACGGATAACAGGGAGTTACCGTTAAATAAATATCGTCTGTAAATAGCGACATATTGATTTGGGGCAGTAATGAATATATATAATGAAAATTGATTTCCGTGCCCGCTGGCAAATAAGTCAAAAATTGATTTACGGCAAAAATTGTCAGAAATATTGACAAGTGTTTTGGAGTAAGCTATAATTCTGAGGATAGCGATGCCGCGGACTATATCGGTTCGTCCTGAGAAGATTGTTTGGGGCGGGCTTTTTTCTTTTATTATCCGCAAGTTTATGCCTGCGCTGTGGCGAAACTTGCATTATGTGTAAAAGGCAGCGCAGAAATGGAGAAAATCATGAGTACATCAAATATTTACCGTGAGAGGACTTTGAATCAGATTAGTGAGAGTGATGTTGACAAGGAGATTAGAATTGCAGGCTGGGTAGAGAATATCCGTGACCATGGGGGCGTATCTTTTATTGATTTGCGTGATATGTACGGCGTGATGCAGGTGGTTATGAGGGATACCAGCTTATTGGAGGGGATTTCCAGGGAAGAGTGCATCAGCGTGGAGGGTGTCATCCAGAACCGTGATGAGGAGACATACAATCCAAAGATACCAACCGGGACGATTGAGTTAGAGGCGCATAAGGTAGATATATTAGGAAGGGTGTATAAGCAGCTTCCGTTTGAGGTTATGACTTCGAAGGAGACCAGAGAGGATGTCCGCTTAAAATACCGCTATCTGGACCTTAGGAATGCGAAGGTGCGTGACAATATGATTTTCCGTTCCAATGTCATTAGCTTTCTGAGGCAGAAAATGACAGAGATGGGATTTTTAGAGATTCAGACGCCGATTTTGTGTGCATCTTCCCCGGAAGGCGCGAGGGATTATATTGTGCCTTCCCGGAAGTTTAAAGGGAAGTTTTATGCGCTGCCTCAGGCGCCGCAGCAGTATAAGCAGCTTTTGATGGTGTCAGGTTTTGATAAATATTTTCAGATTGCCCCTTGTTTTAGGGATGAGGATGCGAGGGCAGACCGTTCACCGGGAGAGTTTTACCAGCTTGATTTTGAAATGAGCTTTGCGACGCAGGAGGATGTATTTCATGTGGGGGAGGAGATATTGACTGCGGCATTTGAGAAGTTTGCGCCGGAGGGTGCGGCTGTAACGCAGGCGCCATATCCGGTTATCAGCTACAGGCAGGCGATGCTGGAATTTGGCACAGATAAACCCGATTTGCGAAACCCGCTCCGCATTGTGGATGTAACTGATTTTTTCCAGAGATGTACTTTCAAGCCGTTTCACGGAAAAACTGTCCGCGCGGTAAAGGTACATGCTGATATGTCAAAAGGTTTTCATGAGAAACTGTTAAAGTTTGCCCAGTCTATTGGGATGGGTGGCCTTGGTTATCTGGAGGTGAAGGAAGATCTGTCTTACAAAGGGCCGATTGACAAGTTTATTCCAGATGATATGAAGGCAGAAATCAGGGAAACTGCAGGTTTAGAGACCGGGGATACTATTTTCTTCATTGCAGACAGGGAAGAACAGGCCGCCCTGTACGCGGGACAGATTCGGGCTGAACTGGGGGAACGCCTTGAACTTTTAGAAAAAAATGCATACCGCTTTTGTTTTATTAATGATTTTCCAATGTATGAATATGATAATGAAGAGAAGAAGTATATTTTTACCCACAATCCGTTTTCTATGCCGCAGGGCGGTTTAGATGCTTTGAATAACAAACAGCCGGAAGAGATTCTGGCATATCAGTATGATATTGTCTGCAATGGCGTGGAGCTATCTTCCGGGGCAGTCCGCAACCACGATCTGGATATTATGGTGAAGGCATTTGAGATTGCAGGCTATACGCAGGAGGATCTGCAGAAAAAATTTGGTGCATTGTATAATGCATTCCAGTTTGGCGCACCGCCGCATGCAGGGATGGCGCCGGGCGTGGACAGGATGATTATGCTGCTGCGCAATGAAGAAAATATCCGTGAAGTTATCCCATTCCCGATGAATGGCAATGCACAGGATTTGATGTGCGGCGCGCCGGGTGATGTTTCAGAGCTTCAGCTCCGCGAGGCCCATATTAAAGTAAGGCAGTAAAGAGCCGCATAAGCGAGGAGCTTTGGGATAAAATAGTTAATGGATGGAGTTAACATACGGGGAAATGAAAGAGGCAGAATATTATAAAAAGGAGGGTTTTTATGGCAGTAGCACATGTGACGAAGGAAAATTTTGACAGCGAGGTACTGCAGTCTGATAAGCCGGTTTTTATAGACTTTTGGGCAAGCTGGTGCGGGCCTTGCCAGATGGTGGCACCAGTTGTGGAGGAGTTGTCTGAGGAGATTGCAGATGTAAAGTTTGCGAAGGTCAATGTAGATGAACAGCCAGAACTGGCGCGCCAGTTTCAGGTTATGAGCATTCCAACGATGGTGCTCCTCAAAGAAGGAAAAGTTGTGGACACTACAATCGGCGCCCAGCCAAAGGAGGACATTGCCAAATTTGTTCATTCCTAATATTGTAGGGCAATGAATTGTTATAAGGGGCTGCCGCACGCAGCAGAACATGCTATATCACGCATCGTTCTCTTTTCGTGCGGCAGCCCTTTTTGTCAAGTCAAATACTCTAAAAGGAACAATGTTTTTTGATGGCTTCAAAGCTTTCCTTGCTGACGACATGTTCTATGCGGCAGGCATCTTCCGCCGCGATTTTTTCATCTACCCCCATGCTGACCAGCCATGCAGTTAAGAATTCATGCCGTTCGTAAATCATTTCTGCAATCTCACGGCCGCTGTCCGTTAAAAAGATATATCCCTGTTCCATCACGGTGATATAGTTTTTTTCCCTTAAGTTTTTCATGGCAATACTAACGCTGGGCTTTTTAAATCCAAGTTCATTTGCTATGTCAACAGAGCGCACCACCGGAAGCTTTTTGCTCAGAATCAGTATGGTTTCCAGATAATTTTCTACGGATTCGTTTGTTTTCATGTGTTTCCTCCAGTTATACATATTCCGATATGCTACTTTGCATCATCATTATTCCTAACAGTATATCACATAAGAAAAGCTTGGTCAAAAAACAGGAAATCAATTTTTAGCATATCTCCTCATTGCTTCTCCAAACCAATATATTATTTGCAGATAGTGCTTACTTTATGATAAATCCCTGTTATCCATCGAATTTGTTTATGCCTGTATCCGGCTATGTTTCTGTTTTTTGCTTCACAAACAAGTAAAACGCCTAAAAGGAAGGACAGGATATGCCTTGCAACATTTCGCCTTTCCGAGGAACTATCTGTCTTGTAGCTCTGATGTTTGATTTATGTGCCCTTCCGCAAACTCTCACCATGCTGCGGTTTTCATGGCTTTCCGCAGAGGCACTTGCGAATCGCCGGTACTTACAGGACGTATTTTGTCCTGTTATGTACCGTTGCGTTATGAGAAGTAGCGCAAGCGTGCCTCCTAGGAATGCCTGAAACCGCGCATGCTGTTCGGACAGTGCTATAGGGCACATATCCATCAGAGCTTTGCAAGACAGAGTTCCTCAGGAAAGCCATAGTTGTCTGGCGGCATATCTTGTCCTTCCTTTTAGGCGTACCCTACTCTGTGAGAGCAAAAAATTAGAAACATAACCGGATGCAGGCATATCGAATATTTAATAGATAACAGGGATTTATCTTATAGAAGGAATTAGCTGCAAATAATAATATATTAGCATGGAGAAGGAATGGAGATATGTTGAAAATTGATTTCCGTGCTTAAAAAATGACGGTGTTGCATGATGACAGGGTTTTATGCTACAATGCAATATGGTAAGGTGTCCTTTGCGGGATGGCAGGTGGCACATAGTACGTGATGAGCAAGGAGGTTTCCCAGAAGATGGATTCGGTTACAAATGTTGTGAGAGACACGAAGATTGATATGACACATGTTCCAGAGAATCTGGTTTTTGGGCTGGATATCGGGACGAGAAGCATAGTGGGGACAGTCGGCTATAAGAATAGTACCAGAGGGTTTGTTGTTGTGGCGCAGGCTGTTATTGAGCACGAGACGAGAGCCATGATAGATGGGCAGATTCACGACATTGGGCAAGTGGCAGAAACGATTGGGCAGATCCGAAAATGTCTGGAGGATATGACGGGGCGGCGTTATACAGATGTCTGTATTGCGGCTGCGGGCCGTGTGTTGAAGACAGTGGAGGCATCGGCAGAGATGCATTTCAATTCGGAAAATGTAGTAACAAATGAACAGATTTATTCTTTAAATATGCTGGGTGTAGAAAATGCCTATGACAGCCTGAGGCAGAATCTGGAATCTGATGATGTGAAGTTTTACTGTGTCGGATATTCGGTAAAACAGTATTATCAGAATGATTATCCGATTTCCAATCTGGAGGGGCATAAGTGTACGGATATCCGTACGGAACTGATTGCAACATTTTTGCCGGATGAGGTTGTAGACGGATTGTATGCGGCGGTGGAGCGCGCAGGGCTTTATGTTGCAAATCTGACATTGGAGCCGATTGCAGCGATTAATGTTGCGATACCTGAAAAGTACCGCCTGTTAAATATTGCCCTGGTTGATGTCGGCGCGGGAACGTCGGATATTTCCATTACTAGGGACGGGAGCATAATCGCATATGGAATGATACCGTCCGCCGGGGATGAGGTGACGGAGGCGATTGCCAAGCAGTACCTGACAGATTTTTCGGAGGCGGACAGGATGAAATGCGCCAGCAGCAGTCAGGAGGAGGTAACATACCATGATATTATGGGGCTTCCTCAGAAAATATCGTCGGAGGATTTGATTGCTTCTGTTGATGAAACAGTTAAAATGATTACAAAAAGTGTCTCCGATAAGATTGTTGAGTTAAATGGCGGCAAGCCGGTCAGTGCGATTTTTGTAGTCGGCGGCGGCGGAAAAATCGGCGGTTTTACGGAGAGCCTTGCGGAGTATCAGGGGATTCAGAAGGAAAGGGTGGCGCTCCGCGGTTCCGAAGTGCTTGGAAACGTCAAGTTCCTTCAGGAAAATATTAAAGTAGATTCCCTGCTCGTAACGCCGATTGGAATCTGCCTGAATTTTTATGAGCAGAGGAATAATTTTATCTTTGTTACCGTGAATGGGGAGCGTATTAAATTATATGACAATAATAAACTTACGATTATGGATGCTGCGATGCAGGTCGGATTTCCAAATGAGGAGCTGTTTCCGCAGCGTGGGGATGCGATTACTTATTATGTCAATGGGGAGAAGCGCATGGTGCGCGGAGAGCCGGGGGAGGCAGCAGTTATCCATATCAATGGCAAGGTGACAGGGATTAATACGTCGATTGAGTCTAATGACAAAATTGAAATCAGCCCTTCCACGAAGGGGAAAGCGGCGGAGCTTGCGATTGGCAAACTGCCGGAATTTAAGTCAACTCTTAATTTTTATTTTAATGGAAGGAAAATTACCAGTTCCCGTTTTGTGTCGGTAAATGGTGAGCTGGTTTCTGAGTTTTATAATGTAAAAAATGATGACAGGATTGAGATACTGGATTACTATACACTAAAGCAGGTTCTGGAATTGATGGATATTATACAATACACAAACCTTCTGGTGAATAATATGCTTGCGGATATGGATACAAAAGTGTATGATAATTTTACGATTGTCTGCGATATGGAGGAGCAGCTTCCGACGACATATGTTGCACAGCAGTTTGTGACGGAAGAAATATTACTTCCGGATGACGGGGATGAAGACAGCGGAGTATCTAAGCAGGAGATTCAGAAGGAAGAAGATGCGGCAGAGCCGCAGGAGGAGGACATTCAACCGCAGCCGCAGCCTCCTGTGAGGGAAGCGTATACCGGGGGCCCAAGGGAAATCTCGGTGATGGTGAATGGGGAGGCAGTTGTTTTGCGCAATAAGGCAAACTATATTTTAGTGGATGTTCTTGATTTCTATCCTATTGATACATCTGTTGCGCATGGCGACCATCTGGAGCTTGCGGTTAATGGAGTGGCGTGTGATTTTACCCATCCGGTGGAACCCGGCGATCAGCTCCGTTTGGAGTGGGTAGGCTGAAAGTCAAATACCCCGCGGCAAGCTACGGGGCATGCCCTAGCTTCTCTTTAGCATGTCCGCCCCAAGGGGCGGGGTATTTGACCCGCGCGCAGTCGCCAAGTGCAAGCAAGCTTGCGTTTGGCTCGTTGCGTACGCGAGAATAAATTTATTTTTATACAGTTTTTAAGTTTCACACAGGATGCAGTTTAGCGGAGGTTTCGTATGAAAGTTTGCAGTATTGCCAGCGGAAGCAGCGGCAATTGTACTTATGTTGGCGATGAAAAGAACCATATTTTGATAGATGCAGGCATCAGCAGGAAGAGGATTGTGGAAGGGCTGCACCAGATTGGGGTTACACCGCAGGAGCTTGATGCTATCTTTGTTACCCACGAGCATAGCGACCATATTCAGGGAATCAGTATGATGGTCAAGATGTTTGGGATTCCGGTGTTTGCTACCGGGGGGACACTGGACGGCATCTGTATGAAGGATACGAGGGGGGCTATCAGCAGGGAGAAACTGTATCAGGTTTATTCTGATGAGCCTGTCTGGATAGGGAACTTGAAGGTTACGCCATTCCGTATGTCCCATGATGCCGCGGAACCTGTTTGTTATACCGTGGAGGGGGCAGGGCAGAAGCTAGGGATGGCAACAGACCTCGGCATGTTTGATGATTATATTATTGAGCATCTGGCGGGGAGCGATATCCTGCTTCTGGAGGCGAACCATGACATCAGCATGCTGGAGGCGGGAAAGTACCCGTATCATTTAAAGTGCCGGATCCTTGGAAGCAGGGGGCATCTGTCCAATGAAGCATCCGGCAGGCTTTTGTGCCGTCTATCGGGGAACAGGCTGCGCTATGCGTTTTTGGCGCATCTATCAAAGGAGAATAATTATCCGCAGCTGGCATATGAAGCTGTAAAATGCCAGATTTGGGAGGAGATGGGAATCAATAAGCTTCCCTTTGAACTGATGGTGGCAGAGAGGGATAAACCGTCACAGATGGTTGTCCTTTCGTGAAATCTGTGTCTGGCACGCAGGATACAGGTTTTATGGAATTTACAACAATGTGTGCAGAAATGAGGATTTGACAATGAAAAAAACAGTTATTACTGTAGTAGGAAAAGATAGTGTGGGCATTATTGCAAAGACATGTACATATCTGGCAGATAACCAGATTAATATTCTGGATATCTCCCAGACAATTGTGGATGGCTTTTTTAATATGATGATGATTGTAGATATTGCTGCCTGCGGAAAAGAATTTGGCGTGATGGCAGATGAGCTTGAAAAGCTCGGGGAAGAGATGAGTTGTATTGTGAAGGCGCAGAGAGAGGACATTTTCGACAAAATGCATAGAATTTAATAGAAGGGAAACGATATGATATGATTAATATATATGAGGTACTGGAAACAAATGAGATGATTGAAAAAGAGAATCTGGATGTCCGTACCATTACATTGGGAATCAGCCTTTTAAACTGCATTGATACAGATGTGGAGCGGCTTTGTGAAAAGATTTATGACAGGATTACTTCTGTTGCGAAGGATTTGGTTTCCACTGGAAATGATATTGAGAAGGAATATGGGATTCCCATTGTCAATAAAAGGATTTCTGTCACTCCGATTGCACTGGTAGGCGGTTCCGCCTGCAGGACGCCGGAAGATTATGTAAAGGTTGCCCTTGCACTTGACCGGGCAGCAAAGACGACAGGGGTTAATTTTATCGGCGGGTACAGTGCCCTGGTTTCTAAGGGCATGACGAAGAGCGATGAACTTTTAATCCAGTCTATCCCGCAGGCATTGTCGGAGACGGATTTTGTCTGTAGCTCTGTTAATCTTGGTTCTACAAAAACGGGGTTAAATATGGATGCGGTCAGGATGATGGGGGAAATCATTCTGGAGACGGCAGGCAGGACGAAGGATGCTGACAGCATAGGCTGTGCAAAGCTTGTTGTGTTCTGCAATGCGCCGGATGACAATCCTTTTATGGCAGGTGCCTTTCATGGAGTGACAGAGGCGGATGAGATTATCAATGTAGGCGTCAGTGGGCCGGGCGTTATGCGCAAGGCACTGGAATCTGTGCGTGGTGCAGATTTTGGGACGCTTAGTGAGAAAGTCAAAAAGACTGCCTTTAAGATTACGCGTGTTGGCCAGTTAGTTGCGAAGGAGGCGTCCCAGAGGCTTGGCATTCCTTTTGGGATTATTGACCTGTCACTGGCGCCGACCCCGGCAATTGGCGACAGTATTGCAGATATTTTTGAGGAAATGGGGCTTGAGCGCGCCGGGGCGCCGGGGACAACTGCGGCACTTGCCCTGCTCAATGATCAGGTGAAAAAGGGCGGTGTTATGGCATCTTCCTATGTAGGAGGCCTAAGCGGCGCATTTATCCCGGTCAGTGAAGACCAGGGGATGATACATGCTGTGGAGGAGGGTGCGCTGACGCTTGAGAAACTGGAAGCAATGACATGTGTCTGCTCGGTCGGGCTTGATATGGTTGCCATACCGGGAGATACAAAGGCATCTACTATTTCAGGAATTATTGCAGATGAGATGGCAATCGGCATGGTGAACCAGAAGACAACCGCGGTACGGCTGATTCCGGTTGTCGGCAAGGGTGTGGGCGAGACAGCAGAATTTGGGGGGCTGCTCGGCTATGCGCCTATTATGCCGGTCAACCAGTTTGACTGTAGTGGATTTGTTAACCGTGGAGGAAGGATACCGGCACCAATTCATAGTTTTAAGAATTAGGCGGGAAGGAAAGGAACTGTCAAAAAATATATTTACTGATTCTGGTTCGGAAAATGCCCTTCTTAAAGTATTTTCCGAATAAAAATGTAAATTCATATATACAGTTCTTAAAAAAGGGGATAAGGCTTATGGAAAAAGATACGAAGCGCAGGATTCCATTGTGGGGGAAAATCTGTATTGGGATAATACTAATAATCCTGCTTATAGGCTGCGGTGGATATGCAGCATTTAATTACTATTACAACCAGATGAATATTGAGTCGGACGAAATGGTTGTTGACAGGCAGGAAGAGGTTTTTGATGTGGATGAAAATCCGGGCAACCTAAAGGAGATGGATCCGGAATCGATTCAGCTTGACAGCGCTTCTAAGGCGGAGAAGGATTCTTCTGTCATCAATATACTGGTCTGCGGGGAAGAGGCGATTAATGATAACCGCGGGCGCACAGACAGTATTATGATTGTAACGATTAACCAGAAGGATGACAGGCTGTCCATTACATCTATTATGCGAGATACTTATGTGAAAATCCCCGGGTTTAGCGACAACAAGATTAATGCAGCGTACCACAATGGGGGCATGAAAACCCTTGTTGCCACAGTTAAGGAAAATTTTGGGATTGAAGTGGACGGCTATGTACTAGTTAATTTTGATTCTTTCCAGAAGATTATTGATGCAATCGGGGGGATTGATATTACATTGTCGGAGGAGGAAGTCAGGTATCTGAATAGTACAAATTACATTTCTAACCGGGCAAACCATAACCTTACTGTTGGCAAAAACCATATGAACGGCAATCAGGCACTTGGCTATGCGAGGGTGCGTTATGTCAATAAGGATGGCAATGTCGGCGATTTTGCGAGGACGCTGAGGCACCGTACCGTTATGGCAGCAATTTATGATAAGATGATGAAAAAATCGACATTGGAGCTGGTAGCCATGATTCCAAAGATTTTGCCGATGCTGACAACGAATATAAAGAAGCCGGATATTGTGTCTTACCTGACTGCAGGGGTTCAGGTGCGCGACAAAAATCCAAAGCTTAGGACGCTTAATGTCCCGGTGGAGGGATGTTATAAGATAACACGTGTTGGGAGGATGTCGGTTGTGCTTGCCAGCCCTCTGGACGAGAATGTAAAGCAGATGCATAAATTTATCTATGGCAGTGCCCTGAAAGATAAAAAACAGGACAGCAGCAGCGCGCATATTACAGTAGGGCAGTAGTTTTCTGTGTGTGCCATGTCTGCCAGGGGATAAGATGCAGTATAAATAAGAGATTAGAAAGTGGCCGCATAAAGCTCACGGAATGGAGGGCAGGAATGAAAGATATCAGAAGACCAGAATTTATGAGGGCAGCACTTACATCGCGCAGCCACAGCGCTGTATTGGAAATGCTGATTGCCCTGCTTGTTTTCTTTGTGGGGGATATTATTATGGGGATTTTGCAGGCACCAGTGATGGCTGTCTACCTCTTTAGAAATCAGGAATATATGCGGATGGTTTTGAGCAATTCCCTTGAATTTGATAAGATTATGAATATGGTATTGGATATGCCTGACTGGCTGATGATTGTCAGCCTGCTTGCGGAGGCAGCACTGGTCGTGGTGTTTATCTTGTACTGCAGGCTTTTCGAAAAGAGAAAGCCTGCGACACTCGGTTTCCGCAAACAGAAGTTTGCAGTGGAGTACCTTCGCGGGATGATTCTCGGCGCAGCAGCGTTTGTAATGGTATATGGCATCTGTGTTTTTACGGGAAGTATTGAATTTCATACCGTTTCACCAAAGGGGACGACGGGGCTTTATATTGCCGGGTTCCTGCTCGGATACCTGATTCAGGGGATGGCGGAGGAGGTTATCTGCAGGGGATACCTGTTAGTATCGCTTAGCAGGCGTTACAGCGTGATGGCATCTATTTTTTTCAGTGCGGTATTTTTTTCTATGCTGCACGGGATGAATGCGGGGGTAGGCTTTCTGGCATTTTTAAACCTCACGCTTTTTGGGATTTTTATGGGCCTGCTTTTTGTCCGTTATGAGAATATCTGGGTAGTGGCAGCGGTTCATAGTATCTGGAATTTCCTTCAGGGAAATGTTTTTGGCATTCAGGTCAGTGGCAGTAAGATTCAGCCGTCACTTTTTACTTCTGACCTGATAAAAGGAAGGGAACTGATAAATGGGGGAAGTTTTGGCGCAGAGGGAGGCCTGGCGGTGACGCTTGTTTTGCTCTTTGCAGGTGCAGTGCTGGTCTGGAATATGTCGAAAGAGGGATATTTTATTCAGGCGGAGCCGGTAGTAAATCCATATGATAAAATGGTTTTCCGCGGCTATGTAAATCAGGATATGCCCGTAGCCCCGGGTTCCTCATATGTCCAGAAAAGCCCTGAGGCCGGATATACCAAATCACATGAAAATATGGGAGTCAACCCGCAGGAGACCCCATGGCATCCTAAGGAGGAACCAGCTGAAAAGAATATAACAGGATTTGACGAAACATATTTTAAGGATTAAGGAACATATAAAGTGGCTGGATGTCAGCCGGCAGGGAAAATGGTGTGCAGTATCTTCTCCAGACGGGTTTTGTACTGGTGGAGGTGCTGTACTTTTTTTTGCCCGCTTCTGGCAATCTGCAGACGTTCCTTCGGATGTGACAGATAGTAGTCTGCCTTATTTATTAAGTCCGTGATGCTGTCAAAAATAACAAGGTCTTTTCCGTTTTCAAACTGCCTGCAAAGCTCCTCCCGGTAATCTGTCAGCAGAAAACCGCCGCTTGCCAGCACATCGAAACACCGCAGCGGAATGCCGTTTTCAATATTGGGGATTGTAAAGTTTAAGTTGATTTTGGAGTGGTGGAAGATATCAGGCATCTCTGTGTGGTAGTCGGCGGTATCATGTGTGTGGACACTATTTAACAGCCCGCTGTGGCTGGTGGAGAAAAGATGGACGCTGTGATTCCTTGCAAGCAGGTTCAGTGCCTCAATGCGGGTATCAGCCGCCGATTTGTAAGATAGGACAGCAGTTGCAAAATGCATGCGCAGTTCTTCTAGGGAGGAGGTGCCGTTGCAGACTTTGGCATATTGGGATAAGGCTGTCAGGATATCATCATTTAGCATTTCAGGAAACAGGCAGCCGCCGGAGACATTTCTCTGGGCTTCCAGAGCGGCATCCATATAGCCGCAGAGATAGTCCGGCAGGCAGCGGCACATTTCTTCATAGCGATTCTTCTCATAGAGGGTTCCTACAAATGAAATATCATACTGATAAAGGATATCCTCTTTTGCCTCAAAGCCTGAACCCAGACGCATTCCGGCAAGCGGGAGGTAATATATATTGGGGACTCCCTTTTGCCGGAGCGTTGTGTATTCTTTGTAATCAAAGAGGAATATATAGTTTTGTGGAAAAAAGACAGAGGAATGCTGCAGGCTTAGGAGCGGTGAATCACAGGTCCATGAAGCGTACGGAATCCCGAAACTGTTGCAGGTGATGCCGATGACAGCATAATAATTTACAGAAAAAACCAGATCATAATGTGTGTTTAACTTTTTCCGCAGGGCTTTCTCAAATGCGCGGTCTTTGATATGGTTGGAGATAGGAAAAGCAAGGACATCTACGAGATGCCCCTGCTCCTTTAAAGTCTGTATGATATCGTCATAAGGATAGATATCCCATCGATAAACTAATATTTTCACGTAAAGCCTCCGTTCTCAGGAATTCATATTTTTTGCCGCGGTAGAAAGCATCAGTTTAATTCTGTTTAACTGGTTTACTTCGCTTGCACCGGGGTCGTAGTCCACCGCTACAATATTTGTATTGGAATATTGATGGCGGAGCTCCTTAATAACGCCCTTGCCGACTACATGGTTCGGCAGGCAGCCGAAAGGCTGTGCGCAGACGATATTGGATACGCCTGAGCGGATGAGTTCGACCATTTCACCGGTCAGGAACCAGCCCTCGCCGGTCTGGTTGCCGCAGGAAACAATCGGTGAGGCGTATTCTGCCAGAGTCCGGATAGGAACCGGAGGTTCGAAACGTTTGCTGGCAGTAAGTGCGTCTTTTGCCGTCCTGCGGAATTTTTCCAGACAGTTTATCAGGAAGTTGTTGATGCCTGCGCTTGATTTCTTTTTGCCAAGGTATTCAGCCTGAAAATTGGCGTTATACAGGGAGTACATAAAGAAGTCAAGCAAGTCAGGGCAGACAGCTTCTGCGCCCTCTTCCTCCAGCAGTTCAACTAGGAAGTTGTTGGCAAGGGGCAGGAATTTGACCAGTATCTCGCCGACAATGCCAACCCGGGGTTTTTTCGCATCCGTTAACGGCAGCTCGTCAAAATCTTTGATAATGCCCTGTATATTCTTTTTAAACTCTGCCTTCTTTCCGTTTTGCACAGACTTCTGGACAATGGAAAGCCATTTTTGGTGAAGGGCATTAGCGGAGCCGGGAACTGCCTCGTACGGCCTGGTTTTGTAGAGAACCCTCATAAATACATCGCCATAGACCAGTGCCTGTACTGCCCGGTTTATCATTTTCAGGTTAATGTTAAGCCCGGGGTTTTTCTCAATCCCGGCGCTCATGGAGATAACCGGAATCTGCGGCATTCCGGCTTTTTCGAGGGCGCGCCTGATAAAACCGATATAGTTCGTCGCACGGCAGCCGCCTCCGGTCTGGGTAATAATCAGTGCCACTTTATTTAAGTCGTACCTGCCTGACAGCAATGCCTGCATAAACTGACCGACAACCAGAAGGGATGGGTAGCAGGCGTCATTGTTTACATATTTGAGGCCATAGTCTACACATTCCGGCGTACTTGGCAGGACTTCAAAGTTATATCCGCAGGAGGACAGCGCCGGTTCCAGTATATCAAAGTGGATTGGCGACATCTGCGGCGCTAGGATGGTATAATTATTCCGCATATCTTCTGAAAAAACAGTGCGGTGGTGTGCTGTATCGTTTCTTGCTGGGAGAATGCCTTTGCGCTCCCTGTCGCGGACGGCGGCTAAGAGCGAGCGGATGCGGATCCGGGCAGCACCCAGATTGTTTACTTCGTCTATTTTTAAAACAGTATATATTTTATTCTGTTTTGTAAGGATGTCGCTTACCTGGTCTGTGGTGACAGCGTCGAGGCCGCAGCCAAAGGAATTGAGCTGTACCAGTTCTAAGTCATTCCTTGTGCTTACATAGGATGCAGCACGATAGAGCCTTGAATGGTACATCCACTGATCCATAACAATGGTAGGGCGGTCAACGGTACCAAGCTCGGAGATGCTGTCTTCCGTCAGCACCGCTACCCCGAAGGAGGTAATCATTTCCGGGATGCCGTGGTTGATTTCCGGGTCGACATGGTATGGCCTGCCGGAAAGGACAATGCCGTGGCATTTGTTCTGCTCCATATAGGCCAGCACTTCCCTGCCCTTTTCCGTAATATCGCTCCGTACTGCCTGCATCTCCTGCCAGCCGGCTGCTGCCGCGGATTTTATTTCCGATACCGGAATATTGTTCTCTTTTGAGAAATATTCGCACAGCCTTTTTGTAAGAATTTTTTCGTTCTCAAAAGAAAGAAATGGATTCTGGTAGGTGATGGCTTCGTCATTCAATTCTTCCATATTATTTTTGATGTTTTCCCCGTAGGAGGTAACTATCGGGCAGTTGTAGTGGTTATTCGCGTCCTTTACCTCTGTCCGTTCGTATGGGACGCAGGGGTAGAAGATATAGCGGATGCCCTGACGCACCAGCCATGTTACATGGCCGTGTGCAAGTTTTGCCGGATAGCATTCTGATTCGCTTGGGATGGATTCAATGCCAAGTTCATAAATCTTCCGGCTCGATTCCGGTGATAAAATAACCTTATACCCAAGTTTTGTAAAAAAGGTAAACCAGAACGGATAGTTTTCATACATGTTCAGCACACGGGGGATGCCAACTGTACCGCGGCGGGCTGCCCCGTCATCCAGAGGGATATAGTGGGAGAACAGCCGCTTGTTTTTGTAGTCAAACAGATTCGGAATATTTTTTTCATTCTTCTGTTTTCCAATGCCTTTTTCACAGCGGTTGCCGGAAATAAACTGCCTGTTTCCGGTAAAGCGGTTTATCGTCAGGAGGCAGTGGTTTGTACAGCCTTTGCACCGTGTCATGGATGTCTCAAAGCGCAGGTCGTTGATTTCCTGAATAGAAAGCATGGTAGTCTTCTGTCCGGAGTAATGGTCTCTGGCGATTAATGCCGCGCCAAACGCCCCCATGATTCCGGCAATATCCGGACGGACGGCAGTGCAGCCTGAAATGCGCTCAAAGCTTCTGAGCACTGCGTCGTTATAAAAGGTACCGCCCTGAACAACGACTTTTTCTCCTAAATCTTTAGGGTCTGTCAGCTTAATTACTTTAAGAAGGGCATTTTTTATAACAGAGTAGGCAAGGCCGGCGGAGATATCTGCCACGCTGGCCCCCTCCTTCTGCGCCTGTTTTACCTTTGAATTCATAAAAACGGTGCAGCGGGAACCGAGGTCAATAGGGTTTTCAGCATACAGTGCAACTTTGGCGAAGTCTGCCGCCTCATAGTTGAGGGATTTGGCAAACGTCTCAATAAAGGAACCGCATCCGGAGGAGCAGGCTTCATTGAGCTGTACCTTATCAACGGAATGGTTTTTGATTTTGATGCATTTCATGTCTTGTCCGCCGATATCGAGGATACAGTCTACTTCCGGTTCAAAAAATGCCGCGGCATTATAGTGCGCAACTGTTTCTACCTCTCCTTCATCTAACAGCAGGGCGGCTTTAATTAGAGCCTCGCCATAACCTGTGGAACAGGAGCGGACTATTTTTGCGCCCTTCGGCATCTTTGAATAGATTTCTTTGACTGCTTTAAGGGCTGTTTTTAGTGGGCTTCCATTGTTGCTGTTGTAGAAGGAATATAAAAGGGAGCCGTCCTCGCCGATCAGGGCAGCTTTTGTAGTTGTGGAGCCGGCATCAATCCCAAGGAAAAGGTTGCCTGTATAGTCTGTAAGTTCGCCTTTTTTAACATCTTTTTTAGAGTGCTCCGTCAAAAAGTTTTGGTACTCTGATTCATCCCTGAAAAGGGGTTCCATACGGGTTACTTCGAATTCCATATGGATTTCAGTGGAGAGCTTCTGGGACAGGTGCCCGAGGGAGGTCTGGCAGTCTTCCCCGGCGTTTATTGCGGCGCCGGAGGCTGCGAAAAGGTGCGAGTGCTCTGGCGCAATAATCTGTTCGCCGGTTAGATGCAGGGTGTCAATGAAGCTTTGGCGAAGCTGCGTCAGGAAATGAAGCGGGCCGCCAAGAAAAGCGACGTTTCCGCGGATTGGTTTCCCGCAGGCAAGGCCGCTGATGGTCTGGTTTACTACTGCCTGAAAAATAGAAGCAGAAAGATCCTCTTTGGTAGCGCCCTCATTAATTAAAGGCTGTATATCTGATTTGGCAAATACACCACATCTGGCTGCGATGGGGTAGACTGCCTCATAATTTTTAGCATATTCGTTGAGTCCGGCTGCGTCTGTTTTTAACAGTGCTGCCATCTGGTCAATAAAAGAACCGGTGCCGCCTGCGCAGATACCATTCATACGCTGATCAATTCCACCGGTAAAGTAGATGATTTTGGCATCTTCCCCGCCAAGCTCAATCGCCACATCTGTGTGCGGTGCATAATCTTTCAGGGAAGTTGCAACGGCAACGACCTCCTGCACAAATGGGATATCGAGGTGTTTGGAAAGGGTTAAACCGCCGGAACCTGTGATCATAGGGGATACCGGTAAATCACCTAAGTGGTCATATGCATCGTTTATAATGGATGCCAGAGTTTCTTGAATATTTGCGTAATGCCTCTGGTAATCGGAGAAAATAATTTCCCCTTCGGTATTAAGAATTGCAATTTTTACTGTTGTGGAACCAATATCAATTCCAAGGGTATTATAATTTATTTTCATAATTAACTACTCCATTCTGGTGCGTATGTTTTTGGCTCTGCAGCGCCCTGATAGTGGAATGCTGCTATGTAATATGCAAAACTCACCATAATGCCCTATTATATGACAAGTTTTTTGCAAATGCAAGAAAAATGACGAAAAGTGTGGGTTGTAATAAGTTCCAAAAGTGGGCGGTGTTGGAACCAAATTCCACACATGGGAATATAATATAGAAAAAAAGCGATGGAAATGAGTCAGATGAATTATGAGTATTGCGATGGGGTTACCCATACCATCAAACAGGGTGATACGCTGTATGAAATCAGCCGGAAGTACAATGTAGCACTGGCGCTCCTGCTTCGTGCAAACCCGTATGTAGATGTCTTTAATCTGCAGGTGGGGGATACAATCTGTATTCCAACCAGCCAGAACCAGATGACACCTTATCCTGTCAGCGGGATGATGTCTGACGGGAACAGCATGGGAAAAATGGCCCGTCAGGGCAGGATGATGCAGGATGACGAGGAAATCTCCTGCACCGGGGAGATAAGAAAACGGAAGGACACCATGCCCTCTGCAAACGGGCAAGTGACGGAAACAGTGCCGATTTCAGTGAATGCAAATACTGCAGCCGCTGGAAATCCTGCCGGAATGGCAACCGAAGTGGAATCTCAGGCAGAGGAACCTGCCGGGGAGTGGGAAAAATATGTTGTGAAACCGGGTGATACTCTGGCTGATATCCTGCAGGAAATGGACGGGGATTTAGCTAAGTTCCTGGAGAAGAACGATATTTCTACTATATATATGCTTCCGGGCGTGGCATATTACATCTGGGATTCAGATTCATAATATCTTATTAAACATGCAGATGTCGAGGAAAAAGAGGGTTTTCTGGTTTGACAAAGGAAAGCCCTCTTACTATAATGGGTATTAAGTTACCTTATTATATATGGAAAGGACAAGTATTCTATGAATCAGATTTTAAACAAGTTGGAGCGCAGGTTCGGGCGTTATGCGGTACCGGACTTGATTAAATATGTAGTCGCTTTGTATTGCGCAGGTGCAGTAATTGGGCTGCTGAACCGCGATATTTACTACCAGTATCTTTCCTTAAATATGGAGGCGGTGTTCCATGGGCAGATATGGAGGCTTTTTACCTTTTTAATTGAGCCGTACGGTTTTTCTCGGGGAATGGGAATGCTCATCAGCATTATCTTTTTTTTGTTTCAGGTGAATTTATTCTTTCTATTTGGCCGTTCACTGGAGCAGGCATGGGGGACATTCCGTTTTAATATGTATTTCTTTTCGGGGTACCTGTTAAACATAATTGCTGCGTTGATACTGTACCTGTCACCGATGCATGCAACAGTATATGATTCGGGATTCCAGTATATTTACTGGTCTATGTTTTTTGCTTTTGCCCTGCTCAATCCAAATATGGAATTTCTCCTGTATATGGTGCTGCCGATTAAGGTAAAGTGGCTGGCAATTCTGGATGCGGCTTTTATGCTCTATCAGATTTTTGGAAATATACGGTATGGAATTCTGCTCATGAGGCTTGGCCAATATTTTGATGCGGAAATGTGTTTTAGCGCTGCAGTAGCGATAGTGGTTGCTATGGCGAATTTCCTGATTTATTTCTTTGCCACAAGGAATTACCAGAGGATTAACCCGCGCGAGGTGCACAGAAGGCGTGAGTTCCGCAGAAAGACAACAGCCGGAGGCCGTTATGAGGGCGGTGCAAGGCACAGATGTGCCGTATGCGGCCGCACAGAGCTTGACAATGAAAACTTGGATTTTCGGTTCTGCTCTAAATGCGAGGGAAATTATGAATACTGTTCAGACCATTTATTTACCCATCAGCATGTAAAAAAATAGGGATTTTGAAAATAGACATATGATATGAAATAGTATGGAGGATGAGATGAAAATAATATTACTGATTGCACTGGTTTCGCTGCTTGCCATGTATTTGTGCTATCCGAAGGTCTGCAGCTTTGTAAGGGTTTTTAACGCCGCACCGGGAGAAGAGGGGGGCAAAAGGCGCAGAAGGAAATCAGGCGGCATGGGGAAGATGGAGATGTCTTCTGAACAGGAAAAGAAGATTGGCTTTTCTATTTTAATAGTATTTATGGCAGCCGCTTTTATTGCCAGACTTATCGGGGCAGTTGTTTACCGCGGCTATGAGGTAGATATTAACTGTTTCTTAGCATGGGCAAATATGATTTTTGAGAATGGGATTGGTAATTTCTATTCTCTTGATGCCTTTACAGATTATCCGCCCGGATATATGTATATTCTGTATGCAATAGGCGCGCTGCGCGCTGTGTTCCATATTGCGCAGACTTCCACGCTCAGTATTATTTTGACAAAGATGCCTGCTATTCTGGCAGACTTGGCAATTGGCTGGCTGGTTTACAAAATTGCATGCAAAAAGTTTAAAGAAACAGGCGCTGCCTGTATCGCCGGGATGTTTTTGCTGACACCTGCTGTTATTCTGGACAGCGCTGTCTGGGCGCAGGTCGACAGTGTGTTTACACTGTGCATTGTCCTGATGTGTTACTTCCTTACAGAAAAGAAGCTGATTCCGGCATATTTTATTTTTGCGCTGGGTATTTTGATAAAGCCGCAGTCACTGATTTTTACTCCGGTGTTAATCTATGGCATTGTTGAACAGGTATTTATAGAATCCTTCCGTCAGGATCCGAGGGAAGTATTCTGGAAGAAGTTCTGGCTGAATCTTGGGTGCGGTATTGCAGCGATTCTTTGCATCGGCCTTTTGATGCTGCCATTTGGTTTTCATGATGCATTGAGCCAGTATACGGAGACACTTGGCTCCTACCCATATGCTTCTGTTAATGCATATAATTTCTGGACGATGATAGGGAGGAACTGGGCGCCTCAGGAGGAGACATTGCTGGGGATTGCCTATCAGACATGGGGAATGATAAGCATTTTTGCCACTGTCATTTTTTCAGGTGTTATCTTTTTTAAGAGCAAGGATTCGCGCTCTAAATATTATTTTACCGCAGCGCTGATTGTAACATGTGTCTTTACCTTGTCAGTGCGTATGCATGAGCGCTATATCTATCCGGCAGTGATTCTTTTGCTGTTATGTTTTGCAGCAAGGCCGAGGAAGAAATTGTTTAATGCCTTTATTTTCATGGCGTTTGGTACTTTCTTGAATATGGCGCATTCCATGTTTTATTTCGACCCGAATAATTTTGATAATATGGCGTCAATTCCGATATTTATAGGATGCATTATGGTGGCGGTTCTTATTTATGTTATATATCTGGCTGTTGCCTGTTACGCCGGTTATGCATCGGAGAGTGTGGAACATGAGGCAATGAACCGGGAACTGCAGCATATTCCTTGGAAACAGGAGAAGGATAGGAATATTATTCAGGCGTCAGACAAGCCGGTGAAGTTTGCAGGGATTGATTTTATCCTGATGGCAGCGATTACATTGATATATGCAGTTGTGGCATTTTCAAATCTTGGGGATAGGAAGGCACCAGAAACGGAGTATTCCGTTTTAGGGGATGGCGACCTTGTCCTTGATTTCGGGAAAGAGGTTCAGATTTCAAAAATCTGGAATTTTCTGGGCTATGCCAATAATCCAAAGTACCTTGTGTATTATTCTAATACTGGTGGGGACGAAGACTGGACAGACTGCTTTACGGAGGAATCCCCTCTGGATGCCGGTTCCGTGTTCCACTGGAATGACACGAGTGTGGATTTGTCTGCGCGCTATCTCTGGATTACACCGAGTGAGCAGACCTATGAAGATAGTATTATGGAGATGGCGTTTACAGACCCGGACGGCAATGTGCTTCTTCCGGCCAATGCTTCCGTGTACCCTGCCCTCTTTGATGAACAGGATTTGTTTACAGGAAGGGCTACTTATAAAAATGGCACATATTTTGATGAAATCTATCATGCAAGGACAGCATACGAGATGATTAACCATATGTACTGTTATGAAAATACCCATCCGCCTCTTGGTAAAGCTTTTATTGCGCTTGGCGTGCTGATGTTCGGCATGAATCCATTTGGATGGCGTTTTATGGGGACGCTGTTTGGTGTGCTGATGCTCCCTATCTTTTATGTGTTTTCTAAGAAATTTTTTAAGGAATCATGGCTCAGCACAGTGACAACGGTTTTATTTGCTTTTGATTTTATGCATTATGCCCAGACGCGTATTGCTACGATTGATGTATTTGTTACCTTGTTTATTATCTTGGCATATTACTTTATGTATTGTTATACGAGGAAAAGCTTTTATGACAGTAGCCTGCTTAGCACATTTATTCCGCTTGGGCTTTGCGGGATTGCCATGGGGTTTAGCTGGGCATGCAAATGGACAGGGATTTATGCATCGGCCGGCCTGTGTGTGATATTTTTCCTAACCATGATACAGAGGTTCAGGGAGTATATTTATGCGTCGAAGCATCCGAATGTTTCGACGCACGGAATCCACCACCAGCAGATTCTGCAGAGTTTTTATCCGAAATTTTTTAAGACAATTGGCTTCTGCTGTATCTTCTTTGTGCTGATTCCTGCTTTGATTTATATTTTGTCCTATATTCCTATGAGCGATGGGACGGATAACGGTTTGATCCAGAGGGTGGTTGATAACCAGAAAAGTATGTTTAGTTACCACAGCGAGTTGGAGGCAACCCACTCGTTTTCCTCAAACTGGTATGAGTGGCCGATGATGAAACGCCCAATCTGGTTTTATTCTGGCGAAGTTAGCGAAACTGTGAAAGAGGGCATCAGTTCATTTGGCAATCCTCTTGTCTGGTGGGCGGGCATTCCTGCTTTTATTATGGTATTGTATTTTGGTTTTCTGGAAAGGGATAGAAGAGGAAGGTTCCTGACGCTTAGCTATCTGTCGCAATATTTACCATGGGTATTTATCGGAAGGGTAGTGTTTATTTATCACTATTTTCCAAGTGTTCCGTTTGTCGTTTTGATGGTTGGCTATTGCATGAAAAAGATAGTGGACTGGAGGCCAAAGCTAAAGCCGGCTATGTTTGTGTATGCGGGGCTGGCAGTGGTATTGTTTGCAATGTTCTATCCGGTTCTGACGGGCATACCGGTAGAAGTGGAATATGTTAAGACGTATCTAAAATGGTTTAAGAGCTGGGTACTGATTGGAAACCTCTTTCCGATTATGTAAAGCAGGGTTTATCACATTATATTAGAAATGGAGAAAAGAATGAGCAGTAAAATCAGAAATTGCGTGAGGGATTTGGAAAATAAAAGAAATCCGGAGAAGCGCATTCAGGAATATGTAGAAGAGTATATGCAGATTCAGAACAGTTATGCAGAAATCCAGTTTATGATGGAGTATTATATGTTTTATGAAGTAGTTTCGGAGGAGATGAACCCTTATATCCATCAGGCGGAGGATATAATAGGGACGCTGCATGGCATAGTCGAGGCATATTATGAGAAGAATCCATCGAAAGAGCAGATAAAAGGCATGGAACAGGAGCTTTTGTCACTGCGTCAGAGTATATTAGATAAAATGGATGTGCTGGCTGCCTATATTGACTGTTTCATAGTTTATGAATATATATTAAACCGTATACAGTACCGTTTTGATGATATGGAGACGATGCCGGAGGACGGTGTGTTTGCACAGAGCTTGGTGGAATTTATTTTTTCGGGTGAGGACAGTGCTGTTGTAAGCGATTATATCCGTACCGCTATGGGGCAGCTTCCGGTGCGAATAGCAAGAAGCCGCTATTTTGAGTGGATCAGAAACAGTATTTCCTGCTATATTGACAGTGATAGGGAATCACTGGATAATTTTCTGTATATGTTCCGGACAAATGCCACGATGTACCGCAATGAGCATATGGAAGAGTATTTTACAGAATTCGTGCAGGTCATTGAGGAACTGGCTTCTTTGGACTATGAAAATATTGACTGCAGTACCTATCGGATTTATGAGGAGAAGCTTTTAGCCAATTCTTCTAAATTAAATGATTTATCGGATCTCTATATGCAGCTCGGCCAGTTGGTAAATGAAATGTATTGTATCTGTGCCTCTGCGGGATATGCAGAGGGAGGAAAGCAATCAGATGCAGCGCGGATTGTTATCAGGGGGATTAATGCCCTGTTTTTGTCAAAGGACAGCGATGTATGGAGCTTAAACGGTGGCAAGCCTGCCGGGACGGAAGATGAAAAACTTGATTGGCTGGAGAGCCAGCTTGAGTATGTAGAGGGAAAGCTGGAGGGCATTTATACCAGTGTCAACACGGCAGGTGCTGTTTTGGATGAAATTACTGTGAGCTGGGAAGGCTTGATTGAATCTTTAGGGCTTAGGGAAGATTTTGATACTTTGGAGAAGCTGTTTATATTATCATCAGGCGGCACATTTGCTGATCTGGAGAAACATGGGCAGGGAGAGACTGTGACAGGACGGATGGCGGAAGAAACAGCAGATGCTTTAATCCTTGAGTGCAAGGAGTTCTTTAAGGGGAAGAGCAGAATGCTTAGAAGGGCGGTGATGGCAAATACAATGGGCATTATGCCGATTGTGTTCCAATCGCCGGAGGAAGTGTCACAGTATGTGATGGATTCATTGCAGCAGTGCGATGATGAGGCAGAGAAGTATGCGGCAAAACAGATTTTGATTGATCTTATGCAGTAATTTGGTTTGCGCCCAAATCTGCTGGCAGGATGGAGGATTTACATAGTGTTTCATTGGAATGCAGAACTCTATATGGATGATAAGGTGAAGAGAAAGCCTGCGCGTTACCGCAGGATTGTGGAAGGCAGAAAGATTGCCGGAACCTGCTATTGTATTACATTGCCTGCCAATGAAAAAAACTGTATGGATGTTTATTCTTCAAGGCAGTTCTGGTTTCGGTATTATAGGGAGTTAGATATTGAGATAATCGGGCTGGCGGCGGACAGGGAAGGAGCCAGACAGGTTATCTGCCAGATGGCGCAGGATATTATCCGGGATTTTGGGGAAATGAATGCAGAAAGTGTAAAAGCTTATTTTTGTGCAGAAAAAGAGGGGGAGGATAGATGAGTGCGGTGTTATCCGTTGTAGGGGCTGTTTTAATCGTGCTGCTTAAGATTTTATTTGTTTTATTTCTGTTGCTCTGTTTTCTGCTGGTGTGCCCAATCTGCTATCGGGGAACCGTTGATTATCATGAGGATATTACCGCGGAGGGCAGGCTGCTCTGGCTTTTCGGCCTGCTGCGTGTAGTTTTTTCTTATAGGGACGGCAGCTTTGGGAGCAGGATACTGCTGTTTGGGGTTGATATACAGAAGGCTGCGGCGGGCTATGCACGGAGAAGGGAGAGAAGGCGGGAAAGGCAGGAGGCACGGCAGAAGAAAAAAACGTTACAGGGGCATCAGGGGGACAGGGAGGATATTTCGCATCAGGAAGTGGTGAGGGAGGAAGGCCCGAAAGTTACAAAAGATTCTGCCGGAGCAGATGGGGATGCATCATTGCCAGACAGACTGAGCGGAACGCATGGCAGCGATTTTCGGGAGAAAGAAAGCAGGTTTGCAAAGGGGGACTCTGCAGATGATAGAAAACCGTTCTGGCATAGGTTGTCCTTCGGACAGTTAAAAAGAAAATTGTCTGCTTTTTTTCAGGAGATACGGCAGTTTGCCGCTTCTATCCGTTCTATCTGCCGGAAAATCCGCAGGAGGGCGGAGTGGGCGGGAGAGGCAAAGATATTCTGGTATTCGGAAAATACACAGGGAATGATTTGCATCCTTAAGGATAATGTGTTACATTTATGGAGAAAATTAAAACCAAAAGTACTGCGCGGAAATATAGTGTTTGGAACAGGGGAACCCTGCCTGACAGGTCAGATTTTAGGTGTGGCGGCAGTATTGTATGCATCTTTTGGCAGGGGAATACAGATAACGCCGGATTTTGAAGAGAAAAGGCTGGAGGGAAACCTTCTGGTAAAGGGAAGGATTTCACTGTTTACGATAGGGATTATACTTATCCGCATTTTTGTCCGCGGTGAGTGGAGACGTTTTAGAAGGGAAGCAGAAAGGTTAAAGGAGGCATTGTAATGGGAGAAAATAATTTTAAAGGAACCGTTGATTCATTGTTTAAAGGGATGGAGGGTTTCATTACCAGCAAGACCGTTGTGGGGGATGCGGTGAAGTTTGATGACGGAACAATTATCCTTCCGCTGGTGGATGTCAGTTTTGGCGTAGGGGCAGGCGCATTTTCAGGGCAGGGAGGCTCTATGAAGGGCAGTTCTATGAAGAAAGATAATGGCGCAGGCGCGATGGGAGGAAGAATTCAGCCGAGCGCTATTTTGGTGATAAAGGACGGGGAGACAAAGCTTGTCAATGTCAAGAATCAGGATGGGCTTACAAAGGTGCTTGATATGGTGCCGGATCTGATAGATAAGTTTTCAAAGGAGAAAAAGAACAAGCCGGAGGACGGGCAGGAAGAGGAGTAGGATATTTACGCTGTAATACCGCAAGAATTTACGATATTTAACCATTGTAGCAATATGAAGAATGGAGCAGAGGAAAGGATAATATTATGGTTGTTGATTTAGCGGAAAGCAGGGCAAAAATTGATGCGATTGATAGGGAGATTGTCAGGCTTTTCCAAGAGAGAATGGGTGTGGCAACAGATGTGGCTGCGTATAAGAGGAGTACCGGAAAAAAGGTATTTGATCCGAAAAGGGAAGAGGAAAAACTGGAGTCTCTCCGTGCCATGGCGGAGGGTGAATTTAATAAAATCGGCGTGGAGGATTTGTTCCGCCAGATTATGTCAATCAGCAGAAAATATCAGTATCAGGTACTTGGGCCGATTGTCAATGACGTTCCTTTCCGTCAGGTAGATTCGCTTGACGTAGATGAGGATACAAGGGTAGTTTGCTTTGGGGAACATGGGGCATTTACGGAACAGGCGATGGAGGAGGTCTTTGGAAGGAATATTACTTCTTTTAATAAACAGTCATTCCGTGAGGTTATGGAAACGGTGGCTGACGGGGAGGCGAAATACGGCGTGCTCCCGATAGAAAATACATCGACCGGAGGAATCACGGATATCTATGATTTGTTAGTAGATTATGATGTTACCATTGTAGCGGAACATGTGGTTAAGGTAGAACAGGATTTGTTAGGGCTTCCGGGGACAAAGCTTTCCGACATAAAAATGATATATTCCCACCCGCAGGGGCTTATGCAGTGCGCAAAGTTTCTGGAGGGGCATCAGGAGATATCTACCAAAAGTTTTTCTAGTACATCAGGCGCCGCCAAGCTTGTTTCGGAGGCGGGGGATAGATCCCAGGCGGCTATTGCCAGCAGGCGTGCCGCGGAAACATTTGGCCTGGAGGTGCTGGAAGAGTCTATTAATTATGAAAGCGATAATTATACGAGATTTATTGTAATCTCTAATCAGAAAATATTTTTGTCAGATGCCAATAAGCTGAGCCTTTGTTTTGAGGTAAAGCATCAGGCTGGGGCGCTTTATAATATGCTTTCTAATTTTTATTATAACGACCTTAATTTAACGAAAATAGAGTCCCGCCCAATTGAAAACCGTAACTGGGAATACCGCTTTTTTGTAGATGTGGAGGGGAATATTAATTCGCCGGGGGTGGGAAATGCACTTGCCAGCGTGAGGGAATTCGCAAATAAGCTTTCTGTGCTTGGAAACATTGCAAAACGGTAGTGGGAGATTGGGAAGAGGGCACATGGGCTGTAATTTATTCAGATGAAAATTTAGTTTATAATATAATGGAGAATAATCAATTGGTATGAAAAAGGGGCAAATTTATGAAGGAGTAATTGAATATGTTGATTTTCCTAATAAGTCAAGTATTACGGTAATAGAACAGGACAGTGACGGGGAAAAAAGAGAGATAAAGGTGGCTGTCAAAGGGGGAATTCCGGGACAGAAAGTATCTTTTATAGTTAATAAGGTGCGCCGTGATAAATGTCAGGGGCGTATCAAGGAAGTTTTGAAACGTTCCCCTTTAGAAACTGCAGAGCCGGTATGTGCCAAATTTGGGGTGTGCGGCGGCTGTAACTATCAGACACTGCCATATGAAGAACAGTTAAAATTAAAGAAAAGTCAGGTTCTAAAATTAATTGATGAAGTCTATTGTCCAGGCTGCCATTGCAGAGATGGTGAGGAAAACTGCTTCATCGGTCAGGATATTTCCCATAAAGAAAATATAGTCAGAGAATTAGATGCAGATTCTGGACAAAAAGGATATGTGTATGACGGTATTCTTCCAAGCCCCCAAATGATAGGTTACCGCAATAAAATGGAGTTTTCTTTTGGCGATGAAATCAAGGGGGGACCGCTCACTTTAGGATTGCATAAAAAAGGCAGTTTTCATGATATTATTGATGCAGATTGCTGCAAAATCGTCCATGAAGACTTTACAAAAATATTAGCCTGTGTGCGCAGCTATTGCCAGCAGAATAAAATACCGCATTATAAGAAAAATTCCCACGAAGGCGTGCTGCGCCACCTTTTGGTGCGCCGTGCAGACGCAACAGGGGAAATCCTTGCAGCCTTGGTCGTATCTTCCCAGCAGTTACATAATCATGCCAGTATTGATTTACAGGTAGGAGATCTGTCAGGACAGGATAGTGATGTGCAGACAGCAGATTTGGCAGTGGATGGGGAAAAGATTGACTGGAGCCCTTTGGCAGAGCGTTTAAAAGCGCTTTCCCTGGAGGGGAAACTGGTGGGATTTTTGCTTATTACAAATGACAGCCTTGGTGATGTGGTTCAGAGTGACAAAACTGAGATTTTATTTGGTAAAGATTTTTTCACAGAAGAAGTTCTTGGGCTGAAATTTAAAATATCACCATTTTCTTTTTTCCAGACAAATACAAGGGGGGCAGAAGTTTTATATCAGCGCGCAAGGGATTATATTTTAGGAAATGTCCCAAATGCAGATACGAATAAAAAAATTGACCTGCGTGATAAAGTCGTATTTGATTTATATAGCGGGACAGGAACCATTGCACAGATTATTGCCCCAATCGCAAAGAAAGTAATTGGTGTCGAAATTGTCGAAGAGGCAGTAGAGGCGGCAAAAGAAAATGCAAAACAAAACGGATTAACTAATTGTGAATTTATAGCAGGTGATGTTCTCAAGGTGCTGGATGAGATAGAAGAAAAGCCGGATTTTATCATTCTGGATCCGCCAAGAGATGGGATTCACCCAAAGGCATTGCGGAAAATCTTAAGTTACGGTGTGGGGAATATGGTGTATATTTCCTGTAAGCCTACAAGTTTTGTGAGGGATTTGATAGTGTTTCAGGAATATGGATATGAGCTGAAGAGGGTAAGTAATGTTGATATGTTTCCGGGAACGGCGCATGTTGAGTGTGTCGTGTTGATGTCACGGGTGGAGAAATAGAATAGCGGAAAAGTGCAGAAAACAAGGGATTTCCGAGAGTTGGGACAGTTTGGAAAAATTGTTCCGGCTCTCGGATTTTTTGTTTGTTGTACTGTGCGGAAACATATCCACTGCTTTTTGGGTGGGATAGTTGAGTTTGCAGGATAGATATGGGGTAGGTTGAGTAGACAAGATTATTACATAGCAATTTTACATAAAAATGGAAAATTTATAATTGTGTTGACCTAATAGGTAAATTGATGTATAATGATGTTGACCTAATAGGTAAATAGCGGAATGACAAAGGAGTAGATGATGTCAGCAAAGTTGTTAAATTTAGAGCCCGGACGAAGAGATGCAATTCTGAATGCAGCATTAAAAGAATTTGTATTGGAGGGATATGATAAAGCTTCAACGAATGTAATAGCAAAAGAAGCTGGAATTTCCAAAGCGCTTATGTTTCATTATGTAAGCAGCAAACAGGAGCTTTTCTTTTGGGTATATGATTATTTTGACGATTTAATGAAAAGAGAATATTTTGAACGGATGGATTATGAAGAAAAGGATATTTTTAATAGACTGAGGCAGTCCTATACCCTTCAGATTGGATTACTGGAAAAGTATCCATGGATTACAGAGTTTCATAAACTTTCGCAGATAACCCGCTCAGAGGAGATTAATAAAGAAATCAGTAACCGGGAACAGAATCCGGATTGTTATTCTAAATTATTTGAAGGAGTGGATACAGCAAGGTTTAGGGATGGATTAGATATAGAAATGTGTAAGCAGTTTATTCTTTGGGCTAATGTCGGATTTACAAATCAGCTGTTAGAAGAAATTAGAGGCAGTGGAGCAGATTCAGTGGATTCCAATGATATTCATAAAAAACTTGACAGGTATTTTAATGAACTTAGAAATGTGTTTTATACGACAAATGATGAATAAAAGGCTAAGAAAAACCTGCACAAGACGCAAAAAGTTATATTGGAACTTTCATTTATAATGATGACTGTTTTTTCATTTATAGATAAAGTATGTATTGATAGGGGAAACATAATGACTGAAATGAACAAGCCGGTTATTCTTGCATTTCCGTTGAGGGGAGAGTGGCTGTCTCCAAATACTCCGGGAACGAAAATTCCGAGTCATGGCACAGATCGATTCGGCACAAGGTATGCGTATGATTTTATACAAGTGGATTGGGACAGGGGTGGCTATCCAGCATACCGTGTTAGTTTCATTCAATATCTTCTGTTTGGTGTTAAATTAGAAAACTATTATTGCTGGGGGCAGGATGTATATGCTCCCTGCAATGGGATTGTTGTCACAGCAGAGGACGGTTATGAAGAACGGTCAAAAACAAATTTATTTTCAGATATGTCGAATGCATATAAAAATGCACATTATTTTAATATAGAAAAAGATGATATACAATCAGTTGCGGGTAACTATATTATTATAAAATTTGGTGATGGAATTTATGCTGCGCTATGCCATCTTCAAACTGGTTCTATTCAGGTTTCTGTTGGGCAGGAAGTAACAAAAGGGGAAATTATTGGAAAGGTGGGTCATTCGGGGAATTCCTTTGCCCCGCATCTGCATTTTCAGCTTATGGACAGCAGTGACATAGCCAGTGCAAATGGAGTGCCATGTGCTTTTGAGGAATATGAATTGTTCGAAAACGGGAAATGGAAAAGGGTAAAAAATGGCATTCCGACAGATAAAGACAGAATAAGGTTTCAATGATATGTTGTTGAGAGAAAATATTATTTTTATTCAGTGAAATTTATGGAGGCAGAATTTGAATAAAAACTAACTTGCTTTCTGATTAGCAGGACGGTATACTGAAAAACCCTACACTTTAACACCAGAGTTTGAAAGTGTGTAATAATGAGGACGGAGGTGTACTGGATGAACACATATAAGACGATTGATGTTGCCAGGATATTTGGCGTTCATGTGAATACGGTCCGGCTGTATGAAAAATATGGGCTGATTCCAAAACCGGAAAGACGCAGTAATGGTTACCGCATATTTACTGATATTCATATTGAGCAGTTCAGGCTGGCACGTGCTGCCCTGCAGGTTGAAGTCCTTCAAAATGGCCTTCGTAAGCTGGCAGTCGATATTATTAAGGTTGCTGCATCTGGCGATTATGATGAGGCTGCCGAACTGACCAGAAGATATATTGCAAAGGTAGATGTGGAAAGGGAAAATGCGGAAGAGGCAATTGAAATTACACGGAACATACTCTCAGGAATTGCCGAGTCTGATGGTGCCGGAAAATTGTCTTTATCCAGGAAAGAAGCGGCAGAATTTTTAAATGTAACAGTGGATACCCTGCGGAACTGGGAATTGAACGGATTGTTTACTGCCAGAAGGCTTGAAAATGGATACAGGGTATATTCAGAAAAAGATTTACAGCGGTTAAAGATCATACGGTCTTTGCGCTGTGCAAATTACTCGCTTTCATCTATTTTGAGAATGCTCCGGGCTCTTTCTGCTGATCCGGATACAGATATACGTGAGGCAATAGATACGCCGGGAGAGGATGATGATATTATTACAGCCTGTGACAAACTGCTTACTTCATTAAGTGAGGCAGAAAAAAACGCCAGATATGTAGCCGGGCAGATAGAAAAGATGAAAAAAATGAAGTCAGAAAACCCTCCACTTGCCCACCAGCCTGAAATAAAATGCTAATCTTAACGTACTTCAAAAAAGGAGGTACGAAGTTTGAAACAAATAAGTAGAGATCAGCCAAGAAATAAAGGGCATGGCAAACAAACCACCTAAGAAGCTGGTTTTA
>RAYF01000105.1 GCA_003611745.1 bacterium D16-36 | reverse complement strand
GGTATGAATGTGGCAGAGCAGCAGGCAGGAAAAAGCTATGTGTTTGATTTGGATGAAAATGGGGATGTGCGGAACTGTACTGTTACCGGTCCCGGACGGATTACCGTTTCATCATCTGAATTTGTAGAGGCACGCAAAGCAAGAGAAGCAAAGCACGCTGAATATGAGAAATTGGCGGAGGAAAGTGCTTTGAAACGGAAGATGTTGGAGCATGAGATAGAAGAACGATACTATAAGAGCAATTTGGTAAACTAGTATAACGAAAATTAAGTTTTGGATAGTTTGACGCAGAACGTTTTTCTGAAAGTGTCTATTTTACTTTCGACATCTTCCCATAGAATATATTTATTAATGGCAGCTTTCCATTTCTTATTTGGGGACTCTAATGCATCCTGCACCTCTTTGATGCATTTTGCTAATTCGCCTGGTTCTAATATATTTAAAGACTCAGCAATCCAAAAATACATTTCTGGCCTTCTCATATGATTAAAAACAGTTTTTGCATCCACAGTTTGTGTGAGGTTCTTATATTGATTATTTTTTTTAAAATAGCAGTCTTTACAGCATCTGCTGTAATTGTCTTCGATGCATTTTTGGGTTGAGCCGTCTGTATAATATTTTCGCGAAAACCAGCAGATAAGATGTTCTTTTTGTGTCCCTGTGCTATTATCCCACCATCTGTTGTTTAGCTGGGCATATTTTCTTTTACCATTATCATCTAATTCATTTTCGAACTTAGTTGTTAGAGGTGTATCGACTTGGATTGCTCTTAATTTTTCAGCAAAATATTTGGATGTCATTTTAGATTCCTCCGGATTCTAGTTATGGCCATAATCGTATCATATTTATGCCAATATTACTAATGGATATTTTTGCCAGGGCACAAGCGAAGTCTGTGCCCTTTTTTACCATGATGGGAGGTACAAAATATGATTCAGGAGCTGTTTGACATTTACAGGAGAAATTTTCCGTTCATTTTAAGACAGAAGGAAACGGTTTTGTGGATTTTATCTAATGATGCAAATATTGTGTTAGAGCATAGAAATGAGAAAAATACATTAATTGGGGCAGCTGTTATAAACAAAAATACAATTCTTTTGTTCTGTGTTGATGCAGAGTACCGAAAGAGGGGAATTGGGACAAGGCTATTGGCAATGGCTGAAAATACTATAAAGGATAATGGGTACAGCCAAGTTGTTATTGGGGCTGGTTTTGATTATATTATGCCGGGAGTTCCTACATCCAAACGTTATTTTGCTTCAGAAAATGAAGCCTTGTGTTTTGGCGTTGATGACACAGCAAGTGATTTTTTTGAGAAAAGGGGGTATAGGCATTCATGGAATTGCAATTGTTTTGATATGTGTCTTCCTTTAAATACCTTTTCAGGAAATGCATATGATGTGGGAGATACTATTGATGGCATTACTTATCGGTGGGCGGCATTAAATGATTTGGACAGTATATGTGTTTGCACAGATGATGCCTATCAGGAGTTTACGGGATTTTATCAGGATAAAACATTGTATGCAGATAATAAAAACATAAAAGTGTTAGTTGCCGTTGCCCATAATGAAGTTGTTGGAACTTTGATTGTGAAACTGGAGGATGATGAAGCGTGTTTGGGAAGTGCCGGTTGTACAACAGTGAAACGTGCTTATCAGGGAAAGCATATTGCAGTAAGGCTTGTGACAATTGCAACAAAATACTTAAGGGATATTGGAGTGAGGGAAGCATATTTAAGTTATACTTATTCAGGCTTGGATCATATGTATGGGTATGCTGGATATAAAATATCCGTTTATTATATGATGGCAGTAAGGGAATTATAGGCTGCTGACTATAAGAGGATAAATATTTTACGAAACCAGAGATTTTCATATTTATATTATACATCAATAGGGCATTTACCGCAAACAAAAATTTGGTTCATCAGCGGTGAAGGTTCTTACATTTTTCCGCCTTGTGGGACTAAAAAAGCAAATAAATTCTATGTTTCCTGCAAGGTCTTGGACAATTTGGGGCAAAATGTTTGTTAAGTCCTTTCGGGGGTAGAAATAAAAATTAAAATGTGATAACGTCTCAGTGGAAGGAACAAGATAGGGGGATTTACAGAATGCGAGAATATTATCCTTTAACGGCAGCACAGAAAATGCATCATAACTGGATTTTGAATTATAAGACACAGCAGGTATCGGGGGTCAGTGTCGTGGCATCCCTAAAGTCGCCTCTGGATTTTGGTCTTTTTAAGAAATGTATCCAATTAGAGTTGGAGCGTTATGGGTGTATGCGGGTCCGTTTTACAAAACCTGACAAAAACGGCGAAGTTAAGCAGTACATTGTAGATAAGGATACTAGGGATATCCCGATTAAGGATTTATCTGGTATGAGTATGGCTGATGCAGATAATCTGATGCAGCAGTGGGCGTATGAGACTTTTGACGGGGATGATATTCCGTTGTGTGATATTACGATGGTAAAGCTTCCGGAAGGGTTCAATGGATTCTTTATCCATATGGACCATAGGCTGATTGATTCCTGTGGCTTAGTAGTGATGATTAATGATTTAATGCAGCTTTATACCCATTACAGATTCAAATCTGATTACCCGGCGGACTTAGCAGATTTTGAGATGGTTCTGGAAAAGGATTTGAAAAGGGCGAACAATGAAAAACGTTTTGCTAAAGATAAAAAGTTCTGGGACGACCAGTTGGACGCTCTAGGCGAGCCACTGTATTCTGATATTCAGGGACCGTCTGTCCTTGAGGAGGCAAGGAAGCTGCATGGCAATAAAAATTTGAGGGCAGCGGATATTGAGTTAAAGAATTTATTTGTGGAGGTTAAGGATTACTATCTGGAGCCGGAGCCGACAAAGAACCTGATGGATTTTTGCATGAACCATCAGCTGTCTATGACGAACCTTCTGCTGTTGGGTATTAGGACTTATTTATCAAAGGCAAATGATGGGCAGGAAGATATTACGATACAAAACTTTATTTCCAGACGGTCTACTCATGATGAGTGGACATCGGGCGGCAGCAGGACGATTATGTTCCCGTGCAGGACGGTAATTTCGCCAGATACAGATTTTCTGTCAGCTGCATATGAGATTCAGAGTATGCAGAATAAAATCTATATGCACAGCAATTATGACCCCGCGCTGATTGAGGAGGAAATGAGGAAACGCTATAAAACGCCGAAGAATACAACATATGAGAGCTGTTACCTCACATACCAGCCGATGCCGGTTAAGATGGAGAACCCGCATCTTGTAAATATCCCACAGCATTCGAAGTGGTTTGCAAATGGTGCAGCTACCAAAAAAATGTATTTGACGGTATCACATACGGAAAATGGGGGAATGAATTTTTCCTACCACTATCAGACAGCCCATTTAGTGGAACATGATATGGAGCTTTTGTATTATTATATGATGCGGATTTTATTTAAAGGAATTGCGAATCCGGATATGAGTATAGGGGAAATTATGGAGCAGGTATAAAAAGTATAACGGTTGATTGTAGTTGAGGGAAGGGTTTGTGTCCGCGCACACTGGCCACAAATTTGTTATGCACAAAGAACGTGTGCAGAAAAGAGGTTAATATGACACAGGAAATGCAGTTTAAGACAATAGTATCCCAGTATTGTGATGTGAAGCCGGAGGATATGAACAATGATATGAGGTTCCGGGAAGATTTAGGATTTAGTTCTCTTGATTTTATGTCATTTCTGGGGGAGTTAGAGGATACATTTGACATAGAACTGGAGGAGGAAGATGCACTGCAGGTGCATACGATTGCAGCGGCTCTTGAATTATTGGAAAAATTGCAGTAGGAGGGATAGGGATATGGGAAAATTGATTTGTGATATCTTAGAGGACAGCGTAAAGAAATTTGCGGATATTAAGGCTGTAAAATGGCTGAAAAAGAAGGATATCCTTGAGAGAAGTTACAGTGAATTGATGGAAAATGTTATAGCTGTAAGAAAGGGGTTGCTGGCGGAAGGTTTTCAGGGGAAACATATTTCCCTGATTGGGACAAGTTCAGTGGAATGGATTGAGAGCTATCTGGGTGTTATCACCGGAAATACAGTTGCCGTGCCTCTTGATGCAGGCCTTCCCGGGGAGGATTTAATTGACCTTATTAACCGTTCGGATTCAGAGGGTCTCTTTTTAAGCCCTAAGGGTAAAGGGCTTTTGGATGTAATTTTCGCCCAGTGCCCTAAAATAAAGAAAGTCTGGATGCTGCAGGAGGAAGAATTAGAATCCTCCAATGAAAAGCTGGAATCGCTGGCAGCCCTTAAAGCGGCAGCGAAAGAGGGGGATGCTGATGCAGGCAGGCCGAATGCGGATGATGTGGCAACTATTATTTTTACATCTGGAACTACAGGGAAGAGTAAGGGGGTTATGCTGACACAGGAGAATCTAGCGTCGAATGTGGAAGCTGTTGAGTATACAACAGATCCCGGAAGCATACTGCTAAGCGTCCTCCCAATCCACCATGCTTATTGTCTGGTTATGGACTGGCTTAAGGGATTTTCTTTGGGGACAACAATATGTATCAATGATTCCCTCCTGCATATGGTAAAAAATATGGGGGTATTTAAACCGGATGTAATGCTCATGGTTCCGATGATGATCGAGACCATATATAAAAGGCTTGCAAGCGTAGATCCTGCCATTCCTAAAGCAGCAGTAGCGGCTAATGTATTTGGCGGCAACCTTAAAATTATATTTACAGGGGGCGCCCATCTGGATCCGTATTATATTGACCAATTTGCTGAATACGGTGTGGAGGTGCTTGAGGGATATGGAATGTCAGAGTGTTCACCGGTAATTAGTTCTAATACGCCGGAGACCCACAAGGCAGGTTCTATCGGAAAACCGCTCTCCAACGCTGAGATTAAATTTGAGAATGGTGAGATTCTGGTTAAAGGCAGCAGCGTTATGAAGGGATACTATAAGATGCCGGAGGAAACGGCAGAGACATTAAAGGATGGATGGCTTCATACGGGTGATAAAGGATATCTGGACGAGGATGGGTTCCTGTTTATCAATGGGCGTGTGAAGAATCTGATTATTCTTTCAAATGGTGAGAATATTTCTCCTGAGGAAATTGAAAATAAATTGGCTCTTGATGCGCTGGTAGGGGAAGTCATTGTAACAGGCGAGGATAACGGGCTGACTGCAAGAATTTATCCGGAGCAGGAGGTCGTTGAAGCAAAAGGGCTGGATGAGGGGGCTATTCAGGCAGCATTGCAGGCATTTTTGGATGAATACAATAAAAACCAGCCTACGTACCGCCAGATAACGGGGCTTGTGGTTAGGAAAAATCCATTTATCAGAAGCTCGACCAAGAAAATTAAGCGGCAGGAAGCTTTGATTGATGAACCGCTTCCTACGGCATAAATAGCACGAAGTAACTAAGGCTTCAATATATTTGTGTAGGATAATTGATTCTGATACAGGGCAGAGAAATAGGGCATGGCTTCCTATAATATGTAAGGAAGCATGCCTGATATAAAAGCCTGCGTCAGCAGATTAGCGATGGTTTCGAGAGGGGTCTGAAAATTATCCTTTGCCCATTTATGCAGTACGCCGATTGTGCTGCCAATCGTACAGGCGATCATGTAGGATAGCTCCTCCTTGTTGTGGTGGGAAGGCGCAGTGTTCTGTGTTACTTTTTTGACGTATTGGTGGAACATAGTCACTACCTTTTCAAAAAATGCATCTTCTCTGGGGCTGCTGAGGAGGTTTGCCAAAAAGGGGTTTGTCATGGTGTATTTACATATGGTCAGGTAATAAGATTTACATATGTCCCAGTCATTCTTGGGATGAAAAGTATTCATCAGGGAGAAAATGTCATTTATGGTTTTATCTTCCATAGCAGTTACAAGGGCTGGAATATTTTCGTAGTGGTTGTAAAAAGTACTGCGCACGATTCCAGCTCTTTTTATTACATCAGATACTGTTATTTTATCTAATTCTTTTTCTTTTAAAACTAATAAAAACGCATCGCAGATGGCTTCATCGGCTATGTAATATCTCTCATCCTGTATTTCGCTCAATATCCTGATTCTCCTCTCGCTTGTTTGGTATATTATATCAATATTTTTTATACTTTACAAGCTTAGTGCTTCAACCGGCATAGAAAGTCAAACACCCCGCTGCAGAGCAACGAGGCATGACTTAGTTTCCCTTTAGCAAGTACGCCCCCTGCCCGGTAACCGGCAGCGTGTTTTCGGAATACTTCCGTGATTCTGGAAAAAATTGCTTAGATGTAAGAATGATTTTGTGCTATAATTAAAATATTCGAATGGAGAGGATGGTAAAAAGAATGAAGCGGAGAAAAACTAGGGGGGATTGGTATCAGGGCCAAAATTATATTGCCTGCAAGCTTGATTATTGTGGTACTGTGTACCGTTATGGGGTTGAATTCTTATCTGCACATAAAGGATGGGCTGGTTGCCATGGGTGTGGAGGAAGCACAGATGGCAGCAGTGATTTCTACAAAGGTTATTGATGCCGGGCAGTTGGCAGCAATATCAGAGGATAAAGTGGGAAGTGGGGAATATAATGCACTTTTTGATTCTATGAATGGTGTTAAAGAGGATTGCGGTATTAAATACTTGTATACCCTGTATACAGATGGGGATAAGGTTTATTATGGAATTGATGCAGATAATACAGAGAGCAGGAATGATTTTGGCGCTGTTTTTGAGGTCTCTTATCAGGAATTGAAATCTGTTTTTGAGGGGGAAATGTATGTGCAGGATTACATTGATTCCACCAAAGATGGCGATTTGATTTCGGCATATGTGCCTATTGCTGACAGTAATGGTAATATTATAAGTATCATCGGCTGTGATTATGATGCGGCAGGGGTGGTTGACCGTCTGGGGATGGCGCTGCAGAGGGTCGTACAGATTTCCCTTATTTGTCTTGTTATTGCTCTGGCCATTCTTAATTTTATGGTTGGGAGGGTAATAAATAAGCTGCATATTGTGGACAGTAAAATTTATGATCTGGTGCATAACGAAGGGGATTTGACGCAGGTCTTGGATGTCCATACAGGCGACGAGATGGAACTGATTGCGGAAAATGTTAATGGGCTGCTTGGGCATATCCGGGAAATTATGCTGAATATATCTGAGAATTCGGAGCAGTTAAGGGAATCTGCCCATACGGTGTCCAGTGAGCTGTCTGGTGCCAGAACGGAGGTTGCCGGTGTTTCTTCTGTGATGGAGGAGATGAGTGCGGCAATGGAGGAATCCAGCGCTGCGCTGGAGCAGGTGAATGAGTCGGTTAGACAGATATTTGAACTGATCGAGGGGATTTATGAACGGGCTGAGAGCGGAAGGGTTTCTTCTGACAGGATTATGAAGGATGCTTCGGAAGTATATAGCAGAGCAGTGGAAGAAAAACAGAGTGCCGCGGTTCAGGTCTCAAATATGGCGGTCTCTGTCCAGCAGAAAATTGAGAAATCGAAAGATGTGGAGGAGGTCAGGGAACTTACAAAGAATATTATCAGTATTACGGAGGAGACGAATCTTTTAGCGTTAAATGCGAGTATTGAAGCTGCACGGGCGGGAGAGGCAGGAAAAGGTTTTGCGGTTGTTGCAGATGAGATTGGGAAACTGGCCGCTAATTCTGCCTCATCGGCAACGGAAATCCAGAGAGTGACTGCGGAGGTAATTCAAACAGTGGATGATCTGGCAGCAGAGGCAGCGGAAATGATTGCATTTATGAACGAAACTGCAATGGGCGGTTACGAAAAACTGCTGGAAACCAGTGGGAGCTATCAGGAAAATGTTGGAAGCATGAATGGGATGATGCAGCATTTTGCAGCGGAAAGTGAGAAACTTAAGACAAATATGAATGAGATTAAGGAGGCGTTAGCGAATGTGAAGACGGCAGTGGGGGAAAGTACATTAGGAGTGGTCAATGTAGCGGAAACTGCTGTCAGGCTGACAGGGAATGTCAGTGATATCGAAAAAGAAGCAGATGCTAATCTGGATATTGTAGGAAGGTTAAATAGTGAAGTAGGAAAATTTAAACTGTAGCAGGATAATATAATCAGGCGGGGAATTTTTTGAAAAGAATTTCCATTTTATGCAAAGCATTGCTCAAATCAGAATAATAAAAAATATAAAAAGCATTTTGCCATTTCGGCAGAATGCTTTTTATATTTTTGGAAAGTTGCCGCTGTATGGTTTGGGGTTATACTATGCTTGGCTAGAGTATCAGTTAATGGCGGGGATAACCCTGCGGAAATGGAGAAAACAATGGAAAGAGTGATTACGGAGCAGATTTTGATGGACTATCAGGAATACCTGTATGAGGAGGAGAAAACGGCAGCGACAATAAAGAAATACATATGTGATTTAAGGAAGCTTGCGGAGTATGCAGATGGGAAGGAGATTACGAAGAAGCTGATGGTGGCGTATAAGGAATACCTGTATGAAGAGAGGCAGTATAAGCTTACGAGCATCAATTCCTTTCTGGTAGCGGCGAACCGTCTGTTTGAATATCTTGGATGGTACGGTTTGCGGGTAAAGACATACCGCATCCAGAAAGAGGCATTTATGCCGGAGAGAAGGGATTTGTCCAAGAAAGAGTATAAGAAGTTAGTGAGGACTGCGAGGCAGAAG
Source organism: bacterium D16-36 (assembly GCA_003611745.1). GTDB lineage: Bacteria > Bacillota > Clostridia > Lachnospirales > Lachnospiraceae > Butyribacter. Next base: position 522 of record RAYF01000105.1, on the reverse strand, counting down.
GGCAAGAAGCGTCTGGCGGCGATTATCCAGACGGTGTGCGCTACGGGCATCCGTATTAGCGAACTTAAGCATATCACGGTGGAGAGTTTGGAGAAGGGAGTGGTGGAAATCTACTGCAAAGGCAAGCAGAGGAAAGTGCTGTTGCCGGGGAAGCTTGTCAAGCTGTTGCTGCGGTACTGCGGGGAGACTGGGATAGAGAGCGGTACGGTGTTTCGCACAAAGCGGGGGAAAGCGGTGGACCGCAGCAATGTCTGGAAGGAGATGAAGGCACTGGGAGCGGAGGTGGATGTAGCGGAAGAAAAAATATTCCCACATAACCTGCGGCATCTTTTTGCAAAGACATTTTATGAAATAGACAGGGACATGGCAAAGCTTGCGGACATGCTGGGACACAGCAGCATAGAGACAACAAGGATTTACGTGATGACGACGAGGGAAGAACACCAGAGACAGCTGGATTTGATGGGGCTGATATAAGCCTTCTGTGGAGAAAATGTGTAATACAACATAACAAAAATTATG
>RAYF01000104.1 GCA_003611745.1 bacterium D16-36 | reverse complement strand
TTCCTCGGAAAGGCGAAATGTTGCAAGGCATATCCTGTCCTTCTTTTTAGGCGTTTTGTTTGTCTGTGAAGCAAAAAACAGAAACATAACCAGATGCAGGCACAAACAAAAATTGACGAATAACAGGGAGTTATCGTTTAGAAAAATATCGTCTGTGAATGGCACCAAATTAATAGGGGCAGTAATGAATATATACTGAAAATCAATTTCCGTGACCCATATAGCGAAGAAAGAGCGCAACCATGCAAGGTATATACATGGCACGCCCTTCCTTCATTAGATATGTCTTTACCCTTTTCTTTTGTAATATCGGCTACGTGCGCATTGTACCATAAAAGATGCCCAAAATATCCACCATGGTAAAATTAAAGCCATTATGGGAAAAACTTACATTTTTCCACCCCTTTATAAATGCAGCCTAAAATACAACTTTACATATGATACATCAAACAAACTTCACGCTTTCAATCATGCCAAATTTAACGCCTTTTTTGCCAAACGGTCTGCCATATCATTATATTTATCGCCTGAATGGCCTTTTACCTTTATAAACTGAATTTTCAACTTATCTTTTACCTGATCATAATAGGCTCTGTATGCCTTTGTCCCCTCCTTGTTTGCTCTCCACGCACCATTGCACCACTTTGCAATCCCCTCGTAATCATGGTAGATCACAATCCGTTCTATACCATTTTCCACCGCATAGCGCATGGCAGCCTCCGCCCCTTTTATCTCTCCGGCAACATTGTGCATCTGTGCCAGTTCCTTATCCTGTATCCTTTCACAAAATGCCATTTCTTCCCCACGGTACAAAATCACCATGCCGTAAGAGAAATCCCCCGATACTTTGTCAAAGCTCCCGTCTACATACGCAACTGCCGTATCCCTATCAAAACTATCCGGAAAAATCCCAGACTCCCCCCCAAGCGTGTCATCCCCCGCAGTACTTTCCCACGGCAGGGCATTGTCTGTCTCGGCAGATCCCCCCAAAAACTCCATTGCCCCCTCTCTGGAGACAAAACTCTTATACTCTGCACCAGAAAATCCCGATACCTGCTTCTGGCATTCATCCCATGTATCAAATATCCCCGTCTTCCTGCCCTTGCGGACAGCATATACTTTCTTAGCCATACTCCTCCATTTTCTCTGAATCATTGTTCCAGCTCTGATAACAGTTCCCGCCTCCTGCTCCCAATCAACAGTTCTTTATTGTACTTCTGGTATCTCCCACAGTTATACTCACCTAAAAAAAGTGCGCATTCTTCTGTAACCGTAAGGTCCGTCACAAAAACTACCATTTCCTCTCCGCCTGCAAAAGCTTCCTCCATAAAATCAAAAGCATTCTCAAGCATCCAGCCCGCTGCCCTCCTTGCATCAGCTAACCGCCCTGCCTGCCTGTCAAATGCTTCTTTGGCCTGCAAAAAACTCCCCTTTGCAGATTCCAGCCCTGACGGGGCAGCATCCTTCATACAGGCAAAAAGCTTCTTCCAGAAAGCCTCTTCCTTTCTGGTATACAGCCCGGCACTCCTCTTCTGTTCAAACTCTGCATTTTTTTCCGAAAGCAGGGAATCGTAGCATTCCCTTGTATTCCCTGCCTGTTCTACCCGGCCCCGGTATTCCTTCAATATAAGATACCACGCATCGGCAAACTTTTTTTCCTCCTGAACCCTGCGCATTCCCTGCAGCAGCCCATCAAACAAAAGATTGACCACGCTGAGCCTTTCATCAAACTCCGCCTGCAAAAGCCTCCTGTACACATCCGCCTTCGCTTTTCCCTGAAGAATCTCCTCAATGCCATAATCATCCTGATATTTCTGGTACAAATCAATATAGGCGGCCACATCCTCCGCCACATCCCCATGGCGCAGAAATTCATGTACGATATCCGTTGTCATGGGAATCCCCAGAGATTCATAGCTCTTTAACAGCTCGCTAAGATCTTCCCATCCCCTCGCAGTCACAAACTGCAGCCCGTCCACATCGGCCTCCACGCGGTAAAAATTTTTAGGGCGGATTTCCAGATAGCTCAACAATGCATTGTGGACCTGAACATTCCTCGCATACTCTTTCCACACATTATAATCCGAAACAACATCTATCCTGCGGACACGGTCCAGTGTCACCATATCAAACTCCCTCACAGAGCGGTTATATTCCGGCGGATTCCCTGCCGCCACAATAATCCATCCCTTTGGTATCTCCTGATTGCCAAAAGTTTTGCACTGCAGAAACTGCAGCATCGTAGGTGCCAATGTCTCCGACACACAGTTTATCTCATCAATAAAAAGAATCCCCTGCGAAAGCCCCGTTTCCGCCATCTTATGGTAAATGCTGGCAATAATCTCACTCATTGTGTACTCCGTTACGGAATATACCCTGCCGCCAAACTCTTCCTCCCTGATAAACGGAAGCCCCACCGCACTCTGCCTCGTATGGTGTGTAATCGTATAAGCTGACAGCGCAATACCGCATTCTCTGGCAACCTGTTCCATAATCTGCGTCTTTCCGATCCCCGGAGGCCCCATCAAAAGGATTGGGCGCTGCCTTACAGCGGGAATCCGGTATTCGCCGCCCTCATCTTTCTGCAGGTATGCCTGCACTGTATTCTTAATCTCCTGTTTTGCTTCCCTTATATTCATCCTGAACGGCTCCTTTTCTATTTTAAACATACATCATCAATTATTGTGTCCGCCCTGCGCCCCATCATTCCCAGACATCCTTCCCTGCGCATCCGGCCCTAAAAATTCCTCTTCCTCCAGACGCATCCTGATCGCCCATGCAGGCACATGCTCCTCCTCATAATCCTCCAAAAAAAGAAATGCTGTCTTGTATTCTGGCTTTCTAGCCGGATAGATTCCCTTCCCGTCGGTAAAATACAGCAGGCCGCACAGATTTTTAAACTCCCCCTGATCGATTAAATCGTCTACATAAGCAAATGCCGGGCGGAAATCCGTCCCTCCCCCGCCGCGGATTTTAAAATCCTCAAACAATCCCTCCAGCTGCCTTTCATCAGTTATCACGATATCATCACGCACCGCCTCGTCACATTGGAGCACATGGAGTTTACAAGAGCGGAAAAAACTATTTTCTTGGCTGAGAAGAGCAAATGTCTCCTTAAGAAAATTTGTAACCAGCCGGCCGCTTGTCGAATAGCTGGTATCCACAACCACCACAAACTCCCGTATCTTCTTAATTTCCCTGCTTTCAAGCGGCTCAATCAGGGGCATATTCCGATAAAGCGAAAACCCATAGGTATAAAAATTCAAATCAAATTCGTCCGGGTCGCAGTGAAGCTCCTCCTGCAGGACAGCAAATTTCTTCAAAAAATCGCGGTACCTTCTCCTACCCTTCCCTGCCTTCATCTGAAGAGAAAGTAATTCCTCCCCCTCTTCCGTCTCATTCCCCCGCCTTTCCTGCTCCATCTGCGTCTGCCTCGAAATCTTGTCCCAGTTTTTTCTGGCAGATTCCATCCTTACTGCCTGCTCCTCTTCCTTCGGCCAGAATACGTGGTCGTCCGCAAAAAATTCCTGATGCAGCTCCCTTAATTCCTCCTGCGTCCTGTCCAGTAAAAAACGGTATACCTTAGCAGCCGATATGACGCCCCCATCTTTTTTAAGGAATTCATAAGTCTTCTGACGAACCCATCCGGTAATCCGTTTCGTGCACGATTTATCCATTGTATCTATAGTATATTCCACTGCAATGTCACAAGCAATCCCCCAAAGAAAAGGCTCTCTCTTTCCTGAAATCCACAGATGGGAAAAAATGCAGTGGAGCACCGTATGGAGATAGAGGCGGTTCAGGTAAGCGGGATTTTGGCAGAACACACGTAAAAGCTGCTCTGTGGAGAAAAAAAACGTCCTTCCATCCGTAGCAGCCGTAGTAAGCCGTTTGTCCGGGGCCGGAGTCAGCTCTGAAAGTGCCGCCCCCATAAAACGCAGTTCCACATACAACTCATCATGCAACAGACGCAGCACTTTGTATGCCATCTCCTCTTCCCACTCCGTCTGTGTCTGTAAGTGCATAGATTTTTCCACAAGCATCCTCCCTTCCTGTAAGTTAAAAATCATCAAAGGAATACTCCTCCTGCTTCCCTGCAAACCATTTGCCCTGGTACTGCAAAAGCATTCCTGCCCCCTCTGTCCAGCCCCTCTTTGCTGCCAAACGGATGCAGCCTTCAGTTTCCTTCTCGCCAAGATATCCCTGTTCGCCTAAAAAATACAAAAACTCCAGATTTTTATCCTCCACAAGATATCTGCCCGCCTCCGCCGCATTTTCCCTCAGGTATCCCTCATAAACCTCTTTGCATTCCCCGCGGAGCCCGGCCGGATAGTATAGGCGCAGCAACGCCATCCTGCATAATGTCTTTACACTCTCCTTGGCACACGCCTGCAAAAAGACAGCATCATACTGTGCCAGATCTGCAGTACCCCCATGAAAGCACTGCCTTGCCCGAAATCCCTCACCCTCAATATTTAATTCAAAAATATGGGCCGGCCCAATCTCGTCATATGTCTCACTGTATTCCGGATACAAGAGCACCGCTTCCAGCCCATCTTCCGACACAAATGACACTTCCGTCTCCATCGGGCGCTGCGCCAGAATCTGCTTTAAGCCGCTCGGCTCTGCCACACCGCCGCAAACCGTAATATCCCTTAAACTCCGGCAGTTCATAAATGCATCGCTTCCAATCCCTGTAAGGCCATTCCCAACGACAAGCTCCGTCAGGGAACTGCACTGGTAAAAGCAAAAATTCCCAATGGATACAACACTTTTCGGAAATACTATCTTCTTAATATATTCCCCTGCCAGCACGCGGATGCTTCCCCTGCGGTAAAGCTCCTGAAACATCTCCTCCGCCTGCCCCTCATCCACGCCTTCCGCAAAAATATGATGCGCACCGCCTGTATCTTTTTCTGCAAAACAGTAATCCCCAATCTCCGTCACACTCCGCCCCGCAATCTCCTCCGGTATTTCTACCTCCGGCGCACCGCCAAAAGCACGAAGAAGGCGGACTGTCCCATTTTCCGTAAGCTCGTACCAAAACCAGCCTGCCATAATTATCCTCATTTCTGAGCAACTTATTGCGAAGAGGCGATGAGAAAGCTGCGAATTTAGTTTCTCATCTGCCATCAAAGCTATTTGTTTTTGCTCAGAAACAAATAGCCGTGTGAAAAATCAGCACTTCAGTGTGATTTTTCACACTATGCCCCCCTCCTATAAGAATAATATCATACCGTACTGCCTGTATGTTAAAGCGTGTCTGAAACATTTTTATAAATGTATTTCAAACACGCCCGACTTTAAAAAAAGGGCACAGACTTCGCTTGTGCCCTAGCAAGAATTTTCTGCGAAAATTCTTGTTGACGACCACCACACAGCGAGCAGTTTCCTATAGAGTTAAAAATGCGCATAACGCAGGATTTCCTCGACAAAGCTCAGCCCGACTTTATATAGAATAAATAAAATAACCGCTGCCAGAAATAGTACCAAAATCCGATATAAAATATACGCTATTGCAAAAGATTTTTTCTGAGGCGGCGTTTTTTTGCGGATTGCCGTCACAAGCATATAGAAAAATCCAAACACCGGAATATGCATAAAACATAAAATCTGGAACCACTGCCCAACACGCCCGAAACTGCGCAGCCTCTCTTCTGATTTTGTAAGCTGCCTGCGGCCTCCTGCTTTTGCAGGGTACGCTTCCTGCTGCGGCTCCACATCCTTAACATCCCTGTCCACCCGTTTTAAAAGCGGCCAGTCCAGTTCTTTTGCGGATTCCTGCGGCAATGGTTTTGCAGGTTCCTCCGGTTTCCTGACCACCCGCCTCTCCTCAAGCGGCGATTCCTTTTTGGGAGCGGTCCGGACAAACGTTGTCTCTTTCTGCTGCCCGGAAGCCCCCTCCCTCCCAGGAGGCTGTACAGATTTCTTTTCTCCTATATTCTTCTTATTTGAATCCATCTGCCATCCCTCCTTTCTAATCTTCTTCCCTCTCATTCGGTTCCGGCGTATCCTGCGGCTGCGGTGTCTGCTGCGGCTGCGGCGTATCCCCCGGCCTTGGTGAAGCAGCGTTCTCTGGAAGGTTTAAGATATAATCCATATTTTTCTCAAGGGATGCCTTTAGAGAAGAATATTCCGGATAATTTTTACATGCTTCTACAGCCTTCTTTGCCGCAGCAATCAAGTCATCTGCATTGGACGGCAGATGCTCATATGTCCTCAATTTCCTGATACGTGCCCTTGCCAGCCTAATTCTTGTATCCTTCTGCTTCTGCCTGCGTGCCTCCCTTGATCTCATCTCACTCTCCCTCGCAAGCACTTCATTCTCTTCACTCTGGTACTTCTCATAGGCTTTCACTACCTTGTCCCACTCAACCGTCTCATCCTGCAGGGAATCGTATTTATTTTTAGCCCGGGTAGCATATGATTTGCGCACATCATCATCCTTGATGGCAGAGATCATATTGCGGAGGTTTTCATAGCTCTCTTTCAGTGTATAATAATCCTCCAGGCCCTTTATCGTGATATCCTCAAATGACTTTAATTTCTTTAATACCGTCTTCGCATACTGTACATCCTCAAGAAGCTCTGCATACTCAGACTTTTCTGCCAGTATCAGCGTAGAAAAATAATCCGTGCCGGAAGTCCTCTCTTTTGTCCCTGCCGACTCCGTTCCGCTTATCAGGCTCCCATCACTGCTGTAGCTTGCCAGACAGATTGTCTCCGGCACAGTAAAATCAACCGGCTCCAGTTTCGCATGGATCCTATCCATATAATCCTTCCATATTTTTCCGGATATCGCAGCGCCGGAAGCCCCCGGCATCGCCCTCGGCGTATCATACCCTGCCCAGACAACCGTCGTATAATATTTTGTATATCCACAGAACCAGACATCCTTGCCGGAATTCGTCGTTCCGGTCTTCCCTGCACATATCTGATCATTTCCCAGCTTCAGGGCATGCCCGGTCGCATATGGTTCATTCAGGACGCCCTTTAACACATCTGTCATAAGCCATGCAGCATCTTCCGAGTAGACCTGCGTCGTCTCCTCTGAATTTTTATAGATAGCGCCGTCTGAGACATGTTCTATAATCCGTATACAGGTCCTGTCACTATAGTTGCCACCATTTGCCAGCGCAGAGTACCCCTTCGCCATGTCCACAACACGTACGCCCTCCGTAAAGCCGCCAAGCGAAAGCGCCAGATTGTCATTATCGACATAGCTTAAGTTATGAAAATGCATTTTATCAAGAAAAGACATACCGAACTTCGGCGTAATTTTCTGCAGCACCTGCCATGCAATCGTATTGATTGAGCGCTCTACCGCCTCCCTGATACGAATATTTCCGCGGTAGGAGCCTCCCGCATTCTGGGGGCCGTTTTCAATCGGCTTATCTGTCATCAGGGTGGACGGAGAATATACCCCCGACTCAAACCCCGGTGTATAATCAATCAAAGGCTTAATCGAGCTGCCCGACTGCCTTGCGGAGAGGTATGCCCTGTTATATGCATCTTTTGTGCCGCGCCCCCCCACAATGGCAACAACATAATTAGAATTGTTATCCACGCAGACAGCCGCACCCTGAAGCGCATATTTGCCCGACTCTTTATTTTTCTCTTTATTGTAAGCAAGCCCCCTGTTCACTGCCTGCTGCAGTTTTTTCTGCTTTTTCATGTCAATAGAAGTATACAGCTTGTACCCACCGGAACGGATCATATTGCACTTCCTGCTGTATGTATCACTGTAACGCTCATTGTATTCCTGATACTCCTTTTTATTTGCAAATGTATACTGGAACTTAAATTCCTCTTTTTCCATCAGTGCAAGTGCAGCACAGTGAATCGCATAGCTTGTGACATAACTCTCGTTTGTGCCGTCCTCGGCAATCTGCAGTGCCTTGATTTTCTTTTTGACGGCAGTATTGTACTCTTTCGTGGTAATCACTTCCTGATCATGCATTATTTTTAAAATTTCATTCCTCTTCTTTAATGCATTATCCGGATTGGCCACCGGGTCATACCGCGAAGGGCTGTTTGAAAGGCCAATTAAGAGCGCCGCCTCCTGCGGCTCTAAATCTGCACAGCTCTTCCCAAAGTAATACTGGCTCGCCGACTCCACACCGTGGCAGCGGTTCCCATAAAAGTTGCTGTTGCAGTAAAATTCCATAATCTTATCTTTTGAAAACTTTGCCTCCACAATAGGCGCCAAAATGATTTCTGCTATTTTTCTTGTATAATTCTGATTCTGAGTTAGGAGATTGTTTTTTATGACCTGCTGGGTAATCGTACTTCCACCCTGCGTAATTTTCATATTATTCTTTAGAAGAGAGACCCCGGCACGAAGCGTTGCCAAAACATCGACGCCGCCATGAGTCTTAAAACGCTTGTCCTCTACAGCTATGTAGCCATTATAAAGATACGGAGAAATATTATTGATTTTCACATAAGTATAGCGCCCTGCATTCACCGAGCCGACTTTATTTCCCTTCGCATCATAAATAACCGTATCTTCATTCATAATGAAGTCGTCTTCGCTCAAGTTGACCAGTTTGTCAAAAACCTCTTCGCGCGCCTCTGTAACCATCGGCAGCACCTTAATGTAAACACAGATGCCTGCGATAATGCAGATTACTAAAATTGATGCCAATATACCTAACATCGCCCCAAGTACATTCGACACAACACCCATATAACTGCCGACCGTACCTGCAATCAGGCGCAGACCGTCTGATATTTTCCTAAATATACTTTTTCTACCATCCATAGAATGCCCCTCCATTCACCAATACATATACCTTTTCATTATACTTCCAAACAATAATTTTTTCAAGTTTTGCTCCACTATTGCCACGGAAAGCACAAACAGGCACAAGCAAAGCCTGTGCCCAATGCCATACGGGGTGATTTGGCAGCATTTCCTATATGATACCACGGGAATCAATTTTCAGTATATATATTCATTACTGCCCCAAATCAATTTGTCACCATTTACAGACGATGTTTTTATTTAACGATAACTCCCTGCTATCCGTCATTTTCCAATGTGCCTGCGTCCGGCTGTGTCTCTGTTTTTGCCCTCACAGAGTATGGTACACCTAAAAAGAAGAACAAGATATGCCGCCAGACAACAACGTCTTTCCAGAGGAACTCTGTCTTGCAGGGCTTTGATGGATATGCGCCTTGCAGCGCTGTCTGAGCAGCATGCGCGGTT
>RAYF01000103.1 GCA_003611745.1 bacterium D16-36 | reverse complement strand
TAAACTGCACACTCTTTTAACTATTCAGTACAAGATACAATGACTGTCATGCACCGTTGGCTCTGTTTTATGAGGTAGTTATTTAAAGAAAAGCCTGTAAAAACAATAATTTAGGGCTTGACATTATAGGAAGGAAAGTGCAGACGATGAACCAGGAAAAAGTAATTGTCATTGATTTTGGCGGGCAGTACAATCAGCTTGTGGCAAGGCGCGTCAGGGAATGTAATGTTTATTGCGAAATATATTCTTACCGCACAGATATTGAGCAGATAAAGGCAATGAACCCAAAGGGGATTATTCTGACCGGAGGCCCGAACAGCTGTTATGGGGAGGGGGCGCCTTCATATTCTAAAGCGTTATTTGAATTAGGAATCCCAATTCTGGGGCTGTGTTACGGTGCACAGCTTATGATGCTTCTTTTGGGAGGCAGTGTCGAGAAGGCACCAGTCCGCGAATATGGGAAAACAGAGGTTTTTGTAGATTCTTCTTCTCCTTTATTTGAAAATGTATCTAAAAGCACAACCTGCTGGATGAGCCATTTTGATTATATTTCACGGGCAGCGGATGGATTTTCCGTCACAGCACATACTGCGGACTGTCCGGTTGCGGCCGCTGAAAATAGGGAGAAGAATTTATATGCGGTTCAGTTCCATCCAGAGGTTTTGCATACATTGGAAGGTACAAAGATTTTGTCTAATTTTGTCCGCGGCGTGTGTGGGTGTGCTGGGACTTGGAGGATGGATTCGTTTGTGGAAAATTCGATTCAGGCAATCCGGGAAAGGGTTGGGGATGGAAAAGTCCTCTGTGCCTTGTCCGGCGGCGTGGATTCATCTGTAGCGGCAGTCATGCTTTCTAAAGCGATTGGGAGCCAGCTTACTTGTGTGTTTGTGGATCATGGGCTTCTGCGCAAGAATGAAGGCGATGAGGTGGAGGAAGTTTTTGGCTCTGATGGTTCATATGAATTGAATTTTATCCGCATTAATGCGCAGCAGCGTTTTTATGAAAAATTAGCTGGAGTAACGGAGCCTGAAAAAAAGCGCAAGATTATTGGCGAGGAATTTATTCGCGTTTTCGAAGAGGAAGCAAAAAAAATAGGAAAAGTGGATTTTCTAGTCCAAGGCACCATTTATCCGGATGTAGTAGAGAGCGGTCTGGGTGGTGAATCTGCTGTGATTAAATCCCATCATAATGTGGGGGGGCTGCCGGATTATGTGGATTTTAAAGAAATTATTGAACCGCTCCGCGATTTGTTTAAAGATGAAGTCCGCAAGGCTGGTCTGGAACTTGGTATACCGGAAAAGCTGGTGAACCGGCAGCCATTTCCGGGTCCGGGGCTTGGTATCCGGATTATCGGAGAGGTGACAGCAGAAAAAGTCCGTATCGTACAGGATGCTGATGCGATTTACCGCGAAGAAATTGCAAATGCCGGAATATCCCAATCAATCGGCCAGTATTTTGCTGCGCTGACTAATATGCGCTCCGTTGGCGTCATGGGGGACGAGAGGACCTATGATTATGCCGTGGCTCTGAGGGCAGTTAATACTATTGATTTTATGACCGCAGAGGCAGCGGAGATATCATTTGAGGTGCTGCAGAAAGTAATGGGGAGGATTATTAATGAAGTTAATGGGGTTAATAGGGTGATGTATGATTTGACTAGTAAGCCGCCGGGGACGATAGAGTTCGAGTGAGCGAAAAACAGCGGGAAGCCAGTATTTATGCGGCTTCCCGTTTGTTGTGCTTGCAAAATGCTTGCAGTTTTTGCTTGTCACAGCATGGTAAGAAATGGTACAATATCCGCATAGAAACAAACAATTCCTATGATGATACATATAGAGCCACGAAAACCAAACAAAGCTAGGACGTAAAAATATACGAAGGAGGCATGAGAATGGGTAACTTTACTTTCCTCGAAAATAGATGGAGTGATTTGGCAAGGTTAGGCTACTTGTCAGAGAAATATGTTTATTCAGACCCTAACACATCTGTTATCAAACAGGGAATGTTAGCAGAAGTCATGGTAAAGTATATGCTTGCTTACGATGGGATTAGTGAACCAAATTATGACAATACCCATGCCAATCGTATTCGACTGTTAAAAAGGAATGACTTATTGCCGCACGAGATTGATAATACATTATATATTTTGCGAATAGACCGCAACAATGCAGCCCATAACGGAGCGGACGAGGGCGAAAAGGCATTAAATAATCTGGCGTTGTTGTATGAACTTTGCGTATGGTATATGCAGACATATGGAGACTATAGTTACAGACCTGTGGGCTATATTCAGCCGGAGGATATTACGATTAGTCTGGATGAATTGGAAAAGGAAAACAGGGAGCTTGAGGAGCGTAACAAAGCACTGCTTGTTGAGTTGCAGCGGATTCAAAAAGATGGAAAATCGGACAGTGCAAGAAGGGCAATTGCTTACAAAAAAGCGATGAATGTAAAACTTTCCGAGGCACAGACGAGAGAATTGATTGATGAACAGCTCCGTAAGGTTGGATGGGATGCGGATACGGGGACCATCCGTTACTCCAAAGGGATTCGGCCGGTCAAAGGCAAGAATCTTGCGATTGCGGAGTGGCCGACAGATTCTAAGACAGGAAATGGTGGGTATGCAGATTATGCACTCTTTATTGGCGAAAAAATGGTTGGAATTATTGAGGCGAAGAAAAAACATACGAATATATCTTCCGTATTGGATGGTCAGTGCAAAGAGTATGCAAGAATGATTAAGACGGAGCACGAAAAATATGTGCTAAAACAGTATGGTGAGTATAAGGTGCCGTTCCTTTTTGCAACGAACGGAAGGGATTACATAAAACAGTATGAAGAAATGTCCGGCATTTGGTTTTTAGATACCAGGCAGCAGTTTAATACATCAAAAGCTTTGGCAGGATGGCCAAGCCCCCAAGGGATGGAACAGGATTTAGAAAGGGACATTGTAGAAGCGGATAGAAAACTTGCGGCTACGGGATATGAGTTATTAGAAGATTCCAACGGATTGGGACTGCGTTACTATCAGGTTGAAGCAGTCAAGGCAGCCGAGAAAGCCATTGCGGAACACAAAAATACGGTGCTGCTTGCCATGGCAACGGGAACCGGAAAAACAAGAACGGTTCTTGGCATGATTTACCGCTTTTTGTCTGCGAGACGGTTTAAAAGAATCTTATATCTGGTTGACAGAACAGCACTTGGCGACCAGACAATGGATACTTTCAAAGAGGTAAAACTGGAAGATTTAAAGACACTGAATCAATTATATGATATCAAAGACCTTGGGGAAAAGGAATTTGAAAAAGATACACGTGTACATATTGCAACGGTTCAGAGTCTGGTAAAACGTATTCTTTACAATGAGTCGGATGTCAGCATAGGTGTGTCAGACTACGATTGCATTATTGTGGATGAGGCACACCGGGGGTACATTCTAGACAAGGAAATGGGTGAAGATGAGGTGCTGTACCGGAATCAGGATGATTTTCGCAGCAAGTACCGGGCGGTCATTGATTATTTTGATGCGGTTAAGATTGCCCTCACCGCCACCCCTGCCCTTCACACCACACAAATATTTGGAAAACCGGTGTATTCCTATGATTACCGGACAGCCGTAGTGGACGGTTATCTGGTAGATCATGATGCACCTCATATTATCAGGACAAAGCTTAGTGAGGAAGGAATTGTATTTGAGGCAGGAAGCACTGCTCCTATCTATGATCCTGTGACCAATACGGTAACCAATAGTGATGAGTTGGAAGACGATTTAAAGTTTGAGATAGAGGATTTTAACAAGAAGGTTGTCACAAAAGGGTTTAATGAAATCGTTTTAGCTGAAGTTGCCAAGGACATTGATCCAAACGAAAAGGGAAAAACTCTTATATTTGCTGTTGATGATGCCCATGCGGATATGGTTACGAAGATATTGAAGGACTATTATTCTGAGCAGGGAATCAGTGAAGAAGCCGTTATGAAGATTACTGGCTCTATCGAAAATGGCAATCCCGTAAAAATTAAGGAAGCAATCAGACGTTTTAAGAATGAGACATTCCCGAATATTGTCGTAACCGTTGATTTATTGACTACAGGTATTGACGTGGAAGAAATAGTCAATCTGGTATTCCTGCGAAGAATCCGTTCCCGTATTCTGTTTGAGCAGATGCTTGGGCGTGCCACCAGACTATGTCCGGAGATTGGGAAAACGCATTTTGAGATTTACGATGCAGTGGGGGTATATCAGGCAATCGATCCGGTATCTAATATGAAACCGGTTGTTGTAAATCCAAAGGAAAGCTTTGAGGATTTAATTGATGGAATAGATAATCTCGAAAGTGATAGAGCCAGAGAAAATCAGATTGATATTATTATTGCTAAAATATTGCGAAACAAAAATAAGATGACAGAAGAATGCAGGGAACAGTTTCAGTCTTTATCAGGCGGGGAATCCCCGGAAAGCTTCATAGATGCACTTCGTAATATGCCGACGGATCAGGCAGTAGAAACGGTGAAAAAGAGTCGTGATGCATTTGCTTATGTGCGGGTGATTCATCAGGAAAGACCGAAGTTTATTAGTGATGCAAAGGATGAGATAAGCAGCCATGAAAGAGGTTATGGTGATGCCACAAGACCCGAAGATTATCTGAGGGAGTTCCATGCTTTTATTGATAGCAATATCAATGAGATTGCAGCACTGAATATCGTAGCGACCAGACCGAAAGAATTAACCAGACAGTCGTTAAGGGAACTGAAATTGATTCTTGACCGGAATCATTTTAGTGAGACTATGCTTCAGACAGCGTGGAAGCAGATGACGAATGAGGATATTACCGCAGATATTATCAGTTTTATCCGTCAGAAAAGTATTGGTGATGCCTTAGTCAGCAAGGAGGAACGGATTCATTCAGCGATTATGAAGACAAAGGAAGCACATCCGGAGTTAAGCAAGGTGCAGCTTAACTGGCTGGAACGGATAGAAGCCTATTTGTTGAAAGAAGTTGTACTGAATAAGGAGACCTTTGAGGCACCACAGTTTAAAATTAAAGGCGGTTATGCAGCGGTTGATAAAGCATTTGGAAATAAACTGGATGCAATCATTGATGAAATCAACAGCCACATGTATACCGCATAGGAAAATAAGAAATGAAGATTTCCTAAGGCACAAAAGAATTGTGCCAAAGAAAATCTATATCATTTCTTAATTACAAGAGTCGATGAAAGTGGCATGGAGGAAGACTATGACAAATGCAGAAATTGTATCAAAATTGTGGAATCTTTGTAATGTACTTCGTGATGATGGAATTACTTATCATCAGTATGTAACGGAACTGACCTATATTTTGTTTTTGAAAATGGCAAAGGAAACAGGTTCCGAAAAGAATATTCCGGAGGATTACCGCTGGGATGCATTAAAAAGTAAGGAAGGCATGGAGTTAAAACGTTTTTATGAAGAACTGCTCAGAGAACTGGGGGAAAACTGCAGCGGACGTGTGCAGGAGATTTATCAGGGGGCAAGAAGCAATATTGAGGAGCCGGCAAATTTAAAGAAAATCATTACGAATATTGACGAGTTAGACTGGTATTCGGCAAAAGAAGAAGGGCTGGGAAATCTGTATGAGGGACTGTTGGAGAAAAATGCAAATGAAAAGAAGTCCGGAGCAGGGCAGTATTTCACACCGAGGGTATTGATTGATGTTATGACAGAACTGACTGCTCCGCAGCCAGGTGAACGGTGCAACGATCCAGCATGTGGTACGTTTGGATTTATGATTGCGGCTGACCGTTATGTGAAGGAGCATACCAACGACTGGATGGATTTAACGGAAGAAGAAGCGGCATTTGAACAGAAGGAGGCATTTACCGGAGCAGAGCTGGTACATGAAACACACCGACTGGCACTGATGAATGCAATGCTTCACGATATAGAAGGGAAAATTTATCTATGTGATACCTTATCAAATCAAGGTAAGGTAATGCATGGATTTGATGTTGTACTTACCAATCCGCCTTTTGGTACAAAGAAAGGCGGTGAGCGTGCAAATCGTGATGACTTTACTTATCAAACAAGCAATAAGCAGCTTTATTTCTTACAGCATATATACCGTTCTTTGAAAGCAGACGGTAAGGCAAGGGCAGCAGTTGTACTGCCTGACAATGTATTGTTTGCAGACGGTGAAGGTGAGAGGATTCGAGCAGACCTTATGGATAAGTGTAATCTTCACACAATACTTCGTCTGCCGACGGGTATTTTTTATGCGCAGGGAGTGAAGACAAATGTACTCTTCTTTACAAGAGGAACAACTGAGCAAAATAATACAAAGGAAGTATGGTTTTATGACCTTAGAACGAATATGCCATCTTTCGGAAAGACAAATCCACTGAAATACGATCATTTCAAGGACTTTATAACGGCATATACGGCAGAAGACCGTTATGCGGTAAAGAATGAAAGATGGAATGTTTTTACCAGAGCAGAATTGGGAAATACCTTGGATAAGGGCTTGATTCGTGATGATTCTGTGCTGGATTATGAGGATTTGCCAGATCCGATTGAAAGCGGGGAGGAGTGTATCGCCCAGTTGGATGAAGCAGTGGACTTGTTAAAGAGTGTGGTAAAAGAGTTGAAATCTCTGGAAAGTGCAGAGGTGTAGCATGGCAAGAGGAAAGAAGAAAGAGGAGCTTACATTAGAGGAAAAGTTGGAGCAGGCCTTGGTTCCTGTGGAGGAGCAGCCGTATGAGGTGCCGGAGAATTGGTGCTGGGTAAAATTAAGTACTATTTCAGAAATATATACTGGTAATAGTATTAATGAGAGGATAAAAAGAGAAAAGTATTTACATCAACCGGAGGGCCTTAATTTTATTGCAACAAAAGATATAGAGTTTGATAATTCTATTATATATAATAATGGTGTCAAAATAAGTGATTATGATAGATTTAAGGTGGCTCCAGAAAATACAAGCTTATTATGTATTGAAGGTGGAAGTGCAGGACGAAAACTTGGATTTACGAGGGAAAAAGTGTGCTTTGGAAATAAACTATGTGCATTTGTATCTAAAGGATGTGTTTCAAAATATATTTATTATTATCTGCAATCGGATGTTTTTAGTATTCAATTTACAAATCGGAGACATGGTTTAATTGGTGGTGTTAGCGTAAAAGATTTAAGTGATTTCTTCGTACCAATTACTACTATGAAGGAACAACAACGTGTTGTGGAACGGATAGAGGGTTTATTTGCCAAATTGGATGAAGCAAAAGAGAAAGTACAGGATGTGATTGCCAGTATTGATGATAATGTCGAAGCTTTGTTATATAAGGCATTTACAGGACAGCTGACGAATGATTGGCGTAATTCTAATATAGAGATAGAAAAGTGGGAAAATACTACATTATCAGAAATTGTGTCTGGGTTAAAATATGGTTCTTCTGAAAAAAGTAATTACGAATATAAAGGAACACCGATATTACGAATACCGAATATAGGGGATGGGATAGTAGATTTTTCTGACTTGAAATATATGTCAGAGGAATTAAAAAACTCATCGCATGAAGTATTCGAGGATGACATTTTAATCATTCGTTCTAATGGCAGTAGAGATTTGGTGGGAAAATGCGCATTAGTTCCTAAGCTGCAGGAAAGATATGCATATGCTTCTTTTCTAATCCGCATGAAAGTTACTGAAAAAGTATTGCCGGAGTATTTGGTACGATTTATAAATTCTTCCATGGCAAGGGCGCAAATGTTTGATAAGGCAAAGTCATCATCGGGTATTCATAATATTAACTCTAAGGAATTGGGAACTATAAAAATTTGTATTCCCTCTATCGAGGAACAGAAACAGATTTTAGTTTGTATTCAAGAATTTGTAAATAAGGAGAAACGGGTGCAGGAAATATTGGAAGAGATGTTAGCCAGTATTGATAGAATTAAAAAATTCATTCTTGCTAAAGCATTTCGAGGAGAATTGGGAACAAATAATCCAGAGGAAGAAAGCTCAATTGAGTTACTTAAAATAATACTTGTAGAAACATAGGATGGAGGTATATGCATGCCAAAAAGTTCATTGGAAAAAGCACTAGAAAAATATCAAAAAGAGGCAGCTAAGAACGTCAAGAAAAAAATCTAGGCGGATAAAAGATTGGCAGATAAACAACGAAGGGAAGCTAATAGACAGGCTCAAATAGATGCAAGAAGAGAGAGCAGCTTCTATCGTAAATGGACAGCCAACTTTCGGTGAAATAAAAATTATTGATTCCACAGCAGAAGGGTTGGTAGCTAATATTTGTGATGGTTATAAAAGGAATGATTATAAACTGACAAATAATGATATTGAAATTCCTGAGTACTTGGAACGTGATTTGCAATTTGAGTTTGAAAAACTTAAACAGTATGGATTGATTTCGCAGTATGCTTACTACATATCAGGTGTCTGGGAAATAAGTATTTTGCCAAGTATATTATCATATTTTCAAGATAAGGAGAATGCAATGAATCAAGGACAAAAAACAAATAGTTATACCAATATTTTTAATGGAGATGTTTCAGATATTCAAATTCAACAAGGAACAAAAAATTCTACACAAACCAAGAATGTAAATAATGGATTTGATTATGATGCAGTAGGAAAAATTATTGAACAAATAAGGAAATATGATGGAATGTTGGATTCGGAATTTGGAGAGAGTGCAAGTGAATTAAGAGAAAAAATGGAAGAAATCTCAGTGTTAGTTCAAAGACAACAGAATCCTTGCAAAATACAAGCTTTGTTAGGGGACATAAAAAATCTTGCTATGGGTGTAGGGGGAAGTCTTATTGCATCTGGTATTTTGAGTCTATTATAAAAAAACAGGAGATAAGTATGGGCGGTATAGTGATAGAATTACAAAAGGAAGCATTGGATGAAACTATTTCCATAGAATCTTTGCTTAGAAAAGCTTATTTAGTGGCAAAAAAGCTGAAACTTAAAGATTTAGAAGAGTGGATAAATCAGGAGCAAAATGGATATGAAAATCATTTGCCAGAATATCGCAATGTGAGAGGGGAAATAAAAGCATGGAATCCATATAATGGTTGGATACCTATGATTTTATCAGCAAATATAGCTGATAAAGTTTCCTGTATGCCGCTGGGACTTTCTATTTCTGCAATATCGGATTCATATAGTTCGAGTGACGGCTCGGTATGTTTAACGGTAAATGCCGCGTTGACGGAGTTTTTTAATAATTCAACAGACTTTATGCCGACAAAATATGCGTTTTTCGTTTCTAAAAGTGAAATGTATAGAATTATGAGTACGGTAAGAAATAAGATATTAGACTGGGCATTAATGCTTGAAGAGAATGAGATACTGGGTGAAAATATGACCTTTACTGAAAAAGAAAGAGAGATTGCATCAAACACACAGGTTATAAATAATTATACTCAACTTTCCCAGCATAAGTCACGGAACAATGCCTGAATAAATAAAGGCTGAGATGCTATCCAGTCATTCACTT
>RAYF01000102.1 GCA_003611745.1 bacterium D16-36 | reverse complement strand
TCAATTAAGTGCTTAAAAATCCCTAATTTTTTAATGGTTTCAGGCATTTATTGATGTGGGAAGTTTGAGTTATTATTGCTGTTGATAGGGGTAAATTGCATAGCGGTTTGCGTTTGTCTGACAATACGATATTCCCGAAAACTGAAAATTCAGTTATCTCCGTTGATTATGGCAACAGAACAAATACAGAAGCAAAATCTTGACTTTGAGGTAGAAAGCTCTGAAATCAGTGAATACAATGCGGTATTGAACTCTATTTCAGAAATGAAGGACAGCTTAAAATTATCTTTAGAACAACAATGGAAAGCAGAGCAATCACAAAGGGAACAAATAGCCGCACTTGCTCATGATGTAAAAACACCTTTAACTGTTATCCAGGGGAATATAGATTTAATGAATGAAACGGAACCGGAACTTGACGATGAGCAACGATTATATGCAGGGTATATTACGGAAAGTTCGGAACAGATACAAGTATATATAAAGACTTTGATTGATATATCCCGTACAGTCACAGGCTATCAGCTTCAAGTAGAGAAAATTGATATAGCGGATTATATGGAACAAATTGAAGCACAGGCAAGTGCGTTATGTGTTACAAAGGAAATTCGCTTAAGCATGGAAACAGATATGGGATGTTTTGAAGCGGATAAATTGTTGTTGGAACGGGCAATTATGAATGTTGTCAATAATGCCTTAGAATACTCCCCGCAAAGAGGAACAATATATGTGGAAACGCAGAGGAAAGAAAACTTTCTGCAAGTTATTATAACAGACGAGGGAACTGGTTTTACGAATGAGGATTTGCGCCATGCAAGGGAGCAGTTTTTTATGGGCGACCACAGCCGAAGCTCTAATATGCACTTTGGCATGGGGCTTTATATCACAAACAGCATTGTAAAGCAACACAACGGGGAACTTACTCTTAAAAATTCCGATAAAACAGGCGGTGCAGAGGTTACAATAAAAATTCCATACTAGGATTTAATGGGCGATGGAAAGCATCGCCCATTATTTTTGCAAATCTTTATGAAATCTTCAAAAATACCTCGTAGTATTTAAAAAGTGAACGGCTGAATTTAAAGTCCGCCAAATAAAAAAACGGCGTATGGTGGGCGGTATTGCTATGCCCGAAAAGACTTAACAGACACTCTCCAAACCTGTTTTAGAGTTTGGAGGGATTTTTTATGTCCTTTTTTCGGGAAGTAATCTATTTGCTCATGCAACGCAGATTTGACTTATACATAGCATATCGGGGAATGGCAGGAAGCCAGTTAAAAAAATCCCTGCCTATGCAACGCTACTTCTCACCATGAAACCAGAAGTAGAATATCCACTTAACAGAATATGTATCTCCTATAACCGTAGAGGTCACAGAGCCTTTGCGGTCGCCAGATAAGGATGTTTTTATGTAGGATACAGTGTAACTCTGTAAAAGGGGTTACACCGTATCATTTTCTTACGCCACAAATTTGAAGTCCTGCGGATTATTCCGTATTTCTTCCATCGTGGCAAGAATTTCTTTTTCGGTGGGAATATCTATCATCCCTACCGCCGTAAAATAAATATCTACCTTCACATGTCTGTGACCGCTGGATTTGTCGCTGTTGTGGACTTCGATACGCTCAATCAGCGAATTGACAAGTGTAGGGGTAAGTTCTTTAATGTCGGTCATTTCCCGCAAAGTGCGTAAGACAAGCCTTAAATCCATTACCCGCTGTTCGGCGTTCTGCAAGGTCTGGCGGTTTTCTTTCACTTCCTGCGTTAATGCTTTCTGTTCCTTTTCATAGTTCTGAAGCATTTTAGCAAAGCGTTCATCAGAGAGTATGCCGCCTGCGTTCTGCTCAAATACTTTTTCAATCAGCCTGTCGATTTCCGCTATCCGCTTTGTGCCGTTCTCAACCGCCTGCTGAAGCTGTTGGTATTCCTTCTGCCGCATGGCGTTGTTTTTCTTTGCTAGCAGATACAGGAATACCGGTTCATAGCAGCGGACAAAATCGGATAAGTCGCTGACCGCTTCCAGCACAAGCCTTTCAAGGACAATATTACGGATATAGTGCATGGCGCAATTCCCTCTGCCGGATTTATATTGGGAACAGCGGAAATGCTCCTGTTTCCGTTTCATGCTCTTGGCGGCTACAAAGTGCATTTTCGATTTGCAGTCGTAGCAGTAGAGCAGTCCCGAAAAAAGGCTCGTCCTGCCGGTTTTCGTCGGTCTGCGCTTGTGTTTGCGGAGTTCCTGCACCCTCAGCCATTGTTCCTCGGGGATGATGGCTTCCTGCATATCGGGGATGATTTGGTAATCCTCCTCGTTGTTCTGGATTCTCTTATGGACTTTGTAACTGACGGTAGTGCTTTTAAAATTAACGGCGCAGCCAGTGTACTGCCTGTTTTCAAGGATATAGCCGACGGTCGCCTGTTCCCATCCATAAGGATTTTTCGGGAGTTTTTGTGCGTGTTTTCTGCCGATGGATTCAAAATAGGCAACGGGAACGAGTATTTTTTCTTCCTCAAGCTGCCTTGCAATCTGCATCGGGCCTTTCCCTGCAAGGCACAGGGCATAAATCTTTTTAACGGTTTGTGCCGCTGGCTCGTCAATAATCCATTGTTTCGGGTTATCTTCCGATTTTTTGTACCCATAGGGTACGATGGAAGCGATACGCTCGCCGTGTTCCGCTTTGGACTGCCACACCGCACGGATTTTCTTAGAGGTCTGCGCCGCATACCATTCGTTGAAAATATTGTGGAAGGGCATCATCTCCACGCCGTCGCCGGTCAAAGTGTCCACACGCTCCTGTATGGCGATAAAGCGGATGCCGAGGGACGGGTACACCACCTGCGTAAGCCTGCCCATTTCCACCTGTTCGCGCCCGAAGCGTGAGAGGTCTTTGACGATAATCGTACCGATTTCACCGTTCTCCGCCATACGCTCCATACGCATAAAATTCGGTCTTTGGAAGGTCGTACCCGACACGCCGTCATCTACGAAAAACATCGTATTTGCAAAGCCTTCTTTGTGGGCGTAATCTTGTAAAATCTGCTTTTGGTTCGTTATGGAATTGGATTCTTCGTCTTTGTTATCGTCGTCAACCGATAGTCTACAGTACAACGCCGTGATTTTTTCTTCTGTCTGCCCGTTTAATTTTGCTGTTGTCATAAAAATAATCTCCTTTCCGACAACCGGGCATAGCAAAGGCAAGGTTATCTTACTATACCCAGTTATCTTTTTCCAATGTGCAATATTAAATCAGTTTTTCGGACAATATCAGTTCCTTAAACTGTTTCAATACGCTTTGTTTTCCTTTCTTGCTGAAATGGGTATTGACCTCATAGGTCGTGCCGCCAATTTTTAATGAAAACTCGTTTTCCCCACTGAAACGCACTAATTTTCCGCTTTCAATGCGGGTATCGGGACTACGGATCAGTATTTGCTGAGATAAATTGATTTTCTCATTTTCATCTATCGGCTCAGGCGGCAGCACATAAATTTCATTCGGATTAACCGTAAAATTTTCCAACTTTTTCATACCCGCACCTTACCTTTCGTCACGGCTGCTTCGCCTGCGTTCCAGTTTTCTGTTGTACTCATAAAGCAGCTTCAGAATTGTGTCCGTCATCTGTTTTTGCGTAAAGTTTTTCGGGAAAAATCCCTTTAAATCCTGTACCTTAAAGCTGATGCGCTCGGTCTGGTTTGTCTTTTGCTCTGACATGATTTCATAAATACTATCCGAGGAAAGCGTATTCTGCTGAGCCTGTTTCTTCATGCGGATACTCTGTGCGTGGGAGGGTGTGCAGTCATTCAGGCTCATTGCGTCAAGCAATATTTTCTGCTGTTCTTTGGAGAGGTAGGACAGCTCCACGGCGGGGCTGAGTGCGACAATGCCCTCGTCAACCTTGTCAAGCAGTTCGGGGATAAGATAAGTCAGACGGATATAGCGGAACACTTGGTCACGGCTCTCATTCTGTGATTTTCCTATTTCGGCGGCGGTATCCGACTTTGTCGCAGCCTGCGACAAAGTTAAATCCGTTCTCCTGCCCTGTGCTTTCATTGCATCCATTTTCATTTTGTAGGCAAAGGCTTTTTCGCTTGAGAGCAGCCTTTCACGGTGCAGGTTGCTGTCTACAACCGCAATCACCGCTTCGTTTCGGTCAAGGGGATAAATTAAAGCAGGCACTTCGGAAAGTCCTGCTTTTATGGCGGCGTGTAAACGCCTGTGTCCGCTTATCACTTCATATTTATCTGTGCTTTCAATCGTTCTTACAATCAGCGGGGAGATAATGCCTTGCTGTCTGATACTTTCGATAAGGTTGCCCATATCTTCATCATCCAGTACCTTAAAGGGATGTCCCTCAAAAGTACGGAGTTTATCTACTTGGATATTCGCTGCCTTTTTCTTCGGCGGGGTATTGGTTTTAATTTTGGTATTTGTCATCGTGCATGTCTTCTTTCCTTATTTTTGGTTATAACGGCGGTTTCCGCCTGCCGTTCGGTTTCAATTACTTCTTCCAGCTTCGGTATTTTTTCAAGGACAGCCTTTGCAAGGTACAATTCCGCCCGCAGAGGTTTTATCTTGGCGGAGATTTCCCTTGCCTGTGCATTTAATTTCCCACTTTTCTTATGGCGGTTGCGGTTGTAAACTGACTGCCTTTCTTTTTCCAAATCGGAAATCTGCCCACGCTTTTCGCTGATAAAAGAAACAAGCTCCTGCGGGGAATCAATGTTATTCTCACATAGGAGCTTGTATTCTTTCAGTGTTTTATCTAATTTTACAATTTCCTGCCGCATGGCGGGGGAGAGCGGACGGGGAGTTTCGGGGGCGGTATTGTTTCCCGTAATCAGCCTGCAAAGTTCAATCAAAAGGGCAAAAAGTATCTGTATGCCGTCCATGCGCTGTATTTTATGGTACTCGATTTCGAGCGTAAGGAGCGGCGTATATTTCGGCTTGTGGAATGGGATATAGCCAACGTGCCGCTGATTGTCAAGCAGCTTTGCCCTGATTGCTTCGGGCGTGTATTCTTTTCCAAGCCGGTCTAAGCGGACTGCCCTCTGCCAGCCTGTCCCTTTTACGGAATAATGGGCGAAGTTTTCATCGCGGCAGATTTCATAGCCCATATCCTTTAAACGGATTTCAAAAGCCTTGAAGCTGGCGGACTGGGCGAGGGCGGCGTCAATATCTGCTTTCAAAATCTCCCGATGTGACAGCCCGCCGTTTTGTTTCCGCCAGTATTCTTTTTTGCTTCCGCCGTAAAACTCTGCGTCTTTCAAGATGCTTTTCCCATGTTCCACACATACGGCGTCAGAGATTTCACGGAGTTTATGGTGGTCGGAGATATGGTTTTCAAATTTCCTGCCCGTCTTAAAGGAGACGGAATTTACAACAAAATGATTATGGACATTGTCTGTATTAAGATGAGTGGTAACAACAATTTCATATTCGTTTCCCCACATCCGTTTTGCGGTTTCCAGTCCGATTTTGTGCGCTTCTTCGGGCGTGGTTTCGCTGGTCTGAAAGCTCTGATAACCGTGGTATGCCACATTGCCGCCCGTTTTCCCGAAGCGTTTTTTCGTTGCCGTCATACGCTCATACGCCCGCTTTGCATTGCAGTTGATGCCGCTGACATACATACGCTCATCGGTCTTTTTGTCATTGGAAACATACCGCAGGGCGGCGTATAAATCGCTGTCCACATACCTTTTATCAATGGTTTTGTCGGGATTCTCCGCATAGTCAATCACTTCCTTCAGCCTGTCTTTGACAGGCCAGAAGCCGGTAGTCGCCATTTATACCACCAGCCTTTCACGCTTTGGCAGTATCAGTTCTTCGGTAATGCTGTCAATGAGTCCAATAATTTTTTCTTCCGTATCCGCTGTAATTTTGCCTTCGACAGCGACGCAGAGTTCGTCCAGCTTATCGTTAAAAGAGAAGAATATTTCGGGCAGGACGGCTCTCGGCATATATCCCAAAGCACGCTGGCGGAGATACTCTGACATGGAAAGCCCGCACTTTTTGGCGTTCTGCTCAATGATATTTTTTTCTTTTTCGCTCACACGGATAAATAAATTTTTGTTCTTGGCTTCGTTCATGACATCAGTCCTTTCTTTGATTTCTTTAACGGGTTTTAGGGTGTCCCTAAAGTGAAATCGGAGCAGCCTTCCGATTTTGGTGGAAACTGTCAATACAGTTTCCCTGCTTGCTGCGGTATGCGACACCCTTTCTGCCGCATACCATCTGTTGTTTTCCGCCGGTCTGTCTGAACATCGTTTTTCTGTCCCTGCCCCCATCTCAGGCGGCGTTGTTTCGCTCACTCTCCGAAAAAAGAGGTTATCGCAAAATCATATCCCATTCAGTCGGTCATTCAGTTGTAACCGGCATTTGGGCAGCAAAAAAAGCCGGCACATCAATGTGTACCGACCAATACAAAAGGATAGACTTACCCCTTGCGGTTTTGGTTTCACAATGATGTAACCGGCTTTGAGATTCAAAGTCGAAACTGTCTTTTACGCTTGACCTCCGCCGACAGTTCAAGGTGGCAATGGCAGCGGCGGTATTTACTTTTCGCATACCGCAGGCGTGTACGGTGCAAAGCCGTACCCCAATATTCTGTGAAGATATGTAATTGGTTGTGATTCTCCTGAGAGATAGTTTATTATACTGGAGAAAACAAGTGTTTGTCAATACTTTCCAAAAAGTTTTTGAATAATTTTTTTGGAAAGTGGGAATAATATTTAATTTTAGTGAAATCCAGAAGTTAAATTTATATGACATATACGATTGACACGCAAGTTTAGAAAAGTGTTAGTGCTTAGTTGTTGCAATTCTTCTAATTATACGCTATAATGAATACGTGCATTATTTATTTTTTGTATGTGGAAAGTTGGTGTCTGCTTGAATAAGAAAGAAATCATACAAAATGTGATTGAAAATAACGGTGGTATTGCAAAAACTTCAGACTTTGCGGATAAAGGAATAAATAAATACGAGGTAGCAGCTTTTTGTAAAGAAGGCGTTATTGAGAGGATTCGAAGGGGATTTTATCAGCTTCCGCAGAGCAATGACACGATGGAGGAACAGTTCATACATGAGCTTCTTCCGCAAGGGATTATTTGCGTGGAGTCTGCATTATTCCATTATGGATACAATGATTTTTCTCCCCGTGAATGGTCGATTGCCGTACCAAGAACAGCGTCCCGTGTCGTAAAGAATATTGTAGAATTTCCGATGAAGGCATACTATATTCAAAAAGACTTTCTGACAATCGGAAAATCTGTGGATAGTTTTAACGGTGTGACATTGTCCGTGTATGACCGGGAGAGAACCATATGCGATTGCTTTAAGTACCGCACAAAACTTGATAATGAAATTTTCAATAAAGCTGTCAATGCTTACGCTGCTGATGAAAAAAAGAACCTTGCAAACTTGTCAAAATACGCAAAGGAAATGAAACTGTATACAAAAGTTATGAATGTAATGGAGGTACTGCTCAATGGCTGATATTGCTGCATCTGTGCTTGCAAGATTAAAAAACAAGGCAAAAGAAAGCGGACGAAGTTATCAGCTTTGTCTGCAACTCTTCTGTCAAGAGGAATTCCTGCGCCGTTTGGAAAAATCACAATATGCGGAAAATCTTGTGCTGAAAGGCGGATTGTTCATTTATTCCGTTACCGATTTTGACAGCCGTGTGACGGTAGATGTAGATTTTCTTCTTCGGAAAGTTCCCAACACTCCTAAACAGTTACAGACTGTAATAGAGACAATCATCTCCACGCATACAGGCAATGATTTTGTGACTTTTGAGATTAAAGATATTGCCCCTATTGCCGTTGCAAAGAAGTACGCCGGTATTGGGGTTTCTCTTGTGGCTCGAATTAAAAATACGAAAACGCCATTTAGTATTGATTTCGGGGTGGGTGATGTTATCGTGCCGAAGCAGGAAAAGAGGAAGATTCCAACGCAGCTTGATGATTTTACCGCGCCGACAGTAAATACCTACTCTCTTGAAACAACGATAGCCGAAAAGATTGACGCTATCCTAAGTCTTATGGAATTTTCCAGCCGCATGAAAGATTATTACGATATTTATTATCTTGCAAATAAATTTGATTTTGACGGAGCAACGCTGACAGAAGCATTGCGAAAGACATTTGAAAATCGTGGACATACCTTTACAGCGGAACAGTTTGAGCAAGTTATGGCATTTGATAGCGATGATGCAATGCAGAAAAAATGGAAAGCCTTTGTCCGTAAGATTGACACAAAAACGGATGATTATAGTACCGTGTTAAAAACAATAAAAACCTTCTTGATAAAACCGTTTACAGCGGCGGTTGTATGCAAAGAATTTAATGAAAAATGGTCTGCCAATAATGGCGAGTGGATGTAAAGGAGAGAAAGAAAAATGGAATGTAAAGATATTTTGAATTTAATAGCAATAATTGTAATTCCCATAGCCGCAGTTTTGATTGGGCAGTGGCTACAGAGCCGATCTGAAAAAAGAAAAGACAAAATGCAAATTTTTAAGATTCTTATGACCTCCCGAATATATGGGTGGACACAGGACAGCGTACACTGCATGAATATAATCGATATTGTGTTTGCTGATGATAAAACAGTTTGTGAGGCTTGGAAAGATTTACACGATAAGTATTGTGTGCAAAATCCTGATGAAACACAACTTAGGAAAATTCAATATGCACAATACAAGCTATTAGAAACAATGGCAAAATCACTTGGATATAAGGATAAAGTTACTTGGGAAACTATTCAAAACCCATATGTTCCAGATGGAATGATAAGGCAATGGCAAGAACAAGCTAAATCTCAGCAAGCATATAATACTCTGCTAAATACAATGGTTAATATTGTTCCCAAAGAGCATGAAAATACGGAGGATCAGAAATGAGTACAAATATTTCAAAGCAAAAGCGTGAGGACTTGCTTGCAAAAATCAAGGAAATTCGCACATTTATTTCCGCCGCTCCACAGGATGAGAATACGAGTAATCTGCTGTCATACCTTTCCGAGCTTGAAAAAGATGTGAACGGCAAGAAATACGGACTTGTATTTGAGGAACACCGTGATGAAATTGACGAGGTGCTGGAAACACATACTCCCGTACTGACCGAAGAGAAAGGCCTGTTCATTAATAATGGTGGGCAAATGAATTTTCTTATTGAGGGGGACAACCTCGCTTCTCTTAAATTGCTTAAAAAGACACACAAGGGCAAAATCGACCTTATTTATATAGATCCACCATATAATACAGGTAATAAAGATTTTACATATGATGATGTGTATGTTGATAGCCTTGACAATTTTAAGCACAGTAAATGGCTATCTTTTATGCGTTCAAGAATATCTCTTGCTAAAAAGCTTTTGAGTGATACAGGTTTAGTATTTATTAGTATAGATGACAATGAGGTGGCTCAACTTAAAATATTGTGCGATGAGATTTTTGGCAATAGTAATTTCAGAGGACAAATTGTCAGAGCAACTGGCACACCCACAGGGCAAGGAAACGCTACAATTTCAAATGAAATTGATTATGTACTGGTGTATGCAAGGACATCAAATGCAATTTTTAACGGTCTGCCTTTTGATGATGAAAGTTCTAAAATTTATAATTTGATTGATGAATATGGGCGTTATCTAAATAGACCATTAAGAAAAACAGGCGGCGAGGATCGTCGAGAAGATAGACCAAGTATGTATTATCCAATTTTTGCACCTGACGGAACAGAGGTATATCCAATAGCTCCAAGTGGTTACGAAAGTCGGTGGCGTTGTCAAGAAAGTACATATCATAATCTTGTAAAAGAGCATAGAATTGAATGGAAAAAGGATAAAAAAGGTTGGAAAGTTTACCAGAAGTTTTATCTTGAGGGAAGAACAAAACAGCCGGGTAATTTATGGGTAGGTATTGAAGGAAATAAAAAAGCAACAATTACCCTTAACCTGAATTATTCAAGGAATAACAGCATTAACTGCTGAAACCCGCATAGTTACTGTATTTTAATTGAATATTGCTTTT
>RAYF01000101.1 GCA_003611745.1 bacterium D16-36 | reverse complement strand
AGCAGAGCGTAGACCAACGAAGCAAATGAGCAATCAGACAAGTAAGTATACCAGTTAATTATTATTTGCTATACTAGTATAATTCAATTTAATTAAAGTGGGTTATACTAGAGCGTTTTTCCGAAGCGGTTTGTCCGCTATACTATTTGGGCCGGCTAAGCGGCATGGAGGAGTGTCATGTATTTTACAAGTAGGAAAAAAAGGAAAATAGCTTTTGCAGTGTTTGCTGCAATGATGACAGGGATCTTTAGCGGCGGGTTTATGGGAACCACCAGATATGCAATCGCTGCGGAGGGCGGCAGCGATGCCGCAGAAGTATCTGCCCCGGAGGGAGACGGCGTACAGGAGAGCCCGGCTCCAGACAGTTCAGGCAGTGAACCAACTTCTTTGCCGACGGCGGAGCCTGCCGGCGTGCTGCAGGTAACAGGCCTGCAGATGCTCGATAATACCACAGATTCCATTACAATGGCATGGCTTGGCAGTGTAACGGAGGGTGGGAGTTATTACGTTTATCAGTACAATATGGAAGAGGAGCGATATGATTTTCTTGGCAGCAGTCAGGAAATGTTTTATACCTGTAGCGGGCTGGAGCCGGCCAAAAAGTATTATTTTGCGGTTCGTGTCTTTGACGAAAAGAATGGGACGCAGAGTGAGTTTTCAGAGCGGCTCGAAGCATATACGAAGCCGGAAAAGGTAAAGGGGCTTTCGCTCCAGCACAATACGGCGTCCGAAATCAAGATCAGCTGGGATGCGGTGGAGGGAGCGGACGGATATGAGGTATACTGTGCAGAGCCCAATGATACTTATGTGTTGGCAGGTATTGTAAATGAAAATGTTTTTACTGACAGCGGGCTTAATTCAGGAAAGACATACCGTTACAAAGTATGTGCGTATTCCTGCGCCGAAGAGAATACTGGGGCACTCAGTGCTGCATTAAAGACGACGACACTTCCTGCGAAGCCTGTTGTTAAGGTTAAGGGGGGAGAAAAGAAGGCAAGGATTACATGGGCGGCTGTAACTGGCGCCAGCGGCTATTACCTGTACTGTTATGATGGGGAAGAGTTCCAGTATCTTTCTACGCTTGTAGGGAAAGGCAGCACTTTTTATATCCACCAGAATCTGGAGAATGGTAAATACTCCAAGTATAAAGTGGAGGCTTACCGTATCCTCAATGGTACAGAGTATAAGAGTACAATTTCTGATGAAAAAAAGGCAATGGTGGCGAAACAGAAGTCTACGGTAACTTCTCCCAGACTGTTTAAAAATAAAGAGGGCTTTAAGAATTCCGCTGCTTATAAGAAATGTGAGGATTTTAAGAAAAAAGTCAATTATGCAAAGACGTATGTGATACCGGGGATTTCCGGTACGAATGTGGATGGATTCTACAGTAGTAATATGTGTCCGCAGGGGCTTACTTTTGCGAAGTCATATATGCTGTTATCTGCGTATGACAGAAAGCAGGAGGAAAATTCCGTTCTCTATGTATTGGATAAAACTGGCAAAAAGCTGATTCTAACAGTGGCGTTGCCGAATAAGACACACGCCGGCGGGATTGCGTATGACGGGTATAATATCTGGGTGACCCAGTCCAAGAAAGTACATGCTATCCCGTTCGCGGAGATAGAGCGTGCAGTTTCAGAAAATGCCAAGACGCTGCAGGTTGCGTTTCAATATACTTCTGAACTGACACATGCAGCATCTACCCTGACATATTATAAGAATAAACTTTGGGTAGGTTCTTATGATGAATTGAAATCAGGATATCTTGGGGCATATACTATTAAGGATAAGAAGGGGAAGCCGACATTGAGCCAGTACGCTTTGACAAGGATACCTACAAGGGTACAGGGAATTGCGTTTACGGATAACGGAAAGCTTATTTTATCCCGCTCCTGCCAGACAGATTCCAGCAAGCGAGGTTTCCTGCACGTCTTAGATGTGTACAAGCCGGATCTGTCAAAATTGTCAGATGGAGCCATTACGCTTGGTAAATTGCTGAAAACATGGGATATGCCGACGATGAATGAGGAGATTGCAGTCAGTGGGAATTATTTATATGTAAGTTTTGAATCAGCGGCATTTTCTACGGCAGTTAAGCGGATGGACCGTGTGTGTGCGTTTAAAACGAAATCGATTACGGAATGAGCTGGGAACGGCAGTCCGGAAAGGAAAATAACGGAGAAGGATGGACGATATTTTTCATATTACAGTACAGGAGATAGATGAGGCAGGGGTGCTCCATCTTCATGCCGAGGGCAGGGCAGTCCGCAGGATTGCAAACCATAAGCTGCGGATTATTGCAGTTTTTCAGGCAGGCAGTGCAGTGAGGAGGTTTCCGATGGACGCTGCCTGTGTGGATGATGGGAAGGCAGTTTCCTTCCGGGTGGAGCAGATGATTAGCCTCAGGGATATTTTTTACGAGGTTCCTGACAGTATCGAAAAAAGAGCCGTGGCAGTTGAGTTTGAGTATTGCGACGCAGCGGGCGTTTGGACGAAGTTTTCGGAAAGGATAGAGCTTTCCGGAGCTTTTTTCCAAAAGCAGAAAGGGGAACATTCTTTTATCAGGGTACTGGCAAGGAGGGCAGCGTATGCAGCCTGCACGCTGCTGCTTCCTGTCTGGCTGCTGGATGGCTGGCTTGTGGTGAAGGGTTACAAGAAGTCTCCTTATGTAGATGAAGAGGTCAAAGGGAAAAAGGGGATGTTCTACCATGCGCAGGGAATTGTAAACCATCTGACCGGATATGGTTACAGCCTCCGTGAGTTTAAGACAAATTATTTTGCAAGGCAGTACCGCAGGGCATGCCGTAAAATAGCAGTTTCTGAGGGGATTTTCTTTCTGTCGGAGAGGGAAGCGGACAGGGGGGGCAATCTGGATCTGGTTCGCAGGGGGATTCAGTCCGGCAGCCAGAAATGGGAAGAGTTTATAGATGCCAGGCCAATACATAAGCTTCCTTTTTCTAAAATCCGCAGGGCAGCTAGGCTTGCAGCGGGGGCGAGGGTGATTGTGCTGGAGGATTTTTATCCACAGATCCATGCGCTCACACTGCGGAAGGAAACGAAGCTTGTGCAGCTCTGGCATGCCTGTGGGGCTTTTAAGATGTTTGGCCTGTCAGATATCGGCAAGGTAAACCATCTGGGGCAGGATACAAAGAACCACCGCAATTACTCTTTTGCCTTTGTCAGCGGCACGCATATGGTGCCTTTTTACAGCGAGGCATTTGGGATTGCTCCAGAGCAGGTGCTGCCTCTCGGGGTGCCGAGGACGGATGTTTTTTTTGACAGCGGCTACCGCGAGAGAATCAGAAAGGAGTTATATGCCAGATATCCCGTGCTTGAGGGCAGGAGAGTGGTTTTGTTTGCGCCGACCTTCCGCGGAAGCGGGAAGAAGAGGGCGTATTATCCGGTGGAGCATTTTCCGGTGGATGAATTTCTTAGCAGGCTGCCGGGGGATACCGTGCTGGTGGTTAAGAACCACCCTTTTGTGAAGGACACGTTTCCCTGCAGTGAAGCCTATTCTGGAAGAGTCCTTGACCTGACAGGAAAAGAGAATATCAATGATTTGCTTTTCGTGGCAGACCTTTTGATTACAGATTACAGCTCCTGTATTTTTGAGGCGGCGTTGTTAAAGCTTCCAATGCTTTTTTATGTGTTTGATCTGGAGGAGTATGTGAGCGGGAGGGATATCTACTTTGATTTTGCATCATTTGCACCAGGGAGCAGGGCGGATACTTTCGATGAACTGACGGCGGCGGTACTGGGACTGTTAGGAGGGGACGGGCAGGAACAGAGAGAGCGGCTTGCTGTTTTCTGCGAGTACTTTTTGGACAGGCTGGATGGGCATTCAACGGAGCGGATATTGAAATTTGTCAAAAAGCTGGCTGAATAAAGGGTGTTTTTGGGCATTAATATAAGTTGACGGGAAATCTTCTATGATTTATTATATATAGAAGATTTTTTGTTTTGGGTAAACTATTTTTTATACTTTTCAGAATTTAAGGAGGGCGTCCCTTTTCAGGGATATCCAAAATTGGGAAAGATGGGGATTCAGGATGAAGAAATTTCAGGTATATCAGAAAGAATTAGCTGCTTTGAAGTTGGGAAAGTGTCAGTATGAATGGGATGAGCTTGAGGAATTGATTACGGATGATTTTGAAGAGGAAAGGCTTACCGTTGAGGAATTTGACAGCTTGATGCAGGAATTAATGGATATAGAAGTATAGTATTTTGGTACGCGGGAATAGAAGCAGGTATGGATTTTGAGAGAAAAGGGGAAAAATATTTTGGAAAATCGGACACCGGAAGAGGAGTTAGAGTACCGCAGGTATCTTAGGAGAAGAATAAGAATGCGCAAGCGCAGGCGTCAGGTGATGATTGCCAGAGCTGTTGTTGCTTTAGCAGCGCTGGTTTTGGTATTCTTTATCTTTTATGGAATCGGGAAACTGACTGGGCCAATTACCGGAAGTGATGAAAAAAAACCGGCTGTGACAGAGGAGCCGAAAGTGACGCCGCTTGTTGTGGATGTTCCGGACGGGTATCAGGAAGTGTATGACAAACTGTATAAGATGCATGAGGACTATCCGGAGATAAATGATATTCTGATAAATATGGGCAAGTACCCTATAGAGCTTCTTACCCTGCTGTCCAATAATACAGAGACACTTTCATTTGTCAGTGATTACCTGATGCATGTGGATGATGAAGGCGAAGGAGGGGCGATTGAGGGAAAAGAATTAAATGGCACGGTTCCGCTGTTCCAGCAGTGGGATAAGCGCTGGGGATACCTCAAGTATGGCAGCAATATTATTGCAATTAATGGCTGTGGGCCTACCTGTATGTCGATGGTCTATACGGGGCTTACCGGAAATACGGATAAGAGTCCGGCGGCAATCGCTGATTTCTGCCTTGAGAATAATTATTATACAGAAGATTCGGGCACATCGTGGTCTTTAATGCTAAATGGGGCAAAAAAACTTGGGCTGGATGCGGAGAAGATTGCCGTTGGGGCAGAATCTGTCAAAGAGAAGTTAGCCAGCGGGCAGCCGGTTATCTGCAGCATGAAACCGGGGGATTTTACGGAGACCGGACATTTTATTGTACTTCGGGGAATTACGCAGGATGGAAAGCTATTGGTGAATGATCCTAATAATATTTCCCGTTCAGAAAAGGAGTGGGACATGGATACTGTATTAAAGCAGATTAAGGCGGCATGGTCCTATTCCTATACGATTCAATAAAGGCAGTATGGAATGGCGGAACTAAGGATTGTGACGCAGGATGGAGGCAGCTTATGGAAGAACAGGCAAAAGAAAAACTGGATATTAAAATTGATAATGGTGAGTTGGCAACAAGTACAATCCCTTCTGATTTCACGGAACCGGAAGAATTGTACCAGACGTTGATCGAGATGGTAAAAAGGTATCATCCATCAGACGATATCCATTTGATTGAAAAAGCGTATAGAATAGCATCGAAAGCGCATGAAGGGCAACTGCGGAAATCTGGCGAGCCGTATATTATACATCCAATCTGTGTCAGCATTATTTTGGCTGAGCTGGAGCTTGATAAGGAGACGATTGTGGCAGG
Organism: bacterium D16-36; assembly: GCA_003611745.1. Classification (GTDB taxonomy): domain Bacteria; phylum Bacillota; class Clostridia; order Lachnospirales; family Lachnospiraceae; genus Butyribacter. Next base: position 5,290 of record RAYF01000101.1, on the reverse strand, counting down.
GATGCTCCATGATGTTGTGGAAGACACCGTTATGACCAGCGAAGAGATTGCAGAGGAATTCAGCGATGAGGTTGCCCTGCTGGTGGATGGCGTTACCAAGTTGACCCAGTTGAATTATCAGACAGATAAGGTTGAGGTGCAGGCGGAGAACCTGCGTAAAATGTTTCTTGCCATGGCAAAGGATATCCGTGTTATTTTGATTAAATTGGCTGATAGGCTCCACAACCAGCGCACCATGCAGTACCAGACGCCGAAGAAGCAGAAAGAAAAATCCAGGGAGACGATGGATATTTACGCACCGATTGCTGACAGGCTGGGTATCTCCAAAGTAAAGGTAGAGTTAGATGATCTGGCGTTCCGTTATCTGGAACCGGAAAAGTACGAGGAACTGACACAGCGCTTAGAGCAGGGGAAAGTCCACAGGGAGGAATTTATCAGTAATATTATAGCGGAGGTGCGCCGCCATATCAGGAAGGCTGGAATTGAGGCCACGATTGACGGGCGCGCAAAGCATTTTTTCAGCATCTATAAGAAAATGGTTACGCAGGATAAAAAGCTTGAGCAGATTTATGACCTGTTTGCAATCCGGATTATCGTGGATACAGAACGTGACTGCTATACTGCCCTTGGTGTCATCCACGAAATATATAAGCCGATTCCCGGAAGGTTTAAGGACTATATCGCGATGCCGAAGCCAAACAATTACCAATCCCTGCATACGACACTGATTGGGCCGCAGGGACAGCCATTTGAGATCCAGATACGGACATATGAGATGCACCGCACTGCAGAATACGGTATTGCTGCCCACTGGAAGTATAAGGAAAACCAGTATGGGAGCAATACTGCAGACAGCGAGGAGGAAAAGCTGGCATGGCTGCGCCATATTCTGGAGTGGCAGAGGGATATGTCGGATAATAAAGAGTTTTTAAGCCTGTTAAAAAATGATTTAGACCTTTTTTCAGACCAAGTGTACTGCTTTACAAAGGATGGGGATGTGAAGAACCTCCCGGCCGGCTCTACACCGATTGATTTCGCCTATGCTGTCCACAGCGCTGTCGGAAATAAGATGGTGGGGGCAAGGGTTAATGGGAACCTTGTGACTATCGACTATCTGATTCAGAACGGCGACAGGGTAGAGATTATTACTTCCCAGAACTCAAGGGGGCCGAGCAGGGACTGGCTCTCCATTGTTAAGAGTACACAGGCAAAGAATAAAATAAACCAGTGGTTCCGTTCGGAATTTAAAGAGGATAATATTATCCGCGGAAAGGAGCTTCTGGCAGCTTACTGCAAAGCGCAGGGCATTGTGCTGCCGGACCTGCTCAAATCTGATTATATGTCGGCATGTATGCGCAAATACGGTTTCCGGGATTGGGAATCCGTTTTAGCGGCGATCGGCCACGGGGGATTAAAAGAGGGGCAGGTTATTAACAAACTGCAGGACGCATACCGCAAGCAGAATCCGTCTTATACAACAGATAAGGATATACTGGATGCAGTAAACGGAAAGAGCAAATCTGCCAACACGGCTGCTCCGCGTCTGGCGGCAATTAAGTCGAAAAGCGGTATTGTGGTTGCGGGGATAGATGATGTTTCTGTGCGTTTCTCTAAATGCTGCAGCCCGGTCCCGGGGGATGAAATCATCGGCTTTGTGACGAGGGGGCGCGGTGTGTCGATTCACAGGACGGACTGTGTTAATATGATGAATCTGTCCGATCAGGATAGAAAGCGTATTATAGAGGCAGAATGGGAGACAATTACAGAGGGCAGGGAAGTTGAACTGTATGATACGGAAATAATTATTTATGCATATGACAGGATGGGGATCCTCCTTGACATTACAAAGGTCTTTACAGAAAATAAAATTGATGTAAAATCTGTCAACAGCCGTACCAGTAAGCAGGGGATTGCTACGATTAATATGGGATTTGCAACGAGGAGTGTGGAGGAACTCCACAATCTCACAAAAAAGCTTTTGCAGATAGAAGGGGTAAAGGATATCCAGAGGACACAGTCATAAGGTGTAAAAAGAGCCTGAAGATTTGCTGGTGCATGGGGAACCATGCGGTGTGAAACGAATATAACTTGGAAAGTGGAGATTAAAATGGGACGTTTAGTATGTGATTATTGTGTGGTAGGGGCAGTGCAGACAAACTGCTATTTTTTCAGTGACGAGGAGACAAAGGAGTGTGTCATTGTGGATCCTGGGGATGATGCCCAGAAGCTTTTGAAGCTCATAAAAGAGAGAGGGCTGAAACCGATGGCAATTTTACTGACCCATGGGCATTTTGACCATATTATGGCAGTAGGGGAAGTAAAGGCTGCTTTTGACATACCGGTTTATGCGGCAGAGGAAGAGAGGGAGGTTTTGGCAAATACAGGAATCAACCTTTCCGTACAGATGAGCAGCCCTGTTTCTCTGGAAGCGGACTGCTGGCTTAAGGATGGGGATACGATTGAAATGCTTGGGCAGGAAGTTGTCTGCCTTCTGACGCCCGGGCATACAAAAGGCGGCATGTGCTATTATTTTAAAAAGGCGGGCGTACTGTTTTCGGGGGATACGCTGTTTCAGGAGTCAGTGGGAAGGACGGATTTTCCTACAGGGAGCATGAGTACGCTGATACGTTCTATCAGGGAGAAGCTTTTTGTGCTGCCGTCTGCTGTGAAGGTTTATCCGGGCCACGGATTGGTAACATCTATTGAAAATGAAAAGATGTTTAATCCGTTTGCTTCAATCTAAAGGTGCTGGTATGATAGATTTAGTTTTGTCTGAGCTGGATTTTGATTATGAGATGCAGGCATTGGTAAGCAGTTTTTTTCCGGGGCAGAAAAGCAGGATAGCGGTTCGGAAGGGAAATGCTTCTAAGGCAAGGGAAATATTAGAGGAATTTTTATTACAGGAAGACAGTGATTTGGTGGCCGGGATTGCCTTTGAGAGAGAGGGGATTACTATTTCCCTTCTGGGGAATGGTGGGAAGGCATGGATGCAGCGGATGGCGGATGTATCCGGAGGAAAGGATTGGCATAAGCATAAAGACAAATCGGCCCACCCATATAGGACATATTATAAAAATGAATGGAAGCGCCTCCTGTTTGAAATGCTTAGGGATATGCCGGCATATATTCTGCCTGCAGGAATGGAGAAGAGGGTTCCTGCATGGGGAACGATGACGGGGGTGCGCCCTACCAAGATCCCGATGAATGAGCTGCTTTTGGGAAAGGGCAGGGAGGAAGTCGGGGAATTATTGGAGAAGTGCTACTGCTGTGCGGAGGATAAGAAAGAGCTTTGCCTTGATGTTGCTGTAAGGGAGGCGGAGCTGTTGCGGGGAATTGATTTGGTGAACAGTTACAGCCTGTATGTTGGAATCCCCTTTTGCCCTACTACCTGTATGTATTGTTCGTTCCCATCTTATCCGCTTGGGCAGTTTGGCCATTTGTCGGATGATTATTTACGGGCATTGAAAAAGGAGCTTTCTGCGGTGGCCGCACAGTGCAGGGATCATCCGCTTACAAGTATTTATATAGGGGGAGGGACCCCGACAGCATTGACAGTAGATCAGTTAGATGAGCTGCTGTTTTGTCTGTGCACTTCTTTTCCGGTGGGGCAGAGCCTTGAATTTACTGTGGAGGCCGGGAGGCCGGACAGTATCACCCGGGAAAAGCTGCAGGTGCTTAGAAAATATGGCGTGGAGCGGATATCGGTAAATCCGCAGACGATGCAGCAGAAGACGCTGGAGCTTATCGGGCGCAGGCATACAGTTGAAGATGTGAAAAGGGCCTTCCTGCAGGCGAGGGAGGCTGGATTTACAAATATCAATATGGATTTTATTATTGGATTGCCGGAGGAGACGCCGGCAGATTTTGAGGATACGCTCCGGCAGGCAGAAGATCTGGCCCCGGATAGCATCACGGTTCATTCCCTTGTCGTAAAGAGGGCTTCGAGGCTTCGCAGCCTGTTGGAGGAGGGCGGGGATTTCCGTGGGGAAGAGCGGCTTCGAGAATGCAGGATGGAGGAAATGCTTGCGCTGTCCAGACAGTTTGCAGAACGCAGGGGATATCTGCCGTATTATATGTACCGCCAGAAAAATTCTGCAGGCCACTTTGGCAGTTCCGGGCAGGAGAATATCGGGTATGCAAGAAAAGGCAGCGAGTGCCTGTATAATATCTTAATTATGGAGGAGATGGAAACGATTGCAGCGGTCGGGGCGGGAGCATCCACAAAACGGTACCATGCGGATAAGAAAATTGTCAGCCGCGTGGAAAACGTCAAGAGTATCACGGATTACATTAGCAGGGTTGATGAGATGATTGCACGCAAAAAGGGAATGTGGAGTTAAGTTTGAAAGAACTTTCAAACTGCTTATTAATGCTTTCTTAATTTAGGGAAAACATTTAGATTAAGAAAGGCGGGGTATAGATATGGAAAGTTATTTTGAAAATATTATGGCATTGAAACAGATACCGCTCCATATCAGGGAGACGATATGTGACGAGATGCGCCACGGCATTGAAGTGAGCAATCTGGCAGTGATGCTTGCCGGAGAGCTGGGGGAGACAGAGGGGTTCCTTGCAGATATTGCTGTTGCGGGGATTCTCCACGATATTGGGAAATTGAGGTTAACAAAATATCTGTATGCGGAAGACGGTCTGGTAGTAGAGCAGATGAAATATGTCAGGCAGCATTCAGAACAGAGCTATGAGATAATAAACAAGGCAGGGTTTAGCAGGGAAATTGCACTTGGCATACTGCACCATCATGAGAATTATGATGGCAGCGGGTATCCAAATAACCTGCGGGGGGATAATATACCATGGATGGCAAGGATTCTCCGGGTGTGTGATGTCTTTGCAGCGCTGACTGCCGACCGCAGCTACCGCAATGCCTTCGACCCGAAGTCGGCACTGGAGATTATGATCGATGAAGTGGCAGACTATGATATGAAAGTATTTCTGGCATTCCAGAGAGTGTTACATAGAGAGGTGTTTAAAATAGGGCTGGAACAGATTAAGACGGTTCAGGATCAGAGGCAGCAGGAGCAGATGGCGCTCTTCGAGGAGGAACTGAAGCATTGGGTTGAGTGAGGCACGGAAATCAATTTTCAGTATATATTCATTACTGCTTCAAAAATTTGTTCCTATTTACAGCCGATTGTTTTCTAAATGATAACTTCCTGTTATCCGTCGATTTCCAATGTGCCTGCGTCCGGTTATGTTTCTGTTTTTGCCCTCACAGAGTATGATACGCCTAAAAAGAAGGACAAGATATGCCGCCAGACAACAACGGCTT
>RAYF01000100.1 GCA_003611745.1 bacterium D16-36 | reverse complement strand
TCTTTTGCATTTGTTCCGATTTTGGGACAGATATAAATACTGGAGCTTGCAAATGTCTTATTAATCAGTAGACACTAAATAAGTTCCATTATGTCATGGAATACAGCCTGTACAAGACCGTTGCGGCAAAATACCGTATCACGATGACAAAAGCAGAGCTCAAATATACCAAAAACAAAGAATTTAAAGTGCCGTACAAAACACAGAAAGGTACAAAGTATGCAGTCCTCTACAATGAGGGATTCCGCAGGGTGAAATATGCCCTTGGAAGTTATGCAGACATCATACCCGAATATGAGCAGATGAACAAGCCCAAAGAACTGTTTTTCAGATATAAGGCGAATGTCTGCGAAATGTGCGGCGCATATGTGCCAGCGGTTAAGGTATATCAGGTAAAAAGTATGAGCGACCTTGATGTTAATACGGAATGGGGAGCGATTATGAACAAGAAGAAAAGAAAAACGCTTGTAGTGTGTGGAGACTGCTATGACAGAATCCATAAATAAATGTAGAGGATGTATAGTGGGGAGCCGTATACATCGAGAGGTGTACGTGCGGTTCCGGGGCGAGGGTTCGGAAACCTGCTGTCGTGAGACAGTAAGGCGCCGGATTCTTAGCCTACAACATCGGGCAGATACCAAAGTTTGAGAAGCTGATTGCCACAATCCGGAGCCGGGAAATATCAGCTTCCATTATCTTGCAGTCGAAGTCACAGCTCAAAGCGATTTATAAGGATAACGCTGACACCATTGAGGGGAATTGTGATACCACCTTATTCCTCGGAGGGAAGGAAAAGACCACCTTAAAAGAGATGGCGGAAATTTTGGGTAAGGAAACGATAGACCTTTACAATACCTCTGATACAAGGGGTACGTCGCAGTCCTACGGTTTAAATTATCAAAAGACCGGAAAAGATATGCCATACTTATTTGTGAAGAGTTGGCTGCCCAATACAAAAATAAACGGAACAGGAACACGATCAGCCGGCAATTCAGCTAATCATGTCTTTTGTATTTCTTTAAATATGTAGTTTTTTTAATCGACAAAATATTTGTTTTTGAAGAAAGACAGAATGAAATGGGTGGATTCTGCAGGCGCAGGCATTGTGGAAATGTCGTATAACTGGCTGTTTCATGGAGTTGTGGGTAACTCTGTTTGCAGGACGTGGGAAAGCTGTACTTTGATTTTCCATGTGCTGTGAACAGAGTTATCCATGACGCAATAGCCAGTTATGCACATTTCCATGATGCAGAAGCAGCTATGCTTAACTTGCTGATTTCCATTTCCTGCACCAGCTATGTGTACCTTTGCGGGGGGTTATATCCCATAAGTGCGAACTTAACAAAGCAGTCCTGGTAAAACTGCTGAATGGAACTCCTCATTTTGGTTTATCCGCCACTGCTGTTTTTTTGATAAATAACGGGTATATTTTTTATCCGTCAGGTCTACAAAAAGACTCCACGATAAGCACAGAATATCCGTTATCTGTATATACAAAATTTTACATTTTTCGTATACGGAATAGGAACATTCCCGTTTTTCCACAAGGTAGCATTCTGCCTGGAAGGACTGCCGTTCCGCTATCGTCCATATAATAAGCCATAGCAGGGGTTCTGTTTCAGCATAAGCACTGCTGCCTGCTTTTATGGTATGGATCGAGAAATTCTGTTTGAAACGTTTAAACAAAAGCTCTACCTGCCAGCGACTCCTGTACAGGTGCAGGATTTCTTCGCCGCTGTATTCTGCACCAAGGGATGTAACAACCGTGATCCATCCGACGCTGAGCAACGTTTCTGCTTGGATCTGGCGCTGGTTTTTCGAAGCTTTGCGGGTTTTACGTTTCCTTGCTTTTGCTGCCTGTCCGTCTGGAAGCCTGTGAGCGATTACTCGTACAAAGCCTGTTTTCCCCTTATATTTGCAAAAACCAAAAACATCAATCCACTCCATATGCTTTTCTTCCGCTTCTTTCACAAGGGCTGCCAGAGAAAGCTTTTCCCCTTGTGCATCATACAGGCAGAAGTTTTTTGGCGTGATGCGCAGGATTACATCCGCACCCTGTTCCTGTGCGTAAATAAAATTTTGTGCTGTCCCATACCCAGCATCTGCCAGAACGACGTCCCCTTTTTTCATTGAAAAATGAGCCAGGGATTCCGCTGTATGCTGATCCGAAACCTTCACCTGTTTCATCCAGTTTTCATTCAGTGAATAACATAGGTGGATACGCTGCTGATGCTGTTGTTTTCCATTCTGGCGGATGACAGATGCGTCCACCAGGAGCACATTTTTTACATTGTCAAAAGTAGAAATATCCATTGCTGGAAGAAAGGCGGAAAGCAGGGAATGGAGTATTTCACGCAGGAAAGGCGCAGCTTTGGAAAAACGCTTCCGCTAGGCAGTGTCAGAAATAACGGAAATTCCAGGGGCACAGGCGGCAGTAGCAAGGATACGAAAGGAAAAGTTTGAACAGGCGTAGAGAAACAGTATCCTTAGCAGGTCAATGGAAGAACATACGCCACGTTTTCTGTGCAGGGCACCAGTACGTTTCGCCATTTCATCCATTTGCTGCGGCAGGTGTGGAAGAATTTTATTGTCCCAGTTTTCAAAAACTTCTTGTATCTTGCTGTTTAATTTGTTAAAATTGTTTTGTAAATTCATGACATTCCTCTTTTGGTAGATTATTTTGCAAAATCATTTTACACGAAAGAGCGTCTGTCGTGAATTTTTTATTTTATAAATCTTCTAAAATATTCACTTTTTGTATAGTTTTCATTTAAGTTCGCACTTATGGGGTTATATCCATCTGAAAATATTTTTCACAACAAAACAAGGTCTGTTTACAACTTGCCGTATCAGGACAAAACAATTTTCACGATATACTTTTAAGAAGTATTGTTTTTTGTCATATGGCATGGATTACAAAAAATCTACATAAAGGAGATTGTAGCTATGGAGGACTTTATTGGCAGGACAGATGCCGCCACACGGACCGCAAAAGACGCCGTCTGCGTGGCTATCTGCGATGATGAGGCATTTATGCTTGACCTACTGGAAGAAAAAGTAAAGAAAATGCTCCCTTCTGGGGCAACGAAACGGTTTTCTTCCGGCAGGGAGCTGTTGGAAGACAGTACGAAAGTAGACATTTTACTTCTGGACATACAGATGCCGGAGATGGACGGCATGGAAACAGCAAGGCTTTTCCACAGGCAGCAGAGGGATACGCTCATCATATTTGTTACGGCAGCTTCGGAGTATGTCTTTCAGGCGTTTGATGTAGGCGCATTTCATTATTTAGTCAAGCCTTTGGAGGATGATAAATTCTTTGAGGTTTTTGGAAACGCAGTACAGGAGATAAAGTGCAGAAAGACAGGAAGCGGGGAGTCTGATGGAGAATACATGATGATACAGGCAGGGGGAGTCCATACAAAAATACTGTTTAAGGATATTATTTATGCGGAAGTATTCAACCGTAAAGTCATCATTCATACTATAAACGGCGATACGGAATATTATGGGAAACTGTCCGAACTGGAGAAAAAAGCCGGAGAGGATTTTTTCAGACCGCACAGGTCATACCTGATTCATTTTAAGTATGTGCTAAGGTACGATGCTGTGTCTGCTGTTATGGAAAACGGGACAGCATTGATTGCAAAGCAGAATTATCCGAAATTTGTGAAACAGTATCTGAAATATAATCAGAGGAAAGGAAGGGAAATTAGGTGAACCCGGTAGAATTATGTTGGAATATTACGTCTTATGTATCAATTATTGTGCAGCTTATCGTTGCGGGTATATGCCTTGGAATATTTGTATCGCCCTATATGCCGGGCGGAAGTAAAGCAGTTAAGGCAGGCGCAGTATATGGCGTGGTAATGACGGTTTTATATATCATGCCGCCCCGGATAGACAATATCCTTGCATATTTAATAGGCACATCAGCGGCATTTGCCGTGATGTGCGCAGAGGATAGGCGCAATATCAACCAAAAGGTATTTTTGTCCGTCACGTTCTTTTCGCTACGCTGGCTTTCTGCTTCTATGGCGGGGATTATGGATCGTTTTTTTGATGTTGTTCTTTTTAATCCGGGGCTGGCGGCGAGGGCATGGCTGCACTACGGGTTGTATGCGGCAGTAAGAATCCTGAGTATCCTGTTCAGTTTCCTGCTCCTGTTATTGTCTGTCAAGGCAGTCAACAGGGCATATGAAAGCAAGGACAGATATATGGAAAGAAGGGAGCTTGTGATGCTGTCAGTGCCGTCCCTGTCAGGGATAGCCGGCTATGCAGTATTCCATTTTTACCAGATTAAATCCGAAACAACGGGATTTTATGATGCGCTTTGTTTTTTATACTATCTGGTATCTGTCATGGCAGTCCTTGTGATAACCATTATTTTCCAGAACTGGAAAACATCACAGGAGGAGCAATCCGGTCATGAGCTTTTGGAAAGCCAGATTAATACGATAAAAACACATATCAGGGAGATTGAAAAACTGTATGGGGACATCCGCTCCCTGCGCCACGACATGGGAAACCATATCCAGATGATAGAACGTTTGATGGAAACAGGCAACAGCGCCGAGGCTTCGGCATATCTTGGGAGGCTGAAAAAAGAATGGAAGGAGCTTACGCCTGAGATCCGGACAGGGAATCCGGTTACGGATATGATTCTTTTGGAAAAGAAAAAAGAAGCCGGAATGCGTGGAATCCGGTTCGAGTGCGACTTCCGTTATCCTGAAAATACAAAACTGGATGCCTTTGATGTAAGCGTGATTTTATATAATGCGCTGAATAACTGCATGGAATCGGTAAATGGGGAAAAGCCGTATATCAGGATTCAGGCATTCCGCAAAAACAGTATCTTTATGCTGATTATCAGCAACAGCTTTGAGGGCAGACTTTTCACCAATCCAGCAGATGGACTTCCGTACACGACAAAAAAAGGCAGTGGGCATGGGATTGGCTTGAAGAATATGCTCAGGGTGGCTAAGAAGTATATGGGAGATCTGTCATTTGAACAAAATGGGAATGAGGTTATGGTAGGAATTATGCTTCAGGTTGCGTAAGGGGTTCACAACAGAATGAGGGCGGTTCACAGCATGGCACTTTGTTTATACAAATGATATCCCGATAAAATTGATAGAGATTAGGATTTTCTCATATGTGAAACGGATTTCAAAATTTTTTCAAGGAGGACACTACTATGAAAATTAATGGTATCAATGGAGCAAACACACAAATGGGGCAGATGGGGATGAATCAGGCAACGGATTCATACAGCCGGAACATCCAGAGCCAGATTGCAAACGCACAGAAGCAGTTGCAGGAGCTTTCTTCTAATGAGGAAATGACATTAGAGGAAAAGATGAAAAAAAGGCAGGAGATACAGCAGCAGATCAGCGACCTGAATATGCAGTTAAGGCAGCATCAGGCAGAACAGCGAAAAGAGAAACAGCAGGCAAAGGGAACATCTATGGATGATATGCTGGGCGGAACAAAGGGCGGCAAATCAGGCAGTAAAAGCGCCGGACTTTCCCAGGCAAGCATGACGGCGATGATTTCTGCGGATACATCCATCAAGCAGGCAAAGGTGCAGGGCAGCGTGGCAACCAGCATGGAGGGCAGAGCAGGCGTATTGGAATCTGAAATCAAAAATAACCATGGCGCTGATGTAACAAAGAAGAAAGAGGAACTTGCGGATGTGACACAGAAAGCACAGGCGGCTACTGCATCGCAGATGAATACGCTCGCAGAGGCAAATAAAGCTATGGAAGAAGCTGCCGTGGCAGAGCGCAATGACAATAAGGCTTCCGGGGCAAAAGAAGAAAACACAGCAGAAAAGGTAGCGGAAAGCGGTACAAACGGAGAAAAAGCACAGGACGGTGTATCTGGCACCGGGTCACAGACAGGAAATGCGGAGAATGTACAGCGGGATGACAGTACACAGGCGGAAAATGTACAGCCTATTGAAACAGCCGTTCCGGAAGTTACAACAGCACAGGCAGCAGTTTATACCCATGTAGATGTGCGCTTGTAGGAGGTGGTTCTATATGTCAGAAATTAACAGCTTTAACGACTACGCAAGCAGATACAACACCAATATGGATTATTCCACGTTGTTTGGCGGCGGCGCTCCCTATATAGACAGCGGCATGGGCGGGATTAACGTATCTGATTATGCCATGATTAAAAACGGCAGTTATGGAAAGCTGATGAAAGCGTACTATGCGAAGCAGGATGCGGATAAGCTGTCGCAGACAGGGGATTCCTCCAAGACGCTGACGTTAATGCGTTCCAGTGCGGATTCTCTGAAAAAGTCCGCAGAGGCGTTAGGCAATGCTTCGCTTTATGAAAAAAAGAAATTCAAGAAAAAAGATGAGGAAACCGGGGAAGAAACCGAGGTAGAGGATTATGACTGGGATGCCATCACAAAGGCGGTCAAATCATTTGTTGACGATTATAATTCTGTGGTGGAGCAGGCGGGAAATTCAGAGACGAAGAATGTTCTGCGCAATGCGGCGTGGATGACCAGCATAACGGAGAAGGCAGGCAACCTGCTCTCAAAAGTGGGCATTACCGTCGGCAAAGGCAATAAACTGGAGTTTGACGAGGATGCCCTGAAGGAAAAGACAGCTTTAGGGAAAAGCGGAATTGAGCTTGACAACATCTCTACTTTAAAATCCCTGTTTACCGGATATGGTTCCTTTGGCAGCCAGATTTCGCAGAAGGCATCAGCTATTTCCAGTGCGGCGGCGAGGACAAAAGGCGTTGATAAGACTTATAACAAGAACGGCACTTATTCCGACACAATCTCTAAGCTGTTCCAAAGCACGATTGATGAAAGAGTGGGCAGTAAAGACAAGGACAAGGATAAGGTAACGGATAAATCCTATTGGGAACAGAAATTGAAAGAAGAAAAAGACAAGGACAAGAATGATTGACTCTTATAGAGTGCGATGGGAACTGAAAAAGCATATTTTTCAGTTCCCCTATGTTTATTAGTACGCATGTAATAAATAACTGCTTATATTGCACCAGATAAATTTTTAACAGTATATGATAAAAAAACGGAGGAGTACCGGAGTGCATTGAAAATCTCAGCGGTGCAAAGCATTTATTAGTTCGGGCGGTAAAGTATAAGAGGAAAAATGTTTTAATAGGGCAGATTGATATGCCGGAAGAAAAATGAAATCAGGAGGATAAGTTATGGCAATGGAAATTACAAACAACTATAACGCTTATGAGAATATCTATGCAACACAGAAACAGCAGACAGAAAAGAAACAGGCTGCATCAGGAAAGGAAACCTCAGAAACGGCGGCTACACAGAAAAATTCCGAAGCAGGAAATGACAAGGCGAAAAGTGCGGCAGGCTATGCGAAGAAATTGAAAAAGCTTGTGCCAAGTGTGGAATTCCGTGTAGGGAATGCCTGTGTATCTGCCCAAAGAGGCAAGTCATTGACCGTTAATCCCAAACTTCTGGAAAAAATGCAGAATGATCCTAAAACAAAAAAGGATATGGAAGACATGATAAAAGGCGTTGAGTCTATGTCTAAATTGGCAGAAAGCTTAACGAAAGCCAGTGGCTGGACTATAGTGTACCAGCACAGTTATATTGATGAGAACGGAAAATATCATTGCAGAATGCAAACCAGAAATGATGGTATGTTAAAGCTAAGCGACAAACTTCGGGAAGAAAGACGGAAAAATTCTGAAAAGATGATTGAAAAGACAAAAGAAAAGGCGGCAGAAAAGCAGGAAGAATTACAGGAAACGTTAGAGGGAAATAAAACTGAAACAGAGGATAAGAAAACAGACGGAGAGCAGGAAAAATCAGGCGTTATTGTTGTCAAGGAAAATACGCCGCTGGAAAAAGCGGAACAGATGCTTTTAGAGAAATTAGAAAATTCCGAAAACGGAGAAATTTACCTTGATGATGACGATATGCAGAAAGTGCTTGAAGCAGCAAGGGAACAGGAAGAAAAAGAGGCTGTCAAAAAGCAGGGCAATCATGCAAATCCGGTTGGAGCAAATCTTGATTTGCAGATATAAGCGAAAGATGGCTGCAATTCAGCCACATAAATATAAAATAATCATGATTAGTGGTGGGTTGATAAGGATTGACTAACAGTGCATTGGTAATAAGGGCATCCATACATTAGCATATATAGGGAGGAATGAATATGCCGAATATTACAAATTATAGTCCTCTTATTCAAAGTATGTTCGGAAGAAAAGGAGCTTCATGGAGAGCGGGGGCAACTTTGCCGGGCGTGTTTCAGTTTTCACAGTTAAACAGCAGTTCCATACAGTCACAGTTGAAAGCGGCTGGGATTGATACGAGCAGTAAGCGGTATAAAGCGGTTATTGAGCAGATGAAAAAGACCGGCTGCACGGGCAATATGTTTACAAATGTGCAGGCAATTAAAAATCTAATGAAAAATTACAATTCAAGGGGAGAATTTGTCGATCCAAATACCGGATTGACTGGTCTTGATGTAACGGATGAAACAGGCGACAGCTATAAAAAGATTATTGATATTCCCGAAAGCAGCAAGGATAAAATGTTTGAAGCTGTAAGAGATAGTTTTTTGCACCGTAATGGAATGGGGGATGGAAAAGGAGACACAGAAATTTTCACGGATATGTATAGGCAGATGAAGTCAGACGACAGACTGTCAGCAGGTTATACATTGAGGCAGTACCGTTCGGCATATGTGCAGACGTTTGTATCAGCAATTAAGGCAGTTGATCCAACATGGGAATACGGCAAAGCCATACCTTCCGGCGCACTGGACGGCATTACAAGGGAATCAATAGAGAGTGCGCTTGTGCAGAAAGGAAATACTTTTGCAAACAAAACTGTTGATTACTATGTTTAATTTCCAAGAGTAAGGTCAAAATCCACCACTTTTAGGTGGCAAGCTTTAGCGGTACTTCAATTATCAATAAAAGCGTAGCATAAAAATTTAAAGTCAGCGAAAGAGTAAAAGAAAAACTCATATTTTAAAGGGCGTACTGTATTTCGTAATAAATTGTGCGATTGCAATACGCCTTTTAATCTTTATGATGTAATGGGAGTATAAAAACTGTTGATTGATATAGGAATTTTTCAATGGGTTTGAGGTACAAACGGGAGAGAATTATGATAAAAAAATATGGAAATGTACGAAAGTGTACAAGAAAAAATTCCGGCAGTCAGCCGCACATAAAGGTGTATCGTGATGGAGTAAAAACTTCTAAGCGATACACCTTTTTTAATGTCGAATTTTGAGCGTTTTCAAATTTTTTTGCGGTTTCTTTTTCATATATTTGCGGAGAAAAACAGGCTTAGGCAGTATTGCCCCGGCAGGGATTTCAGATTTGGTTTACAGCTTCATGTATGGCTGTTTTGAGAGCATGGACTTTTGTGTATCCCACACTTTTTTCATCAGCTCCTTGACTTCCTTTACATCGGCGGCATAGACATTGCCTGTGGCATTCATTCGCTTTGCTATCTGGTTCAGATTGCCGCTGATTTTTCCGAGTGCGGCATTGTATTCCCGAAGCTCGGAATAGTCAATGTCTGTTTCACACACTTAAAGACACTGTTAATAAAAAACTTGATGCATCACTCGATTTTGCCGATAAAGCGGTAGTATATCTCAATTTCCTGTTCCTTTGTGCCATCTTCCATTTTGACCGCATCATGGACGACTATCTTTTCAATCAGCGTGTTTAGGAGTGGGGCTGTCAGCTCTGTAGGATAAGCAGTTTCTCTGATATAAGAAATCCATTTTTCTGCATCAGTGGAAGTCTGCCTTGTTTCGTTCAGCTTAGCCTTTAATCCGTTAAGCTGTTCATCAAGCTGTGCCTGTTCATCCTGATACTTTGCAGAGAGCATATTGAAATTGTATTCTGTAATACGTCCTGCCACCCAGTCCTCATACAGCCTTGTGAATAAATTATCTAATTCTGCCCTTCGTTTTTCCGCGCGTTTCAGGTCATTTTCCTGTTTTTTACGGATAGCGCCGGACTCCCTGTCGCCTGCGTTCAGCAGCTTCTTCAACAGTTTTTCTTCGTCCGTATGAGCCTGCTTTGACCAGTACTGCAATCTTGACAGGACATATGCATAGAGTGTGTCATAATGTATATGGTGGTTGCTGCAGTATCCTTTTCCGTACATACTGTATTTGCCGCATTTATAGTAGCCGTATGTTCCATCTTTCCGTCATAAGTCAGCGCCCAACCACAGCCGGAGCATTTTAGCAGCCCTGCGAATACCTGTGTTGTAAAGTCCTTTTTCTCCCTGCGCCTTGACGCCAGTTGTCCCTGCACATTGTCGAAATCCGATTTTGATATGATCGGTTCATGCGTCCCCTCAACCGTCAGCCATTCGCTTCTGTCCCTGTACACGCGGCGTTTACTTTTAAAAGATGCCTTTGTCTGCCTGTAATGGACGGAATTGCCGATATAGGTTTCGTCTTTTAAGATACTCTTTACCTGACCAATGTTCCATTCCCATGCCTTTTCTTCCGGCGCATCTGCATAGATGTTTGAAAATGTGCCAAACCGTTTATAATTAAGGTAGCTGGGCGTAGGGACTCTATCCGCAATAAGGAGCTTCATGATTTTTGAAGCGCCGTTTCCAAGGAGAGCAAGCTCAAAAATCTTTTTCACAATCCATCTTGTTTCCTCGTCAATCATCAGTTTGTTTTTTATATCAGGGTTCTTTTTGTAGCCTATCGGGGCATATGCACAGGTATGTTCGCCTGCGCGGAATTTGGCATTCATGGAGGTCTTTATTTTGCGGCTGGTGTCTTTGGCAAACCATTCATTGAACAGGTTTTTAAACGGAACAAAGTCACTCAATCCCTTTTCTGTGTCCTCACCGTCGGAAACCGCTATGTAGCGGACTTTCTTTTCAGGAAAATAATATTCCAGATAATAGTCCATCATAACGTGTTCCCTGCCAAAACGG
>RAYF01000099.1 GCA_003611745.1 bacterium D16-36 | reverse complement strand
GGATAATTTGACGATGCTTCCGTAACCGTTCGGGTTCCTCATAGGGCACACATCCTTTCATGGTTGTATAGTTTTATACAGCCTGGGCAGTGATTCCGATACCCGGGCTGTATAATATGGGGCGGTTAATTAAGCTTGCCGCTTTTGCAGGTAGAGGGCAGTCAGGGAATCTTGGAGTACCTGTGAAAAGTTAATGTGGTTATTTTCAGCAAAGGTATTGAGCCATGCAGGGATAGTAAGGTTTTTTCGTACTGCTTTTTCACCGTATTTTTCAGCATAGGCATCCATGTCCAGGACCAGCATGCTTACGAAACCGCCAGGATCGGGGGTAATACTTTCCAAAGGGCTTGCCTTTGGTGCAGGTTTCCCGTCTTCCAGTTCGTCAAGTACCCAGCCGGATGCGGCATCCGTACCCATAAGGATAGCCTCCGCCAGTGTGTCACCCTCGCTAACACAGCCGGGAAGGTCCGGAACCTCAACGGTAAACCCTCCTTTTTTTTCTTCCCAAGGATAAAAGCAAGCGGGATAAGTTAATTTCATAGAAGAATCCTCCTTTATGGTGTTGCAGTACCGGGTTTTACAACCCGGCCTGCTTCAATATGGATTTAATTGTACGGGGGTCAAGGTCTCCGGGATGATTTGGAATGGAAACCTTGCCAGGTTTTGTTGGATGGATGTAAGAATAGTGGGAACCTTTTGCTTTTTTGAACTGCCATCCATCCGCTAAGATTATTTTTTCTATTTCCCGGAATTTCATACTGCACCCTCCTTATAATTGTATTATACGCATTATGCGCACAAATATCAAGGGGGAATTAAATTTTTTCCGCTGTAATCCTTTTTCAATAGCGGCATGGGCATGCATAAGGAAAATATGGGAAAGAAAATTAGTTGATTAAAATTAGAATATAATTGTAATTTACAAAATAACAAAATATGGTATAATATACTTTAATGCAGGGGACTTCTCCGTCGGTACTGTACCTCTACATACTTGCAGTATTGATTAACACTGCCCCTGCAGGTTATAAGAAGGCCTGCCAGTTCAGGGCATAGGTTTTGTCTGGGGGCCATCAGATGATGCAGGGGCGGTTCTCCTTTAACGTTGTTTTCCCTACATAATACAACAGAATTTCCACCCCTGTGTTTTTTAGTTATTAGAGAATAGAAAGTATGGCAGTAGCAGGCGCGCCTTTGGCGGATGCAGTGAAGAAACGGGTTATTCCGGGCTGCCTGCTTTTTTGTCCTTACAGAGCCTGCCTAATTTATCCTGATACGCCGTCATCCTGCTCTTTAACAGAGCAGGATGATTTTGCCTGGCGGTATATGGATATTGGTTATTATCGGCAGCAGTATATGTAAAATCAGGTGCAGGTGGGTTGTGTTTTTTATTCAAAATCCTCTCCTCCATATAATGCCTGTGTATCGCGGTATTCTTTGGCGATAGGTATCTTGGTGAATTCCACGGTATCGTTATAGTTTTCGGTAACATATTCTTCTATCTCATTAATAGAGACATTAAAAAATTCTTTTCTAGGGTTGATCTTATTTACCCGGCAGCTATCAAAGTGTTGATGCAGGGAAGATTCCAAGGCTGGGGCATCTTCGCTAAAGATCATGGCATGTACATCAAATTCAAATGGTACGGATGCGCTGCTCAGTTCTTTTATCCTGTCCATAGGCTCAAGCCTTCTGGTCATGCCGATTTTAAATATATTTTCTCCAAATGAGCCAATATTGGATATGATATATACGAATCCGGCTTTTGCGTTCTGTTCCCGGTTGATGACATCAGCTTTCTCAGATTCCAGAGTCTTGATTTTTTCTTCTAATTCCCTGATCTTATCTGCATAGAGCTGTTTTTCGATATCATTCTCTGTCTTTTGCAGATATTTCATAAGCTTGGAAACTTCGTTAGAAAATTGCTTCTGGTCTTTTTCGATTTCGGATTTTCGTTTTTCTAGCTCCCTCCTAACCCGTTCTTCTTCTAACATCTGCTCTTTTATTGCCTTTTGCAATTCTAACTCCTGTTTTCTTTTTACTTCAAAAGCATATAGCAGGGTCAGTTCTTTGAGTTTGTACTCTAATAGTTGCTTTGAAAGAGATACCCCATCTACTTCAAAGATTTTGTTTAATGTATCGTAAGATTTTGTTAATTTAGTTCTGAGAGAATCTATATTTTTTATTGAGATAGATAAAACAATATTATCACATTCTGCATTGAAACATCTAAGTATCTGTTTAGAGTTGTCATTGGTTTGCTTTTTCCCTTGGCTTGAGGTGACTTGAACTGCATCTCCAGCTTTTATGAGTTCTTTTTCATCTTGTTGCAATAGTGCTAATTCATTTTTGCATTCTTCTGATGTATAGGAGTCAAAAGAAGAGTAATCAAGGCTATTGGCAAGATTTTGAGTTTCTTCAGAAATCAAATCCTCTTTTAACATAGAAATCTTTTTTTGATAGTCAGAGATTTCAGAAGTTAATTTTTTAATTTCTTTTTCTTTCCTTTCAGCTTCATTTGTCCTGCTTGCTAATTCAAGTTCCTTTAGTATGATATTATTATGAATATCATCCCATTGCCCATATCTTTTTTTGTATTCTATATTTTCTGTTGTCTGTCTAATTAGCAGGCAAACGCCAACAATGAAAGGTATAATAAAGTATGAAAAGGTAAAGCATAATGCGATTACCCATGTTGATAGATAGAATTTGTCATACATAAATAATTTTTTTGAAGTTTTTTGTGCTGGGTTATCAGCATTATCTTTTAAAAAGTCTGATAGTAGTATTTCAGTTTTACAGCTATCGCAACAGACAAAGTTTGCGAAATTTGGCCTGTTATTGATAACCATACCATGTTCTTTGGAATAAATTTTTAGTTCGGAACCACATTTTGTACATTTCATAGTTTTTCCCTCCATTATATAAGTATTTATAAATTACATTATAGCAAATTGATTTGAGAGTTGAAATACCTAAGTCAAAATTTTTCCTATATTTACCAGCCGGGATTGCTTAATATCGGCATATTACTATATTAAGCGCATAATTTAGGAGGCTATTATGAAAATCAAGGTATTTGAAGCTAGGGAAAAACGCAGGATAAGTGGGAGGGAGTTATCAAGAAGGACTGGGCTGGCAGTCGGGACGATTAATAATATAGAGAATGAAAAAACAAGCCCCACGATGAACAACATGGAAAGGATTGCAGAAGCACTTGATACAGATATCGAAGAGCTATATGATTCCGCATATAAACGAAAATACTAAGTATAAAAAAAGTGTTCATTATATTGAACGTTTTGCCAAAAGCATTGAAATACATTGCAGTAAACGATAAAATGTTTTTAAAGAAGGGAGGGACACATACAGATAATCAGAATACATAGGCAACCAAGGAAAAAATGCACAAATGGAGGAAAGGATATGATATACAGGAAGTTAATACTGGAAATGTTAGAGAACGCAACAGAACAGCAGTTAAAATGCATTTATATCTTTCTTTTAGAATTCCTAGCATAAGCAGAAGGGCCACGTTTGGTTAATCGTGGCCCTTTTTAGATTCAGCAATGATAGCGTTCGCCTGCCTTTCAATCCAGTCCCAGTCTTCTTCTGTCCATGTTGACATCACAGAAATAACATTTTTGCGGAAAGATTTCGGTTTATCCTTTAGGACTTTTCCGACCCATCCGGCAATAATGCCATCTTCATCTAATTCAAGGAACATATCACCTGTACCGTTGCGGAGCCATTCGGGGTTAACATTAAATTCTCTGCAGATAGACTTGAACATTTGTTCTGTAAGATTGCTTTTCCCCGTTTCTATTCTGCTGATTGCATTTTTACCAACTCCTAATTTACTACCAAATTTTTCTAATGTCAGATTTAAGCTTTTTCTTAACTCTCTTACTCGTTCACGCATAATTTCCCTCCTTTACTGATGGAATTAACAATATTATACCAAGAATTAGTAGAGTGTCAATCCAAAAAGTGAATTAGATTTACAAAAAAGTATTGACAAAGTAAACAATAGATACTACTATGTAAATATAAGTTACCTTTTGTTTGATTCTATTATACAACGAGAGGAAATAACGGTTAGCAATAACAAAAAAGAAAGCGAGGTGATACCTATGCAGGTAGTATCAGCAGAGCAAAAGAAAAGGGTACTGAAAGTTTTAGAAGTAGCTATACAGGTTGGTACTCCTTTACAAATTGGACGCCTGTGGGGAATTGGGGAGCAGATGGCAAGGGGGCATGAGGAAGAACAGAGCAGAAAAAAGGCAGGACGGCAGCAGGAGTAAACGGATGCAGACCAAAAACGTTAAATAGAAAAGGATTTGCCCCGATTCCATGTGAAACCGGGGCGTTGGCTAAATATTATGCTTGTATTTTAGAGAGAAGAGCTTCTTGCAATACCTGCGAAAAGTTTATTCCCATAGAAACAGCACAGTCATTTAGCCATGACGGTATGGTTAACGTCTTTTTTACAGCCTTTGTATCCTTATACTGGTTAATATCACAAGACACAAGGGAGGAAAAACCATCGTCTGTGTGAATGGTAGAAATATCGGATGGAGTGGCAATCGCTTTCTCCTGCTCCAAAAGAGTGAGAAGGTAAGCAGCTAAGGCTTCCTGTGCCGCTTCCATGGTTTCATTGACGGAACTGCCGTAGGTGTGGCAGCCATCCAAATCGGGAAATTCAACCCAGTATGCGCCATCTTCTTTGTGGAAGATAGCGGGATATACAAACAGCATAAACATACCTCCTTATGGTTCAAGGAAAGGAGGGCTATTTCAGCCCTGCCTCCTTAAGAATACTATTGAGTAAGCCGATAGGAACATCTTTGCCATGTAAGGGAATAACAGTAGTTTTCCCATCTTTTTGAAGAACATGATGGCTGCCGTTGATTCTGACTACGTTCCATCCATTTTTCTTCAAAAGCTTTAACAGGTCTTTATCTTTCATGTTCCACCTCCTTACAAAAACAGTATAGCACGTGTTATACGTATTGTCAAGAGAGGATATAAAAAATAGAGAAAATTGCAGGTGCAGAGATATGCCTGCATCATTGATTTCTTTGGATGATATATTATTTACATTGAAATCGAATATGCTTTGTTCGAAATCAATGCAGACAAGCAATGCAGTTATAAGGCATCTGCATTGCTTGTGAAATGGTGTGAATTAGGTTTTGTCATTATTAAATTGTAGTTTTGCTTGTGTGTCCAGTAAATCTTTTGCTGTCTTGATTAAGTAATCTTGGAGAACAGGAGAAAGTTCGTCAAAAACATCGAAGAACTCTTTTTGCTTTTTTTCATTTTCAAGAAGCATTTTTCCTGACCCGGTTCGCAACCAATTTTCATTGACGCTAAATTGAGAGCAAATTGTTTTGATATTTTGTTCTGTGACTGTTGAACCATTCTTTTCCATGTAACTTATTGCATTTTGTTTCAAGCCTATTTTCTCTGCGAATTCGCGTTGGCTTAGATTGAGAACTTTTCTTAATTCACGAATACGGTCATTCATTGGCAACACCTCCAATACAACAATATCAATTAATGATGAAAAAGTCAAGAAAATTATCGAAAGACAGTTGACAAAAATCAATTATTGATGTATTATCAAGATACGTTATCAATAACAAGTAAATGAAAGGGGGGATTATTTATGGAAGACAGGAGTATAGAAATGCAAGCTATTTTTAGTAAGCTTTCAGAGCAAAATAAAGATATTATTATTTTGCTAGCTAAAAGCATAAAAATTGCACAAGAGTCTGAGTTGCCACGTAAGCCACCAAGGCAGACGGCAAGGACAATGTAGGAAAGGATAGGATAGGATGGAAAATTTGGATACCGGGATTATTCATTTTGACAAGCAGCAAAAAGAGAAAGAACGAAAGTTTATTCCTTTTTCTGAAACGGACGCTCAAAAGGCTGCAAAAAAAGGCGAGAAGTTTGCTGGCAGAGGCATGGTAAAGACAGAAGGATTTGAAAAAACAATTGCCTTTTTAATGGGAATGGCAGGATCAATTTTTACTTATATGAACAAAAATAAAAGTTTCCGTATGGAATTATTTTACGATGCGGAATCTTTGAATACTAATTATTGTTTTTATACACCTGTTTCCCAGTGCAAGAAAGAAGATTCTCAAGAATTCCCTATCAAGCGTGAAGGAAAGGCTCAATAGGGAATAAACAGAAGAAAGTTTTAAAGAATGTGGCAGAAGATATGGGATTCATAATTACTATAGAACTTAGTTAAGTTTTTTTAATAGTAATTTTTGAGGAAGTTGTAATGCATTATAAATATCCTCTTCAGAGTCCCAAAGAATTTGATATCTATCTATTTGTTCTGAATAAGGAAACATTTCAAATGCATTATTTTCTATTTTGTTTTTGTAGTACTCCTTTTCAGATGGAGACAAATTAGATAGGTCAAGATGATACATAGTTCCCATGCGCTTCTCCTTTCGTATGTACTCGGCTGTTGTAGCAGCCTGTGTATTTATTATATGGGAGGAAATGGCAGCTGGCAATAACAAGAAGGGAGGTGTGAGGGAAAATGGACATTGACGTTTCAAGATATCAAATGACAGAAGAAGATCATAAGAAACTGCAGGAATTTAAGAAGAACGGAAACAAATATCTGGAAAAAGAGGGCAAAGAGATACAGGCATTCATGTGGACAGACCGGTTCGCAGCCGCGTTACAGGCATTCCAGCTTATTATGGGAAAGCTTGATTTTTCAAAGCCGTTCCGGGTAATTGTTGATTATGACCCGGAACAGAAAAGGACACTTATCACACAGTATGCGCCTGAATATCCAGAGGAAATTAAACGATTGTTATGACAGTGCCATATGGAAATGGAAGCTTGTTGATATCCGTATTTTCATCAAAATAACCTTCGTAAAGGCTATTTTTAATGTTGACAATCTGCAGGCCTGCTTCTGACCAGTCTTCAATAAGTTCTTGAAGCTTTGCGCGGTCGGCAGTGGACAATGAGCTTCCATCAAATTGATATCTTATAAGACCCAATAAATTACTCCCTTCATATGTACTCGGCTCTGGCGGGAGCCTGTAATCACAGTATAAAAGGGGAGGGAATGGAAAACAAGGTTAATTTTATGAGGAAATAACAGTTAGCAATAACAAAAAGGAAAGCGGGGTGATACCTATGCAGGTAGTATCAGCAGAACAAAAGAAAAGGGTATTGGAAGTTTTAGAAGTAGCTATACAGGTTGGTACTCCTTTACAAATTGGACGCCTGTGGGGAATTGGGGAGCAGATGGCAAGGGGGCATGAGGAAGAGTACAGGATAAAAAGGAAAAGGGAACATGACGCCGAGTTGCCACGCAAGCCGCCAAGGCAGACCGCAGGGACAGTGTAGGAGGAATTTAGGATGAAAAAGAGGAGGCAGGCAATCGCAAGATGGATAGAGAAAGATATAAGAGGGTGTATGGGCGTTTGGAAAAGGTATTATTGGAAGAAAACTGCACTTATGAGGAAGCAAAGGCTGCAGTAGACCGCCTTCAGGAATATTATTTTAATAGAAAAGCAGGCAATTTCTTAAAAAAACGTCCTTTTCAAGAAATTGCCGACGCCGACCTTTAATTCATTCGGTCATATGCTTTGTGGAGATCTTCAATGATTTCAAGAAGTTCTCTGAGCATATCGTCATAAGACATTTGCGACAAATCCTTTTTGGCAGAAAGAACTTGCACAGCGAGAACACCAAGGTTATCACGAAGCACAAAAATAGGTTCGTCTAGTGAAGTATGATTGGAAGAATCAAAATTTTCGCTTGCCATTTTTGTTCCCTCCTCTATGTATTTCAACCTTCATGATTGATAGTTTTAGTATAGCATAACAAGAAATGTGTGGCAAATCTAATATGTCAGCCGGCAGGAGGACGGAAGGGAAAACATGGAAAAATATTCTACATACCATATTAATACAGAAGGCTTTGAAAAAGTTTTGTTAGGGATGTTCCATATGGTTCAAACGGTTCCTATTGGCACAAAGTGCCGGGTTATTTTGGACTATGACCCGGCACTTGAGAAAACAACAATTGAGACTTTTATTGATAAGTCAGATGGGAAACCAGTTCAGGGAAAGCCTCTTCGATGGGTTCCTTATGATTCCACGCAACAGTGAGAAGTTCTGGATGCCCGGGTGTAATATAATCATCCCATGCCAAGGCAGACGGCAGGAACAGTGTAGGAAAGGGTGGTGCATGAAATAAAAAAAGCCGTAGCACTTGAAAAAACTTTTGTGGGTGAAAATGAAACGGAAATTCAATTTAAAATCGAAACTGTGTGTTCCACATCTGAGGAGATGCGAAACACACTTAGTTTCATGGCTCAAAGCTCACATAGATTTTATTTAGAACTAGCAAAAAAATTAATAGTGTGCTTTGAGAAGTAGAATATTTAGGCATTAGCGAAAGATATTATCAGCACATTGAAGCAGGAAAGCAGGGGAGATTTATGACTAAGCGGCAGGAGCGGAATATAAATATGGCTGGAAATGACATGGAGAAAATTGAAAAACTATCTGGTTTTTACTTAAAAGACATGCAAACTCAGGGAGTGACATTAAGTGAATCAAAGATAATTGTAAGAAGAATGGCCTGCATATTAGAAACCTCAGAAATATACAGGCCGGAAACACCATTAAGCGAGGTTTCCATTAGACAGGTTTAATCCAGTTTATTCTGTCTGGTAAAATAATCAAACACTGTGTCATATGCAATTGCATATAATTCAGCAGCTTTTTCTGCCGCAATATTGATTTCGTTGCTATCAGGGGATGTAATGTTAGGCCCGTTAAGTTTATCAATATATTGCTGGCTAAATAAGGTTGCTATGTTATGAGCTGCCGTTTCCGGAGTTATTGGTTGTATTTCAGCCATTATTTGTAACCCATCCTTTCCTGTGTACTCGGCTGTTGCAGCAGCCTGTATGTCAATTATAGGAGCAGGGTTAGAGTTTGGCAAGGTAGAAGAAAATAGGTGAGCAGGATGGTTAGGGAAAATTTGAAGAAAGCCCGCAAGGATGCGGGCATGACACAGCAGCAGGTAGCGGATAAGCTTGGAATAAGTATGGTTTACTATCAAAAGATAGAGCAGGGTAGCAGAACTGGTGATTTTGAAATATGGGATAGCTTAGAAGACTTGTTTAATATTCATCAGAGGAAGCTGCGTGAGATTGTATAAATTTATCTCTGCATAGCAGATAATCAAGTGATATATCAAAAATATCCGCTATGGAAACAAGACAATCCAATGACGGGGAACGTTCGGACTGTTCGTACTTTTGGTAAGCATTTAAAGATATTCCAAGTTTATCAGCCATGTTCTGTTGAGTAAACCCACATTTCATACGCATTTCACGAAGTCTTTTATTGAACATTATGAAACCTCCAAAATATATATTGACATTACATACAGATTGTACTATATTATAAGCAAGATATCTGCATACAATATGTATGCATCCGAAATGTATGTAACCGTAAGGAGGGACATATGCTGTCAGAAAAGGTGCAGGATTTAGAGCAGGAGAACCATGAGTTAAAAGAACGCCTCAGGGCACTGGAAGAGATGTATGGGGACAGGGGTAAGCTGCCGAAGGACTGCAAGCATTGCAGGAATTTTTCACAGCATTACATCAGATGCGGGACAAGTTATTATCCTACGTATGATGGGCATTGTACAGCAGGCCAGAGGCTAAGGAACAGGAAACCAGACGATACATGCGAATCTTTTGCAAAGATGGAGTATGGGGAGAACTGCATATGAAGGTGAATATGAGAGAGGAACAGAATATCATTCATCTCTCGGCAGTATCAGGAAAAGAGCTGCAGCGGGAGATGAATGAAGAAATGTCTGCATCTGCAGATGTACAATACGATAATATCTTTTTCGTAATGCCCAATGAAAAAGAAAAGACTATTATGATATTGCCAAGTACGTATGGTTCAGTTTTGAAGCTTGGCATTAAGGAGGCAGGGGTACTGGCAGAGATTATTCAGAGTCAAATCCAAAAATGGAAATAATCTTGTAGTGGCCAGATTTCGGCAAGGTTTTTCTTTTAGTATGGATTAACCACTGCCTTAACGATAACTTTATTTCTGCCTTATTTAGTTTTTTAAAGGCATAAATATCATATGTGCACTTCTCATATTTAACGGTGTTTTTAATTTTTGGTGTTAGCATGCGTTTTTCCTTTCTGATATACTCGGCTGTTGCAGCAGCCTGTATGTCAATTATAGGAGCAGGGTAAGACCTTGGCAAGGTAGAAGAAAGGGGTGAGCAGAGTGGCCAGGGAGAACTTGAAGAAAGCCCGCAGGGATGCGGGCATGACACAGCAGCAGGTAGCGGAGTATCTCGGAATTACGGAACAGCACTACCAGCGTATCGAATATGGTACAACTATTGGAAAAATTACGCTTTGGGATAAATTGGAAGATTTATTCAATGTTCATCAGCGTAAACTTCGTGAGATTTTATAAAATCGTCACGACATAACAAGTAATCTAAGGAAACATTAAACATATCAGCTAAAATAACAAGTTTAGTTAGATTGGGTTCACTTGTCCCTAATTCATATTTTTGGTATGCGTTAGGCGTCATTCCAATGATTTCGGCTGTTTCCTTTTGGGTTTTGCCAGAACTTTGACGAGCTTCTTTAAGACGTTTATTAAAAGACATAAAAAACCTCCTTTATGATATTGACACATTAGTTTTTGATGTGTATAATAAGGGAAACACATCAAAAACTAATGTGCTACTATGTGATAACAAATTGAATAATGTTTAATTATATCATGTTTGGGAGGTACAACCAATGCTGTCAGAAAAGGTGCAGGATTTAGAGCAGGAGAACCATGAGTTGAAGGAACGCCTCAGGGCACTGGAAGAGATGTATGGGGACAGGGGTAAGCTGCCGAAGGACTGCAGGCATTGCAGGAATTT
>RAYF01000098.1 GCA_003611745.1 bacterium D16-36 | reverse complement strand
TAAACGTATCAAAATTTGAACACTCCATCAAAGGAGTGTTTCATGTTTTAATGACGCCTATCAATTGGGCGCTTACTGTAATTCTTCGCTCATGTTGGTTTCTCCTTTCTTTTTTGCATCAAAAAAGCAGCTATAAGTAAGATTACCCATAACTGCCTTGTCATTTTATTTCAAATAAAGATTCCAAAAAAATAGAGCGATGTCGTAACACCGCCCTTACAAAAACACCAAAGTGTTTTATGATTCTGATAATAGTATATGCAAATTCTTTAATAATGTCAATAGAAATTTTTGCTAAAATTAATATTAGAACCTAAACCTAAAAAAACCACCTATATACTTGTAATTTAATTCATATCTATTCATTTTTAAAACGCAGTTCATGAAGTCGCTCTCGTAAACAGAACTCTTCATTTATCTTTGTAATAATAAGAATCATTATTTTTAATAGATTTATATAATCTACATATTGTGTGTTTTCATTTTTTGTATAAGTACTATGTGCATATTTATTTCGCAAATCAAGTCCATTACTGTATGAAGCTTTGTTCAGTTTATAATTAAGGTAATCCTGCTCTGGTTTAGAAAAAAGAGTATTTTCCAATTTTAAATCACCATTCCTGCACCATTCATCTACTATACTTTTTAATTCATCATCATAATATTGAGGGCAAATCACATCGTGTTCATATAAATCCTTTAAAATATAAACTTTAGGAACATTTATTTTCAAATATCCATCTAAATCTACTATGATAATACCTCGATCAATAAGCCACTGCAGATTACTATGCTGATGTTCCCAAAAATCAGAAAAATTCACTTTTTCTTTAACCAACAGTTCAAAGAGGCAAGAATATTTGCTTTTTGTTTTCTCTATATAATATAGATGACTCTGATCAGAAAACAATAAAAATTGCTCATTTTCAATATTATCACTACTTCCATAAGCATACTTCTCTTCTACAAATCCTGACAAATTGGAAAAAACAATATGCTCAGAAGACATTTCAAACAATTCCTGATCTATCTCTCCATCTTGCACATACATGCGAAACTGTTTGAGAACTCCATCCATTTCAGATGCTATAGTTCGACACTTTTCAACTAGAGTCGTTCCCTCTGATGGAGGGTTAAAATGAAAACCATTTGCACAAAATTCTTCTGGAAGATATTTTTCAAAAAACCATTTCAAAACATCTTCCAGACATACCCCGTTCTTTTCCAGTATATTATAATACCCTTTCATCTGTAATGTTGTAAGATTCTCCAAAGCATTAAAACTTTCTCCCCTGATGTAATCTTTATTACCTCTTATAAAAAGGGTTCTTTCCAAGATTCCTAATTGTGATTTTACCGAAACCAGCGTACTCCTCCAACAGAAATCAAACTGTTCAAAAACATACAAAAAGTTATTTAATATTGTTGGATAGTCTAAATTTTCCAATAACCACTTAATGTCATATGTAATCAATAGGGTATTTCTCTTTTCCCTTTTTACACTTTTTATTTCTGGTGCATCCGTAAATTCCACTCCAATACCACTTTCTATATGAATACCTGTATCAGGACGATTTTCCCAATATGAATCACATGCTCTCTTTGCAGATAATCGTAACTTATCACTAATCGGACATTCTTTGGAACTTTGAGCATCGGCAAGTAGTCGAAGATAATTATAATTTGCTGTCTCTGAATCAATATATTTTTGAAAAATATCCTCAAATTCTGATGGAGATAATTCTTTGGGGAAATGATACTGGCACTTCTTGCTACCTGCCTCCAAAAACTTACTAATAATCAGTTGAGGTGTCTGTTCAGAAACACGCAGTATTTCCGCCAACTCCTTACCATAATATTTTACTATCTCAATTTGCTGCAACAATACCCAAAGTGTTGTTTCTGAATCATGAAGATACGCAGAGAATATTTGACTTGATACATTTTTGTATGTCTTGAACTTAACAAACAATTTCCAATAATTTTAATATATTCAATGCAAACAGACTGGCAAAGTTGAAAAAAGTTCCCATCACTAATTTTTCCAAAGAATTTTCCTATAACCTTTGTTGTTGAATTACTTATTTGTTTATAATGATCGATGTTCTTTTCATCCCACTTTTTAAGGTATACACCACTATTAAATAATTCTTGAATATTATATAGTTCTATTACTTGATTGATATCTGTATACTCCGTATTTGTATCAATAGTTTCAAGAATGACCACAGCTTTTTCTAAGTTCTCAGCAATGCTCCAATCATTAACTCCGTAAAATTTGACTCCGTTATATCGGGAAAGCATATTTTATCCACCTCTTTATTTGTTATTCATCCAACGACTAAATAGATACAATTGGTATATACTTTTTTCACTAAAACCATGCTTCTATTACTTTCTTTATAAATTCATAAGTTCCAACCAATAAATCATTTGTTTTGAAAAAAGCTTTCTTTTCTATCATTCTTCCATTCCAAAACAACTTAAGCTCCTGTATTCTATGATACTTCACTTTTTCGGACACAACAGAATTATATACATAAAGCATGCTGACGAATTCCATCACAACTCTACTCGACATTTTCTTTTTTCTTTGATTGTTTTTAATAGTAGAAATTTTGGAGACAGCCGTTGCAACTTCTACTGGGGGCACTGATGAATGAGGTGTCAAATCAGCTAAAATACAATTATTATGTGCACATCCATTTCTTAAATTCCGAACTAAGTTTAATACTTTATATGATACTGGAACATTACCCTTCACATTATAATAAAAATCATACAAACGCATGAAATCTCCAAATGTCAACAATTCAACAATTACCCATACAGGACAATCCACTGTTTGTATCACATTCTCAATCTTACCTGTTTTTTTGTTTTTTACTTTATTAATAACGAAATATTTAAATGCCAGTCCGTATGTATAAGGTGATGATGCTGTAGCCGCCAATTTGTTATCCCTTATATAAGAATACTTATTCAAAAACTGATCCACAATATCATACCCATTTTCTGTAGCATCACTTTCTACATCGTTGACCAATTTCACCTTAAGATCATGTTCAATATCAATGCACATCCTAACAATAATATCTCTTAAATGCATGTCAAGAATTGATAGTTCTTTCAGATACCCAAAATCAAGATTAATATATTTCCCCTCACTTAATCCTTTAGTATATTTAACATAATTTTTACGATATGACGCTGTACGCATATAATTATTTCTGTCGTGTAAAAACTCTTCAGCAGATTGTTCATTCTCATATCTGAAAGTAACACCTTTATCATTTTTTAATTTACTTACCAGTTGACCAGATGTAAGTTTCGGTTTATCAATCCTGTTCATTCTTAGTATCATCTCCTACAACATCCTGCCTTCCATAAATCGGAATTAGTATTTTTCTCTTAAATTCTTGATAATATAATATCATGTATACAATAAATAATCTACTCAAAAATTATTTTATAAAAAAACTGTGTTTCACTTTCTTAGTGTCCTCTTGCTGCACCATCTGAAAAAATTCCACACACCGTTTAATCTCCATTGGCTCTTTTCTCCCTTTTGCCATTTTCAGCACCTCATCCTCCGGCACTCCTGCCTGTGCTGCCAACCGTAACTGTTCTATCTGTGCTGCCGACAGACCGGAATCGTTCAGAATAAACTCCATGATCTGTCCATAGGATTTTTCCTTACTGCCAGAGGACTTGTAGTGTTCCCTCATAATGGCATCCAGTCTCCCTACAGGATCAGACAACATCTGCTTACCACTCTGTCCAGCCATATTCTTATCCATATCCCGATTGGAAACATCCATGCCAAGAATCCGGCAAATCATACACAAATGTTTTTCCAGCAGGGAATCCTCTTTCCTGCCAAGATAAGAACGAATTGCATCTTCTGATAATCCATATCCTAAACCGAGATAAAGCAAGGTATTCTCAGGACTCTCCGCAGACAATCCATATTCCATCATCAACTTCTTTGCCATTTCAATCTGTTGTTCTGTCATTTCTGCCTCCACTTCCGCACTTCTCTCTGCACTTCTCTCTGCATTTTCTGCTGTTCCGGTTTTTTCTGTTTCAATGACTGCTGTATCTGCTGACCGCCTATTTTACGGTAAACACCCATCTCCCTCATTTCCCCTATCATTCCTTTGACCGTCCGGACACTCTGCTCATGCATCTGCAATAACGTTCCCGTTCTTCGGTACATCCTCTTTGCCTCTAAAGTTCTCCGTACCAGTACTTTTTGATAATCCGATAAAGTTTGATACGGGATAAATGTATAGTTCCGGCTCATCATCCAGTCCAGTTTTCTATCCTGCACCGCTAAAGAAATCTCCCTGTGAAGTTTTGCACTATTTTCATAGGAAACCATATCATCTGCCTGCACCTCATCTATTTCCGACATGATATACCGTTCCTCTATCTTCGCCTCTATATCTACGGGCATATACCCTGTATCCAAACGGTAAGAACGAATTGCTTTTCCTTTTCCGGGAGGCATAAGGGAAAGATACACGCCATAATCCCTTGATACACCCTCCCTTAACTGATAATGAAACTTTGTTACCATCTTCTTCTTGAAATCGCTGTAGGATTTACTCATACTGATACATTGATCCATATCATTCTGAACACGAGCCTGCCAGTCCACTCCGTTTTTTCCTTTTTTATAGTTGTAAGTATAATCCAGTGTCTCATCTTTTTCCTTTAGATGCCCTGTATAATATTTATCTGCCAAACGGTTTGTCAAAGGTTTGACAATGCGGTTCCAGTCTCCTTTTTTATAATGATACTTACTTCCGGTCCGACAAACAGAATTAAAGATCAGGTGCATATGCAGATGATCCCTGTCCTGATGTACGGAACATACAAAATCATAATTGTCTCCCAAATACCCCTCCACCCATTCTTTGATAAAAGAGAACGCATCCTCTGGAGAAATTTTTTCATCTTTGGAAAAAGAAAATTTATAATGGTATGCCTGTCTGTTTCCCCTTGTCGGAAATCTCTTTTTCGTCATAAAGAACGTGTTTGTAATCTGCTCTGGTAAAATTCCCGAATTACTGTAATGTAAACCGTTTGTTTTTCTCTCATTCATAATATAAGGAATTGCCTTTTTCAAATGTTCTTCCGTTTTAATGGTATCCATTTTTATAATCAGAGACATCTGCCCTACCCCCTCTCATAATAAAATGATGTGACCGAACGCAGAAGTTCATTTGTTTTTTCCAACAGCCTCACTAACTCAGCACTTGGCTTTACATATTTGTTCTCATTGTACTTTTTTGCAATCTGGTTGATATTCACACCGATTTTATTTATCTCATAAATTACCCTTGTGACGGAATCCTCAAACTCATCCTTTGTCACATTGGGCGGTCTTGCTGATACCCGGCGGATATAGTCACTCATGTTCATGTGATGCTGCCCTGCCAGTTTCTGCAGTTCTGCTTTTTCTTTTGCTGTCATCCGTATTTTTACAATCTCCGTTTTTGATTCTTTCCCCATTCTTACCTCTTTTCTGTATCAGCATTTATGCCGATTGCCTTCTTACGCATTAACGCAATGTTTGTGTTGTGAAATAATTTGATTTTCACTTTTGCCTCCCTGTTTAGACATAATGTCCAATCACTAAAGTCTGTCCCTTTGATTTTCTGTCTGGACATTATGTCCAATCCGTTTTCTGATGTACCCGTTTATATACACCTTTTATGTGCATATAACCGCCTTTTTAATGCCCTGCAAGATACGCAAACTGTGTCCACAAGTTTGCACAGGTACAGGCACCTGTTCTTGTTAGGGGACACCCCTAATACCCCGGATACCGATAAATACTACATGATAGTCGATATGATACGAAACCATTTTCTCTTAAATCACTTTTTTCTGACCTTCGACTTCGCTTTCTTTTTCGTTGCTGATTTCCTGCCGGAAAATTTCTTCTTCGATTTGTCCTTACTCTTTTTTGCCTTTGTGCCAGCTTTCTTTTGGGATTTCTTTTTTGCCGTCTCTGCCTTTTTCTTATCCGCTGCCTGTTGCCGTTCCATTGCCTCCTGCTCCGCTTTCATTTCAGCATTGTGCATTGCTGCAATATCCGCCTCAGAATACTCTGTCTGGCTGATAGAAACAGCACCACTTTTCAGATTATAGTCACAACGGATAATACCGCCATCCGACAGAAGAACGAAACTTGCCACATCAAAACTTCCCTCTGCTGTCTGCTGATAATTCAGT
This sequence comes from bacterium D16-36, assembly GCA_003611745.1. Classification (GTDB taxonomy): domain Bacteria; phylum Bacillota; class Clostridia; order Lachnospirales; family Lachnospiraceae; genus Butyribacter. The sequence goes on along the minus strand of RAYF01000098.1, from coordinate 4,988 downwards.
TTCTTTGTAGCTTTGCATTGTCTCTTTTGACATTCTGTTTTTATCTGTTCCTCCATAATGGTATAGGCATTTTCCGTCATAAAGCCATGAAACGCATCCAGACCAGAGGTGTCTATGACCATTTCCGAAGGTGTCTGTATGGGTTCTTCCACCTGCACCTGTTCTTCCGGCTCTTTTTCCACTGATAATGCACTTCCTGTAGAAACAGATGTACCTGTAACTACACCACCGGATACACCTGTTTCCGTATGCACCTCTGCCACCCTATGCCTTGATATAACGAGGCTTTTTGCCGAAAAACCGACTATGATCGTCATACTGAAAACAGCCAGAATCGTTATCATAATTACCCGCCTTCCCTTTCCCTTGTCTCTCATATTCCAGTAAAAACATCGTATTTTTTTCAACATAATTCTCCTCTTTTCTGCACTGCATTCTGTGCATAATGCAAGTTTGTGTCGCAGTGCAGACACAAACTTGCCGAGCGAATTTTTTCGCTCTTACCTCCATTTCTGTCTGGACATAATGTCCAGCCTCAAAAATCTCTCTACTTGTTCCACTTTTTCAATCTCCGAAAATAAGTAAATCCGGTATATGCCCCAAACATTGCACCGCTTTTATTTCCCGTAAGGCTGCTACCGGAACTGGACGTACAATGCAGCCACACTTTCATACCGTTCTTTAATGTGCCACAATATATCCCTACATGATTTGCCCCTCCGGTTCCTGCTGTCGGGCTTTTCAGTCCTATGTCTCCCGGTCTCAAATCCTTCGCCTCAATATCCACAAATTTAGAAGAAAGACGGAAAGTTTCTGTAGTTGAACCATAAGCTATCCCGCTATTTCCTGCTTTATGGAAAGACCATGCTGTAAAAGAAGAACAGTCGAGAAATTCCAGATTGTCCCTGCCGTCCCCCTGCCGTTTTTCCATACTGTACTGAAGCGTGCCAATCAAAGACGCACCCTTTTCTATAACTGCCCACACATCAGCATCTGCCTTGTTATTTTCTTTCAGTTCCTCCAGTATGGATTTTGCGGATTCATTCGTTACTGCCGTTTCCGGATTTGCCACATAGTACCGCAGCACATGAGGCACATACTCCACATCCCCATAAGAAGAATAACCAAGTTCGGCACACATTTTCTGTGAAAAAATGACTGCATTTTCCTTTGTATATCCCTTGTAATTTTTCAATGCCCAGTCTATGTATCCATTTCCAAAGTTGTAACCCTGCAAGGCAAGAGAAATCCCTGCCATGTCAGATGGATTTTTACACTTTGCCTTTTCCAGACAGTCCGATAATTCATGAGTGCCACAATCAATGCTTTCCTCTGCTGTGTCGATTGGAGGACTGGTATTATAATAAGACTGCTCTGTCTGCATCACGTCCGGGGGATTGCCACCGCTTTCCTGCTCAATCATTGCAAGACATAAATCCACATAATCATCAATGCCGTACTTTTCACAATATTTTGTAACCAGCTCCCGGTAACTCTCCGTCTGTTCCGACACCTGTGCCTGATAGGTAGAACTGTCCCCACTGTTTGCTACACCACCGGAACCGATTACCATAGCAATTACTCCGGCTACCACCCCAATCAGTACAATAACCAAGAGGGCAATCCACATCACCGGATTACTGGTTACTGCGTGAACCACTGAGGCTATTATCTTTGAAACGCCCTTTGCAACTTTCTCCATGCCCCTGACTACACCCTTCGCACCCTGTTCTGCTGACTTCCTACCATTTTTCCGCATCTGTTTTTTCTGATGTGCGCTTATTGCCGCACATTTCTGTCTCTGTACGTTTGCCCTTATGCTGCCCTGCACACGTCTTACAGATTTTTCAGCAGACCTTGCTGCCATACCGGATACCGGACGGGCAAAATCAGATACTCTATTACCTGTGCCAGATGAACTGGAAGAATAACTTTCTTCGCTCTGGCTCTCCCCCAACAACAGAAACTGCATGGCAAAAATCATAACTTCCTTTGTCTCATGAACGGATTCAGAAATATGTGTTGCCGAACGTACATTAGAAAAGGCAGCATCCCGTTTCTCTGCCGAAATACTGCCTGACCTTTTTTTATTATTCTTTTTTCGGATTTCTTTTTTCTGAATGGACTTGCTCTTTATCCGTTCTTTCAATTTCTGCTTTTTTACTTTCTGCCCTGCGATTTCTTTCGCCTGTTTCAATACCCGCCTCTGGGAATTATGGTGTAAGGACCAAAATAAACGCTTTGCCGGCTCACTCAGGTTTTCAATAACATCCCTTTCCAGTTTGTCCATAGGCTACGCCTCCTTCTGTCCTGCCATTTCATGGAAGTTGGTATTAAACAACTGGTACAGGCTGCTCTCTTTCTTCATGGTGTTGTCAAAAGGCACTATCTTATCCCCAAACCGTATCAGTCCCGTTCCGGGATCTGCCCCATTGACACAGGCAAGCTGCTCTGCCGAAATGGAGAATAAATCTTCCACCGCATCCTGATCCATTTTCCCCTGATCGAACAGAATCATAAACTCCGAATTGGACACCATCGTTTTGGTGGATCGGTTCTGCTGTGCATCAATAAGATTCTGGCTCATGCCCGTGCAGATACCGCCCCGTTTCCGTACCTCCCGCCACATCCTTTCAAGGGCATGGAGAGAATATTCCTCTCCCCACAGTTCGTGCATCTCATCCACATACACCCATGTTGCCACCCCGTCCGACTGGTTGTATTTTATCTTTGCCGTAATGCTTTCAATCATGACAAGCATCGCCATCGCCCGCATCCGTTTCCCCAGCTCCGAGAAACCATATACCGTAAAACGGTTTTCCTCTGATGCAGACTGTTCTCTTGCAAAAATATCTAATGTCCCGTCTGCAAAGACTTCCAACTGCTCCACCAGCTCTAAGGCAGCATCATTTCCCTGTGTATTTCCGTGAATCAGTTCACGCATGGTACGGATTGTTGGAGACTCCAGACGCTTTTTCCGACTTCTACGCCTGTCCTTTATTTTCTTAAAATACTCCGCATACATTTCCCTCACCGCCTTGTCAATCACAGCGATATGGCGGCTTGTCAATGGTGTCGGTTTTAACGCCTGTTCACAAATGGCATAAGCAAACTCAGCCTTTTCCGCTATAAACTTGTCCTGATCCGGCACGGCATCCGGCACATGGAATGGATTGATATAAAATACATTTTCCTCCGACTGTGACAGATTGATATACTGACCGCCCCATTCTTCGGCTATCCCCTTGTATTCCCCCATTGGATCAACGATAACAATATCATCTTTTGAGAAAGCCAGAACCTGCCCCATCTCTGCCTTTTCATTGTATGATTTTCCACTGCCCGGCACACCGAATACCATACCATTTCCATTCTTCAGCAATTTCCTATTGCCGATAATCAGATTTTTTGACACCTTATTAAATCCATAACAATACCCTAAAGAATCATGGATTTCCTGCACATTAAAAGGAATGAACACCGACAGTTCCTCCGATGTGATGGAACGCATGGTATCTACAAACCTTGCCCCGGTTGGCAATGTGGTATTCATGGCATCAAGCTGTCGGTATGAGTGGGGAACAATGTCCATGTTGTGCGTCTGCCCGATAATCTTTATTTTTTCCCTACGTTCCTCCAACTCCTCCATTGAATCCGCTTTCAGAAGTATTGTCATTCCCACATACAGCATCCTCTCGTCAAACGAGGAAATCCGGTCAAGCATTTCCTCCGTATCACGCTGCTGTTTTCTTCTTTCATAATTGATATTTGTGGAATAATCCCCGTTTTCGTTTTTTTGTTCCTGTTCCCGGTTGATGCTACGTTCATTTGCCATATACTTTTTCATAATCATCTTGTAGGCATAGGCATTGTCAATCGGCTCCACATCCATTGTGTAGATAAGCGGAAAGTTCATGTTGGTTATCTCGTTCAAAAACTGGTCTGTCAAACCGTTGGCATACCGCCTCACAAACAAAGTACAGGCACACTTGCCATCCTCCATCTCCAGATAGTCCTTATGCTCCCGCAGCGAAGTGTTGATAATGTCATTTCTCCAGTCCCGTCTCAGTTTCAGATACTCATTCCAGTCAAAGGAAAATGCTTTCTCCTCCCCCATACGGTAAAAACTATGTAACGCCCGCAGACGTTCCTCCGCATCCAGTGGTATCAATCCACTTCCCAACCGGTGGAATAACTGCTGTATTGAGAATTCAATCGTATTGAAATAATTCTTTGCACTGTCAAAATCCGTTTTCCGGCAACTGATGATAAAATACTTTGACTGCAACAGACCACTTCGTCCCTCCGCAAGCCGTTCCTCCAACAGCTTGTGATACTCCTGTGCCAACGGTTCCATTTCTTTACTAACTGCCTTATGAAGAATTGCCTCTCGCAGACGGTCATTATCCGCATAATGGTTTGACACAATAATCTTGTAACTGACATTCATGGAACGTAACAGCGTTTCAAACTTCGCCCCAGTAGCCTCCTTCTCATCTTCATCCTGCGTGGAAAAGTTAATGTCCTCAAAGAGATACATCCGGTCAAACAGATGTATTCCTTTCTTTGAACCCAATGCTCCACCGGGTTTCTCCAATTCAAAAATGCCACCCTGCGAAATACGGTAAATCGGTATCGTATCCTGAATACAGAGTGGCACTTTGTAAATCCTTTCTGTCTGCGTTTTGTAAGTGTTGTCCTTAAACATGATTACCCTCCTTGTGGTTAATTTTTTTGTATCAAAAAAGGACTATCGGCTGACAGTCCTCTTCTTACATATATCTGTATTTATGTCAATGTTTATAGTATTCCTCTAATGCGTCCATCATTTCTGCCTTTACATCTTCTATACCAATAATAGGCATAAAAACAATATTATTTTCGTCCACTTCCAATTCAATACAATAATTATTATTTACTCAACTTTCCCACCCATGCAAATGGTGTAATTGTTTGAATTTTCAAGCAAAAATAACCTTATTAATGGT
>RAYF01000097.1 GCA_003611745.1 bacterium D16-36 | reverse complement strand
GTATATGCGTATAAAAAAACAGGTATTTCATGTACCTGCTTTTTTATAAAACACCCAAAGTTCAGAAAGAACCCGCCCAAGGTTTAGGTTGCTTTTTTAAGTAACAATTAAACAAGGCAAAACCGTCTGCTACGGTTGCGCCTTTCTATAAAGTATATTATACAATTTTAAGGGATTTGTCAAATAGTTTTTGTTGGTCTAAATCTGGACTATCCGCATAGTATTATTTACCTTCTGATTTAAATATTGTAATTCGGATAGCTGACGTCATTCAGATGTCTGTCAGTGAGAAAAGGATGCTGCTACGCGGGCCACGGAAATCAATTTATAAAAAAGAAAATGATAGTGAAGAGAAAGGAGCGGAGGGTATGACAGAGTTGGCGATGGCAATAGAATCTTTGAAAAAGTCGCAGGGCTTCTTTTCTTTTGACATATTTATTATAGAAAAAATGGGTTTTTTATCACATGTGGATACCTATTGTGATGATATTACAACACAGATGCGTATAGACGCTTATCATGAATGCATGAAACGGATTGCTTCTAATCATGTGGCAGCAGTTCAGACCATTCAGAAATGGTTTGGGATTCATGGAAAAAGCACTCCGGACAGGGAAGCAATATTCAGGCTGGCATTGGCATTGCATCTGCCGCATGAGGAACTTGAGGAATATCTGGTAAAAGGTATAGGGGAAACGGGAGTTCAGGTAAATGATTATCAGGAAGTGATTCTTTTGTATTCTTTGCAAAAGGGTTATTCATATGAGGAAGCCCTATGCCTGATAAGTGAATTTGAGGATAACGTTTCAGAAGATATACAGCTCGTTTCTCACAATGAGACAAATAAGCTGTGGGAAATTTTTATGGTAAAAAAAGATTTAGGCAGGGAAGATTTTATACAGTGGATGCTGGAATATGAGGGTTATTTTAAAGGGTATGGGATGACGGCATTAAATTATCTGCGGGCGCTTAAGCAGGAGATACTGTCGGAAGTAAAAAGGGATGCACAGGTAAGGCTGCGGGAGCTTTTAGAGGAAACTACTTTCTTTCGCTGGGAGAAGGCAAATGGTTATTCTGCAAAGAAGCGTCATGCAACAATTCCAAAATTTATTTACGATGCTGAGGATGAGGCTGGAAAGAGAGTATCTAAGGCATTGGGAGAAAGTATATTAGAATTGCTGGAAATATCAGAGTTGCCATCAGATTCCAATTCAGAACTTTTGTTAGAGTTGTATGCATCTGCAATAGAGAAAAATAATCTGAAACCGGGCAAAAGAAAGTGTGCTGGCAATATGTCGTGGAACCTGATGGATAATAAATATCTTTCTGAGCTATTAAATATTGATTCATGGAAAGAAAAACAGATAAGGCTTCGGTTGCTGCAGAGGAAACTTGCATTGCTGCCTCCGGATAGAAAATGCCCGAAGGATGTGATGTTTCAGGCGCAGGGATGCGGTTATACAGAGAAAAAGGTTCCTGCAGCAAAATTGCAGGAATGGACAAGGCTGGCATTGGTGCAGGCCGGAAGACGTATCCGTATGATTAAGCGGAAAGATTTGCTGCCGTTAATTGTTACTGCAGCTCAACTGCGTTATCTGCATCGGTTAGAACAATCCGGCGAAATATATCAGCAGGAGACGGGAAGAATGCTTTTTAAAAAACTGGCAGATACAACCCTGACGGCCTGCTCCATGGAATGCTTAAATACAGAGAAGTATAAAATGGATATGCTTTTTTGGAGTTGTTATCAAGAGGAAGATATGTATTCTGTGTCAGATATCTTAGAGGTGCTGTGGTAAATTGCTGTTATTCCCACGTACACAACGATTGAAGCGGAGCGTAGAACTAATATCCTGCCTTTGGCTTATGGTTGGTTTTACGTATAAGGCACGGTACGAGATGGGCAGTGGAGATACACCAGATAGAGATAAAGGGAGTGATGCCATGTGGCAAAGGTAGCAAGGGCTAGGAAACCATACTGGCTGGATGCTGGGATGATGTTGGAAGAGAGATACCGTATTGAGGATGTTGTAGAGGAAGGCGGTTTTGGTATTGTCTATTTAGGATGGGATGTCATTTTGCGTACAAAGGTAGCAGTGAAAGAGTATTTTCCCAGAGAACTTGCAGGCAGGGCTAAAGGTGCCAGAGAGGTATCTGTATATGAGGGACATTATAAACAGATTTTTGAATACGGATTGGAGAAATTTCTAAATGAGGCAAGGACGCTTGCTTCATTCAACAGTATGGAAGGGATTATATGGGTAAAAGATTTTTTTTACGAAAATAGCACTGCCTATATTATTATGGAATATGTAGAGGGGATAAATTTAAAAGAATATGTCCGGCAGAATGGGGAACTGAAACCTGTAAAGGTATTGGAGATTATGCGGCCTATTTTGCTTTCTCTTGAGAAGATACATCACCTCGGTTTAATTCACCGGGACATTTCACCCGAAAATATAGTGCTTAATGAGGAAGGCAATGCATATCTGGTTGACTTTGGAATTACCAGGCCATATACAGGAGAAGACTTTAAAACAATAACAGTATTTTTCAAACGCGGCTATGCAGCAGAGGAGCAGTACCGTGAACAGGGTGAGCAGGGGCCGTGGACGGATATCTATGCACTCTGCGCTACCATGTACTATATGCTTACCGGAGTGCAGCCAGTAGAATCTGCACAGAGAAATATTAAGGACGTATTAGTGCCATTGTCATCCTATCGAAAGCTCTCAATACCGGAGAATGTGCAGAGGGCGGTAAAAAAAGGAATGGCAGTGGATGCTTCTAAAAGATATGCTGCGGTGGGACAGCTATATAAGGATTTGTATGAGGATGGGAAAAGAAATAGCAGTATCTTGAAAAACAAGATAAGGTTTGCCAGCGTGACGGGTCTGTGCGGACTTATTCTTGGAGCAGCCTGTTTCTTTTCGGCTGGGGGTATGTCAGGCAAAGTAAATGTTTTTGATAATAATATAGCATGGGAAAAACCGATGCCGCCATCTGCTACAAAGGCAGTTAAAATGTCAGGGGAAGTTAACAGGCCGGAATCTTCCGCTATGGCAGAGAAATCTTCTGAAAGTTTCAAAGTTGGTAAACGGAATGAAGAGAAGGCGGCCCAAAATGAGAAAATTTTTAAAATACCAGAGATGAAAGGGAAGACAGAAACGAAGGCAAGGAGGTTGTTGAAAAGGATGGGGGATTCTTCATTAAAGCTTATGATAAAGAGGGTGTATCATAATAAAGTGGCGAAAAACAGGGTATTAAAACAGAGCATTCGCGCAGGTTTCCAGTACCATCAGGGAGATATTCAGGAGATTATTCTAACAGTCAGCAAGGGAAAGAAGGCAAAAAAAGAAAATGCCGTAAAGACGATGCCGCCTGCACAGACAAAACTGCCATCCCCTGCAGTTACCCCGAAGCCTGCTTCAAAGGAGCCATCCCAAAAGAAAGATAAGGGGGACGATTATGCAGGGATATTGCCATATTAGAGGGTCTTAAGATTATTTATAATATGGCAATATCTTACATGAAACTGATTATTAGTTCCTTTGCTTCGCTCCATAAATCTTTTGGACATTCTTCCGGCAACCTCCCGCGTACTTTCAATATAGATTTCGTCAATCGGCTTTTTGTAGAATGCTTCCAACCTTTCCTGTAAATTTAGGTATTTAGGTTTGTTGATTTTTTCAACAGTCATTTTTCCATCGTAAACATTTATTCCTACAGTATCATTTTCTTGTAAATCCATCTGCGCCAGTTAAATATCAGGTTATGCCAGAATATAGAAAAGTTGAAAATGAAAACATTGGTGTGTCAGTATAATGGATATAAAAGCTTCCAAGCGGAACCACTTGCCAGAATGTTGCTGGATGCGTTACTTACTGTGTTGCCTGAGATTATGGGGAAGATAAATTGACATAAGGCATAATGCTTTAGTAAAGTGCAAAGGGGGAATATCTGCTTTTAATAATATAAATGGAGAGGATAAGAAAAATGCTGGGTTTTTCGGAATATTTGCAAAATTATATGAAAACAAATTCGATTTCTATGGTGGACTTATCTAAAGAAGTAGATATTGACAGAACGGTAATTTATCGTTATGTGAAAGGAACCAGAGTGCCTTCTGATTTAAATATTGTAATTCGGATAGCTGACGCCATTCAGATGTCTGTCAGTGAGAAAAGAAAGCTTTTGCGCGAGTATGACAAGCTCGTACTTGGAGAATCTGTTGTATATAGTTATCTATATATTCAGAAACTGCTCTGGAATCTGGAGAAGCTGGATATAGAATCTGTTTCCATGAATAGTTGGAGAAGTGTACATGAACTAAAAATGGACGCATCAATTGTTGAATTGAAAGCCAAAGAGGAAATTATTACATATTTACTGGACTTTTTTCAATTTCTTTCTGAGCGGAATGATACTGATGAAAAGATTTTGCTTATCATGCAGCCGGTTTATGATGAAATTCAGAGGTTTATTCTCTGGAATTTCAAAGAAAGTAATGTGGCAATAGAACAGATTCTTTGCATGGAACAGAATGTCAATCTGAGTTACAAAAATCTTGAAGTATTTTATGAGATTATTCCACTTTGCTTTTCATTATCTAAATATGACGTCTATTATTATTATGATTCCTTGAACAGCCATATCTTGATGTGGATGATACAGATGGGTATGGGCCGGAAACAGTTACAATCACTAATCTGCAAAATGGGGTGTATAAGTACTATGTTGCAGATTATACCCATTGTTCCAGCAATGAGGTAAAGAGCACTGCATTATCTGGGTCAGGTGCAACTGTGCGTGTTTATACAAGAAACGGTCTGGAAAAGACATTCTATGTGCCAAAAAATCAAAGAGGTGTCATATGGGAAGTTTTTTCCATACGGAATGGAAAAATTGTGCCAATCCAGAGATATTATGATTCGATTGAGGTTAAGAAATGGTGTAGTAAACGCAGTTCCGGATATTAGGAAAGAAAGGTGGATTTATATGAAAAAAGGGTTGACAGTGTGGCAGATGACGGCAGGGCTGGTGTTATGCGGATTGGTTCTGATTGCTGCCTTTCTGCCCAGATATGCCCTGAATGCGGGACAGATAGGTAAAGTATGCGGTACATTTGTCCAGAAGAATGTAAAAGGGCTGTTAGGGGGTCTGTATGATGGAAAGAGTGAGGCAGATGCAATAGAGAAAGAGATAACAGACGAACTTGAGAATATAATAGATGATATGGACGAGAAAGGCATACCGCACCGCTTCAGTGATTTTTATCTTGCCACACATTCTTTGCAGCAGATTCTTTTCAAGATAGAAAATGATGAAGATTATCAGACACCAGAGGAAATGATGGAAGATATAGAGGAGCATTTGGACACAGATAAAACTGCAAGGCAGATGAAATCTTTCATCAAAAAATATAACTATATGCGTGTTTATGTTATCTCACTATTTGTTTTAGTAGTGTTCCTATTGCTGGGAATTCTTCTGGCGGGCTTGGGAAAGCTGACAAAGTGGGTTTCCATTGCTCTGGCATGGGTATTGCTTCTGATGGAGATTTCCTATGTCATAGTAGCAGCTGTAGTTTTGCCGGCAAAAATAGGAAAAACTATGCCGGGTTTTATGGGGTTTGATCTGTCGGCCGCAGGAACGGCAATATCCAGAAAATTGATATGGTGCCTGCATGGGCCTGGTTTTTATCTAGGGCTTATTTTGGCAGCTATGTTCCTTGTTTGGAGTATTTGGTGCTGTATTTATTCTGGCAAAAGGGGAAAAGCCGTAGAAGTTCCGTCTGCTATGCCGCCTGTTGCGGCAGCCTCAATGTCGCCGCTTCAACCGATACAGGAAATGGGGGCTGCCGTGCTTCCCCTGCCGCCCGCAGGAGGGCCTGCTGAAATACCGCAGTCCTTGAAGGCAGGAGATATTAAGATGCAGCCCCAGATAGGGGAGGATTTGTTTGTGACTATGCCGGAACAGGGCCTGACAGGCAGGATATTGGGGGTTTCTGGCACAATCATGGGCGCAGAGATTTTGCTAAATGGAAACGAAAAGATTATTGTTGGGAGAAATCCGGCTGTGAGCCAGTTGATTTTGAGAGATGCCAAGGTGAGCAGGAAACATTGCCTCATTCAATATAATCCGGCTGCAGGACGATACCATGTGGAGTGTTATTCTAAAAATGGAGTACATCTGTCCGATAATCGTACAGTTGCAGCATATCAGAGCGCAGAAGTGGAACGCGGAACTAAAATTACCATGGCAGATGGCAGGGAGGTATTGCTGCTCGGTTAATCTGAATGATTGATAGGGGAATATGTAAAATAAAAGAGGGCGGCTTCCGTATGTTTTGACCCACACACCGTGCTATGCTATAATGATTATCAAGAGAAATATGAGAGAAGGCAGAAAGATGAAATTTTTGCAAAGTCAAATGAGGGATTCCTAAAGCAGTATATTAAACTGGAAAATGGAAGACACTGGTAATGAGGGTTCTTGGAAAATTTATATGGCAACGAAAGGAAGTGCAGAGAATGTTATTTATATGTTATCCAAAGTGTTCGACCTGCCAGAAGGCTAAGAAATGGCTGGATGAGCACGATTTAGAATACACAGAGCGGCATATTGTGGAGAACAATCCTTCTTATGAGGAATTAAAGGAGTGGTATGAAAAGAGCGGCCTTGCATTGAAGAGGTTTTTTAATACCAGTGGATTACTTTATAGAGAAATGGAATTAAAAAATAAGCTGCCCAAAATGAGTGAAGAGGAGCAGTTAAAGCTGCTTTCCACGAACGGAATGCTTGTGAAACGTCCGATGCTTGTGGATGGTGATAAAGTGTTTGTGGGTTTCAAAGAAAGCGAATGGGAAAAGTTATTGTAGGGATTAAGCGCCGCCCGAAAAATACTTGATTATATGAAAAACAATCAAAAACAGTGAAAATAAAAATATAAGAGTTAATGTTATCTTTGTTATTTTGTCCAAAATATGTTGCATTGCAATATACCTGCTATAATACTTTTATAACTGAAAACAGCTCCTCTGAATCTCTTTATGAATGAGAGTTAGAGGAGCTGAAATAATATAATCTTAGCTATTTACAACAGGATTTCCTTTTTTTGCAGCAGGCTTTATCAAGTATGGAGGCTACCTCGTCCCACGAACGTTTCAGGCAGATTGCCTTTCGGTTAAGGGAGTGGTTGCATTGCAGGATACATGCAAGTTTTTTTGCAGGCCGGGACATAGAATCACCTTCTTTCTTGCTTCTGCTTTTGAGATAAGTTATACTAGGCGATGTGCTTTATAAAATTATATGATTGGAGGGGGAAATGGTTCATAAAAACAAAGATACAACAGTGTTAATTACTGGCGGAACAAGCGGAATCGGTTTTGCGCTGGCAAAGAAATTTATCAGGGAAGGCTGCAGGGTAATTCTTGTGGCATCAAGGAGGAAACGTCTGGAAAGAGCGAAGAAAATGCTTGGGGGAATCAGCCAGTCAGCCGGAGTAGAAATTATTTGCCAGGATTTAAGTTTGGAGGAAGCCGCTGGCCGGGTTTATCAAGAGGTGGCTAGGAAGCATCTTTCTGTGGATATCTTAGTGAATAATGCCGGTTTTGGGATGACAGGGGAAGCTGTGGCGAATGATGTGTCCAGAGAGGAGGCAATGCTGCGCCTTAATATTCAGACAGTGACACAGCTTTGTGAGCTCTATCTAAGAGAAATGTATCAGCGGGGCAGTGGGAAAATACTTAATGTTGCCTCTGTGGGCGCATTTATGCCGGGACCGTATACTGCCAGCTATTATGCCAGTAAAGCATATGTGGGGAGCTATAGCAGGGCAGTCCGCTATGAAGCCGCCAGAAAAGGAGTGCAGGTCTGTACACTTTATCCGGGAACAACGCGGACGGAATTTTTCGGCAGGGCTGGCGCTAAAACACCATTCTGGGCAATGAAGCCTGACAAAGTGGCGCAAATCGCCTATGATGGTTTGATGAAAAATAGGGAGATGATAATACCGGGAGTGGTGAACCGCCTGCTCCGTCTGGTTCCGGTAAAGATAAAGCTTTTTGCGGTTGCTGCATTAAAAAAAGCCCCTACCCAACAGTTCTAAGCCTGCCAAACAAGGACTCCAATGCGCGATCAGGGGTTCGAACCCTGGACACCCTGATTAAGAGTCAGGTGCTCTGCCAGCTGAGCTAATCGCGCTTATGTGTTAAAAAATGCCATGTGTTTAACACAATGGCATTATTATAGCAGGATGATAATAAAAATGCAAGAGTTTTTTAAGAAAATTTTTAGGAATTTTTATTATCGTGTACGAAACCAGCTAAATGCACCAAGTGCAGGGAACGGAAAGTTCCCTGCACTTGGTGCTCTCACTTTGCCTTTGCGGGAATAAATTTCATTCTAGTATCTTCAACAAACTTTTTTCGTGATGGGTTTCCTTCAACCCTGAAAATTTTTTTGTTCTTAACGTCATAAATAACTGACCAAACTGTATCCACGCCCAAAATTCTTTCATACTGACACATAAAACCATATTTTCCTGATAAAATATCTTTTGCCAGTTCAATGGAAAAATGATTTTTGTTTGCTTTTAGCGAATTATAAGCGACAGAATATCTTTCACTTGAATGCCAATCGTCTATGCCATTGTATTTTATCATTTCAGGTGAAACAAAGCCATTTGCAGCTACAACAAAACAATCTTGCTCCGTTGGTTTTATTACTTTAATATGGCTGCAGTTACATTCTATAACAGCAAAGTTTCCGGTACTATCCATTATAGTTATGGTTTGTTGCGATGCAATAGGTATCATAGTTAGGCTTTCGATCACTTCATCAGTAGTTTTACACTTTTCCAATAAATAGCGCACCAGCATACCCGCATTAAGTCCTGCTTTGATAATCTTGGGATAGATAAATGTAAGGCCAACAGTCAAACCATATTCATTAATCCCATCCTCCATTTCTATAAACGCAGTAGTATTTCCATTAAATCCATATACTCCATTTAGTTTATACAGGCAATTCGCATATAGTTTTTCTAATGCAACGAGGCAATCGCTATTTCTGCCAAAAATAAGATTATCCGTATCTTTAAATGCAAAACAAGTACAATGGTTATTAAATGTAAAACAATACATACTAAGCAGAAATGTGTAAAAATCTTCATATCTGCTCTTTTGCCCGTCTGCCACTCCTCTGATTTCCTCTAAGATTTCAGGATAATATTTTTCATAAACAGGTAGGCAGTTTTTGGCAAATATTTTACGCTCCTCAAGTTTCTCAAGGGTAAAGTTTTGGTTAATGCTTATCCCCTTGCCATACAGCTGTTTTCCCCAATTATAACCTGCTTCATAATGGCTTTTTCTAAATCTATCATGGTACATTTTCCTTGTTCCTTCTTTCTATTTTCTTAAGTAGGCGCCTGCTCTGATTAATGCTATCAAAATAAAAAATTTAAGTCAAGGAAAGAATTCTCATTATATTTTTTGGGTTCCACGCTCTGTGCAATCCTCCCCTCACTATTCGGTATCTGTGGGGAAGGCAAGGATAACCTTAAATAAGTCGCCTTCGATTGAAATCTTTAGGGTTCCATTCATAAGTTCTGTCAGGCTGCGTGCGATGGAAAGCCCAAGCCCATTGCCTTCTGTATTTCTGGAAGTGTCACCGCGGACAAAACGTTCCATTAATTCATCTCCTGAGATATTCAGGGGATATTTTGAAGTGTTAAGGAAGAAAATGCGCACCCGTTCCGGCTCGGTTTTTTGATTGATGTAGACTCTTGTGCCAGGCTGGGAATATTTGCAGATATTGTTCATTAGGTTGTCAAATATACGCCATAAATGTCGGTTATCAGCTTGAATGTGTACAAGGGTGTCCTTTTTCTGGACAATCAGTTCTAATTGGCTGTTGGAAAGTTTTTCTTCGTATTCCCCAGCTGTCTGTGTCAGCAGAATGTCAATGTCACATTCCTCCAGATATACCGGGAGGGTTCCTGCGGAAGCTTTGGAAGCTTCTAGTAAGTCTTCGATAAGTTTTTTCAGGCGGGCAGACTGCCGTTCCAATATAGCTATATAATCTCCCCTCTCTTCTGGTGTAATCTCTTCTTTCTGCAGTAAATCTATATAATTAATAATAGAAGTAAGCGGTGTTTTAATATCGTGGGAGACATTGGTGATTAGTTCTGTCTTAAATCGTTCGCTTTTCAGCCGCTCTTCCAGAGCGATGGACATGCCGTCACCAATCTGGTTCAGGTAATCTCCGTGTTTTCTAAATTCCCACAACATTTTCCCGGTATCCAGTTTGCTGCGGAGGTTTCCCTCGGCAAGCCTCCTGCTTTCTGTTTGAAGGTACTTCATTTGTAGTAAAACTAGATAAAATACCGGAAGTGCTATTATTTTGAACAAAACCCAGTCCAGAAGCAGCATGTCGGAATTGCCATCTGTTATTAGAAGGGTCAGGAACATGCATGACAGTTCGATAAGGCAGATGGCAAAAAAGGCAATGCCTCCTTTTACCATTAATCTTGTGTTCTGTTGAAACATATGGTATATTCTTTTGGAAAATGAAATCAGGTGGCTGGTAACAGAATATTTCCACAGGGTTTTACCAAAATAGCGTTCTATGAGATTCATCCATAGCAATACCGCAAGAAATACTCCTAGGAGAATCAAAGGTAAACCGAAAGCAGAGGCGGCATAGGTACCGATATGTCCATACAGGAGCGGCCTGAGAATATAATTCCCCAAAATCCATGCGCTTGCGGTAATTAAGGAAACCATAATCACGAGATAGAGAAGCAAGGGGATTTTATCCCATATGCGTGTCGGCAGCATCCCTACCGCCTGTGATAACTTTGTGATGTAACATAAATAGCTGAGTGCCAGTATAAATCCGGTGCTAAAAAATAGGACACAGCCAATGAACAGGTAGCGGTATTCATATAGATCACTCAGAAAAACGGCCTGTTTTGCAAAGAGATCCGGGCTGGAAGTGTCAATTTCTTTTTTAACGTTGGATACAACCCAGTAGCAATTTTCCACCACAGGAGTTTCATAGTAAAGGTAAGGGTATGAAGTATTTGAGTTATTTACGGATTCGTAAGAGGGGGGGTGCCCATCTGGATCTTCGTTTGGGCTTTTTACTAGTGTTACATTTGGGGTAACTTCCTTAGGAAGCATGTCCTCCCATGTTATAGTGTTTACATTTTTAGTGTAGAAGCGCCCTCCCTCGCAGTGCAAGTGATCCCATTTTCGGTAGTTTTCTGTATCGAGCGGCTCGCAGTTACCGGAATCAGACTCATACTTTTCTGTTATGCTACCAAAAGTAAAGTTCTCATGGTCTTTCAGCCTGCCTTTTGATATATTTCTTGCAGCTTTCACATGGGTGGCTGCAACAGAAATATGGTATATTGGGAAGGAATGGCTGCCTGCTTCAAAATAGAATTGCTTATCAGTTGTATTGTACACAATTCGTTCGATTACATCACGGTGTTCAATCTTATCATTAGAATCAGGCATGGAACCCAGAGATTTTCTGCTTAAGCTGGAAATTAATTTTTCTAAAACTGGAAGAATAGCAAAAATGGGGAAACCCAGTGTTTATGCGGTTTCCCACTAATGTAACATAACAGGAAAAAGTGTAAAAAATTATTTACTGGTAACAAATTGGCAACAAAAAATCAGTGTTTTGGGATGCATATTTTTTCGATTTCATGCTTAAGTTCGTCAAAGGTCCTATGCCCGTATACATTCTTTTCTACGTCGCTGCCAAGGGCATGCCCCATAAGGAGGTGCTTTGACATATCATCTATTTTGTATCTGTCGCACAGCCATGAAAATGTATGCCGGCAGTCATGCGGCGTATGCTTGGTGCCGTTGGATGCATACAGCAGCCCA
>RAYF01000096.1 GCA_003611745.1 bacterium D16-36 | reverse complement strand
TCGTTTTTAATTTTAGACACTCCGATTATGGCATGGATTTGTGAGGGGCGCAATCCGTGGGCAGATTAGGCGCTTACCCTGTTGTTCTTTGACAACTGAATACCCAGCATTTCTTTTACATCCCTTCTGCTGTCGGACGAAATCCGGCAAGCCACATGAGCAGATACAGGCATAAATAAACACACTACTCTGTATCATTTGAGACTCAGACGGTATGGCGCATCCATACCGAGGGCGAGGACAGGCAGGAGCAATCATGGTACTTCTGTTCTGGTGTGGACCAGAGCAGCCCGGTGCGAACCACGGGGAGGTGGAATTCCTATGAGGTCAAATGCATGACCGGAAGAAATGTTCCCGAAGGCAAAGAGCCTTTCCTGTCAGGGGGGATCGAGGATAAATACTGACAGAGACAGAAACGATTGATATCACAGGCGGTCGTTTGTATTGTAGATGACCGCCTTTTACTTAATATTAGAAACAACCAAACAAAAAAGGGCAAAGGAGATGAGAGTATGCAAAATGAGGTAAAGATATCAACAGAAGAAAAGGAAGCAGTAGAGAAAGTGATGGATGGTTACAGAGTAGGCTATGCTTATCTTTATCCGATAGAGGGAATTGACAGACAGGAATATGTCTTTGACATGACACCAGAAAATATTGCCAACTTTATTGGCAGCCATCCGTATGATGCACAGAAGATAGTTCTGACCGATATGTTGGACAGGCTGATACTGGATACAGCAGGTGGATTTATCAATAACTGCCCGAATCAGGAACTGTGCAAACAGATTCTTCCGATACTGGCACCGATACAGATGGGAGAGACAGAACCGGAGGAATTCCCCATCGTGACAAGGGAAGTATACGACAGATACTGCCAGATGGAAGAAGAAGCGGTCATGCGGGCAGAGATCAGTATGCTATAGATGGAGGGAACTGCGATGAAGACAATCAGACGAGGGGAAATCTATTATGCAGACCTGTCCCCAGTGGTAGGAAGCGAGCAGGGCGGTTTCCGTCCGGTTTTAATCATCCAGAACAATGTAGGAAATCATTACAGTCCCACCGTTATCGTGGCAGCCATTACAAGCAGAAAGAAAAAACATGACCTGCCCACCCATGTGCAGCTTCCCGATGCCGAGCATGGATTGGAGAACAAATCTGTCATATTATTGGAACAGGTCAGGACGATTGACCGGACAAGACTGAGAGAATATGTGGGGAAGTTAGATACAGCCACCACACAGGCAGTGGATCAGGCACTTGCTATCAGCATCGGAATCCGGGACAGCATAAAAGCGGCTGGTTAGCCATTGTTGGTTTTGCCAGATCTATGGCACTTTTTTTATTGGATATGGTGATAGATGTTCCCGGAATGATAGGGTATACTGTGTATACCGTAGGAAAGGAGGCGAGGAAGTTGAGACGATATGCAGTAGAAGTCACTGCCGAGGCAGCAGTAAAATATTATTACATCATGAATAATGACACGCTGGAAGTCGAAATACTTCCTACCCGATATCTTACGCATAAGATAAGGTCAAACCGTTCGCCCAACACAGTAAAGCGTTCCGCTTATTCACTCTGCTATTACATGGAATACATGGCGGGGAAAGAGATGGAGCTGCTTAAGGTGTACGAGCTGACCTATGAAGAACAGAACCTGCACTTTATCCAGTTTCTCAAATGGCTTCGGGCAGGAGGACACAAGGAACAAAACAGCATACGGAATGCAAACAATGGAACCTGTAACGCTTACTTGGAAGAAGTGTTCAGGTTCTATCTTTTTATTGAGAATGAGCATACGGAGCTGCCGAGTCTGAAAGTGCTGTCCTATAATTATTTCGTAAAGCCGGATGAGGTCGGTGTGAAAAAGCGGATCGGATTCCATTCATTCAAAGGGTATCTGGATGAAAAGGGAAGAAAGGTAAGACCTGCCGAGCATGAAGAAATCATTGCTATTCTGCAGGCCTGCACCAACAGCCGGGATCAGCTACTGTTGCTGATGATAGCCGAAACCGGATTCCGGATTGGGGAAATCTTAGGTGTGGACTACAGCCGGGACATTGATTATGAAAACCACATGATAGGAGTCTATTTCCGGGATGACAACGAAAATGATGCCAGAGCCAAGAATGCCGAGTACCGGAAAGCAAAGATCAGCGATGAGACATTCGGATTCTTACAGTATTATCTATCAGAGTACCGGGAACTGCTACAGTACCAGTCGTACCTGTTTATCAATATCAGCGGCAGAACCGCAGGACAGCCTCTGCGGGTGGACAGTGTCTACGATATGCTGAAACGCATGGAGAAAAAGACAGAGATCAAAATCACACCCCACATGCTCCGACGGTATTTTGCCAACATGAGAAGAAAAGCCGGATGGCGGCTGGAACTGATACAAAAGGCACTCGGACATAAGCATCTGGAGACCACCATCAAATATCTGGACATTGTGGATGATGAATTGATTGCTGCCAGTCAGGAATTTTATGAGAAACACACAGCGATATACCGTGCAGGAGAACTGTTGTAGGAGGTGAGGAAATGCCCATGAGCCTGTTACAGAGAATAGAGCCACAGGAAGAATGGACAGAGATCAGAGAACACCAAAAACAGCTTTCCAGACAGCTGGAGGAATGTTGTGAAGCCGACAAAACCGCTGTCAACAAGCTAAAAAAATTCCTATGGGATTCCGGCATTTATGATATTTCAGAGATGGATTATCCCTTGCGGGAACAATACCAGGGCTATCTGTCAGAGCATCTAAAGGGACAGCTTAACCGATATATGACAGCTTATGACCGGGTAAAACAGCACTGGATTCAGGAGCAGATGAAAACCTTGCCCGGAAAGCAGAAATGCCAATGGCGGTTTGAAGAAAAGATTCTATTTATCCCATACCATTCAGATGCGGAGATTGCAAAAGAGTTTGACAGTGTCCGAAACAGGGGAAATATGGTATGGGACTTTAGCCGTAACTGCCCGCAGACATTAAAAAGGCAAGTATTCCAGATACTGAATGCCATTATCGCACAGTATGACAAGGGAAGGAAAAGGGAACACAGACTGTCGGGACTGCAGCATTTATATGATTTTTGTGCCAGACAGAGGATTGCTGATCTGGAAAAGCTGGAAGGTCTTGAGATAGAAAGGTTTACAGCCTATCTGAATCATGTAGTAGAAAGCGATTCAAGAAAGAATCAGTTACTGCCAATCCTAAACTACAGCCGGAAAGAATTATTTCTGAATAGCCGTGAAATCAATTGGGAGGCAAATATCTGGTATCTGGAACGGATGAATCTTCCCCAAGACAGGGTCAATCCAAGCGGATGCTTTGAGAGTATATCCTTTTTGGAGATAACCATAAAGGAAAATCGCAGATACCTGCAGGAGTATATGAAATATGTGCTGGGGATAACGGGAACAGCAGTCAGCACCAGTATAGGAAAGCACAACAGTGTCCGTAAATTTATGGAATGGCTGGATACAGAGGAAAGAAGAGTATGCGATAGTACATCCGAATGGCTGGAACAGTATTTCAAATACCTGCAGGATAAAGGGAACACAGCCAAAACATTCAATGACAATGTAACCCACATACATCAGTTTTTCCGATTCCTGCTGGCACGGAACTACATTGACAGGATGCCATTCCGCCCGGAATATTATCAGAAAAAGATCATACGGAAACACCATGACCGGAGCGTCAGCATGGATGTGTGCATGGAGATACTTGGGAAACTGCACCTGCTGCCAGATCAGACACGCTGTATGTACCTGCACCTATGGTGTCTGGGACTGAGAGTCAGCGAAGTATGTACCTTAAAAGGAGATGCCTACTACCTGCAGGGACAGGACGCATGGATACAGGTGTACCAGATCAAGATGAAAAACTATAAGCGTGTGCCGATACCCGATGCACTATACCAGATCATGCAGGTATACATAAAGAAGTACCACATCAAAAACGATGAGTACCTCTTTAAAAATCAGAAAGGGGGTGCCTGCCACAGTGCCACATTCCGGCATCAGATGATGAAATTCTGTGAAGAAAACCGGATTGATGGTGGAAAATACCTGTTCCAGTCACACGACTACCGACATACACTGGCCACATACCTGTTCGACACAGGCGTGTCACTGCAGAGCATCCGGGATTTACTCGGTCACGGCTATGATGAGATGACACAGCAGTATGTAGACTATATGCCAAAGAAGATAGCAGGAGCTAGTGAGGAATATTTTAAGGATAAGGGCAACAGTCTTGCTGCTGGGATTACGAAAGGAGAAAAGCATGGAGGACAGAATTTATTACCGGGAACTTAAGAATTACCGTTCCCCACCGAAAGGAAGCAAAGATATGGGACATTTATATTATGATTTGACGCTGTTGCCGTCACAGAAAATGCGGGAAGAATACCGATTGTTTCTGACAGAACGGGGACAGGAGAAAACCATTCAGACCATAGATCATGACAAATCCCTGTATCATCATCTGTGCCGGTTCTTAATATCACAGAGAAAGCGGCCGGAGAGTTTCCTCGCATGGGATGAAGAAACCTGGATCAAGAATCTGAGAAAGTGGATGTTAAAAAACGAGATGCCGTGGTATATCGAAAAAGTAAGTGTATATGGTTCGGTCAGTCAGGGAGAGGCAAGGCTGCCAAGATACGTCAGACAACTGATTCGGTTCTTTCAACCAGAAGACAAACGGCCAGAACAGGAAAAGGATGTGTGGGAACTTGACAGGCTTGGAATTCCGATAAAAGGGAATCCGATTCATAATGTCAAGACAATCAATTTCACTGGGATATCACAGAAACTGTTACGGGAAGAAATAAAAGCAGCCATATACTGGCATATACCCTATGAATCCATTGGGACAGTGCAGGGAGAGATAGGCGGGATGCGACGGTTTTCCAAATATCTGAAAAAGTATCATCCCAAAGTGGAATCCTGCCGGGATATCAACAGGGAGTTGATGGAAGATTACCTCGTCTACAATATGACAAACGGTCAGACTAACAAAAGCAAGGCAAATAACATTTATAAGCTGCGTTCAGTGCTGACTACCATAGGAAAGATATTTGAATACCCGCATCTGGAGAGCATTATCATACAGTCGGATATTCCACCAGAAACACAGCCGAAATTCAAAGTGTATTCGGACAGCGAATTGAAGCGGCTGAATGCAGAAATCACCAAGATGGATGAACAGTATGCACGGTGCATGATCATCCACCAGATGTTAGGAACAAGGATATCCGATACACTGACACTCCGACCAGACTGCCTGTACCAGAGTGGAGGACAGACTATGATACGGATTCAGCAGGTAAAAACGGATGTCTATACAAAGCCAGTCAGTGAGGAAGTGGCACTGCTGATACAGAAAGCCATCGAGTACACAAAAAGCAGGCATGGAGATACCGAATACATCTTCGTGAATGAAAAGGACATCAGCCGACCGCTGCAGTACACCACAATCAAAAATAAGATTCTGCAGATGATACGGGATCAAAAGCTGCTGGATGATGAGGGAAAACCATTCGGTTTCAACTCGCACATGTTTCGGCACTACTATGGTGTCAAGCTGACGGAACTGCATTTGGACGACTGGACAGTGGCAAAGCTGTTAGGACACAAGCGGTTAGGCAACGTCAAATACTACCGGAAAATGAGTAATCAGATACTGGCAGATGAAACACGGAAAGCCAGAGAGGAAATGAGCAGAATCATTCTGAACAACTTGGAAGGATGGGGTGATGAATATGGACAAATACGATAATATGCTTGCCATCAACAGAGAAAGAAGCAAGGAGAAGATAACCAGTGCCAAGATTGCCATCCGGGAACTGATGGAAGATGGGGAACGGGTATCCGTGCCAAAGCTGATGAAACTGACCGGACTGTCAAGAGGATTTTTCTATAAGAATGCTGAGGTTCGGAGGGAACTGGACGATGCCGTACAACAGCAGGCAGGAACGATAAATCCGAGACGGAAGATATTAGATCAGGCAATGGACAGCCGGATTGAACAACTGCAGAACCAACTGGCACAGCTACAGCGGGAAAACGCAGAGCTGAAAAAAGAAAATGCCAAACTACATAAGGCTCTGAGTAGAAAGAATCTGAATCTGATAAAGAGTCTGTAAGCCATAGAGAATACATAGAACCAGTGATAAGCAGTAAGATGTCATTGGTTCTTTTGGTTGTTAAAACCCTTGAGTTATAACACATAAACTTTTTAAGACTTCTATTTTTAGCTGGAAATTCTATAATAGGATTAAAAGTTGATGTAAACTATAGCAATATGCTTTATGAGCATGATTTAACATTCGACATAAGTATTTGCGAAAGATAGTAGTCAGCAGTAAAATAAAAATAGGAAAAAGGAACACAAAACACATTTGTGTATTGCGTTAAAGCCAATGTTTACAAGGGATTGCAGAGAAGGGCTACATTTTATTTCCCAAAATGGAGGGAAAATAATCCAAAGGATATATTAGCGGATAAAAGTGATAAAAGATATCCTATTATGACAAGCCATAATTTACAAGAACTTCTAAAAGAGTTAGGGCAAACAAGATTCCGTTTTCCACAAATGATAACGGTACATAAAAATATAGTTTCATCGGCAGAGTATCACCAGTTATGCCGTTATGGGGTACAAGTAAAAGATAATTATAAAATGGAAAGATACGAGCAGGTTTTAAATGATATTGCAGAGTGGATTGGAGAGGAGATAGCAGGATGAGTTTTAAAATATATACATGGAAAGACGTAGAACGTAAAGTAAAACTATATTTAAATAGTCATCACTGTGATTTTATAAATAGTATAGATGTATATAGTGCTGAAATAGTTGTTTCAGTAAATCAAGAAGGCAGAATTGATGATGTAGATAATATTTTTTCTGAATTGTTTGGGGTAAGCTACGATTTAGATAATAAATTAATCAAGCTAGATCAATTTGAAATCTCTATTTATATTGAAATTGAAATAGAGGATAAGAGAAAAAATTCCCCAAAAAGTATTCCTTTGTTTCGTGATATTATATTTAAAAACACTGCGTATTCAACAAACATTATTGAGAGTAATTTGCCCGGCAGATGTCCGATTATTGCATTTCATTCCTATAAAGGAGGGGTTGGCAGGACATTATCGTTATTGGCATTTGCGAAAGCGTGGTCAGCAAATTCACCTGAAGATAAGTTATTACTTATTGATTCTGATATTGAAGCACCAGGTATTACATGGTTATTAAATCAGGAACATAGTGAGGGCGATGTATTTTCATATTTGGATTTGATGGAATTTATTCAGGCATCTTTGCTGGATGAAGAAAAATTAGAACAAATAATAGATATGATTGCCAGTACTACAATGAAGATTGATACTGGCGAACGGATGATTGAACATTTTGTTATGCCGACATACCGTTATCAAGAGCAGTTATTAGATATATATTCTAATCCAGAGAGTATTGCTAGAGGATATAAGAATAGATATTTGCTGGCAGAGGTATTGTCTGATATCGGGGAAAGATTGGGAGTATCGGCAATTTTGGTAGATTTGAGGGCTGGCGTCAGTGAATTTTCGGCTCCGCTTTTGTTTGATCCGAGAGTAAAAAAATATATTGTTACATCGACGTCTTTTCAATCAGTTCAGGGGACGAAGATGCTACTTGCGCAGATTTGTAAGGGACTGCCAATAGGACCAAATGCAGTTCTTCCTGAAATATTTTTAACAATGGTACAGGAAAATATAAATACAGTAGATATTAAAAGCAGTTTGCTTGAGGAATACAACTCAGATGTCGATAGAGACGATTCGTATACGGATAATCTTATTACAGAATTGCCATTTACGGATGAATTATTGCATTTATCGTCGTTTAGGAATATTATGAAAAAGCTGGACGGGCGGGATATGTATTTTAACATTAATAGACTCGTAAAGGAAAATTATTTGGCAGAATCAGAATGTGGGATGGTTATCAAGGATAGAGAGGAGGTTATTCATGCGATTTATAATCTGGCAGATAGCCAGATTACAGCCGAAGGAAATGAGGAGTTTAATGTTTTACTTACTCAGCCGATTCATATGATGATAAAAAAATATTGGAATAGTATTCCCCAAATTGTTGTTTTAGGCGCCAAGGGTGCGGGAAAAACTTTTTTGTTCCGGGAGATGCTTAGAAATAGAACATGGCAAAACTTTATTCAAATGGGCAGTGACAAAGAAATAAATAGGGTATCTTATGTAATTCCGTTGGTATCTCCGAAAAATACTGAAAATCTAACAGATATTATCCAGAAGGCAGTGAAAAATTTTAGAAGCAAGTTTACTTTTGCAACTGATAATTTATCTTTCTGGTATGATAACAGAATAGAAATATTATCTTATAAAAGCCAGTATCATGATTTAGTAGAATGGAGTATATTTTGGAAGAAGATAATACTGAATGCATTTAAAAATGTCGTGGATTTGATAGATGTGGACAAGGCATTGCAAAAAGAAAATAGTCAGGTTATTTTTGTGGTTGATGGCTTGGAGGAAATATTTGAAAATACATTATCAGAAAATAGTGAAAAAAATGCAATCTGTTCATTAGTGCAGGAATTGATGACAGAAGTAAAGATTAAATACAAAAATATTGGTTTAGTTGTTTATCTAAGAAAGGATTTAGCAAATAATTCTATTACTGTAAATCAGGAACAATTTGAAAATGCTTATAAGCCGTATGCTCTAAACTGGTCACATGAGGAAGCGCTTAGGCTTGCACTTTGGCTGGTGAATCGGGCAGTTCCCGGATTTTATACAAATACGATTGCCATAGAGCAGGCTTCACATGAGGTGATAGATAAATCATTATCTAAATTGTGGGGGATAAAATTAGGGAAAAGCAATTCCAATGAAGCATTTTCATCAAGATGGATATTGGCCGCATTATCGGATTTTAATTCACAGCTGCAGGCTAGAGATATTATTCGATTTTTAGCAAATGCAACAGAGAAAGTAGGAAAGAAAGTATATGAAGATCGGTATATTATGCCAATGGAGATTAAAAATGCGGTTCAGCAGTGTTCAAAGGCAAAAATAGATGAGATTAAACAGGAAATTGGGGTTTTAAGACCGATTTTGGAAGAATTGGAGCAGGCGGATGAAGATAAAAAAATTCTGCCTTTCGAATCAGATACATTTCATTGGTCTGTTCAACAGGAAAAATCTTTGAGACAAGAAGGCTTATTAATTGTGGATGATGGGAAATATTATTTGCCAGAGATTATCCGGCATGCTTTAAAGTTTAGGTATAAAAAAGGGGCAAGGCCTAAAGTGCTATCACTTCTTTTAAAGAAGTAAAATAGTCAAAGACACTTTTATATGAGAGGCGGTTAAAATAACGGGCCTCTCTTTTTTTATGCACAAGGGCGCATATGGAGATTTTCGTTTTATAGCATATTCTGTCAGAAGCCTGTCAGAAGTTATCTGTATAATATTGCTGAGGGGGGAGGAATACAGGTATTTTTTGATTAAAAGGAAACCAAACTATGCAGCGACTGTGCTGATTGGATGCCTGCGGCTCCACTGCCGGCATTTTGCCCGGCCGGCTGCATATGCGGGATGAAAGTTGGGAGGCGGATTATGGAAATCGTTAGGACGGAAAATCTGACAAAATCATATGGGAAGGGGGAGACGCTGGTACGGGCGCTGTATCATGTAAACATCAGTGTTCAGGATGGGGAATTTGCAGCGATTGTCGGCTCGTCAGGCAGTGGGAAAACGACACTGTTAAATATGCTGGGTGGGCTGGATTATCCTACAGAGGGCAGTATCATCATAAGGAATCAGGTGATTGAAAAGTTAAAACCGGATGAGAGGACAGTTTTCCGCAGGAGGAACATAGGGTTTATTTTCCAGAATTATAATTTGATGCCAGTCCTGAATGTATATGAAAATATTGTCCTGCCGTTGAAGCTGGATGGATTGAATGAAGATTCTGCATTTCTAAAGGAAATTATCGGGGTGTTAAAGCTGGAGGATAAGCTTGACCGAATGCCGGAAACATTATCCGGCGGCCAGCAGCAGCGTGTTGCAATAGCCAGGGCGCTGGCGTCGAAGCCGGCGGTCATTCTGGCGGATGAACCGACAGGGAATCTTGACTCCCGTTCTGGAATGGAGGTAGCGGGGCTGTTAAAGACCAGTGCAAGAAAGTTCCACCAGACAGTCCTTGTAGTCACCCACAATGAGGAGATTGCACAGATGGCAGAGAGGATGATACGGATTGAGAATGGCGAAGTACAGGAGGTGCAGTTGGGATGAAGAATAATAATAGAGAGGTGATCCGGCTGCTTGCAGGAAAGCTCTATGCTTCAGACAGTAGGCGCAACCATATTTTAGCGGGGACAGCTGCTGTTTCGTTTTTTCTGCTGTTTTCTATTTTCTCTATCGTTGTAGGAAGAATCAATGCGGAAAAACTGAGGTTTACGCGTATGGCAGGGACAGCTGCCACAACTTTCCTTGAGGATGCCACAATGGAACAGGCAGAACAGATTATGGAACTGGATTATATTCAAGATGTTGGGATGGAATATATTTTTGGTGGGATATATAGGGGGGAGAAAGAAATTGGTGCCAGAGTATATGTGGATAAAACGACATTTGATTTAATGCTGAGGCCGGCATATACAAAGATATATGGGGAGTATCCGAAGGAGAAAGAAGAGGTGATGCTTGCCAGACGCACTCTGGAAGGGATGGGAATTAAAGAGCCTAATGTGGGGATGGGTATAAAACTCATAACAGAAGGGGGGAGAGAGGAGAAATTTATTCTCAGCGGCTTTTATACTGAATTTATGGGGGAAGAGCAGTCTCCTTACGGCTTTTTTTCAAAGAGATATTATGAGAAGGCCGGGAATTCCACAGGGCAGGCAGCAGTACTTGCAATACGCCAAAAGGACTGGTATGACGGGGAGGGCATTGAAAATATGCTCTATAGAGATATTCCGACAATAGACAGGGCGCAGCAGTTTATTGGCGGCGACAGTATTAGCTATACTACGGTTTTAGAACTGGTGGGAGGGCTTGATATTGGGATATGCAGCGCGCTGCTGATTATACTTTGTGCCAGCATGCTGATTTATAATGTCACTGCGCTGTCCCTGTGCCGGGATGTCCGCCAGTACGGGCTGCTCAAAACATTGGGGACAACTTCATGGCAGACAGTCCGGATTATTCTGCGGCAGATAGCAAGGGTGCTTTTTATCGGCATGGCGGCGGGTATGGCAGCAGGCGGAGTGTTTGTCTTTGGGGTTCTGCCGCGTGTGCTGGAGGGGAGATATCTGGAGGGCTTTGGGGAAGCATCCGCTATCATTAGTTTTCATCCGTTTCTGCTTCTGGGGGCAGTGTTGCTGACGGCAACCAGCACCCTGTTTAGCAGTTTTATACCAATTTGGAAGGTGGGGAGGATGGCACCGGCCAGTTCACTTTATTACCTTGGCGGAATCAGCGGTACAGGGCGGAAAGAGCAAAAGAGCGGCAGGGGGAACCAGATTGCCCTGATGGCATGGAGGAATATGTTTAGAAACAGGAAAAGCGCCATTATCACACTTGGCTCCCTGTTTCTTGGGCTTTTGACAGCCCTTGCCGCTATGGTCCTTGTCCAGGGAATGGACTATAGGAATAAGATAGAGCAGGATGATGATTTTGAGCTTAGTGTGGCAAATGCCCCCTTTTTATCAGATGGGTATCAGGAGCCGCGGCTTTGCTTTGATTCTTCTTTTCTGGGGCAGATTAGTGCGTTAGATGGAATCAGGGAAATAAAACGAAGTGCTGGGGGGTATCTGGCGCTTGACAGTGGGGATACAGTATGGCAGCCCCTGTTGGAGGGGAGCCGCATGGGGGAAGGCATGCAGGATAATGAGCAGGACAGGCAGCATGCAGGGCACGTAAGAAAATATTATATGGCAGGATATACGGTTGTGGATGAAGCATATATAGATGCGTTAGAAAAGTGCTGCTCAGAGCATGGCCTGAGTCTGGACATTGAGGGACTGAGGGAAGGAACCAGTGCCGTTGCATTCCATTTTAATGAGCTTTCAAGGCAATTAGAAGAGGAGTCGGTTTCATATATTGGTGAATCTTTTTCTTTGAGAACTTTTGCAGGGAAAGAGCTGGGGGAGGTTAAATTTGGCGGGTACTTGAAGCGGAACCAGAAGGGCCTTCCGCCGTGTGAGACGGAGGCATCCACATCAGGCTATCCGACTCTCCTGATCAGCAGAAAATGCCTTAGGCGCCTTGGGCTTTATGAAAAAATATTTGCATTGAATATAAATGTCGATGAAAAGATGGAAGCAGAAGTTAAGTATCAGCTAATTTTTCTAAAACTGGAAGAATAGCAAAAATGGGGAAAGCCAGTGTTTATGCGGTTTCCCACTAATGTAACATAACAGGAAAAAGTATAAAAAATTATTTACTGGTAACAAACTGGTAACAAAAAATCAGTGTTTTGGGATGCATATTTTTTCGATTTCATGCTTAAGTTCGTCAAAGGTCCTATGCCCATATACATTCTTTTCTACGTCACTGCCAAGGGCATGCCCCATAAGGAGGTGCTTTGACATATCATCTATTTTGTATTTGTCGCACAGCCAT
>RAYF01000011.1 GCA_003611745.1 bacterium D16-36 | reverse complement strand
CTGACGCCCTCCGCTGAAATCTCCGCCGCCCGGACGGAAATGGGAATGACATTGGCAAATATCCTCACCCGGCTTCCATAGGCTTCCTTCAGCATGGCGCTGATGTCCTTTGCGTAGTTCGTTCGGCTGTCTACCATTGTAAGCAGGATCCCTTCAATCTCCAGCTTCGGGTTAATCTGCCGCTTTACCTTTCCCACCGTCTTAATAAGCTGCTGCAAGCCTTTGACGGGCAGGTATGCCGCCTGTACAGGTATCAGGATACTGTCGGCGCAGGCAAAGGCGTTTATGGTAATCATGCCGAGAGAAGGCATACAATCAATTAAAATATAATCGTAACTCTCCCGGACAATCTCTATGTATGACCGGAGTACCGTTTCCCGGCTCATCACATTCACAAGGGAAACCTCCAGACCGGAAAGCTCAATGTTCCCCGGCATTAAGTCTATCCCTTCCTCATGGTGGAGGATACCTTCCCCCGGCTCTACTTCCCCGTCATTGATTAAGTTCCCCATAATGGTTGCAAGCGTGATTTCCAGACTGTCCGGCTCTGTAAAGCCTAAACTTGCGGTCAGACTGCCCTGTGCGTCCGCATCAATCAGAAGCACTTTCTTTCCCTGTTTTGCCAGCCCGATTCCTAAATTGCTTGTGGTGGTGGTCTTGCCCACACCGCCTTTCTGGTTTGCGATTGCGATTATTTTACACATGATGATTCTCCTTTGCTTCTACTAATTTTCTTTTACGTTGCTTTTCCTGACTTCCACATAAGTCCTGTAATATTTCTTTGTCCCTTTGTTTGGGAACATATCGGAAAACTCCGTCACCTCGATTTTCGGGTTACGCTGTAAAATCTTCCCGAACCACTTAATATCGTTCTTCGTTCCCATAAGCCTGACTTTTAACATCAATCCCGTCCTCCAAGCATGGCGTACAAGTTGTGGTTATATGTTACATATTCCGGATAACGAATCTGTACCGCCTGCCAAAAATAAGGCGCATAGGCACAGCAGAACAGTTCTTCCACTGTGTACCGTCTGCACTCGTCCACCTGTTCCTCCGCATCATCATAGTCAAGGACACTCGGCGTACCATTGCAGTAAAGGTTAAACGCCATCCTGACTACTTTTAAGCTCCCGCTGGTCTGCCAGCCTTCGTGCAGGCACTCCGTTTTTACACAGCCTGTCTTAAAGTTATAAATGCTGTTGATATTTCTTCTTGTGTCATCGCTGATACCAAGACAATATACAAGCGCTTTGTGGTACACGTCCTGATACCTGACCTCTTTCAATTTTTCATAGTAGAATTTTTCATGTGCATCACTGATAAAAATAATCGCTTTCTCTGCTCCTAACGCTGTACTACTCATGTTCATTTCCTCCATTTCCTATTTTGTTTTTGACCATAACAAAAGGACACTTCCCTAAAATTTTCTTTTAGAAAAATGTCCTTATCGTACAAAATATTAACTTGAACTGACACGAGTTTAATTTAAAATCATTTATTTTAACCCGTTAAGAGAGTTTATTTTGTCGTACTCTTGTCGTACCATACTGTCTTTAAGTCCACAAACCCTTGATTTTACTGGTCTTTTCCGCCAAGCGTTTTCATTGTCGGGAACAGCAGTACATCGCGTATTGCTGGGGAGTTTGTCATCATCATAACCATACGGTCAATACCAAATCCGATTCCTCCCGTCGGCGGCATACCAATACTGAGTGCGTTTAGGAAATCTTCGTCGGTATGGTTTGCCTCGTCGTCACCGGCCTCAAACGCTTTTTCCTGTGCCTCGAACCGTTCGCGCTGGTCTATCGGGTCGTTTAATTCAGAGTAGGCATTGGCCATCTCCCAGCCATTCATGAAAAACTCAAAACGCTCCACATATTCTGGATTATCCGGTTTCTTCTTGGTCAGAGGAGAAATCTCGATAGGATGATCCATGACAAATGTCGGCTGAATTAGATGTTCTTCCACGTATTCTTCGAAAAAGAGATTCAGGATATCTCCTTTCTGATGGCGGTCTTCATATTCAATGTGATGTTCTTTGGCAAGTCTTTTTGCTTCGTCGGCGTCTTTGACTTCGTTAAAATCAACATTGGCATATTTCTTGACGGCATCTGCCATAGTGATGCGCTCAAAAGGCTTTGATAAATCCATTTGATGCTCGCCGTATGTTATAATTTCAGAACCGGTTACTTCTTTTGCGACATAGCGGTATAAATTTTCTGTTAAATCCATCATGCCGTGATAATCAGTATATGCCTGATATAATTCCATAAGGGTAAATTCTGGGTTATGCCTTGTGTCAAGCCCTTCATTGCGGAATACCCGCCCAATTTCATAGACACGTTCCATGCCGCCGACAATCAGGCGCTTTAAGTATAATTCCAAGGAAATACGGAGTTTGAGGTCTTCACCCAGAGCATTAAAATGTGTTTCAAACGGCCTTGCGGCAGCTCCGCCCGCATTTGAAACAAGCATAGGCGTTTCTACTTCCATAAATCCCTGGCTGTCCAGATAGCGGCGGATGCTGCTGATAACTTTGGAGCGCTTTATAAATGTGTCCTTTACTTCTTCGTTCATGATAAGGTCGACGTACCGCTGGCGGTACCGGGTATCAGTATCTGTCAGCCCATGGTATTTTTCCGGTAGAATCTGCAGGCTCTTGGATAGCAGTGTGATTTCTTCTGCGTGGACAGAAATCTCACCGGTTTTTGTTGTGAAAACTGTCCCCTTAATTCCAAGGATATCCCCTGCATCATATTTCTTAAAATCTTTATAGCTGTCTTCCCCGACGGAATCCCTTGCAACATATGCCTGAATTTTTCCCTGCAAATCCTGTACATTGCAAAACGATGCTTTTCCCATAACACGTTTGAACATCATTCTTCCGGCAATGGATACCGTCTGTCCTTCCAAAGCATCATATTGCTCTTTGATTTCTGAGGAGTGATGGGTTACATCATATTTTGTAATAGCAAAGGGATTCTTCCCATCATTTTGCAGATTTTCTAATTTTTCCCTTCTGACTTTTAATAATGTATTAATGTCCTGTTCCTTCTGCTGTGTCTTCTGTTCTGCCACTGCTTTGTTCGCCCCTTTCTTCTACAGCACTGCTGATTTTTGGATTTCCAGAATTTCATATTTGACCATATCGCCGTTCGGTGATTCTACCTCAATGGTGTCTCCTGCCTTAGAACCTATCAGGGCAACTCCGACTGGCGATTCATTAGAAATCTTACCATTCAGGCAGTCTGCTTCTGTGGAACCGACAATTTTGTATTCCATAATTTCGTCGAATTCGAGATCCTTTAATTTAACTTTACAGCCGACATTAATGACATTGAGGTCTACATCTTCCTCCACGACAACCTCTGCATTCTTTAGGATATTATCAATTTCTTCAATACGAAGCTCTATGTCGCGCTGTTCATCTTTGGCTGCATCATACTCTGCATTCTCCGATAAGTCACCTTGTTCTCTGGCTTCTTTAATTTTCACCGCAACCTCGCGGCGTCTATTTACCTTTAAGTCTTGTAATTCATCTTCTAATGCTTTTAAGCCCTCATAGGTTAAAATGTTTTTCTTTTCTGCCATTTTATATCCTCCATCTTTCATTCTGGCAGAGCGTGCTTAAAATCAAATATATCATCTGCCAGCCCTGCCCATTTTAACTGCTTTAATACTTCTCAATCCATCGTTACATTATAGCGTATCTTCTAATCTCCGTCAACTTAGGCGGTTTTTAATCCACGGAAATCAAAAAGAATCAAATTGACAGATTATGCTAATTTTTTTTATCCTGCAATATGTTATATTAAAAAGCACATCAACTCTTCTGGTGGGTAGCATAGAGGTTTTGTAAGATTTTGTAAGAAGGGGGTACATATGAGCATATTAAAGAGAGCTTTTCCATATTATGGAAAAATATATGGGATTTTAATTTTATGCATTTTTCTGGGATTGATGCAGGGTGTTGTTGCACTTATCGAACCGCAGATTATCACATTGATTGTGGACAGGGTAATTAATCCTGCGCTGGGGGAGAAACCAGAGGAGAACAGCAGTATTTTTGCATTTCTAATCAAAGATATTCCGGCAGATCATTTGTGGGAGATGATGGCTGTGCTGGTAGGCGTATTTCTTCTTTTTATGTTTGCGTATTTTGTGGCATTTTATATCCGGTGGAATATTGCACATTATTTTTCGATTAAGCGCGATAATGAAATGCGGTTAAATGTGCTGAAAAAAATAAATTCTTTTGGGCTTCCGCTGCTGAAGGAATACAGTGCAGGTGATTTGATTACGATTGTCAATTCTGACTCAGAAAATATAAGGAATTTTCATGTTGCTACCATCCCGTTTACTATTGATGCGCTGTTTTATATTTTTGTAGCGTCTTATATGCTTTTCCGCATCAATGTGGTGTTAATGCTGATTCCGTTTTCTGCCTTGGTTATTAACGTGCTGATTACGAAAGGTTTTTTGAAACTTTGCGGCGAAAAATACGGGAAATTGTGGGGAAAAAATTCTGAATTAAATACAGAAACACAGGAGAGCATTTATGGAATCCGCACAATCAAATCCTACGCGAGAGAAGATATCCGCAGGGAGGGTTTTAATAAGAGGAGTGAGGATTTAAGGGATTTTTCTACTACTTTTGGCATCCAGAGATTCCGCTATTTTCTGGCGTTTGACACAGTGGAGCAGTTTGTTATGTTGATCAGCATGGCAGTATGTATCTATCTGGCGACAAAATTCCAGATGACGAGCGGTGAATATACTGGATTTTTGGTTTATATGGTTTCAATCTGCGGTAATTTTATTGATATTATTTTTTTCCAGGCAGATGCTCAAAATCAGAAGGTTAGTGCAGACAGATTATTTGGGCTGTTGGACAGAAAGGATGAGATAGGTGCCCTGTATGGTGAAAAAGTTGTTTCTGCGGCTCCGCATGTGAAACTTTCCCATGTGAGCGCTAAGGCGGATGAAAATGAACTTTTGGATGATATTTCCCTAGATATCCCGTATGGGAAGAAAATTGGCATTATGGGAAGGACTGGAAGTGGAAAATCGGTGCTTTTGCGGGTGATACAGGCTTTTGAAGAATTCTATGAGGGCACAGTTACGATTGACGGGGAGGACATTAAGTCGTACAGCCGCAATGAGATTGCAAGAGCATATGGTTATGCGATGCAGAATGTTTTTTTGTTCTCCAATTCTATTGAGGCGAATATCGCTTACTATAATCCGGATGCGGGGGAGGAGGAAATCAGGGCCTGCGGTGAGATTGCGCAGGTCAGCGAGTTTGCAGATGCTTTTCCACAGGGGTACCAGACTGTAATAGGGGAAAAGGGGTTCGGCCTGTCGGGAGGGCAGAAGCAGCGTGTGGCGATTGCGAGGGCATTGCTGAAAAATGCCCCGATTACAGTGTTAGATGACTGTACGAGTGCTCTGGATATTGAGACGGAGAGCAAGATTTTTAAAAGCTTAGATAAGCATTTTCAGGGGAAGACCCTGATTATGGCTACACACAGGGCGATGGCTTTAAAGACGTTTGACGAAATAATCTTTATGGAACATGGAAAGATTATTGAGAGGGGTACATTTGATGAACTGATGGCCCTGAATGGGCGTTATGCCGACATTTACCGGCAGCAGATGGACAAGGAGGTGTTTGTCAGTGAGTAGGAATCTATATTATGAGGACGAGTTGCTGGAAGAGAAGTTTAATGGATTTATGTTAAAGCGGCTTGTTTCCTATGCTGCGGACTACAAGGGGGATTACATAAAAGTAATTTTACTGCTGGTTGGTTCAAGTTTTTTGTCTCTGGTGCCGGCAGCAATCAATATGAAAATTATAAATGAGATTCTTCCGCAGGATGGGATTGTGCCAAAAGGGGCTCTCAGTTTGTCAGTTTTTTTCCTGAGTATGTGGATTGTGCTGAGCCTTGGCGGAGTGATTGCTGACTATATCAGTTCTAAGGTCTCTATTACGCTTGGGAATAAAATTATCTGTAATCTCAGGGAGGATTTGTTCCGGAAGCTTATGGAGCTGAGTTTTGATTATTATGACAGCAGGCCGACAGGAAAGATATTGATCCGTATCACAAACTATACGGATGAAGTGGCAAATTTCTTTATAAATGATATGACTCGTGTAGTAGATAGTATTTTTATAATGATTATTACCATTGTCTGTATCTGTTTTGTGGAAATCCGTATGGCAGCAATGGCGGTTTTGGTCAGCATTCCTCTGGGCCTGCTTATGTGGGTGATTGCAAGGGCGCTCCATAAGTGTATGAGGGTTGAGCGCAACAAGCAGAGCAACCGGACTGCATTTGTGGCTGAGGATATCAATGGTTTGGAGGTTATCAAGGCATTTAACAGGGAGGCGCTGAATGATGAGATTTTTTCAGAACTTTCAGATAAGTTCCACAAAGCCTTTATGCATTCTACAAGATACAGGGAATTATTTTTCCCACTTTCCCATGCGGGGGTAAGGATTTTGTGTACAGTTGCCATGTACCTTACTGCGTTGTTTATCATTACAAACCATATCGGAGCAGAGCTGTCGCTCGGCGTTCTGGTAATTATTACTACTTATATGCAGCGGTTTTCTTATGCAATGTATGTTGTCTGCCAGAGGCTGCAGTCAATAACGAATGTAACTTCAAATGTGGAACGGATTTTTGAGGTGCTGGACACGGAAAATGAAATTGCGGAGAAGATGGATGCAAAGGAGCTTGTAGTCACAGAAGGTGCATTGAAATTTGAGGATGTGACATTTTCTTATATTTCTGGTATTCCAGTGCTCCAGAATATTAATCTGCAGGTGGAACCCGGCCAGATGGTTGCATTGGTGGGCCCTACTGGGGCAGGGAAGACGACGATTGTAAGTTTAATCAGCCGATTTTATGATATTGACAGCGGAAAGATATTGATAGATGGCACGGATATCAGGGATGTGACATTAGATTCCCTTAGGAACAGTGTTGGTGTTATGATGCAGGATACGTTTTTATTCCGTGGCGAAATCATTGAAAATATACGCTTTTCTAAACCGGAGGCAACGGATGAAGAGTGCATTGAGGCAGCAAAGAAGGTATTTGCCCATGATTTTATTATGAAAAAGCCTTCCGGCTACCATACAGTCATTTCCAGCCAGGGGACGGAGCTTTCTGGCGGCGAGAGGCAGCTGCTTTCCTTTGCGAGGCTGATTCTTAAAGATCCAGATATTATTATTTTAGATGAGGCAACCAGTAATATTGACACGGAGACGGAAAAACTGATACAGAAGATGTTTTCTACAGTACTAAAGGGGAAAACCAGTTTTGTCATCGCACATAGGCTGTCTACCATAAAAAATGCAGACAGGATTCTGTATGTAGATGATAATGGGATTCTGGAGGATGGGAGCCATGAGGAGCTGATGCAGAAAAAGGGATTATATTACGGGCTGGTTCAAAAGGGATAGCCATTTTCCTGCTATCGTTCCTTTTTATGAAGGAAATCACCTACGAACTGCACAGTAGGGGCGAGCAGTATCACCATCAGAAAGGTTAAGATACCATAGGTTCCGCCAGTAAACACGCCGATTAAAGTGCAGAGCAGGTCCTGGCAGAAGCGGGCCGGCCGGAAATGGCTCTTTCCTCCGTTCCGCTTTTTGATGGCATCATCAATAATAAATGGTATGGCGTCATATGGGGCAACGCCCTGGCCGCTCTGCATATAGAAGGCAGCGGCAAATACAAATAAAAAAAGTGCAGGCACCAGAATGGCTACTCTGGCAGTCATGTTAAGCTCATATGGAATGTTGCAGATATTGTGCCAGACATATGTAAAAAAGTCGGTCGTGTATCCTACCAGAACCATATTTCCTATTGTTCCCCAGCCGAGTGAGGAGCGGTAAAATAAAAGCACAAAAATTAACAGGATCAGGTTCATTAAAAGCTGGTAGGTGCCGAATGTCAGCCCCAATTTCCCGGAGACGCCATAATTCATCGCGGAACAAGGGTCAGTCCCGAAGTTTGTCATGACAAGGAGGGAGAGGGAAAACCCCATCAAAATTACTGCAGCCAGCATGATTAAAAAGTTTTTGTAACTTTTCTTCGTTATTTTAAACTGTTCCAAAAGATTTTCTTTTTCAGCCATTTTGTTTCTGCTCCTTTTCCCATTCTGGAATTAGGCAGTCTGCCTTTAATATGTGTTCTGACAGCCAGCTAAGCAGGTAATCAATTAATTCTTCTAAATATTGCTGCTGGTTATTGTCAATGTCGTCCAGTTCATGGATATTTATATCAACCAGTTTTTCGATAAAGGCAGTGTGTGCCCTTTTCTGTGCATCTAATTTAGGGTATTGGATACTTTCCATGTATTCCTCTTCATGCTGGAAGTGCTTATTGGTATAATCTTTTAATTCTTCAAGGATTTTCATGATTTCGTCATATTTATCATGCAGGTACTCCGCATGGATAAGGTCGTTTGCCTGCCGTACGATGCCAAAGAGCGTTTTGTGCTCCTCATCAATGGAAGCAATATTCGTCATATATTTTGCAGTAAATGTAAAAGGGTCTGTCTGAATCTTGCCAATCATCATATCGCTTGCAAGGATGTGGCTGAAAAGCCAGCGGACAATATACTGCAGCAGCTCCTCCACATCGCGGACTTTAAGGCTGTCATCTATCGTAAAATCATTCATTTTCTGGGTAAAGGCAGCATGCTCCCTTTTCTGCCTTGGCAGTTCCGGATCATTTATTTTTTTCATATATGCTTCTTCGTGTGCGAAATGATTGAGCGCATAGTTCTTTAAATCGCCTATTAAATCTGCTGCTAAATCCTGAATGGCGGCTTGTTCTTTGTTTAATGAACGGATAGCATTATTCAGCAGCTGGAAGAGATATTCATGTTCTTTGTCAATCTCAGGAATTCCGGTTCTATAATCACTTGTAAATAGAAACATAGGCGCCTCCTTTTGTACTGAGTGTTTTATTGTACTAATTAAATTTCAGTATAACATATTTTTTGGAAAAAACATACTGAAAAATAGATACTGCCAGTGCTGGCTATGTCATGAAATTGATATTTATGTAAGCGATTTGATAGTTTAAAATCCGTGTAAAATGTATAATGAAATAAAACGTTTATGGAGGCTGAAAGTATGAAATTTGGGTATTTTGACAATGACAGGCGTGAATACGTGATTGATAATCCGGATACTCCGGCGCCATGGGTGAATTATCTTGGCTCGCCGGAATATGGTGCTATTATCTCTAACAATGCCGGAGGCTACAGCTTTGCAAAATCTGGTGCCAATGGCAGGATTCTGCGCTATATTTTTAATCATTTTGACCAGCCGGGGCGCTATATCTACATACGTGATAATGAAAGCAAGGATTACTGGTCTGCTTCTTGGCAGCCGGTTGGGAAGGAACTCACAGAATATAAGAGTGAGTGCCGCCATGGGACTGCGTATACAAAAATCTCGGCAGATTACAGCGGCATCTCTTCCGAGGCACTGTACTATGTCCCGCTGGATAAGGAGTATGAGGTATGGGAATTAACCATTACCAATTGTTCTGAGGTTACAAGGGAACTTACTGTTACAGGGTATGCGGAGTTTACAAATAACAGCAACTATGAGCAGGATCAGGTGAACCTGCAGTATTCCCAGTTTATTACAAGGACAAAGTTCAATAAAAACCGTATCTGCCAGATGATTCATGGCAATCTGGACGGTGTGGAGACGGAAAAGCTGGTAGACGGAAAATCTGTGGTAGAACGCTTTTTTGGTTTGGCAGGTGCGGATGTCGCATCGTACTGTGGGGACAGGGAACGCTTTTTAGGAAGATACCATGGATACGGAAATCCGGTCGGGGTAGTAAACGGCAGGCTGGATGGAGAGCTTGGATATAATGAAAACGGATGTGGGGCGGTTTCTGCTGAAATCACGTTACAGCCGAATGAGACAAAGACAATTGCGTTTATTCTGGGTATGAAAGAGGATAAGGAGGCGGAACAGATTCTGGGGCAGTACCAGAATACCGCAGAGGCCTGCAAAAAGGAGATGGACCAGCTGGTTTCTTATTGGCATGGCAAGCTCTCCCATTTTCAGGTAAAGACTCCGAGCGAAGAGTTTAATACCATGATTAATACATGGAATGCATACAACTGCTTTATGACATTTATCTGGTCACGCGCGGCTTCATTTATTTACTGCGGCCTGCGCAATGGATATGGCTACCGTGATACCGTGCAGGATATTCAGGGAATCATTCATCTGGCGCCGGAGATGGCAGTGGAGAAAATTCGTTTTATGCTTTCCGCGCAGGTGGACAATGGCGGCGGACTGCCTCTGGTAAAGTTTACCCATAACCCGGGGCATGAGGATACGCCGGATGATGCTTCTTATGTAAAGGAGACGGGGCATCCGGAGTACCGTGCGGATGACGCCCTGTGGCTGTTCCCAACGATTTACAAATATGTTTCTGAATCAGGAAATCTTGCATTTATAGATGAAGTTATCCCGTTTGCCAACAAAGACGAGGGTACTGTATATGAACATCTGAAACGGGCTATCAACTTCTCGGTGGAGCATCTGGGGAAGCATGGTATGCCGGCTGGGCTGTATGCTGACTGGAATGACTGCCTGCGGCTTGGAAAGGAAGGGGAATCTTCTTTCGTGGCGTTCCAGTTCTATTATGCGATGACGATTATGAAAATGTTTGCAGAGTATAAGGGCGACAGGAGTTACATGGATTATCTTGACGGGGCGCAGGAAAAGCTTGGGAAGGTGATACAGGAGCTTTGCTGGGATGGGGATCGGTTTATACGGGGCATTACAGAAAAAGGCGAAATCATCGGAAAGGGCACAGACACTGAGGCAGACATGTGGCTGAACCCGCAGAGCTGGGCAGTAATCAGCGGCTTAGCTACGGACAGTCAGGCCAACACGGTATTAAATACGGTATATGAAAGGCTGAATACAGAATATGGCGTGGTTTTGATGGATCCGCCATACCATATGCATGCATTTGAAGGTGCCCTTGCCGTGATTTATAATGCTGGGACAAAGGAAAATTCCGGTATCTTTTCCCAGTCGCAGGGGTGGATTATTCTTGCAGAAGCCCTGCGGGGGCATGGGGAGCGTGCATTTACATATTTTATGGAAAATGCTCCTGCAGCACAGAATGACAGGGCGGAGGTCAGGAAACTGGAGCCGTATTGCTATGGACAGTTTACAGAAGGAAAAGACAGCCCTCATTTTGGCCGCTCGCATGTCCACTGGCTGACAGGCACGGCTTCAACCGTTATGATAGGCTGCGTGGAGGGCATTCTGGGAATGCGCCCTGATTTTTACGGGCTGAAGATTGCACCGTCCATTCCAAAGGAATGGGACAGCTTTGAGATTGATAAGGATTTCAGGGGAAATCATCTGCATATCGTTGTCAATAATCCTGAACATAAAGAATCAGGCTGCAAAAAGCTGGTTGTTGATGGGAAGGAGGTCGAGGGCTGCTATATTCCTGCAGAACTGCTCAAAGAACAGACGGAGATTGTGATGTATATATCATAAAAGACAGTCAGATGTCTGGCCTGCAGCTTCTTGGGAAAAATATCAATATACATCATGATTTTGATATTTTTAAAATGTGGCTTGTATAATGCAGGATGGGAAGAAGCTATAATATGAATGAAAACTACAACAAATCTTAAATTAAGAGGAGGGCTTTTTATGAAAAAAAAGTATTTAAGTGTTTTATTAACAGCAGCGCTTGTAACAGGGACGCTGGCAGGGTGTGGGAATTCATCTGATTCTGGTCCTGGCAGTTCGTCAGAAAAAGATGCAGATTCTGCAAGCGAGGGCAAGATAATTAATATCTACAGCTGGAATGATGAATTTGCCAAAAGGGTTAATTCAATCTATCCGGAGGTAAAGAAAGTTTCGAAGGACGGGACAGTTACTACTTTGAAGGATGGCACCGAGATCCACTGGATCATTAATCCGAATCAGGACGGCGTATACCAGCAGAAACTGGACGAGGCGCTTCTGAATCAGGAAAGTGCTGCGGCTGATGACAAGATAGATATCTTTTTATCAGAGACAGACTATGTAAACAAATATACAGATGCAGAGGCAAATGCTGCTATGCCGCTTGAGGAGCTGGGGATTGAACCGGATACGGATCTTGGAGATCAGTACACGTTCACGAAAATAACTGCTTCTGATATAAATGGTGTGCAGAGGGGCTCTACATGGCAGTGCTGCCCGGGGTTATTAGTATATCGCCGTGATATTGCTAAAGATGTATTTGGCACGGATGATCCGGAAAAAGTCGGCGAAAAGGTAAAAGACTGGGATACTCTGAAGCAGACAGCTGGGGAGCTGAAAGCAAAAGGGTATTATACATTCTCTTCTTATGCTGATACATTCCGCCTGTATGGCAACAGCATCGCTGAGCAGTGGGTTAAGCCAGGTGAAGATACCGTCAAGGTTGACCCTAAGATTATGGATTGGGTAAAGACTTCCAAGGAATGGCTGGATGCCGGTTATTTTGATAAGACAGTAAAGGGGCAGTGGAATGATGACTGGAATAAGGCAATGGGTTCCAAGTCGAAGGTATTTGCATTCCTGTTCCCGGCATGGGGTATTGACTTCACATTAAAGCCAAACTGGGATGGCGGCGACGGTGCATGGGCTGTTACAAATCCTCCGCAGGATTACAACTGGGGCGGTTCTTATGTTCATGCATGCGTTGGCACTGATAATCCGAAGCATGTCAAGGATATTATCCTTGCAATGACTGCTAATAGAAATAATCTGTTAAAGATTTCTAAAGATTATTTGGATTACACAAATACAAAGAGCGGTATGGCAGAAACAGCAGAGGACAGTAAAACATATAAGTCAGAATTCCTTGGCGGGCAGAATGCATTTGAGTATTTCCAGCCTGTTGCAGACAAAATTGAAATTGCACCGCTTTCCCCATATGACCAGGGATGTGTTGAGTTACTCCAGAATTCTTTCTCAGATTATTTCCAGGGAAATGTTGATTTTAAAAAGGCAAAGAAGAATTTTGAAACAGCAATCGTAGAGCGTTATCCTGATTTAAAGGGAGGCGTTAAGTGGCCGGAATAATAGGAAACTGTATTAAGGTTTTGCAGGATACAGGAAGGAAAGGAGTGGTACTTCGTGAAGCCAAAGCGTAAAAGCATAAGCTATTCAAAATGGGGATATATTTTTATTCTTCCGTTCTTTATAAGCTTTTTTATCTTTTCTTTTATTCCTCTGGCAGATACTGTTCGGTATAGTTTTTATGAATTTTACCGTTCAGGAATCAAAGAAATTGGTCCTAATTTTATAGGATTGGAGAATTATAAAAGCCTTTTGCAGTCAGATATGCTGAAATATGCGGGAAATACATTTATTCTTTGGATTATTGGATTTATTCCGCAGATTGTAATCGCACTGCTGCTCGCTTCATGGTTTGTCGATATCCGTTTGAAGATTCGTGGAAAACAGTTTTTTAAGGTTGTTATCTATCTGCCAAACCTGATTATGGCATCTGCGTTTGCAATGTTGTTTTTCACCCTGTTTTCTACCAACGGGCCGATTAATTCCATTTTCATGTCGATAGGTATCATTAAGAAACCGATTGACTTTATGGGGACGGTGTTTGGAACCAGATCATTAATCGGGCTGATGAATTTCTTAATGTGGTTTGGAAATACGACCATTATGCTGATGGCTGCGATTATGGGTATCAGTACAGATATATTTGAAGCAAGTGAGATAGATGGCTGTAACAGCATACAGAGGTTTTTCAAAATTACGCTTCCTCTGATACGTCCGATTCTTGCGTATACATTGATTACTGCTATTATCGGTGGCCTTCAGATGTTTGATGTTCCACAAATTTTAACAAATGGGCAGGGAACTCCGGACCGTACTTCTATGACGCTGATTATGTTCTTGAACAGCCATTTGAAGAGCAGAAACTATGGTATGGCAGGCGCCTTATCTGTATATTTGTTTATTGTTAGTGCTATTTTGTGTTTCATTGTATATAGGATAACAAACAACAATGATCCAGATGGTTCAAAGGCTGCCGCACGCAAGAGCAAGAGAGCAAGGAGGGGATAAGCGTATGGATGTGAAAATTAAAAAGAGTGATCATGTGCGTACCGTAATTGCGCATGTTGTACTTGTAATCCTGTCGTTTTTGTGCCTGTTCTTCTTCTACATTTTGGTGGTTAATGCGACACGTTCGCACTCTGATTTGCAGAAAGGGTTCTCAGCGCTCCCGGGAGGTTATTTGATTAAAAACTTCCTCAGTGTTGCAAACGACGGAACATTCCCGATGTTTAAGGGAATTTTAAACAGCCTGATTGTTTCCGGATGTTCAGCGGCTATTTGTACATACTTTTCGTCGCTGACGGCGTATGGCCTGTATGCATACGATTTTAAGCTGAAGAAGATAGCTTTTACTTTCATTATGGCTATTCTCGTTATGCCGACGCAGGTAACGGCAATGGGATTCCTGCGTTTGATTACGGGCATGGGAATGTATGATTCCCTGCTTCCGCTGATTATCCCGTCTATTGCGTCACCATCTGTTTTCTACTTTATGTACAGCTACCTGCAGTCATCGCTGCCGCTGTCGCTGGTGGAGGCATCAAGAATAGACGGATGCGGGGAGTTTAAGACATTCAACAGGATTGTACTGCCGATTATGAAACCGGCAATAGCAGTGCAGGCAATTTTCTCCTTTGTTGGTTCATGGAATAATTACTTCGTGCCTGCACTGGTTATCCAGTCAAAAGACAAGATGACAGTACCTATCCTGATTGCAACACTCAGAGGTGCAGACTATATGAGTTTTGATATGGGTAAGATATACATGATGATTATGGTAGCGATTGTGCCGATTATTATTGTATATTTACTTCTCTCCAAGTATATTATTGCAGGAGTAACACTGGGCGGTGTCAAGGAGTAAGAGCTGACGCTGGCAGGTTTTGTCGGGGAACGTGAAGACGTTCCCCTTTTTTTAACCTATAAGAAAGTTCTCGGTGTTTGGTGGTGCACCAACAAAAATGCTTTAGCATTTTTGCTAGGGCACAAGCGAAGTCTGTGCCCTTTTTTAAGGGCATATATCTGATATTTTTCTTGCCAATCTGATATATGTCCTTTGCTGAAAGAGGTAATATTATTAAAAATAAATGAATGGGTGTGTGTTATGGTAAAAACAAAAAAAATTTTGTTTTCTGCACTGGCATTGGCTGTGTTATTGGCAGGGGGATGCCAGAAGGATGAGAAAAGCAGTGGCAAAGCAGAGATATATTATTCTGCGATAGAGAGTGGGGATTAT
Organism: bacterium D16-36; assembly: GCA_003611745.1. GTDB lineage: Bacteria > Bacillota > Clostridia > Lachnospirales > Lachnospiraceae > Butyribacter. Next base: position 98,601 of record RAYF01000011.1, on the reverse strand, counting down.
TACGAAGGATGGGCTAACAACTTAAAAGGGCAGGCAGAAAAGGAAGGATATGGATTTGAGGTTGGCTATGCTGAAAATTCCGTAGAGGCACAGGTTGCGCAGATAAAAGATGCTTTGAAAGATGGCAGCAGTGTTTTTTTGTGTGGGCTGGTATCGCCTGACATTACTGCTGAGGTAAAGGCAGCTGCCGGTTCTGCACCGATTGTATTTATCAATAATGCACCGCCGGACAGCCAGCTGGAGAAAGACCGCTGTGTTTATGTAGCATCAAATGAATTTATGGCAGGGCAGTATCAGGCAGAATATATATTAGAAAAGTTTGCAGGAAAAGAAGAAATCAATGTTATGCTGTTGAAAGGGCCAAAGAGCGCTTCCGGTACATCGGGCAGGACACAGGGCCTGAAACAGACGCTGGAGGCTGGCGGAAAGAAAATCAACTACGTTTTTGAGGACAATGCAGACTGGAGTGAGGAAACTGCGAAGGATTTGACAGGCATATTTTTAAAGACAGGGATACAGGTGGACTGTGTGGCGGCGAATAATGACGATATGGTGCTTGGTGCGGTTGCGGCTTTTGAGGAGGCTGGGATGAAGAAGGATGATGTCTTGTTCCTCGGCGTGGATGCTTCCGAGAAGGGTTGTGAGGCAATCGCTAATGGAAAGATGGACTTTACGGTGTACCAGCCGATGTCATCCCAGATAGAGGCTGCCGTCAAAGCTGCTGGGAATATGGCCATGGGCAAGGGAATAGAGGGCATTGACGGGGCTCAGGCGGATGGGAAATATATCCTGCTGCCGTTTGAAAAGGTTGATGCCAGCAATGTAGGGCAGTATCAGTGACTTTTGGATAGCGGCATAAAAATATAGGGAGGTGCTTCCGTGAACCGAAAAAATAAAATGAAACATGAAAAGTTTATATCTATCAAAGCAAAACTGCTTGGTGTTATACTGCCTGTAATGATGCTGATTATTGTAGTGCTTATCAGCCTGTCATATTATATTTCAAAAAGAGTTGTTTCGTCCAACACCAGTAGGCTTTTAGAAACATCGGTGGAAAGTCAGGCGTCAGAGATTCAGGGATGGCTTGACAGGAATCTGGATTCCTTTCGTGCGGCAAAACAGGCATTTGAATGGACGAATTTAAGTGATGGCCAGAGGCAGTCTTTCTTAAATGCATTTTATAATTTTAACAGTAACTTCCCAGATGGGTTATTGATAGCTGACAGGAAGGGTAGGGTTTACAGGGGGCGCGAAGCCACACGGACTAAGGCAGATGTTGTTTTGCGTGAGCCGGACCGTAAAGGGAATTATATTGTAGACGGTGGATTCCAGAACCGTGGGGGGCTGGGAGAAAAGGGCAGCTGGCAGTTTATGACAGCCCTTGAGGGTAAAGCGCAGGCAGAAATCAAAAACGGGGGCATTGTTATCCACACAAAAGCGGAAGGGACTGCAGATTACAGCGTGCAGCTTGTACAGCCATCCCTGCCGATGGAGGAGGGGGTAGAATACAGGCTCCGTTTTGACGCTTATGCGGATGAAGAGAGAATGATAAAGGTGGGGGTTTCTGCCCCGGACCGGGATTACCGACGCTACTTAGAAGATACGACAGTAAATCTGACAAAAGAGAAGCAGACATTTACATATAAATTTACGATGCCGGACAGTAATGACGCTAATGGCCGGCTGGAGTTTAACCTTGGTGCAATGGGGTCCACGGCGGATGTCAGGATCAGTAATGTGTCACTTGCTAAAACTGACCATACTTCTGCGGCTGGCAGTAACGATGCTGATGCGGAGGGTGTGACACAGGCAGAATGGTTTAAAGAGGGCCTTAGCAGGGTAAATATGGGATTTACGGATGCCTATACAAATGAGGAGGGCGAGAGGGTTATTAGTGCCTGCAGCATGCTGCGCTATGGAGGCAGTGATGACGTATATGTCATTTCAGCAGAAATGTCGCTTGATAAGATTAGCGTTTATGTCAATAGTTTTGTAAAAATGGAAAATGCGGAGTCATTTCTTGTCAATACGAAGGATAATACGATTCTTGCTTCCCGTGATACGTCGCATATCTCCAAGACGATGGACGGGCTGGGCAGCACTTTTATGAAAGAGGCAGGAAAGAGGATTAAAAGGAACAAGTTTGAATTGACGGAGATTGATGGAAATATGTCCGTATTTAAAAAAATAGAAGGAACAGAATGGGTACTGGTATCGTATGTTCCGACTAAGTTAGTGTACCGGGATTTAGATATTTTAAGGAATGTTATGGTATTCTTCGGTATTATTTCAATTATTGTATTGGTAGTGCTCTTTGAGAGGATTATCCATGTTGTCATCAGTCCGGTAAAGAAATTGACGGATGTTATCCGGACTATGACAGAGGGTGATTTTACAGTCTCCGCCCATACAAAAAGCAATGATGAAATCGGAATTATGGGGAGGTGTGTAGAAAAATTTATCACCTCTATGTCTTCCATGATTGCATCGATTGACGGCGTGTCTGATACACTGCACTGTCAGGCGGATAACAGCAAGGATGTATCAGAGCAGATGTTTCATGCCTCCAAGGAGCAGAATAAATCCATGAAGGAACTGAATGATATAGTTGAACAATTGTCAAGTTCCGTAGGGGAGATTGCGGAGAGTGCAACGACACTTGCACTGCTCGTAAAGGAGACAAGAGAGGATGGGGACAGCGTAAACAGCAAGATGGGGGAGACGGTTGATGCCTCTAAAAATGGAAAGAAAGCCATGCAGGATGTCATCGGGGCCATGGAAGATATTAATGCTTCCGTGAAGGAACTCCAGAATGCTATTGATAAAGTAGGCAGTGCCTCAGAAGAGATTACCAATATTACAAGAGTTATTGGGGAGATTGCTGACGAGACGAACCTTCTGTCTTTGAATGCATCAATAGAGGCAGCGCGTGCAGGGGAAGCCGGGAAAGGTTTTGCAGTTGTCGCATTGGAGATTGGAAAACTGGCACAGACAAGTATGGATTCTGTACAGAATATTGACAGGCTCGTCCTGGAGATAAAAACATCCGTACAGGATGTTGTTAATCAGGCAAGCGATAGCGTTGGCAATATCGAAGACAGTAGTGTAATGGTGGAAAATGCAGCAGATAAATTTGATGTTATTTTTGAAAATATTGCCGGGGTATGGAACTTGACGCAAAATATGCTGCAAAAGGTTGATCAGGTTGATGATGTGGCGAGGAATGTGGCTGCCATTTCAGAGGAACAGGCGGCAAGCTCAGAGGAGATACTCAGTTCTTCGGATATACTGGTACAGCAGGCAGACAGCCTGATGGGAAGCAGCGAAACCGTTGCAAAGGAGTCAGAAGAACTTACGGCTTCGGCGGAGGAGCTTGCACAGCAGATTGGGATTTTTAAAATTGAGAAACAGTAAATTAGCAGGAGGGATTAACGATGGAGACAATTAGTTTTTTAAACGAAGATGGGACTTTTGTGATAGAACAACCGGAGAATTACAGCGGGCTATATTTTCCGGCTGCAGGGGAGAATGGACTCAAAAGCTGTCTCTCGCCTAATCTGGGTGGGGACAGCAAATTAAACCAGAATGCATTCCTTTTAGAGCCGGTAAGTATAGAGAATCTGCACAATAACCGCTCCACCAGAAACTTCTGGTGCAGGACAGAATGGGGGGCGTGGTCTGTGACTGGCGCGTCTGCGGAAGAGGAGGGCAAGAAATATACAGAACTGCAGGATAAGAGCAGTCTGGAGGCAGGGTTTATGTGGCAGTCTGTTACCAGGCAGTCAAAGAAATACCAGATGAAAGCTGTGGTAACATCGTTTGTGCCGGTTTCCCGTAATGTGGAAATCATGCATGTGCAGATTAATAACACAGGCAGGATCATGCAGGAGATTACGCCGATAGCGGCAGTCCCTGTTTTTGGCAGGAGCGCGGATAATATCAGGGACCACAGGCACGTTACCTCTCTTCTGCACAGGATAAAAACTACAGATTATGGAGTTTATGTAAAACCGACATTATCATTTGATGAGAGAGGGCACCAGAAGAATGATCTGACTTATTTTGTGTGTGGGATTACTGGCAGCGGGGAAAAACCGGCTGGTTTTTATCCGACAGTGGAAGAATATATAGGGGAGGGAGGAACATTCACCAATCCATATCAGGTCTGGCAGAATGGAGACGGGACGCCTGCCGGGGCAGAGATAGAAGGAAAAGAAGCAATGGGCGGCATACGTTTTACGCCAGTCAGGCTGGACGCGGGCGGGAGCGTGTCATACACTGTCATAATGGGAATTACGGAAAAAGAGGAAGAGATTGAGGAGATTGTTAAAAGCTTCCAGACAGCAGAAAAGACGATGGAAGAGCTTGAAAAGACAAAGAAATACTGGCAGGAAAAAGTCAACACCAGATATTATACCGGGGACGGAAGGTTTGATTGTTTTCTGCGCTGGGTCAGCTTCCAGCCAATCTTGAGAAGGATTTACGGTTGTTCCTTCCTGCCGCACCATGATTATGGAAGGGGCGGAAGGGGATGGCGTGATCTGTGGCAGGACTGCCTCTCCCTTTTGATTATGAACCCTGATGATGTGCGGACAATGATTGTGGGTAATTATGGCGGTGTGCGCATAGATGGCACAAATGCTACTATTATTGGCAGCGGGCAGGGGGAATTTATTGCAGACAGGAACGGGATTGCACGTGTCTGGATGGATCACGGCGTATGGCCTTTCATGACGACAAAATTATATATAGACCAGACAGGGGACGTCGATATTTTAAAGGAAAATGTATGCTATTTTAAAGATGAGCAGGCAGAGCGCGGCAGAAGCCGTGACTTGCAGTGGGATGCGGAATCCGGGACAAAGCAGAGGTGTGAGGACGATAGTATTTACGGGGGGAGTATATTGGAGCACCTGCTGTTGCAGCATTTGTGTGCATTTTATGACACAGGGGCACATAACCATATCCTGCTGCGCGGTGCAGACTGGAATGATGCGCTTGATATGGCAGCGGAAAATGGGGAAAGCGTAGCATTTACATGTGCATATGCGGGCAATCTGTCACAGATGGCGGAACTTCTCACTGTGCTTAGGGAAAAATACGGGTGGGAAAAGGCAGAGCTGTTGGAAGAGATTAGGATTCTTTTAAAGGATGATGCAGCATTATATGATGATGCATCAGCGAAGCAGGGGCTTTTGCAGGAATATGTTGCATTGTGCAGGCATCATGTGAGCGGAAGGAAGATAGAGGTGTCCCTGCAGGAGCTCGCCGAAAATCTTGAACATAAGGCAGAATGGATAAAGGGACATATCCGTAAGACGGAGTGGATTGATGGTAAGGAAGGCGGGGGCTGGTTTAATGGATATTATGATAATGACGGCCAGCCGCTTGAGGGCTATTCTGGTGAGGAGACCAGAATGATGCTGACCGGACAGGTATTTGCGGTTATGAGCAAAACAGCACAGGAGCAGCAGGTAGAAAAAATCTGTGAGAGTGCAGACCGCTATCTGTATAATAAGGAGATAGGGGGATACCGATTAAATACAAATTTCCATGAGGAGAAGTTTAATATGGGGAGGATGTTCAGCTTCGCTTATGGAGAAAAAGAAAATGGCGCTGTCTTCTCACATATGACAGTAATGTATGCAAATGCGCTGTATCAGAGAGGTTTTGTGAAGGAAGGGCATAAGGCGTTAAAGACGCTTGCGGATACTTCATTAAATTTTGAGACCAGTAAGATTTATCCCGGCATTCCGGAGTACTTCAATGGAGATGGAAGGGGGATGTACAATTATTTAACAGGTGCAGCAAGCTGGTATATGCTTACAGTAGTGACGGAAGTTTTTGGCGTGCATGGCGAGATTGGACGCATGGCAATCCGTCCTAAGCTGGTATCAGAACAATTTGACGCAGAAGGGAATGCCAGAATCAGCCTCTGCTTTGCAGGGAAAAACTTTGATATTACCTATAAAAATCCGCAGAAATTAGATTACGGCCAGTATGCTGTAAAGAAGGCAGTTTGCGATGAGACATTAGCGTTAGAATGCGATTCTGCATCTGCATATCTGGGGCGGGATGAAATTGGCTCTATGGAGGGCGCAGGGCACCGGATTGAGATAGAGCTTGGGTAGGAAGTTTTAGTATAATGGGATACGGCCTGCCATAAGGCAGGCTGGGTATCTGCCCCTATCCGGCATGGGAAGCTGCGTTTGTATATTTCTCATGCCGGATAAAATATGTTCTCAGGATGGAGTATTACCATGAGGAGTGGTAGTACTGGTTACGGTATTTATTCGGGGTCAGGCCGACTGCTTTTTTAAATGTCTGGATAAAGTGGCTCTGTGAAGAGAAAGCCAGATAATTGGCAATATCAATCAGGCTGTAGTCGGAATACTTTAATAAATTTTCTGATTTCTCTATCTTTTTTTCTAATATGTAGTCACTGATAGAGATTCCAAGCTCCTTTTTAAAAAGCCTTGAAAGGTAGCTTGACGACAGGCCTGTATACTCGGAGAGGGTCTGTACGGTGATTCTGGTGTTTAGGTGGCTGTAAATAAAGTCCATGCAGATAACAACCGGTTTTGACACGGCGGCTCCCTTTTTTACAAGAAACATTTTTCCGGTAAAGTCGAGGGCCATGTTGTGGTGGAGCTGCGATACAGCTTCTATGGTTGAGCAGGAATCCAGTTTTAAAATATAAAAGTCACTTAACCGGTAAGCCTGTTCCAGTTCCATTCCGGCTGCTACGCACTGCCTTGTAATCATGGCAACTGTAATGACGAAATGATACTTTAGGTTGGTTAAAGGATTCGTAGAGAGAATCCCCATCCCCTCCGTCTTGGTAAACGTGTCACGCCTGCAGTTTTCCTGTACAAAATCCATATCCCCAGAGCTGACAGCATGGTAGAAAGAGTATTCTTCTTCTAACGGCCGATGTGCGATTGCCTCTTCACTTTTCTCTAACTCCTGCTGATACCATTCTTTTCGTAAGTTCATATATATTTCCTTTCCGTTTTGTCTTTGTATATCAAATGAAATATCTTTTGCCCTATCGTCATATTATAGGAAACAAAATCGGTTTCCTATAATCAATTTGCGGCGCAAGATCATGCGCCTTTTATCGGAAGTCAAAAGCATACTTCCGATAAGTTATATTATATCATGATTTTGATATTTTTGTATATAGTTTTGTATTCTCAGGCAAAAAAAGGAATTATAATAAATATGACGATTACTTAGTTCTACTAAAATCAGTGCCGGTACAGCGGATAATTAATTTCTGAATCGTTAAATGCAGGATGTTTTAGTGATTTAGGGAATAATTTCGCTGTTCAGGTGCTGAAAATTATGGGCTATGCAAGAATGGAGGGTTTATATGAGAAAACGCGTTTTTAAATGTGTGGCGGCCGCGATGGCGGCTGTTATGGCAGTGACATCTGTGCCGTTGTCTGCACAGGCAGCAGTAAAGATTTCTGTATCAAAGTGTGTTGTTTCAAAAGGAGACAGCATTGACTTGGATATGAAAGGGGCTAAGGAGCAGAAGGGAAAGTATTCTACATCAAAAAAGAGTGTGGCATCTGTTACGAAGAAAGGTGTAGTAAAGGCAAAAAAGACAGGAAATGCTAAAATAGTGTGGAAAAAGGGCAGGAAAAAATATACCTGCAGTGTGAAAGTAGTAAAAGCGCCTGTTTTAAGCAGTTCTAAGATAGAACTAACTGAGAGCCAGAAAAAGAAAGTAACTGTAAAGACATATGGCAATAAGAAGTTGTCAGTAAAATGGGCTTCCTCAGACAAAAATATTGCGAAAGTAAGCGGTGGGGCAGTTACTGCTGTATCGGAAGGGACAGCAGTTATTACAGCAAAAATTAAAGGCTATAAAAAGACTTGGAGAAGAGAGATGGAAGTAGTTGTAAAAAAAGATGGCAGTGCGGCAACGCCGGAACCGGAGAACACTCCTGGGGTGACAGTGCAGCCTGATATTACGGCAGCCCCGAAAGTGACACCGGAGGTATCGTTATCACCTTCGCCAGCGGCAACAGGTACTCCGGCGCCATCGCTGCAGCCGGGATTCAATCCTGTATATCCGGGCGGTACCACACCGTCATCGCCAATAGAAGATACCCATAAAGGTTATACACTGAAGTGGGAGGAGCAGTTTGACGGAACTTCCCTGAACAGGGACGACTGGAATGTTGAGCTTCATGCTCCGGGGTGGGTAAATAATGAGCTTCAGGAGTACGTAGACTCTGAGGACAATATATATGTAAAAGACGGCAATCTTGTGTTAAAGCCGATAAAAACAGTTGGCAGCGATGGAACAGTGTCTTATACATCAGGCAGGGTAAATACCCAGAATAAACATAATTTTAAATATGGGCTGTTTGAGGCGAGGGTAAAAGTACCTGCCGGACAGGGATTCCTGCCGGCATTCTGGATGATGCCTGCCAATGAGAACCTTTACGGACAGTGGCCGAGATGCGGTGAGATTGATATTATGGAAGTGCTTGGCCATGAAACCAATACTTCATATGGAACGATCCATTACGGAAATCCGCACAGTGAAAGCCAGGGAAAATATACTCTGGGAAGCGGCAATTTCTCAGATGAGTACCATGTGTTTAGCGTGGAATGGGAGCCGGGAAAGATAAAATGGTATGTGGACGGCAAAGTAATACACACAGAGAATGACTGGTATTCTGCAACAGTCGGACAGGGTGAAATTACATATCCTGCACCATTTGACCAGCCGTTTTATATTATCCTGAATCTTGCTGTCGGCGGAGACTGGCCGGGTAATCCTGACAGCACCACAGATATTGAGAAAGCTGCGTACATGATTGACTATGTCAAGGTATACCAGAAAGGCAGCTATGATGAAAATGTGAAAAAGCCGGTAAAGGAAGTTATTTTAAGGGATCCGGACAAAGACGGCAATTATGTTAACAATGGAAAGTTCTCTGTATCTGAGAGCCTCACAGATGAAAAAGACTGGAAGTTTTTGACAACGCTTGGAGGGGAGGCACAGGCAAGTATTCAGGATGGCCAGATTGCCATCAGCACAACAGAGGAAGGGACGGCAGATTACAGTGTACAGCTCGTACAGCCGGATCTGCCAATGAAGAGAGGTGCGACGTATAAGCTCCGCTTTGATGCATATGCTGACGCGGCAAGGACGATGAAAGTGGATATATCAGCGCCGGACCGCGGTTATAAACGGTATATGAATGATACAACAGTTGATTTAACAACATCAAGCCAGACATTCGAGTATACATTTAAAATGACAGACAAGGATGATGCAAATGGGCGTCTGGAATATAACCTTGGCAATGCCGGCTCCAAGGCGGCTGTCCATATTTCAAATGTTTCGCTTGTAAAGATAGCGGAGAGTACGGAGGAGGAACTAAACCAAAAGACAGTCCTGACGGATGGAAACTATGTCTACAACGGATATTTCCAGGAGGGCGAAGACCGAAAGGTTTACTGGGATATTGATAATAAGATTGATGCAAAGGTTACTGTTACCAATATTGACAATATCAGAAGGTTAAAGATTGAAGTGCCAGAAGGGGCAGCAGCCAGGGCGGTATCGCAGGATAGATATGTCCGTATCTCACAGAGCGGGCTTGCACTGGCAGCCGGCGGGCAGTATGCGATGAGCTTCAAGGCGGAAGGGCCGGATTCGAAGACAATCAGTGTAACAGCCGCTGGCAAGGCATTTAGCGCAGCGCTTACAGGGGAAGAGAAGGAGTATTCGTACAAGTTTACAACTGACAATCCGCTGACAGATAAGAGTATTGTATTCCAGTTTGACCAGCCGGGAACATATTATCTGGATGAGGTACGTATTGTGGAAGACAGCCTCATCAAAAACGGGGATTTTAGTGCCGGCATGGCAGGATATGAGCCTTATGTAGACAGCAGCGCAGATGCTACGTATGTTGTAGACAGCCTGACAGAAGACAATGCAATGGACTTTACTATTAATAATACTGGTGACCAGGCATGGAAGATCCAGTTAAAGCAGAATGGCATTGAGCTGGAGAAAGGGCAGTGGTATAAGCTCTCATTTGATGCTAAGTCAGATATCGCGAGAAAGCTTATGTTTGCAATCCAGAGGGATGGAAGCGCTGATGATGACTGGACGCCGTACTCAGGTGAAAAGAAGGTAGATCTGGGGGCTGCTTACCAGAAGTATGAGCTTGTATTCCGGATGACAGGTGAGACAGATTTAAAGTCTGTATTAAGTATTTCCATGGGTGCTGTTGACGGGGTGCAGATTACTCAGAAACATCGTATCTGTATTGATAACATCGTTCTTGAAAAAACAGAGGCGCCTGTTGAACCAGAAGTGCCGGCAGGAGAAAATCTTTTGAAAAACGGCGATTTCTCAAACGGAGAGACAGACTGGACAAAGGCAGTTACCTCTCCGGGGGAGGCGACTATTACTTTCGCACAGAATAAGGTGGTAATTAACATAACAAATGTAGGAGACCAGGATTGGTCTGTCCAGCTTAAGCAGGAGGGTATCAAGCTGGAAAAAGGTTGCACATACAGGATGAAATTTAAGGCGAAATCAACTAAAGCGCGCACGATTAAATGTGGTCTGATGAATGCCTCATATGCATGGTACGGAGGAGCTGACCTTCCGCTGCGGGAAGATACAGAGGAGGCAATAGAGTTTGAATTTACAGTAGATAAGGATACAGACTCTAATATAGGGCTTTCAATTTCTATGGGTATCATAGAGAATGTTGCAACGCCTGCCTCTGAGATTACATTATCAGATTTTGAGTTAGTAAAGCTTGCCTGATTTAATCCCACATATGTAACGGTGATTATAGGTTACTGGGCGGAGTGAACAGCAACAGTTATAACCCCTGTGGAGGAAATGGATCCACAGGGGATTTGCTTTTTTATGAAGAAAATATTATAATAATCCATATTGAGCCGCCGTGGGCGGTATGGGGGAATAATATGAGAAATAAGGTTATTAAAATATTAGGTGTTGCCGTAACGGCAGTCAGCATATTTATGGCAGCCGGCTGGTCTTTTTTTAACATGATAGTCCGCTGTAAAGAGCAGAAAAAACTGATGAAGAGAAAATGGTTTCAATTATCCCATACAACGATAAACCATCCAAGGCATAAATTTGAGAAGGAATACGAGGAGGGCAAGGCATGGTGCATGCGGCAGGATATGCAGGACTGCTATATGAAAAGTAAGGATGGCCTGCTGCTCCATGCCTATTACCTGCCGGCAGAGAATGCCGAGAGGTTTGTGCTGTTAAGCCATGGGTACAAGGGCAGTGGTTTTGGGGATTTTGCATATACATCCCGTTTTCTTCATGAGAACCGTTGCAATCTGCTTTTTATTGACCAGAGGTGCTGCGGGGCAAGTAAAGGCGAGTATATTACTTTTGGCGCTATGGAGCAGTACGATGTGCAGAGATGGGCATATTATATTGCCAGGCGGAATAAAAAGAAGCTCCCAATTTATCTCTATGGGGAATCCATGGGGGCAGCGTCAGTGCTTATGGCATCCGGGCACAGGCTGCCGCAGGAGGTCAGGGGGCTTATTGCAGACTGCGGTTTCCGCTCTATGAAGGGGCAGGTCAAAGATATGGCAGCAAATTGGTTCCATCTGCACTGGATAGGGCTTCTGCTTCTGAGGCTGGATTTATTCTGCACAGTATTGGCAGGTTTCCGCATGAGGGATGCGGATACAGCAGAGGCTATGGGTAGCAACAGGAGGCCTGTTTTATTTTTTCACGGGGAGAAGGATACGTACGTTGACCAGAAAAATTCCAGATATAATTATTCTATCTGCCAGGCTCCTAAGGAATTGGTGGTAATACCGGAGGCAAGGCATCTATGCAGTGCATATGTCCAGCCCGAATTATACAGGGAGAAGCTGCTGCAGTTTTTTGCGAAATATGATTGATGTTACAAAATCGGTACTTGCAAACTGCAGGGGCAAATATTATAATAGGGGAAAAGAAGGTTTGGCATCAGGAAGAAAGGAGGAGAGGAAATGGAGATTTTAGATATTCCCGGATTATCTATGGGGCTTGCACAGGCAAACGCATCTAATGCGATTGGGACTGCTATGCTTGCGAAAAGCCTTGATATGATGGAAACGGTTGGGGCTGGAGTGGTAGATTTAATTGACCGTTCTGTGATGGAACATTCCGTTAGTCCGAATCTGGGCGGAAATATTGACATTATGGTATAAGGAACATCCATTTATATTCTGAATTTTAGTGGGTAAAAGGTGCTTTGCATTTAATTTCATTGTGCAAAACACCTTTTTATTTACTTTTCCGTTTTGTGGCGCAGTATTTCCAATATTTTGACATGGAAATCAATTTTTAGTATATATATTCATTACTGTCCCAAATCAATATGTTACCATTTACAGACGATGTTTATTAAACGAAAACTCCTTGTTATCCATCATTTTCTAATGTGCTTGCGTCCGGTTGTGTTTCTGTTTTTGCCCTCACAGGGTATGATACGCTTAAAAAGAAGTACAAGATATGCCGCCAGACAACAACGGCTTTCCAGAGGAACTCTGTCTTGCAGGGCTTTGATGGATATGCGCCTTGCAGCACTGTCTGAGCAGCATGCGCGGTTTCAGGCTTTCCTAGGAGGCACGCTTTCGCTACCTCTCATAACGCAGCGGTACATAGCAGGGCATAATACGCCCTGCAAGTACCGGCGATTCGAGAGTGCCTCTGCGGAAAGCCATGAAATCCGCCGCATGGTGTAAGTTTGCGGAAAGGCGCATAAACCAAGCATCAAAGCCACAAGACAGATAGTTCCTCGGAAAGGCGAAATGTTGCAAGGCATATCCTGTACTTCTTTTTTGGCGTTTTGCTTGTCTGTGAAACAAAAAACAGAAACATAACCGGATGCAGGTACAAACAAAATTGATGGATAACAGGGAGTTATCGTTTAGAAAACAATCGTCTGTAAATGACACCAAATTAATGGGGGCAGTAATGAATATATATACTGAAAATTGATTTCCGTGATATTTTGAAGAAATGATGGATTTTTTTTTAGCTGTATGCTATGCTTATCTGGAAAACAGGGCAGCAAACTGTTTGAACCGTAGGAGGGAAGTCATGACAAAACAGGAATGGAAAGAACTAACTAAAAAATCAAAGATAATTTTAGATGGCGCTACAGGGTCAAATCTTCAAAAGAGGGGGATGCCTGCGGGGGTGTGCCCGGAAGAATGGATTTTAGGCCATGCGGACATTCTCTGCGATCTGCAGAGGGAATATATTCAGGCGGGCACAAATATTCTTTATGCGCCGACATTTTCGGGCAACCGCATAAAACTGGAGGAGTATGGGCTGTCAGACCGGATAGGGCAGATGAATCATGATCTGGTTTCGATTTCTAAAGATGCCATCCAGAAGGAAGATGCTGTTGGAAAGGTATTTGTTGCCGGAGACCTGACCATGACTGGCAAACAGGTTGAACCGGTTGGTCCGCTGCCATTTGAGGATTTAATAGATATATATAAAGAACAGATTGGCTATCTGGCGGATGCAGGGGTGGACCTGCTTGTCGTAGAGACTATGATGAGCCTGCAGGAGTGCCGTGCCGCAGTGATTGCCGCTAAGGAGACAACGGATCTGCCTGTTATGGTAACATTGACATTTAATGAGGATGGCAGGACACTTTTTGGCACAGACCCTGCGACGGCATCCCTTGTTCTGACTGCGCTTGGCGTAGATGCTGTCGGTGTGAACTGTTCTACAGGGCCTGACAAGATGGTATCTGTGGTGCAGAAGATGAGGGAATATACAGGCCTTCCATTAATCGCCAAGCCAAATGCAGGGCTGCCGCAGTTAGAGGACGGAGAGACGGTCTATAATATGGGGCCGGAGGAATTTGCAGAGAATATGATGCTGTTAGTCAGGGAGGGAGCCGACATTCTGGGTGGCTGCTGTGGGACTACGCCAGAGCATATTGCAAAGATGACAGAGCTTCTCAGGGAAAATGGTTCGCTTTATGAGACAAGCTGTTATACCCGCAAAGCTGTGCGCCGTGCACTGTCAAGTGAGCGTTTTACGAAGAATATAGATTTAGATGGTCCATTTTTAGTTATCGGCGAGAGGATTAACCCTACAGGGAAGAAGGGACTGCAGGCGGAACTTAGGGATGGCTGCCTTGATCTGGTTTCGGAGATGGCGGAGGCACAGGAGGAAGCAGGGGCGTCTATTCTTGATGTCAACATGGGGATGAATGGAATTGATGAAAAGGAGATGATGCTAAAGGCGGTGAAGGAGCTTAGTATTGTGACGGATCTGCCCCTGTCTATTGATTCCAGCCATGTAGATGTGGTGGAAGCTGCCCTCCGTATCTATCCCGGAAGGGCATTGATTAATTCAGTTTCGCTAGAGCCTGAAAAATTTGAAAAGCTTATTCCGGCTGCCAAAAAATATGGAGCCATGTTTATACTGCTCCCTCTGTCAGAGAAAGGGCTGCCGAAGAATATTCAGGAGAAGAAGGATATTATTCATACCATAGTGGATGCTGCTTTGGAAGAGGGGCTGTCGAGGGATGATATTGTAGTGGACGGGCTGGCGGCAACAGTCGGCGCCAATAAGATGGCAGCCATTGAGATAATGGAAACGATTTCTTACTGCAAAAATGAACTGGGGCTTGCCACAGTCTGTGGGCTTTCTAATATTTCGTTTGGGCTGCCAGAGAGAATGTATGTCAATAGTGCCTTTATGGCAATGGCGGTTCAGTCAGGGCTTACGATGGCGATTGCGAATCCGTCGCAGGATCTTCTGATGCATACAATGTTTGCCGCTGATCTGCTGATGAATAAGCCGGAGGGGGATATACGTTATATCAGCCGTGTTGCTGACAAAAAATTGTCGGTGATATCAGGCGAGGTTTCACCGGCTGCGGTTGTTTCCAGCCGGCCAGCAGGGACAGGAACGCAGGCAGATACGGCAGATAATCAGGATGCACTGTTTCAGGCGGTTGTGAAGGGAAGGAAAGAGAAAGTTTTAGAGCTTGTTAAGGAGAGAATGGGTGAAGGGGCAGAAGCCCAGAAAATTATAGATGAAAGCCTGATTCCTGCAATTAACCATGTGGGTGAGCTTTTTGACAAGCAGATTTATTATCTGCCGCAGCTTATTGCCAGCGCGGAAGCGATGGAGGGCGGGATAGGTATTTTAGAGCCGGTGCTGGAGCAGAACCGCAGCGGCCAATCTTTGGGAACGATTGTGATTGCTACAGTGGAACATGATATCCACGATATTGGGAAGAATCTTGTGGCACTGATGCTTAAAAACTATGGATATAATGTGGTGGATTTGGGAAAGGATGTCCCTGCTGAGACGATTGTTGCAAAAGCAAAGGAAGTGGATGCAGATATTATCGGGCTTTCTGCGCTGATGACTACAACGATGATGGAGATGAAGAAGGTTATAGCGCTGGCAAAAGAGGAAAAGGTACGTGCAAAGATTATTATAGGCGGTGCGGTGATTACACAGGGGTTTGCGGACGAAATCGGCGCGGACGGCTACTCAAAAGATGCCCAGGAAGCTGTGGTGCTGGTTGGGCGGCTGCTGGAGCGTGTTTGAGAATTCGTTCTCAAACACGCTCCAGGGCAGGGAGAATAAAATGCAGGATGGCAGAATGGAGAAATATATGGAAGAAAAAAAAGTAGATGTCATTATTCCGGTTTATAAGCCGGGGGCAGAGTTCCGTGGGCTTCTTGCGAGGCTTATGAAGCAGACAGTCATGCCGGAACATATTTTTATCCTGCAGACAATTGAAGATGGGGAGGAGCTATTGCAGTTTCCGGAAGAGTGTATTAAAGTTTTTCCGGTCCGGAGGGCGGAATTTGACCATGGAGGGACGAGGGATTACGGGGCAAGGCTTTCTGATGCAGACTATATCCTTTTTATGACTCAGGATGCGGTGCCGAAGAATGAGGGAATGATAGAAGAACTTCTAAAGGGATTTGCTGGGGGCTCTGTGGGTATGTCTTATGGGCGGCAGCTTGCCAGAAAAGATGCCGATATTACAGAGCAGCTTGCACGCCTGTATAATTATCCGCCGGAGAGCAGGTTAAAAACGAGGGCGGACTTAGAGGAACTTGGGATTAAAACATATTTTTGTTCAGATGTCTGTGCCATGTATGATAGAATGCTGTATCTGGAGCTTGGTGGGTTTGTCCATCCAACGATATTTAATGAGGATACGATTATGGCATCCAGAATTATTCAGGCGGGATATGGAGTGTATTATGGAGCAGAAGCAAAGGTGGTGCACTCACATTCCTATACCTGTATGCAGCAGTTTCGGAGGAACTTTGATTTAGGGGTATCTCAAAAGCAATATAGCGAAGTGTTTGAAAACATTTCTTCTGAAAAGGAAGGGGCAGGTTTTGCCAAAAAAACGATTCTGACATTATGTAAGGGACTGCATTTTGTTAAGGCATTCTACTTTGCGTGGCAATGTGCTTTCCGGCTTCTTGGTTATAAAATGGGGAAAAATTATGACAGGCTGCCGAAGGGAATGGTTCTTTGGTGTACTATGAGCAAGGGATACTGGAAATAGGGAAGAAATATACTGCGCAAGTTGCATCGGTTATTCTCGCGTACGCAACGAGCCAAACGCAAGCTTGCAAGGAACTGAAAGTTCCTTTTCACTTGGCGACTGCGCGCGGGTTGCTGAACATCCAGTGGATGTTCGTTTAGCAACGACCGAAGCGGAGCGTAGACCAAATACCCCGCCCCTTGGGGCGGACATGCTAAAGAGAAGCTAGGGCATGCCCCGTAGCTTGCTGCGGGGTATTTGACTTTCCTGCAGCTCCTAATTGAGTGATTATGCCGACAGGGCTGGTGCGGCGGAAGGGGTGCCAATATGGATCAGATTTGTATTAAAAGGTTAGAGGTGTTTGCAAGGCATGGTGTTTTGCCGGAGGAAAATGCATTGGGGCAGAAATTTCTGATATCTGCGGTAATGTATTGCGATACCAGAAAGGCAGGTGTCTCAGATTCCTTGTCCGATTCGGTCAATTATGCCGAGGTATCTGAGTTAATTAAGAAAAGTACAGAGGGGCATGTTTTTAAGCTTTTGGAGCGTCTTGCATGGCATCTTGCCAAGAAGATTCTGTTATCGTATCCCCAGCTTGACGGGGTGGAGCTGGAGATTGAAAAACCATGGGCCCCGATACTTTTGCCATTGGAGGCTGTGTCGGTCAAAATAACAAGGAAATGGAACCGGGCTTATCTTAGCATTGGTTCCAATATGGGGGACAGACGGGAAAATCTATTACATGCTGTCAGGCTGTTAGATGAGGATGAGGAGACAAGGGTGGTTCGCCAGTCCGCTTTTTTAGAAACCAAGCCTGTAGGATACACAGAGCAGGATGATTTCTTAAATGGGGCTTTGGAGCTGCGCACGCTGCGCTCTCCAGAGGGCCTTTTGGATCTGATAGGGGAGATAGAGCAGAAATTAAAGAGGGAACGCGTGGTACACTGGGGGCCGCGCACTATTGATTTAGATATTATCCTGTACAATGATGAGGTTATACAGACGGAGCGGCTGACGGTTCCTCATGTGGAAATGGCGGGGAGGATGTTTGTATTAGCCCCACTCTGTGAGATTGCCCCCTATGCAGTGCATCCTTTGAATGGAAAAACGGTAATAGAGATGAAAAAAGAACTGGAAATGGGGCATTGACCTCTGTGGCAGATTTTTTGCTTTGTAAGTGGAAAGTTTTCGTGTCTGGGACACAAGCGAAGCCTGTGCCCTTTATGTTTGCGTAAATTTTGCCGATATAACTAATAGATTATTCATCGAGGGTTCTTTTTGGACGATTATTTATGGGTATAGGATAAAATTCGAGAGGGAGGATGAGATATGGGAGATGGATTATTGATTGGAAATGCACCCGGGTTTCGGAATGATGATACAGTAAAGGCAGTTACAGAGCGGAATAGCCGTGCGCAGGGGAAAAAGGAAAACCAGAAGAAGGGAAATTCAATTTATGCAGGTAATCTGCGTGGCACTCAGGACAGGGTAAGCAGAAAATTTGCAAGTGCGCAGAAGGCTGCTATGAAGAGGATTTTAGACCAGTTTAAATCTGATTTGGCGATTGATGAAGAGATGGAGGCAGGCAGTAAGCGTGCGGAAGATTTGGCGCTGGGTGCGACAGATGCGTTTAAGGAATTAAATGGGCTGGCTGAACAGCGTGCAGAATTAATGAAGCAGTATGAGATTGACCCAAATAGCCAGGAGCAGAAAGATTTGGAGCTTCGCCAGAAGGCAAATCAGGCGAAGGCAAATCCTTTTGACCAGAGCCTTCAGCTGACAGAGGAAGAACAGAAGCGTTTTGATGAACTTCCGCCAGTGACAGAGTATCAGGAGGCGATGCTTGTACTCGATAAAAAAGAGGAACAGCTTCGCAATACGATAAAGAAAGACCGTCAGGATATCGCAATCGAAAATGCAACAGTTGCAGCGACAAAGAAAGCGCTTCTGAAAGTACATCCTATGGTGGACGAGATGAAGGACGCGGAGGAAATGATGAAAAATGCCCTTAAAGAGCAGGTTAGCGATTTGCTGCAGGAAGGGGTAGACAAAATTAATGAGGATATGGCTGAGAGCAAGGAGGAGCAGGCGGAAGCCAAGGCTGAGGCACTTGAAGAGAAGATTGAGCGCGAAAAGATGAAGGAGGAGGATGCGAAAGAAGAGGCATCCAGACAGGAATTGCAGGAGACAGTATTTGCAGCTTCCACTCCGGGAATGTCTTACGACCAGCAGGCTCTTGAGAATCTGCAGACAAGTATTAAGAGCTTGATCCAGGATCAGATTGTGCTTGATGTTGATATGAAAGGGTTGCGTGTGGATAAGCAGATATAAGATATTAGTTATAATGGTTTCAAGGGCAGGCGGTAGCAGCCCGGAGCCGGATGTTTTTAATAAAATATTACGTATAGTGTTCAAAAAAACAGCGGTGCATCATAGTGGTGCGCCGCTGTCTGCCATATTAATCTTTCTTCCAGTCCCATTCTTTTGTAGAGCCGGATGCCAGATCCAGTATGTACAGTTTGCTCTGGTCGAACTCTTCATAGAACAGATAGTTCGAGGTAAGGTTTAAGTAATTATAATTGCCGGATGCAATCAACTGCAGGGATTTGGAGTTTATATCAAGCGAATATAAGCCATTATCGGTGCCATTGTCAATCTGGCAGTATACGGTATTTCCGTCTTCACTGACATTGTAGGTGGCAAGGCGTTCAGAAACAAGGGCTTCCGGAGTGCCACCGCTTACAGGGATGCGTTTTAGTGCATAGTCGTCATTCATATCCATGAAATAGATATATTCCCCATTCAAAGTTACATTGGTACAGTTGCCGTCATAAAGGATAGAATCACCGGTGCCGTTAATGTTTAAAGTATGGATAGCATGGTTTCCGTTGTAGCCTGCGTAATAAATGGTGTTATTTGATATTGCAAATGGGGCGCATGGCTCCTCTAAAAGTTTCTTGTCTTCTGAACCGTCAATTTTGGCGGCATATAACTGCAGCCCTTTTTCCTGATCATAGTGCTGATAGTATACATTATTTCCATAAAGGCATGCTGCCTGTGTAGGTTCTTTGTATAGGCTTGAGATGCTGCCGCCTTTTAAGTTTGTGCGGTACAGGCCTGTGGTGCTAAGCGCCATAAAGAAGTCAGAGTCAACATTTTTTTTGTCATTTCTCTTTGTGTAAAAAATATATTTTCCAGCAACATTTAGATAGCTCACATTATCGTCAGAAAGTTTTTTGACTTTTTCCATATCTGAGCTCATGGAGTAGAGCATGCCCTCGTCATACGGGTTTGAAAAATAAATCACGCCGTCAGATTCGCAGAAAAGCCCGCCGTTTAGGAGGTTGCCGCTGGTATTGCCGACAGTGCTTTCATCGTCATAGAGTTTGACGCGGTTCATATAGCGGATAAGCAGGGCCGATCCGAGCAGGATGGCAAAGGCGAGGAATAAAATTAAAAAGCTTTTTTGATTCTTATTCATATTGATATCTCCCATCTGATTATTTTTTCTTTGATACTCTGGTGTTGGCGGTTGCCGGAACTTTGTCCAGCAGTATCATATTATTAAGTATACATTTTATAGCTGAATATTGCAATGAGGAATGAAAATTGATTTCTATGGAAGATTTGTATATCTTTCAAAAATATGTTAAACTATCGTAGATGCATAGCAGAAATGCGTTTATTAAAGCAGGCAGGCCTGCGTTACTATTTTGTGCCGACAGGAGTGCGGCAGGGAGGATGTTATGGGAGAGTATCGAATTAACACACAATGTGTACAGGCAGGATATACACCGGAAAATGGCGGACCGCGCCAGATTCCGATTATTCAGTCAACGACTTTCAAATATGCTACCAGTGAAGACATGGGCAAGCTGTTTGATTTGGAGGCGGAGGGATATTTCTATTCCAGGCTGCAGAATCCAACGAATGACCATGTGGCAGCAAAGATTGCAAAGCTGGAGGGAGGGGCTGCAGGCATGCTGACTTCTTCCGGGCAGGCGGCAAATTTTTTCGCCTTGTTTAATATTTGTGAATGCGGCAGCCATATTGTTGCGTCGTCTTCCATCTATGGAGGGACTTTTAACCTGATTTCTGTCACAATGGCAAAAATGGGCATTGAAGTGACTTTTGTTTCGCCGGACAGCACAGAGGAAGAGTTGCATGCAGCATTCCGGGAGAATACAAGGGCGGTCTTTGGCGAAACGATTGCGAATCCGGCATTAACAGTTCTGGATATTGAAAAATTTGCGAAGGTGGCGCATGAACACGGTGTGCCTTTGATTGTGGATAATACATTTCCAACACCGGTTAACTGCCGTCCTATTGAGTGGGGGGCAGACATTGTGACCCATTCTACTACAAAATATATGGATGGGCACGGTGCTGCTGTTGGAGGTGCCATTGTTGATTCGGGTAGGTTTGACTGGATGGCGTATGCTGATAAATTTCCGGGGCTTTGCACGCCGGACGAA
The DNA here is from genome assembly GCA_003611745.1 of bacterium D16-36. Lineage (GTDB taxonomy): Bacteria > Bacillota > Clostridia > Lachnospirales > Lachnospiraceae > Butyribacter. Next base: position 77,549 of record RAYF01000011.1, on the reverse strand, counting down.
TCCTACCATGGAATTATCTATGCGGAAAGGTTTGGCAGGGAGGGGGCGTTTATCACCAAATGTACTTCTCAGCTTATGCGTGATTTGGGTTGTGTACAGTCCCCGCAAAGCGCATTTATGCTGAATCTTGGCTTGGAGTCGCTGCATGTGCGCATGCCGCGCCATGTGGAGAATGGCCAGGCAGTGGCAGAATTCCTGCAGAAACAGCCGCAGGTTTCTTATGTCAATTATTCTGGATTGCCTGGGGACAAATATTATGAGATAGCGAAAAAGTATTTACCGAACGGCGGCTGCGGGGTGGTTTCGTTTGAACTGAAGGGCGGACGTGGGGCAGCAGAAACGTTTATGAAAAACCTGAAGCTGGCAGCGATAGAGACACATGTTGCAGATGCAAGGACATGCTGCCTCAATCCGGCAACTTCAACCCACCGCCAGATGAATGATGAGCAGTTAGAGGCGGCGGGCATTCCGGCTGGGCTGGTGCGCATGTCCTGTGGATTGGAGGACAAAGAGGATTTAGTGGAGGATTTGGCGCAGGCATTAGCGGCTATTTAGTAGTTCATGTTTGGATTTAAAACAGTGAAAGCGCCCGACCCTTGTGCAAGCGGGTCAGGCGCTATGGAATGGGACTTTTTTGTTTACGAAATCTTATTGTGCTGTGCGGGCAGGGGCTTTTTTAAATATGATAGCCTTCCCGCCTTTTTCATAAGCATTACTATAGTAATCCTGTGCACAAGCTTTTTTCATGCTGATATTCTTTGCAGAATAATTTTGTTTCTTGCCATTGGCAATAATCCATGATTTTTTATGGCATTTTGCATTGTCTATGCCAAAGCCGTCTACAGATTCCATGTGGCCTGTTGCTCCAGATACCATAAGCCGTTGGGAAGAGTGGTGCCAGCCGCTGATAATATATTTTCCATGTCTGAGCAATGGGTAGCCGGAGCCGGTTGACTGCATATCGGTGATATATATTACTCTGCCATCGCTGTAGCTGTATACGCCTGCCTGAACTGCATTTTTACTGCTTTTCATCCAGGCATCGGTTGTTGTGATCAACAAAACAGGCATTTTTCCATCTGAAGCACTAATAATTGCATAGTAAAGCTTTTTTCTTGATTTTTTCTGCTGTTGTTTTACATATTTCAGGTATGACGATTTGTATCGTTCTTTACCTGCTGCAACCGTCAATGAATTCCCCCCAACCATTGAAACTGCGATAGAAAACAGCAGGATTGCTGCCAGTCCTTTTAAAGTTACTTTTTTCTGAAACATAAGATATCCCCCTCTATATAACTTTCGCTTACGCGATGCCCGAAGCGCGTCCCAAATCTGCTTCGGCAAAAACTATTATAATACTCTTTTTTTCGAAATCAATAGCAGAAAGCAAAACTTAATATAACTTAATACTAAATTAATACCTGTAACAAAAATGAAACGAAAATGAAACGAAGATGTTTCCTGATTTCTGTGCTATGGAGCCGTATAAAAAAGGGCACAGACTTCGCTTGTGCCCTAGCAAAAATGCTAAAGAACTAAAGGTCTTTGCATTTATTGTTGGTGCACCGCCATACACCGAGAACTTTCCTAATATATAAAAAACATTGGCGGTGAATTGAACAAAGGAAAAGAATGTAGTAAAATAAATACATAAGCAAATGATTTTGGCGCTGCGTGAAACGTAGGGAATAAATCGGTTAGTCAAGCTGTAAATAGTGAGGAGTCTGCATGAAAGAAAAGATACAGTTTTATATTAGGAGAATCAGGGAGGGCAGGCTGAAAGAAATGATCAGCCAGACCATATGGGTCTATACATATGTGAGGAAGTATTGGCTTTCTATTATTATATATACTGGTATCGGCCTGCTGGGGACAGGAACTTCCCTAGTGATGAGCCTGCTATCCAGAGATTTGGTTGATATTGTTACGTTACGTAAGGCATCAGAGCTGCTAAAGACTTTTGTGATGTATATTTCTTTTTCAATGTTCAATGTGATCGTATCGCAAATTTTGGATTACATTTCGGCGATGGTCTGTATTAAGGTGGACAATGAGATTAAGTCAGATATTTTTGAGAAGATGCTCCTTACTAGGCTGGAGCCCCTGATGGCATACCATACGGGAGATTTGCTTACGAGATGGAGCAGTGATGCATCTACTATTTCAAATGGTGTTTTAAGCTGGGTTCCGAACCTTGTAATTAATTTTGCGAAATTTGTCTCTGCATTAGCGGTTGTGCTTTACTACGACCCGGTATTTGCACTGTTGGCAATGGCTGGGATGCCGGTGAGCTTGATTATGTCCAAGACGCTTCTTTCCAGAATGCAGTCGCGCAACAGGGAGAGCGCTGCCCTCAGTGCGAGGATGATGGGATTTAATCAGGAGACATTTTCAAATATCCAGACAATAAAGGCTTTTGACTTGATTCCGCTTTATGTCAGGCAGCTTAAGCAGTTTCAGAAGGATTTCTGGAATTTAAAAAAGAAATACCAGAAGTTAGGGATTGCAACGTCTATTTTTATGTCATTTGTGGGTCTTCTGGTGTCATACAGCTGCTATGGGCTGGGAATTTACAGGGTGTGGACCGGTACGATTTCTTATGGTACGATGACGCTCTTTCTGTCCATGTCAGGGACGCTTACCGGAACACTGCATTCCCTTACGGGTATGGTTCCAAGTGCCATCGGGATTACAACATCGGCGGGAAGGCTGATGGATATTCTGGACATGCCGAGGGAGGATTATTCTGAGCACCGCATGGTGGAAAAGTTTTACAAAAGAAATCAGGATGTTGGGCTTTGCCTTGATATCAGGGATATGGATTACGCATATTATAATGGCACTCAGGTGTTTCAAGGGACATCGTTTCATGCAGCCCCCCATGAAATTGTGGCACTGGTCGGACCGTCCGGGGAGGGGAAAACAACGCTCCTGCGGATTATTCTGGCCCTGCTGGAACCGCAGCGGGGAACTATGGAAATCTATGCTGAGAGCCGCAGGGACGACAAAATCTCTTATTCGCCGTCCATCCGCCAGTTGTTTTCTTATGTGCCTCAGGGTAATACGATGTTTTCGGGAACAGTGGCGGAGAACATGCGCAATGTAAAGCCGGAGGCAACAGATGAAGAGATTGTTGCCTGCCTGAAAGCCTCCTGCGCATGGGAATTTATTGAAAAGCTTCCGGATGGGATTAACAGCATGGTCGGAGAGAGGGGCGGCGGTTTTTCTGAAGGGCAGGCACAGCGTCTGTCTATCGCCAGGGCGCTGATGAAAAAATCACCGATTCTTCTTTTGGATGAAGCTACCTCTGCGCTTGATGTGGCAACGGAGAGGAGGATTCTTAAAAATATTATGAAGGATGAATATCCAAGGACATGTATCGTTACCACGCACCGTCCGACTGTGCTGACAATTTGTAAAAATGTATATGCTATCCGCAATAAGTGTTGTGAGAAACTGTCATCGGATGAGGTGGAAAAAATGCTGCACGAATAGACTGCCTTGTATGGGCGGGGAGTTTGTAGGGAACGGAAAGTTTTTTGCAGCGTGTACCCGGCGCTGTCAACGAAGCGAGACGCAAGCGTTTTTTCGTTTACTATATTTTATATACGGTTTTTTCGTATAGAAGGAGGACAGATGAAAATAAGGCAGGGGTTTTTAAAGACAAAGCTTGGAGGGCAATTTTATGTGCTCCCTTATGGGCAGAATATAGTAGATCACTGTGATAGCCTGCAGCTTAATGAGACGGGAGAAATCCTTTGGGAGGGCGTAAAGCGGTGCGCCACAAAGGAAGAGCTGGCAGGGCTTTTGCAGCAGGAATACCAGATTGAATCAGGGAGGGAAGCCGAGCTTTTAGAGGATGTAGATTATTTTGTGAAACGCTTGATGGATCTGGGGCTGGCAGAGGGGGAACAGGAAGGGTATTATGGATGGAATGAGAAGTTTTTTGCAGCAGGCCCGTTAAAGGTTTGTTACAGGGGGCCGCAGGAAGTGTTCGCCAGTTATTTTCAGAAATTTGCATGCGGCGCACAGGAAGGGGCATGCGACCTTACTGTGCAGATTGCATTTATGTCCCCGCGTTTTCATAAAAATGGCAGGGTGGTTTTGAGGAATGAGGAAGTGATTTTGATGGATGCCGGGGAGGACTATCTATTTTTGTTTCCACAGTTTGATGTACTAAAGGAAATGCAGGTCAGGAAGGACGGATCGTCTGCATTGCTATTTTGTCAGGGGGATTTGTTTGCAAAGCAGGCAGAAGATATCTTCCATGTAATCCGTTTTGCCTTTCTGCTCGCTGCCAGCAGGAAGGGCCTCTTTCTCCTACATTCGGCATCCTTTTTATATAAAGGGAGGGCTTGGCTTTTTTCTGGAAAGTCCGGTACTGGGAAGTCAACGCATACCAATCTGTGGAAAAATCATTATGGCGTGCAGCTGCTTAATGGAGATTTAAATATGCTGGGGATAGAGGGCGGTCAGGTATATGTCTACGGCCAGCCATGGTGCGGGACTTCGGGAATATGCACAGAGAAATCTTATCCTTTGGGCGGCATTACGTATTTAAGGCAGGCGCCGGAAAATCGCTGCATGGTACTGCAGCCAGCGGAAAGCAGTTTGGCAGTCCTGCAGAGGATGATATCGCCTGCATGGGAGGAATACCTTCTGCAAAGGAATATCGAATTTGCGGAGAAGGTGGGGCAGGAATGTCTGGCATGGCGGCTGTATTGCACACCGGAGTGGGAAGCGGCGGAGGAGATGAAAAGGGAAATAGATGCCGCCGTTTTGTGACTTGTAAGGAAGGAAAAATAATTGAAACTTTTAAAGGGCTGCTTGCAAAGCAGGCAGCCCTGTTGTATTCCACAAAACAAAAAGGACTGGAGAACCAATCCTTTTACTATGCATGTATCAACTATTCAATACTTATTCCTTCAAAATCAATTTCAAAATCCTCATATATTCCGACTTTTACTTTATCTGAAAAAGAATATTGTTCAAATGTATCATGTTCAAAATGATAAACCATTATCAATTGTTTTATCGGGTCAACTATCCAATACTCCCTAACCCCTGCCGTCCTATATTTAAATAACTTCTTATTATAATCCATCGGACGGCTGGAAGGTGAAACAATTTCTATTATCCAGTCGGGCGCACCCATGCATCCATTGTCTGTAAGTTTGCCTTTGTCACAAATTACAGATATATCAGGCTCAAGATAAATATCATTATTCGCATTCAAAAATACTGCAAATGGAGCTGGATAGACCTCACATTCACCGTTTTTGCTTCCGATATAATTTCTTATCCTAAACGATAACTCCATCACAAATCTTTGATGAATCCTATTCGGCGTTGCCAGCATATATAATTCACCATCAATCAATTCAGCCCTTTGCCCTTCAGGTAAATTGTAAATATCATCAATCGTATAATATTCTATTTTTCTTGCTGCATCCATCTATATCACACTCCTTTTCAATAGAATATCAAATCTTTGCAAACAAAAATGGCAGCTTGAGACAGCAAGGATTTATAATTGAAAGTACAGAAAAATCTGGTAGTTGGTATAATTTACGTTCAATCTGTCTACGCTTGATTGCTATTTCATCCAGAACTTCAGTAGCGTTAGTTTGTTTTGCCACACTTTCTATATCTTCTAGCAATGTAAGCTGATCAAATAGGTATCCATTATATTCTTTTTCAGTTATCGGCATAATATCACCACCTTTATAGTTTGTTTATAAATTATTGTTATACTTATTCTAATAAATAATGCATGTAATGTAAAGGATAATTGATTTCCGTGTGCTTTTAACCTTAAACATTGACAATTTGTTAAAGGGCTGCTTGCAAAACAGGCAGCCCTGTTGTATAATCTAATCAGAAAGGTAATCGGATGCAGATATCCGATTGCCCTCAGTAATAAAATGACTTAGAATAGGCATCCTACACTTTAGGCGGTAAAGGATGCTTATTTCTTTTTATGTTCATCAATGTAGTTCAATGCTGAAAATATCACAAGCAATAATGTAAGAACTTCCATGACACTCATAGGGCATCACCCTCCTTCTAAAAACTAGAGGGCACCAAAGATTAGAAACCGCATCCTGCTTTCCTTTCGATAATACAGTTATATTGTATCATAGGTGGGGAGAGTATTCAATCGTAAGGTTGCGTATGTACTGTTTTGTGGAATATAATATTTTTTGTGACGCTAATGAACTATAAGTCAAATACCCCGCTGCAGAGCAACGGGGTATTTGACTTATAGTTCCTAAAAAAGAAACGACCGCAAAATGCGACCGTTTCCGATGATTCAATTCGAAATAACTCAAAATTCTGAGATGTGTTACGAATGCTTGCCTGTGTAACTGCACTTAACGATAGATTAATCAAAAGTATTAATGCTGACCACAATCATGGTTACATGTTATTTTAGAACCAGTAATAGAAAGTCCAGCCTCTGACGTAACAACAACGTCACCCAGACCAATATTATCACCGGCATTATTATGATAGTGGTATTCAATGTCTATAGTAGATGTACCATCACCATTAGTAAGTTTGCCATTAGAAGAAATATAGTTGACAGGCTGGTTGAAAGCTAAGATGAGATGCTGTTCGCCTGAGTGGTGTCCATCACCCTCATCAGCAAAATGGTGTCCATTTACCTGAATACGGTAATCACCTCTGCCTGTCTCAGGCCTTTGATGAATATTAGTTGTAACAGTATAGCAGTCAGAACCGGTAGTATCACCGCTTGTCATGTATACACCTTCCATTAACTCTTCGTTAGCAAGTGCAACTGGCTTTTCATAAGCTCTTTTCATGTTAAATCCCTCCTATAAAACACGTTATTGTTAAAATGATATTTTTATGTACGCAGCAGATTGAGAGTAAACAATCAGGGGTTACAATGATTTGCATCTAAAAAGCTGCGGGTGTGCTGACTACCCGGTATCTGATTCTGGATAGCCGACGGTGTAGGGTTATACTAGATATCCTGTGCTGTTCTCATATTATATGTCTTTTATATCTTTATTATTAGTATATCGCAGGGAGCGAAAAAAAGCAACCGTAAAATATCAATATTTTCCAGTAAATCCCCTGTTTTCTGCGCCTGTTTTCACCTTTTTTATGGAGGTTTTGGAATGAGAAGCGTAAGGTTGTGCTATTTGTTTAGATGCCCAGATATGTCGAATAAATGTTTGCCTTTGGACTTTTTTCAAAAAAAACTTGATAAATTCCCAAAAAAGAGATAGAATGAGATAGTAAGTGGAGGGAAGTGGGAGGAAGTGGTAAGAAAATCCTGCCATGTGGAGGAATGTTTTGGGGAAGGCATTCCGAAGCGGAGGGTTTTAGAATACAAATGGGAAGTAGCTGCAGCAAATACAGGGCAGTTACTGCGCGACTGGAAACGCGCATACCTTACCATGCAACGGAGAGGCAGGTGATAGTCATGTTCATGGGCCAGTATGATCATTCGATCGACGCCAAGGGCAGGATTATCATACCTGCCAAATATCGGGAAGATTTAGGGGAAGTTTTTGTAGTGACGAAGGGTCTGGATGGATGCCTTTTTCTTTATCCACAGACAGAGTGGCAGATTTTCGTCGACAAACTGAAATCTCTTCCGTCCAGCCAGAATACAAGGAAGATTCAAAGGCAGTTTTTGTCAAAGGCAATGGAAGTTGTTCTGGACAAGCAGGGGAGAATACTGATTCCTTCCATGCTCCGCGAAGCGGCGGCACTGGACAGGGAAGTGGTTTTTGTGGGAATGATGAACCGGATTGAGGTCTGGGATAAGAGCCGTCTGGAAGCACAGGAACTGGAACAGGATGAAGAGGTTCTGGAAGCTGCCATGGATGAACTGGATATTTCTTTATAAGAAAAGAAATGGAGAGATTATGGAGTTTAATCACAAATCAGTGCTGCTTTGGGAAACCGTAGACGGGCTTGCCGTCAAACCGGACGGCGTCTATGTAGACGGAACGCTGGGGGGAGCAGGGCATGCAGGCGTGGTTTGTTCTAAGCTTGGTGCAGGCGGAAGGCTTATAGGGATCGATCAGGATGGAGACGCGATTGATGCAGCCAGGGAGCATCTGAAGGAATATGGGCAGAAAGTGTCTATCGTCCGAAGCAGCTATTCTGATATGGTTCATATTGTCCAAAGCCTTGGCTTTCAAAGGGTGGATGGTATTTTGCTGGATCTTGGTGTATCTTCGTTCCAGCTTGACACACAGGAAAGAGGGTTTTCCTATCGCACGGATGCTCCGCTTGATATGCGGATGGACAAGCGTCAGGGGCTTACAGCGGCAAATGTCGTCAATGAGTACACGGAAATGGAACTTTTCCATATTATAAGGGACTATGGGGAGGACAGGTTTGCAAAGAATATTGCAAAGAATATTGTAATTGAGAGAGAAAGGGAGCCTATTCTGACAACAGGCCGTCTGGCAGAGATTGTCAGTTATTCGATTCCTATGAAAATAAAAAAGCAGGGGGGGCACCCTGCCAAGAGGACTTTTCAGGCAATACGAATTGAAGTAAATCATGAGCTGGAGGTTCTGGAGGGGACGATCAGTGATATGATTGACTTATTAAATCCGGGAGGGAGAATTTGTATTATTACTTTCCATTCACTGGAGGACCGGATTGTGAAACGGGCGTTTCGTCAGGCGCAGGATCCATGCACCTGCCCGAAGGATTTTCCGGTCTGTGTATGCGGCAAGAAACCGAGAGGGAAACAGGTTACAAGAAAACCGGTTTTGCCGTCAGATGAGGAGATGGAGCAGAATCCGCGCTCTAAAAGTGCAAAACTAAGGATATTTCAGCGGATATAGGAAAAATGGAAAGGAGTTGAAAAGGTATGGCTATTGACTGGGAGAATTACGGGCGCAGCCGTTATCATCATGAAAATGCAGGGGGGACGCAGATACAGTCTTCCAGAAACCGTACACATTCTTACGTTGAGGGCAATACAGTCCGTAAAGCAGATGTGCTGCCGAAGAGAAGGGAAAGGATACGAGAGAGGCCGGAGCCGAAGAGATATCCGGAACGCCAGCCGGCAGTTATGCCGGGAATCAGCGGCAGGAACTTTATCTTTCTGACAGCGATGGTCGCTGTTGTGGCAGTGACGGGCTTTATGTATCTCTCCACTCAGAGCGAAGTCAGGGGGATGAAGAAGAAGATTGTTGTTATGCAGTCTGAGATTGCGGAGCAGAAGGAAGATAATGATGCAGCTTATCAGGAGATAGTAGATTCTGTAACGATTTCAGAGATATATAAAAAGGCAACGGAAAAATTAAGGATGGTGCAGGCTGAGAATAATCAGATTTACACATATAAAAATAAAAAGAGCGATATGGTAAAGCAATATGCGGATATACCGGGGGCGGAAAAATAGTTTCCGGCTTATGAAAGGAGTACATAGGAAAGGCATATGGGCAGACGGGCAGTAGATACAAGAAAATATAATAAAATTGGCACGAGGAGGATGTTTGGGCGTATCCTGATTGTATTTTTCCTTGTGACAGCGGCTACTGTGATTCTGGTTGGGAGGATTCTTTATCTAAATAAAAATAAAGGGACTGCTTATGAAAAGAAGGCATTGTCCCAGCAAAGCTACCGAAGCAATGAAATTAACTATAAGAGGGGCGACATCATAGACCGTAACGGCAATAAGCTTGCTGTCAGCAGGAAAGTTTACGATTTGGTGTTAGACCCTGTTTTGATTTTGACTAAAAATACGAAAGGCAAAGAGGCTTTTGTGGAGCCGACCGGTGCGGCATTAAAAAAAGTATTTGGGATATCGGAGAGCAAGTTTCAAAATATTCTGAAAAAGAATTCTGGCATACAGTATTATGTGATGAAAAAATACAAGGGGCTTTCAAAAGATAGGGTAAAAGAATTTGAAGAGATGGCCGAAGAAGATGATTTGATTAAAGGCGTCACATTTGACGAGCGCTACGAGCGTTATTATCCTTATGCGACTGCGGCAAGCAAGGTAATTGGGTTTTGTTCCAAGGAAAATATCGGAATCTGGGGAATTGAGAATCAGTATAATGACCAGCTTTCCGGGGAGAATGGGCGCAGATACGGGTATTTTGATTCTAATCTGGATTTGGTGGAGACGGTTAAAGAGCCGGTAAATGGAAATTGTATTGTTTCTACTATAGATGTGAATGTGCAGGGGATTCTTGAGCGCAGGATGAAGGAATTTCAGGAGAGGATAGGTTCCCTTAATATGGGATGCATTATTATGAACCCGCAGAATGGTGAAATTTATGCGATGTCATCCTATCCGGAATATGATTTGAATGACCCGTGGGAATTGTCTGTCGTTTATTCTGAGAAAGAGATAAAGAAGATGACAGAGAAGGAAAAATCGGTTGCCTTGAATCAGATTTGGCGTAATTTTTGTATCAGCGATGCCTTTGAGCCGGGGTCTACGTTTAAGCCGATTACGGTAGCTGCATGTCTGGATGAAGGCGTGACAAACCCGAAAAGGGGTTATGTGTGCGACGGATTCCAGCAGGTGGCGGAGCATAAAATCAAGTGTACAGGCTACGCAAAGGGCGGCCATGGCACGATTAATATCTGTCAGGCACTGATGGAGTCGTGCAATGATGTTATGATGCAGCTGGGGGCAAAACTTGGAAGGACGAAGTTTGTAGATTATAATAATGATTTTGGTTTTGGGCAGAAAACCGGCATTGACTTGCCGGGGGAAGCCTCCGGAGGTGTATTTACAAAAGACACGATGCACTCTGTAGAGCTTGCGACATCCAGTTTTGGCCAGGGGCAGACGGTGACGATGATTCAGCTCGCAGCAGCATTTTCTGCCGTCATTAATGGGGGGAATTATTATGAACCGCATATTGTAAAAGAGATTAACAGCGATACGGGGGCGCTTGTGTCATCTAAAGACAATTCTCTGGTGCGCAAGGTGATTACAGAGAGCACGAGCGACAAAATTAGGACATACCTGCAAAAAACCGTTGAAGAAGGGACGGCAAACCCTGCTGCAGTTCCGGGATATAAAATAGGAGGAAAGACAGGGACAGCGGAGAAGCATCCGGTTGGAAGGGGAAATTATCTGCTGTCATTTGCCGGCTTTACACCGATAGAACATCCCGAGGTTGTGATTTATGTGGTGGTGGACGAGCCTCACGTAAAGGATCAGGCCCACAGTATTTATGCAACAGAATTTTCAAGTCAGGTGATGAAAGAAATCCTTCCTCTCCTTGGGCTTTACCAGAGCGATGACGTTAAGAAAAAAGATAAGACAAAGGCAACAGATATTAAAATCCCTTCTACGAAAGAAGTGCCAAAGGGGGGATTCAGCGATGAAGAGTACAAGGTCGCAGAGGAAGAGGATGACTAGTATAATTCAATATATTTACCATAAGGTATGGTTAATTAAAGTGGGTTATACTAGAAATGGTTTTTCGTTGGAATAACTGCACCTTCTGTAAAATATGGTTAAGAGAGGATATTTTGCAGGAGGATGCTTATGAGGAATTGTAAGACGGGGCAGCGGCAAAGGATTTTGTTTTCCTTTGCCGTTATATGTTTTCTTACGGTGGCGCTGACAGGGAGATTGTCTTACCTGATGCTTGTAAAAGCTGATTATTATGGAAAAAAGGCGGAGCAGGTGCAGCAGAGGGAGAGGGCAATCAAGGCAGAGCGGGGGAAGATTTATGACAGGAATGGAACGGTTATTGCAGGAAATAAACCGGTATCCACCATATCGGTGATACATAACCAGATAACAGATAAAGAGAGGGTGATCCGGGTTTTGTCAAGGCTCCTTGAGCTGGACGAGGAGAAGGTCCGTGCCCGCGTGGAGAAGCAGTCTTCCAGAGAGAAGATTAAGACAAATGTGGAGAAAAAGGTATCAGACAAGATCCGCAAGATGAACCTGGATGGGGTTATGGTGGATGAAGACTACAAAAGGTATTATCCTTACAATGAGCTGGCGTCAAAGGTGATTGGCTTTGCGGGTGGTGATAATCAGGGGATTCTGGGGCTGGAGGTAAAATATGATGCCAACCTGTCCGGACAGGACGGAAGTATCCTGACTACTACAAATGCCAGAGGGATTGAAATCGATGGTGCGGTGGAAAACAGGATTGAACCGGTGGCAGGTGATAATTTATACTGCAGCCTGGATGTGAACCTGCAGAAATTTGCAGAACAGGCGGCTAAAAAGGTTATGAAGGCTAAGAATGCTAAGAATGTCCGCATCATTATGATGAACCCGTCTAATGGCGAGATTTATGCTATGGTGAATGTACCGGAATTTGACTTAAATAACCCGTATGAGTTAAATACAGATGAAAAAGTTAGTGATAAAAAGAAGCAGGAACTGTTAAACCAGATGTGGAGGAACCATTGTGTCAGCGATACCTATGAGCCGGGCTCTACGTTTAAGATTATAACGGCGACCTCAGCGCTTGAGGCAAATGTGGTAAAGCTGACAGATACATTTAGCTGTCCCGGGTTTAAGGTGGTGGAGGATAGGAGAATCCGCTGCCATAAGACGACAGGGCATGGGGCGGAGACATTTGTGCAGGGTGTACAGAATTCCTGCAATCCTGTTTTTATGGAGGTCGGTGCAAGGCTTGGCGTGGACGGGATGTACACTTATTTGAATAAGCTTGGCATCCTGAATAAAACGGGTGTGGATGTTCCGGGGGAGGCGGCTACCATAATGCACCAGAAGAAGAATGTGGGGGCTGTGGAGCTGGCCACTATGTCATTCGGGCAGTCGTTCCAGCTGACGCCGCTGAGGCTTTTGACAACGGTCAGTGCGGTGATTAATGGGGGCCGTATGGTGACGCCGCATTTTGGCGTGCGGATTGAGAGTGCCGATAAGACAGAGGTAAAGAAATTAACATATGAAGAGAAGGAAAATGTAGTCTCAAAGGAGACATCAGATAATATGAGGATGATTCTGGAGTCTGTCGTATCGGAAGGTTCCGGCGGCAAAGCGGCAGTGTCCGGTTACAAGGTAGGGGCGAAAACAGGAACATCCGAGAAGCTTCCGCGCAGCAGTAACCGCTATATTGCATCGACGTTAGGCTTTGCCCCGGTGGAAAACCCGGTAGTGCTTGCCGTAGTATTGATTGATGAACCGGAAGGGATTTACTACGGAGGGCAGATTGCCGCCCCAGTTATCTCAGAGCTTTTAGATGACGCCCTCCCGTATCTGGGAATCGAGAGAAAGGAAGAGGAGGCAACGGAAAAACCAGACGGAGAATGACTTTTTTGGAAGATTTGACTTTCATCTTAAGTCGAAGTATAATTAAAATTATGTGTGCATTTTTGCATAAAATGCAGTGATTTTATTGTGTCTATGTGCTGCTGGCACAAATAATACAGCACAAAGCAGCGCAGAATCGAGGAAAGAGCATGGAGCTGAAAGATAAAACATTTTTGGTGGTCGGGACAGGGATTAGCGGAATTTCCGCGGTAAAGCTTTTGGCAAAGAAGGGGGCAAAGATTATCCTCTTTGACAGCAATTCGGAGCTGGAATATGACGATATCCGCAGAAAGCTTCCTGAAGGGCTGGAGTTTGGCCTGATTTTGGGAGAGCTTCCCGGTGAGGTGATGAACCGAATTGATATTGCTGTATTAAGCCCGGGGGTTCCGACAGACCTGCCTTTTGTATCAGAACTGCAGGAAAGGAAAGTTCCGGTCTGGGGGGAGATTGAACTTGCATACCGCTGTGGGAAGGGAAGGGTCTTTGCAATTACAGGGACAAATGGAAAGACAACTACTACAGCTTTAGTGGGAGAAATTTTCAGGACATATTATGACAGCGTGTTCGTGGTAGGGAATATAGGCCTTCCTTATACGGAATATGCGTTAGAGATGACAGATGATTCTGTTACAGCAGCGGAAGTCAGCAGTTTTCAGCTAGAAACGATCCATGAGTTCTGCCCGCAGGTCAGTGCTATTCTGAATATAACGCCTGACCATTTAAACCGCCATCATACGATGAAGTGCTATGTAGAGGCGAAGGCAAATATTGCCAGAAACCAGACAAAAGAACAGGTCTGTGTATTGAATTATGAGGATAGTTATCTGCAGAAAATTGCAAAAGATATTTCAGCGGATGTATTTTGGTTTAGCAGCATTCATATATTAGAACGGGGTGTGTGGATGGAAGGGGATCAGATTATCTATTGTGACACCGAGCGGATTCCCATCTGTACCATACATGATATGAAGCTTTTGGGCAGGCACAATTATGAGAATGTCATGGCGGCGGTTGCTATCGCTATGCACGCGGGAGTGCCTGTGGATTGTGTGCGGAAGGCAGTAAAGGATTTCAACGCGGTGGAGCACCGCATTGAATTTGTCAGGGAAGTCGACGGCGTGAAATACTATAATGACTCTAAAGGGACGAATCCGGACGCAGCTATTAAGGCAGTGGAAGCGATGGAACGGCCTACCGTGGTGATTGGCGGGGGATATGATAAAAAGTCATCATATGATGAATGGATTGCATCTTTTGGAAATAAGGTAAAGTGCCTTGTGTTGATTGGGGAGACAAGGCAGGCGATTGCCGATGCTGCGCAGAGGGCCGGGTTTACCAACATCATAATGGCGGAGGATCTTGAGGAGGCAGTAAGGGCAGCAGGCACACAGGCTGTCAGTGGGGATGCCGTTCTCCTGTCCCCGGCCTGTGCGAGCTGGGATATGTTTAAAAATTTCGAAGAACGTGGGAGGCTTTTTAAAGAGTATGTAAATGCTTTAGGGTAAAACTATGTAGAAATCGTAATGGAAACAAATGGGGTCTGTGCGCTTTTTGATATTACAGGAAAGTGCTCGCTGTGTGCTTTTTGGTTAGATTGGGGGCTTTGTATGGAAAGGTCAGGATATCCTTACCGTGATGCATCCTTGGAGGAACGCCGCAGGCATCCGGATGGCAGCCGCAGGCAGAAGGTACGGTACACGCGCCAGTATGATTTTGCCCTGCTGTTCCTTACTGTTGGAATTGCGCTGTTTGGGGTCATTATGATTTATAGTGCGGGGTATTATACTGCTGCGCTGAAAAATAATCCGCTCCGTTATGTTAAGTCCCAGCTTTTTGGCCTGGTGCTTGGGATAGTTGGCATGATTGTAGTATCTCTGGTGGATTATCAGGTGTTTATGCAGAAAATGTTCCGCACGAAAATTACAATGGCGCATCTTTTATATCTGCTGGCAATTATACTGCAGGGGGTAGTGCTGTTCGTGGGCGCGGAGCTGAACGGTGCGAAACGCTGGCTTAAGATTGGGCCGATTCAGTTCCAGCCCTCAGAGGTTTCGAAGATTGCTGCCATTGTTTTTATCGCCTACGCTGTTTATCAGAGAAGAAGGGATTTGGACCGTTTTGCCGGTTTCTGCCGGATCCTTCTCTACATGGCGCCGCTGATCCTCCTGATCTTAAAGGAAAATTTAAGTTCAGCAATTATTGTGGCAGGCATTACGTTTGGGATGTGTTTTGTTGCCAGCAGGAAGAAGGGGTATTTCCTAGTAATTGTGCTTTTTGCTGCTGTGGGGCTTGCAGCAGTTATCCTTTTGGGTGAAGGCTTCCGTATGGAAAGGATTGAAATATGGATGGATGTGGAAAACCATGCCAAAGCGTTTCAGATCCGACAGGGGCTTTATGCTATTGCCTCAGGAGGGCTTTTTGGAAAGGGGCTGGGGCAGAGCATGCAAAAGCTGGGCTTTATTCCGGAGGCATACAATGATATGATTTTTTCGGTAATCTGCGAGGAACTTGGGGTTGTGGGGGCAGTGCTGGTTATTGTGGCATTTCTTGCGTTATTCTGGAGAATTGTGGTGATTGCCTGCCATGCACCGGATTTGTTTGGCACAATGCTTTGTGCGGGTGTTATGATTCAGCTTGCGATACAGGTTATTATAAATATTGCAGTTGTCACAAATTCTATCCCTTCCACTGGTATTCCGCTGCCGTTAGTCAGTTACGGCGGTACTTCTGCCGCGATTATTATGGTAGAGATGGGATTGGTGCTTGGGGTATCCAGACAGATTAAACAGAAATAGACACAAGGAAGGCGGGAAAGATGCGCTGGTATCATAAATTTTTAGCTTTGGCGGGGGTTATATCGGCAGTCCTGCTATTTATCTTTTTCGGGTTAAAGATAGACACCGTTAAGGTGGAGGGGACACAGGCATATTCTGACGAAGAAATCCGGCAGGCAGTATTTACCAGAAGGTTTTCGGACAATGAGCTGTTTTTTGAAATATACCGGAAAATCTATGGAATCAATAAACTGCCGTTAATTGAGGATATTGAAGTGACTTATGAAAATATGCATACAGTTTTGCTTCATGTTTATGATAAGGCAATCAGCGGATGCATCCGTTACATGGGGCAGTATGTGTATTTTGATAAGGATGGGATTGTGCTGCAGAGTACGGAGGAGAAGAAGGAAGGTGTTCCTGTGGTGACGGGGATCCAGTTTGGGACGTTTACGGTTGGGGAAGCGTTTAATGTCAAGGATAATTCGCTGTTTGCGGCGATTATGAACCTGTCCCAGCTGATTGCCCATTATGGGATAGAGGTAAATAGGATTCATGTTACAGATGGGGCTGTGGCATTGTATTCCGGCGATATTCTGGTAATGCTTGGAAAAAAGGAGATGTATGATGATGAAATGTCGGCACTCTCCAGTGTGTTAGAGACCACGAAAAAGGAAAGATTAAGTGGGACGATACATATGGAAAATTTTAGGGAAGGCGATAAAATAATATTGAAAAGCAAAACGGAGAAGAAGAAAAAGAAAGCAAAGAAAGAAGGATAGGAAATTCTTCCTCAAAGCGCTTGTGCGTTTTGTACGAAAAGGGACGCCGAAAATCCGAAAAAAAGAACAAATATTCTCTTGATTATTGGCTGGTAAGTGGGTATTATATAAGGTAGGGTAAAAGTATATTATTATGAATGAATAGAAGCAGGATGAAGGAGGAGCAGCTTTGTTAGAGATAAAATCAGGAAATGCAGAATTTGCCGCAAAGATTATTGTGGTAGGAGTTGGCGGCGGCGGAAATAATGCTGTCAACCGTATGATAGATGAAGGGATTGCCGGTGTGGAGTATATTGCAATCAACACAGACAGGCAGCATCTGCTAAATTCTAAGTCATCTATAACACTTCAGATTGGTGAAAAGCTGACAAAGGGACTTGGCGCAGGGGCAAATCCTGAAGTGGGCAGGGCGGCAGCAGAAGAAAATAAAGAAGAGATTACGGAGTTGATTAAAGGCGCGGACATGCTTTTTGTTACCTGCGGGATGGGAGGCGGCACTGGCACCGGTGCAGCTCCTGTGGTAGCGGAGATTGCGAAGAGCCTTGGAATCTTGACAGTAGGTGTTGTGACAAAGCCTTTTACCTTTGAGGCAAAAAGCCGTATGAATAATGCTCTTTCCGGCATCGAGCGTCTGAAAAACAGTGTTGATACTTTGATTGTCATTCCGAATGACAGGCTGCTTGATATTGTAGACAGGCGTGCTTCTATGGCAGATGCGCTTTTAAAGGCGGACGAGGTACTGCAGCAGGGTGTTCAGGGCATTACTGATTTGATTAATGTTCCGGGGCTGATTAACCTTGATTTTGCTGATGTACAGACAGTTATGAAGGATAAAGGGATTGCCCATATCGGCATTGGTGCAGGCACAGGGGATGAAAAGTGTGTGGATGCAGTGAAGCAGGCGATTTCAAGCCCGCTGTTGGAGACTACGATAGAGGGAGCTTCCCATGTGATTATTAATGTATCTGGCGCTGTGGCATTGCAGGAGGCAAATGAGGCTGTTTCTTACATACAGGATTTGACAGGAGAGGATACTAATATTATTTTTGGTGTAGTAAATGGCGATGACGATTCAGACAGTGTACAGATAACGGTTATCGCGACTGGCCTTGAGAATGACGGGATGGGCGGAATGGCTTCGGCAAAGCCGCTGTTTGGGCAGGCTGCACCATCCGGTCAGGCATTTCATGCAAGAGAGGCGCAGGTTTCAGCAGCGCAGCACAGCCAGCCGGTGAGGACTGCAGCGCAGGCAGGGGCTGCGCGTCAGGGGATGCAGGGCACGAATAATAGTAATAGTACGCCGATTAACCCGGCAGGTGGATTTAACCGGCAGGCAGCGGCAGATGACAGCGGAATTAAGATTCCAGAGTTTCTGCAAAGAAAGAGATAGGCTAAAAAGGGCACCAGCGCAGGCGGTGCCCTTTTTGGCGATATTTAGGAGGATTAAGAGGAATGATTTTGGAGGACAGCAATGTAGAGAAAAATTGGAAGATTGTCAGAAGCCGTGTCTGTATCCGTGCTCTGCTTATTTTTCTTGGGATTATCTTGATGCAGATGCTTGCCTATATGATTTGCATGGCAGGCATGTTTGTCTGGTCGGCTTTTATGGAGAAGGATGGCGGGGATGTGATTTCTTCCCTTGTGGGGATTAATGTATCGGGGGATTTTTTGATCTGGGTTTCTCTGGTCAGCGCATTACTTTCCATGATATGGTGCGGTATTTTATATAAAAAATCCAGCTGGAGGACCTCGGGCTTTGACTATAAAGCAGCGTTTTGCCTGAAAAATACGTTATCTGCGGCTGGGGTCGGGGCGGGAGGCTGTATTGCCTTAACGATGTTTTTATCATTTTTATCAATGGTGGTTCCTGAGGCGTTCTCATTTTATAATACGGTGATGGAGCACCTGACGGACAGCAGTATGGCGGTTACAGCCATATATGTCCTGTTGGTAGGGCCTGTATCGGAAGAACTGATATTCCGCGGAGCCATTCTGGACAGGCTGTATCTTGCATTTCCGTTTCTGGCTGCGAATATTCTGCAGGCAGCCTTATTCGGCCTTTACCATATGAATCTGATACAGGGGCTGTATGCTTTTTGCCTCGGGTTTGTTCTGGGGGTTATCCGTTCTGGGATGGGAAGTATTTTGGCTTCTATCTTTACGCATATATTGTTTAATGCTACTTCCTATGTGCTGGATATTCTGTTCCCCGAGGGACAGGTAATAGAGCTTTGGCAGATGTTTGTAATGATTTTGGCAGGAGGCTTCTTTTTTGTCATCGGGTTTGTCCACTTATTAAGGATTAATAAACAAAAAACAGAGAGCTAAATTGTGCAATATCAATAAAAAAAGAAAAAATTACTGCAAATTCCTGTGAAATATGTTATAATAATTCTTTAAAATGTGGTAGATTTTAGTATGAGAGGCAGGAATTTGCCGGAAACCATTGAGGAATACAGATGAGTTTAGAATCCTTAAGGAGTATGGAATTTATGCTAGCAAAAACGTCGATATTTAACCGATGTAGTAATAGCATCATTTCGCAGGTTTCGGGCATATGATAGGAGGAGATAAGATTGCAGGAAAGTTTAGGAAACTTAGATTTTGAACATCTTCATCAAATATTTACTTTGCTGGGACGAAGTACGGATGATTATTTGTATATTTATGATTTGGAGCAGGATCAGTATACCATATCAGAGACAGCTATCGAACAATTTGCGCTGGAGTCCACACAGTTTTTTCATGCGACAGAGGTTTTGAAGGGCGTTTGCCATCCGGATGACTGGCCGATGTTGGAGGAAAATATCCAAGGGATTAAGGACAGGACATTGCCGGAGCATAATATTGAGTATCGCTGGATGGGAAAAAAGGGATATCCTATCTGGATTAGCTGCCGCGGCCAGGTTATATTGAATAATGAGGGGCAGGTAAGGTATCTGGTGGGGAGAATCGCGGAGCTTGGGCGTAAAAATACGATTGATAATGTGACAGGGCTGTACCGTGAAGTAAAGCTCCGTTCTGACCTTTTGAATTTAAAAGCTATTGAAAAGATGAATGGCTTTCTGCTGCAGATTGGGATTGATAATTTTAGGGAAATTAATGACAAATATGGTAAGACTTTTGGAAATGAAGTGCTTTCATCGGTAGCGGACTGCATTAGAATTTGTGTCGGGGATTCGGGAACCATCTACAGAATGGATGGGGATGAGATGGTTGTGGTTGTAGAGCAGGTGCATGACGGACAGGAAGATCCTGCAAATGTGTTGTACCATGAAATAAGGAACAGGGTAGATGCTGCGATTTCAGAGAGTGATTACCAGCATTTTTACACGATTTCCGGCGGAAGTGCATATTTTGGCAAAGGGATTAAGAATGTCTTCACTCTGATGGAGAAGGCGGAATTTGCACTTCATCAGGCAAAGCAGAAGGGAAGGAATACATATGTAACATATGATGAAAAGGAGTATGAGATTTTTGTAAAACGTCTTGATATGCAGGAGAAGCTGCGGTTATCTGTACGGGATAATTTTAATGGGTTTGAACTGTATTACCAGCCGATTGTGAATATTAAGAAGCGGAAGATACTGGGGGCTGAGGCGTTGCTGCGGTGGAGGAACCCAGAGTTTGGCATGGTATCCCCAGCAGAATTTATTCCGCTTCTGGAGGAGAGCGGCTTGATTATTCCAGTCGGCCGCTGGATTATCCGCACCGCAATGAACCAGTGTCTGAAGTGGAAAGAGAGGGACAAGGAGTTCCGCATCAATATTAATTTATCTTTTATCCAGATAAAGAAGAGCAATATCATTCAGGATATTGATACCTGCATGCAGGATCTTCATTTTGACAGCCGCAATGTTTTGTTTGAGGTGACAGAAAGCGGCGAGCTGGAAGAGGGGTATATGACGAAGAGGATTTTACAGTCTTTTCAGAGGAGGAACCTGAATCTTGGCATTGATGACTTTGGGACAGGGTATTCCAACCTCCGCTATATTAAGGAAATGATGTTTGACCTTGTGAAGATTGACAGGGAATTTATCCGTAGTATTACGGAGAGCCAGTATGATTATCTGGTGGTAAAACAGTTTACAGAGTTGTCGCACAGCCTGAATTTAAAGGTCTGCTATGAGGGCGTGGAGACTTATGAGGATTTGCAGTGTGTGTTAAAACTCGAGCCGGATTATATTCAGGGGTTTTATTTTGCGAAACCTGTGACTGTAGAAGAATTCGAGGAAGAATATCTTTGCAAAGAACTGGAATTTTAGAAAAAGAGAGGTATAGAAGATGGCATGGTATGATAGTACAGTGTTTTACCACATTTATCCTTTGGGGCTTTGTGGGTGCGGGAAGGAAAACACAGGGGTGCAAGAGCATCATTTTGACAAATTAAAGGCATGGGCGGAACATGCGCAGGAGTTAAACTTTACAGCGATATATATTGGCCCGTTGTTTGAGTCGGTCGGGCATGGTTACGAAACTACAGATTACAAAAAAGTGGACTGCCGTCTGGGAAGTAATGAGGAATTTAAGGATTTTGTTTCCTACTGCCATGATCTTGGCATAAGAGTGATTGTAGACGGTGTGTTTAATCATGTGGGAAGGCGTTTTTTTGCTTTTGAGGATGTAAAAGAGAAGAGGGAGCATTCCCCATACTGCGGCTGGTTCTGCAATTTGAATTTCTGGGGAAACAATGAGTACAATGATGGTTTCAGCTATGATAACTGGGGCGGCTACAACCTGCTTGTAAAGCTGAACCAGAGAAATCCGGAAGTGCAGAATTATATATTTGATGTAATTCGTTTCTGGGTATCGGAGTTTGACATAGACGGTATCCGTCTGGATGCTGCGGATGTGCTGGATTTTGATTTTATGAAAGCAATGCGCGGTGTGGCAAATGAGGTGAAGCCGGATTTCTGGCTGATGGGCGAGGTCATCCATGGGGATTACAGCCGCTGGGTGAATGATGAGACCCTGCATTCTGTAACGAATTATGAACTTCATAAGGGGCTGTATTCCGGGCATAACGACCACAATTATTTTGAGATTGCCCATTCGATCAAACGGCTGAATGATATCTGCAGGGGCAGGAAGCTCTATACTTTTTTGGATAACCATGATGTAGAGCGTATTGCCAGTAAGCTGAATAATAAAGCGCATCTTCCGCTGGTGACTATGCTTTTATATACGATTTATGGTATTCCTTCTGTGTATTATGGTTCAGAATTTGGGCTTGAGGGAAAGAAGGAGCGGGGTTCTGACTGGAATCTTCGTCCGTCATTAGATCTTTCTGACTATGAAGATGCACTGCAGGAAAATGTGCTGACGAAGCTTTGCAAGCAGCTCGGTTTTCTGAAGAAAAAATATTCGGAACTGACGGATGGGCGGTATCAGGAGCTGCTTTTGACAAACCGCCAGTTTGCCCTTGGGAGAATCCTTTCGGATTCTGCCTGTGTGACTGCACTGAATTGTGATGACGATGATGCCGTGCTGGAATTTAATGTGCCGGTATCCCCGTCCCATGCGGTCGACCTGCTGGGGGGCGCCAGGGAGGTTGAGTACCAGAACGGCCATCTGCGCGTCAGCTTGGGCGCGAACAGCGGCACAGTGATTTTGCTGACGAATGATGCGTCAAAGAAGCCTCTGGCACAGGATGCGGAGTATCACTTAGCTGCGGCAGAGTCAGTCAATGTGTTTGGGGATGACAGCGTGGGCAAAGAGGAGACGGAGGCCTGCGGGGATGTGGAGCCTGCGCAGGAGGAAGCAGACCAGAAAACCTATAGCATTAAGCATGAGGGTGTTGGTATTGTGGTTAAAGATGTAAAGCCTATGGCTGATTTTTACCGTGATGTGCTGGGCTTTGATGCTGCGTATGAAGAAAATATGGCTTGTGCCCGTTTGGAGAGGGATGGGATGGTTTTGATGCTGTATGGCAGGAGCAGCTTTGAGGAGATGACTTCCCAGAAGTTCCAGTATCCGGAGGGGCTCAATGGCTGCCATCAGATTTCTGTTGGCGTGGAGGATTATGCGGCAGTAGATGCGGCATATGAGCGTACGATAAAGGCGGGGGCGAGACCAATCCTTGCCCCGGTTACAAGGGAATGGGGCAAGCGGGTATGCTATATAGCAGATCCGGAAGGGAACCTGATTGAGATAGGGGCTTTCCAATAACATAAAGAAGACAGTATAGAAGGCGTATGGCTTTGTTGAAACCATACGCCTTTTTGGCGCGCCCAGTATGGGCACAATTTGGTTACTAGATGAAAAGAAGTTTATCCAAACAATTTTACACCGTCATCCTGTCCATATACGGCAAAACCGTCAAAATCGTTTGATTCCAGTTTATTTAAGAATTTGCCGAGTTTCTTTGGGCGTTCCAGAACAGAAACCATGTATTCTTTGCGGAGTTCTTCTGCATAGGAGAGTGCCTCTGCATAATTTTCAGGATCGTAAAAGACAGCGATGCGTTTTTTACGCCCCGGAATCTGGTATCCCTGCTCCATCAGGATGCCGAAAATCCGTTCAAACCCAATGGAAAATCCCACAGCAGGGATATCTTCGTTTAGGAATTTGCCAATCAGGTTGTCATAGCGTCCGCCGCCCGCAACGGCACCGCTGTAGCCTTTGGCTTCTATTTCGAAAATGGTTCCGGTGTAGTAGCCCTGCCCACGTACCAGTGATGGGGTAAAGACGATTGGGAGTTCACCGCCTGCCACTTTGTTTACTGTATCCATAATGTATGTTAAGTTAGCTGCATATTCTGCGTCGCATACTTTAGATATGGAGTCTAGATTTAAGGTGCTGCTTTCAAAAAGTCCGATAAACTTGTCGACTGCAGAGGCATCAAACCCGCCGTCAGCCAATTCCTCCCTTACACCGTCTATTCCGATTTTATCTAGTTTGTCAAAGATAATAGCCAGTTTTTCGTGGTCTTCTTCGGCAAAGCCTGCATAGGAAAAAATGCTTCTTAATATTCTGCGGTCATTGATATTTACCTGAAACTCTGTAATGCCAATTCTTTTCAATGCCTTTGCTGTGGTAAGGATTAAGTCAATTTCTGCATCTGGCGATGCGTTTCCGATAATGTCAATATCGCACTGGGTAAATTCACGCAGCCTTCCTTTCTGCGGCCGTTCTGCGCGGTAAACCCTGTCCATCTGGATTACTTTGAAGGGTGTCAGGAGTTCATTGCGGTTTCCTGCAAAATAGCGGGAAAGAGGCAGGGTCAGGTCATAGCGCAGGCCCATGTCGGAGAGCGCTGCCTCTGTTACATCTTCTGACTGCAGGGCGGAAGAAAGCTTCTGTCCCCGTTTTAGTATCTTAAATATCAGATTTAGGTTCTCGCCGCCTTCGCTTTTATCCAAATTAACAGCATCTTCTATAATCGGTGTTGCAATGCGGGAAAAACCTGCGTCTTGATAAGTATCAGCAATTATATTCTGTAAATAGTCCCGGATTGCCATTTCCTGCGGCAGATAATCTCTGGTTCCTTTCACTGGTGTTGATTTCATAGCGTTACCCTCACTTTCCGTCTGACATAAACAACCATATTCTACCATAACAGCTTGTACGGTGTCTAGTACAGCGGATATTAATCACGGAAATTAATTTCCATGATTTTCATACGAGCTTTTTGCTATTCCCGCCGAATTCTGTTTTGACTTATTGTGCCAGATAGTGTAAAATGACAAATTAGAATAAAGCCGGGCTGACCGGTGAGATAACAACTATGGAGGAAATATGGATAAGAAGTTAAAAGTAGGTATCCTTGGTGGTACCGGAATGGTTGGACAGAGATTTATTTCATTATTAGAAAATCATCCGTGGTTCGAGGTGGCTGTCATCGCAGCAAGCCCGCGCAGTGCTGGAAAGACTTATGAGGAGGCAATCAGCGGACGCTGGAAGATGCAGTCTCCGATGCCGGAAGCTGTGAAGAAGATTATCGTTGAGGATGTAAGTAATGTAAATGAAGTGGCTTCAAAGGTTGATTTTGTTTTTAGTGCAGTTGACATGACAAAAGAAGAAATCAAGAAGATAGAAGAAGCATATGCTAAGACTGAAACTCCAGTTGTTTCCAACAATAGTGCGCATAGATGGACGCCGGATGTACCAATGGTTGTGCCGGAGTTGAATCCGGAGCATTTTGAAGTGATTGAATCACAGAAAAAGCGTCTTGGCACAAAAAGAGGTTTTATCGCAGTTAAGCCAAACTGCTCCATTCAGAGTTATACCCCTGCTTTGACGGCATTAAAGAAAGCGGGATTTGAGCCGAAAACAGTTGTCGCAACGACATATCAGGCAATTTCCGGCGCCGGGAAGACATTTAAAGACTGGCCGGAGATGGAGCATAATATTATTCCGTTTATCGGCGGGGAGGAAGAAAAAAGCGAGCAGGAACCTCTGCGCATCTGGGGGCATGTTGAAAACGGCGAGGTGGTAAAGGCGGAAGGGCCTGTTATCACTACACAGTGTATCCGTGTGCCGGTGCTGGATGGACATACTGCCGCTGTTTTTGTAACATTTGAGGAGGGAAAGAAGCCTTCCAGAGAAGAGATTTTAAAGGCATGGAGAGAGTTTAAGGGGCTTCCGCAGGAATTAAACCTGCCAAGTGCGCCAAGACAGTTTATTCAATATCTGGAGGAGGATAATAGACCTCAGGTTTCATTGGATGTGGATTTTGAAAACGGCTTTGGCGTGTCAATGGGGCGTTTGAGGGAGGATACTGTTTTTGATTGGAAGTTTGTCGGGCTTTCCCATAATACAGTGCGCGGTGCAGCTGGCGGTGCAGTGCTGACGGCAGAGCTTCTCACAGCGCAGAATTATATTTCGGCAAAGTAGCGGCGGATTTTGCGCCGTGCAAATCATGGTATTGGAAAAAAGCGCAGAAACGTTAAAAGCAGCGCAGAAATGAGGATTATTATGGCTGGTGAAAATAAATATCGGATTTTGGTAAAGGGGATTGTACAGAGGGAAAATAAATATCTTATTGTCCAGAAGTGGTATGATGATAATATTGTGTCGCCGTATCAGTGGGAATTTGTTGATGGCGAGGCGGAATTTGGGGAATCGCCGGATGCCGCAGTTGTCAGGAAGATTCAGGAGCAGACAGGGCTTACATCTATTGTTGACAGGATTTTATATACATGGACTTTCATGATTGGCAATGAATGTAACCTTGGCTTGGCATACCTGTGCCTGACTGATATGGACGAGGATTCTGTAATTCTTTCAGAGGAGCTTCATGAGGCAAAGTGGATTGAAGCAGAGGAGTTTTCGGAGTATATCAACAATAAACGAATGCTGGAGGATTTAGAGGCAGCAGAGATATATTAGAGGTAGCCTGAGTGCATCTGTCAAGGAGGGTTTGGCAGATGCACTCTGCATATATGGAAATTGTTAAGGGGTTAGCAGATGAAGCGGCCTTATCAATACTGCGTAAGGAGATGAGTATGGGAGAGATAATAATTAAGCAGGGGCGTCTGGTGAATCCGGCGGATGGGACAGACAGGGTGTGCGATATCCGGATAAGCGGCGGCAGGATTGCAGAGATTGCGGAAGCGATTCCTGATAACATTGAGGATGGAAAAACAGTGATTGACGCATCGGGTAAAGTGGTGATGCCGGGGCTTATTGATCTGCATGTGCATCTGCGTGAACCGGGGTTTGAGTATAAGGAAACGATTGAGACTGGGACAAGTGCCGCCGCCCATGGCGGCGTCACAACAATCTGCCCGATGCCGAACACAAATCCAGTGATTGACAGCCCCGAGAGGGTACGGGATCTTTTAGAGCGTGCAGAGAATACCCCAGTGCATGTGCTTCCGGTAGGTGCTGTGACACTTGGGCAGGAGGGAAAGGAGATTGCAGATATCCGCGGCATGAAGGAGGCCGGGGCGGCTGCGCTCAGCGAGGACGGCAAATCGGTGATGGATACCCTTGTATACTGCAAAGGGCTTAGGGAGGCCGCCGAATGCGGCATTCCAGTGTTTGCCCACTGCGAGGATAAGGTTCTGGCGGCTGACGGCGTGATGAATGCCGGAAAAAGGGCGGAAGAGCTTGGATTACCCGGAATTACAAATGCGGTGGAGGATGTGATTGTGGCAAGGGATATCTTTTTGTCAAAGGAGGCTGGAAACAGGCTCCACCTCTGCCACTGTTCTACGAGGGACAGTGCGGCGTTAGTAGATTTTGCAAAAAAGCAGGGGCTTCCGGTAACCGGGGAGGTCTGCCCGCATCACTTTACTATGTCGGATGATGAGATTACTGAGGATCATGGAAGGTTTAAAATGAACCCGCCGCTTCGGGGCAGGGAGGATGTGCAGGCATTAAAAGAAGCGCTTCGTGACGGGGTTATGGATGTAATTTCCACGGACCATGCACCGCACGCAGCGGAGGAAAAGGACCAGTCTATGCTTAAGGCGCCGTTTGGCATTGTGGGCATAGAAAATTCATTTGCAATAAGTTACACGGAGCTTGTCAGGGGAGGATACCTTACGCTTTCCCAGCTGATTGAGAAAATGAGCGTCAACCCGGCTAGGGTTCTGGGGATTGACAAAGGAAATATTGCAGTGGGGAAGGCGGCGGATGTGGTTATTGCAGACCTCTCTGCAGAATATGAGATTGACCCGGACGAATTTTTCTCTAAGGGAAAGAATACGCCCTTTGCCGGGAAAAAGGTATATGGAAGAATTGAGGCGACAATTGTGGATGGCAGGGTTGTTTACTCAGCCGCAGGGGGCTTGGGAAAATAGAAGCTGCTATTTGATTAATATGTGGACGGCGGGCTGATCCGCCTTGCAGAAATGAGGTATGATATGATTAATACATTGATTGATGGGATTCAGAAGAAAAATGCACCGGTTGTGGCAGGGTTAGACCCAATGTTAGATTATGTGCCGGACGGGATAAAGGATGCGGCATTCGAAGAGTTCGGCGAGACACTGGAGGGGGCTGCGGAGGCAGTCTGGCAGTTTAATAAGGGGATTGTGGATGCAGTGTATGACCTGATTCCTGCGGTTAAGCCGCAGATTGCCATGTATGAGCAGTTTGGTGTCCCGGGGCTGGCTGTTTTTAAGAGGACGGTGGACTACTGTAAGGAGAAGGGGCTGGTTGTGATTGGGGATGTCAAGCGTGGCGATATCGGTTCGACTTCTGCCGCGTATGCTGCGGGTCATCTGGGGAAGGTTACGGTGGGCAGTAAATCTTATTATGCGTTTGATGAAGATTTTATTACGGTAAACCCGTATTTTGGAATTGATGGAGTAAAACCGTTTCTTGATGTGTGCAGGGAGGAAAAGAAAGGCATCTTCCTGCTGGTTAAGACTTCAAATCCCTCCAGTGGGGAATTTCAGGATCAAAAGATTGACGGTACGCCGCTCTATGAATTGGTAGGCAGAAAGGTTGCTGAGTGGGGTGCGGAATGCATGGGGGCTCAATACAGTTATGTAGGCTGTGTGGTAGGCGCAACCTATCCGGAGATGGGAAAGGCACTCCGCAAGGTTATGCCGAAGAGTTATATTCTGGTGCCGGGCTATGGCGCGCAGGGAGGGACTGCCAAAGATCTGGTGCATTATTTTAATGAGGACGGCTTAGGGGCAATCATTAATTCATCAAGAGGGATCATTGCGGCATATAAAAACGAGACTTATGCGAAGTATGGGGAAAAGAACTATGCAGAAGCTTCGCGTAAGGCGGTAGAAGATATGATAGCAGATATCCGAAGCTGCATATAAGACTTTAGATAGAAGTGGTAATTAAATAGAAATGTGATAAAGAGAGGGTATGCAATGGCAGATAAGAAAAAATGTGCAGCAGAGGTGGTCAGCCAGAAGTTGGTTTCAGAGGGAATCTATAGTATGTGGCTTTCTTTCCCAGAAAGGCAGGACATTGCAGCTACAGCGGTTCCGGGACAGTTTTTGTCCCTGTATTGTAAAGACGGGAGCCGTCTGCTGCCTAGGCCGATCAGTATTTGTGAGATTGACAGGGAAGAGGGCAGGATACGGATTGTCTACCGCGTAGTGGGTAGAGGGACGGAAGAATTTTCAAAATTAACTGCAGGCGATACGGTTGCTGTGGTGGGACCTCTAGGAAATGGATTTACGGTACATGAGGGGAGAAGCATATTGATTGGCGGGGGCATAGGGATTCCGCCGATGTTAGAGTTAGCAAAGTCTATCCCGGGAGAGGTGAGTGTTGTTTTAGGCTACCGGGACAGTGATTTATTTTTAAAAGAGGAGTTTGAACCGTACGCTGCGGTGTATGTCTCTACAGAAGATGGAAGTGTGGGCACAAAGGGGAATGTGATTGATGCCATACTTGAGCAGGGGTTAGATGCGGATGTTATCTATGCCTGCGGCCCACTGCCGATGCTTCGGGGCGTAAAAGATTATGCGGCTAAAAAAGGGATACCGGCGCAGATTTCCATGGAGGAGAAGATGGCATGCGGCATCGGTGCCTGTCTTGCCTGTGTGTGCCAGTCGAAAGAGAGGGATGCTCACAGTAATGTGGGAAATAAGCGTGTCTGCAAGGACGGGCCGGTCTTTGATGCGCAGGAGATAGAATTGTAAGGAGGAGAGCGGATGAATCTTGCGATTGATTTTGCGGGAGTGGCGATGAAAAACCCCGTGACAACGGCATCTGGGACATTTGGCTCTGGTGCGGAGTATAGTGAGTTTGTTGATTTGGGAGAACTTGGGGCGGTTACCACGAAAGGGGTGGCAAATGTCCCATGGCCCGGCAACCCTACCCCAAGAATCTGTGAGACATACGGGGGCATGCTCAATGCGATTGGGCTGCAGAATCCGGGTATTGATCTGTTTATTGAGAGGGACATTCCTTTTTTGAGGAAGTATGATACGCGCATTATTGTGAATGTGTGCGGCAGGACGCCAGAGGAATATGTGGAAGTGGTACGGCGTTTAGGTACTGAAGATGTGGATTTGCTGGAAATTAATATTTCGTGTCCAAATGTGGAGGCTGGCGGCCTTGCCTTTGGGCAGGATCCGAAGCTGGTGGAGAAGATTACCAGCCAGATTAAGGATGCAGCAAAACAGCCGGTTATTATGAAGCTTAGCCCGAATGTAACAGATATTGTGCAGGTGGCGCAGGCTGCGGAAGCCGGGGGGGCGGATGCAGTGTCGCTTATTAACACATTAACGGGCATGAAGATTGATATCAGCCGCAGGACATTTGCTCTGGCAAATAAGACCGGAGGGCTTTCAGGTCCTGCGGTAAAGCCGGTAGCAGTCCGTATGGTTTACCAGACGGCGCAGGCGGTTAAGATTCCGGTTCTAGGCATGGGCGGAATCTGTACGGCGGAGGATGCGCTGGAATTTATTATGGCAGGTGCGTCCATGGTGGCTGTGGGAACAGCGAATTTTCATAATCCTTCTGCGACGGTGGATATTATTCGTGGGATTGAGGCGTTTATGCGGGAAAATCAGGTGGAGGATATCAGGGAATTGATAGGATGCGTTAGATAGCAGGTTGGAAGGAGCGTCCTGCTGGTTTTTTTGGTTGTTGCAGTAGTTGCTATTTTGATGGTCCCGCTGGATTATCGTATCTTCAAAGGAGTCGGAGCTGACGCCGCAGTCGTTATCGGCATCGCACCAGTTGACAGGATTTTTTGAGCAGTATGCCAGCGGTTCGGCACAGTTAGCAGTAAATCCGGAAATAAAGTCTGTTCTGCTGGAGACAACACCGGGAAAGACGGTTCTAACGGAGCCATATGTGGATCCGGCAACAGAAAAAATTATTTTAAGCGCTGTAACTCCGGTTTTCGATGATTCTACCGGGGAGATGATAGGCGTGACAGGGCTTGATGTCTCCATGGAGCATCTTACGGAGGTTATGGGTAAGTATAAGATAGGAAATAACGGTTATGTATTTCTTGTAACTTCTGAGGGAACCGTCATCTATCATCCGCAGGAAGATATGAAGCAGAAGAACATAGCAGATGCCGATGTATCACAGAATGTTGCAGATGCGGTTAAGGCTGGGAAAGAGCAGTTCCTCAAATATAAAGCAGGCGGTACAACAAAATATGGAGTGGCAGAGCCGGTTGGTGATCTGGGGTACATTGTAATCAGCAATATGCCGTTTTCCGAGTATTATGCGCTGTTAATCCGGATGATTATTATACTGGTGGTTTTATTTGTAGCAGGTATCGTATTGATTGTTTTAAGCATCAGGCAGAGCGCAGCCAGCCTGTCAAAACCGATTATGGAGCTGAACCATACAGTGCAGCAGCTTGCCGAAGGGGATTTGGATGTGCTGCTTGAGATAACATCGGAAGATGAGATTGGGGAATTAGGAAAAGGCTTTGCAGTAGTAGCTGACGAGATTGGAAAACTGGCGTTGGAGAGTTCAAAGGCAGCCAGCATGACAAGGGAACTCATTGGGGTTTCCATGGAAGAAATTAACAAAGGAAATGATATTGCAAATGGTGTTATGAGTTCTCTGGAGAAATCAGTAGATGCCGTGGACAAAGTGAATGAGATGATCCGCAAAACTGCGGAGAGCGCAGCTCTTCAGGCAGATAATGTGAAGCAGATACGTATAGGCATAGATAATATCGCGCAGGGAGTAAACGATAACTCGGCTGTATCGGAGGAAACCTATGCGACATCAGAACAGCTTGCAACCCAGACAGTTTCATTAAATGATATGGTACAGAAGTTTGAATTAAAGGATTAAGCATCATAATGAAAAAGAAGGGGCTGCTGCACTAAGCAGAATGAAACAAGATATTGCAGAGAATTTTCTCTGCGGTGTCCTGTATCGTTTTTTTCTTAGTGCGGCAGCCCTTTACAATTCTTATGCCGAAATTGACTGTTTAAAGTCCGTAATCGCCGTTGACGCCTCTGGTATTTATCAAGTATAATCAATAAAGCTATTGTTGAGGCTGCCACATACAGGCGGCCATACCAGACAGGAAGGAGGCTGCAGCATGAGGCAGTTTTTTGGAAAAAGCCGGAGCGGAAATTTAAGAGAAGCGGTCAGGGGGCTTGCCAACCCGGAGTTTATTATGCTTATGTCCAATAATAACTATTTTGATGAACATGTAAAAGAGCTTGAAAAGCTTTATCCGGGCGTCCCGAGCATTGGGTGTATAGGGATGTGTTATGATACCGGAGTGGTAGAGGAAGGGGTAGGTGTTGCAGCTTTTACAGATGGGGTCAGAGTATCAGCAGATGTGCTGGAGCAGGTATCTACCATGCCAGTTAAGTACATAAGTCGTTTGGAGCAGAGTGTCAGGGAGGTTGGCGGAACAGGAAGGGACACAGTGTGTATTGATTTTTGTGCCGGGAATGATGCCTGTGTATTGACTACGATTAATACCGTATTAAGGCGTAATGAGATTCCGCTGGTCGGCGGGACCGGCGATGCGGGCAGGGTATCTGTCAATGGGAAGGTATATGAGGATTCGGTAGCTTATGCAATAGTAAGGAACCTGAAAGGAAGGGTTAAGACATATAAGGAAAATATTTACCATCAGCTTGGGGATTATCGTTTTATTGCTTCAGGCACGGACAGGGCGCAGTACAAAATCGGTGCGTTAAACGGAAGGCCTGCAAAACAGGTATATGCAGATATCCTTCATGTGACGGATGAGCAGATCCTGACACAGACATTCCAGAACCCATTTGGAAAGATAAATGGGGATGACACCTGCATTATCTCGATTAAGGAGGTTGATGGAAACTCTTTGGCCTGTTTCCGTCAGGTCAATGATTCGGATGTCCTGATTCTTTTGGAATTAGGTGATTATCAGGCGATTACGAGGCAGACGATTGAGAATATCTGCAGGGATTTTCCAAAACGTTCCGCAGTGTTTTCGGTAAACTGCCTGTTTCGGTATAAGCTGTTTAGCGGGAATAATTATATGGAACAGTACCTGCAGGACATGGCAGCTCTAGGCAGCCACGCCGGGCTTGTTGGATATGGGGAGCATTATAATGATCGGTTTGTCAACCAGTCTATGACTTGTGTAGTATTTGAATAAAGGAGGATGTGTAATGTTGTTTCATAAGAAGGGCGGTGTACTGCAGAGTTCGGTGCGGCAGGATGGGGAGAGTCTTTATCCCGTATTATATGTAGCTGAGAGCTTAAAAGAATACGAAGAAGTTCTTGTTAAGAAAGAAGTGGAATCTTTATGGGAACTAAAGATGGTAGGCAGTTCTTTTGGTGGCGTACTACAGAAAGCGGAGAAGTTTCGGAACCAATTGCAGATTTTTGAACAGACTTTTTCTAATATTAACCATGCGGCAGGGCAGTTTGCGCAGGTCAGGAGTGAGATTGCAGGCACTGTGACGGAGGCGCAGTCTAAGGTAGAGGAATTGAAGGAGACCTCTATGCAGGTGGAACAGTCTTACGGTGATATGGAGCAGACATTTGAAAAGCTCCAGAATGCAGTGCAGAATATTAGGCAGTGTATGAATAAAATCGTCTCAATTGCAAATGAGACAAATATCCTTGCAATGAATGCCTCCATTGAAGCGGCAAGGGCGGGCGAGGACGGAAAAGGCTTTTCTGTGGTCGCAACAAAGGTGAAGGAGCTGGCGGATGAGATTAAGGATTTGTCCAGTGCGGTTGACGCCGGTGTCCATGATGTGGAGAGCGGTACAAACGAATTGAACGGGAGTATTTCATCCTCCCAGCAGGCATTGAACCAAAATATTGACACGGTAAACAGTACATATGAATCGTTCCATAAGATTACGGAAACCGCGGAGGGAACTGCGTCTGTCCAGACGGAGATTTCTGGTGTAATTGAGGATTCCCAGAAAGAGCTTAATGTTATCGGCCAGTTCTTTGATGACATTAAGATGCAGTATAATGAGGTTGTAAAGCATATTGAACGTGCAAGCAGCTTAGGGACAACAAAGAGTGCGATGTTTGAAGATATTGATAATATGCTGTCCCAGATTCCCCCTATCATTAAAGAGGTAAAATAAACCGGGCGCGGTAAGCTGCCTTACATAATTGTCACATCAAACGGCCGAAATGTCACCCAATTCGATGTTGGGGCATTCGGCCGTTTTGTATAATAAGAATATCAAAAATATTGATTAATGCGTGAAGGCGCAGGATTGGAGGGGAATTATGGCAATTTTAGAGGCACAGGGCCTGAAAAAGATTTATATGACCCGTTTCGGTGGGAATCAGGTGCAGGCGTTATCCAGTGTCTCCTTCTCTGTGGAGGAGGGGGAGTATGTGGCAATTATGGGGGAGTCGGGTTCCGGCAAGACGACGCTCCTAAATATTCTGGCGGCACTTGATAAGCCGACAAGCGGCAGGGTGCTTTTGGATGGCAAAAGCTTGTCGGATGTGAAGGAGAAGGAGATGGCTGCATTCCGCAGGGATAATCTTGGATTTGTATTTCAGGATTTTAACCTGTTGGATACATTTTCCCTGAAGGACAATATTTTTCTGCCATTGGTGTTAAGTGGCAGGGATTACAGGGAGATGGAGCGGAGGATTCAGCCTATTGCGGAAAAGCTTGGCATTACAAAGATTCTTGAAAAGTATCCGTATGAGGTTTCAGGAGGGCAGAAACAGAGGGCGGCGGTGGCCAGGGCACTGATTACAGAGCCGAAGCTGATTCTTGCGGATGAGCCGACCGGCGCCCTTGATTCCCGTTCTACGGATGGGTTGCTGCGGGTATTCCATGACATTAACCTGAGCGGGCAGACGATTCTGATGGTCACGCACTCTACAAAGGCGGCCAGCCATGCGGGCAGGGTTCTCTTTATCAAGGATGGGGAAGTATTCCATCAGATATACCGGGGAAATAATACGGATGAGCAGTTGTACCAGAAAATTTCTGATACGCTGACGCTGCTAACGACAGGCGGCGGGCAGTTTGGGAAATGATTTTGGCAGTGCTATCCATGCCTGCGCCGAGGTTCGCAGGTACGACGAGAAAGGGGGATTATCATGGCTGGGGGATTTTTTATAAAGCTTGCGGCTAGCAATATTAAGAAAAATAAAAGAACGTATATTCCGTATCTTTTGACCTGCATGGTGACGGTTGCGATATATTATATTATAAAATCGCTGTCTTTAAATCCGGGGTTAGAAAAAATGCTTGGGGCGGACCATATGTCTTACTTGATGCTTTTAGGGAGCTATGTTGCTGGGGCTTTTGCGTTTGTTTTTCTTTTTTATACAAATAGTTTTTTGGTAAAGCGCAGAAAAAAGGAGTTTGGGGTTTTTAATATATTGGGAATGGAAAAAAAGCATCTGATCAGGGTGCTCGGTTGGGAAAATGTCTATGTGACAGGCATCAGTCTGGGGCTGGGCCTTTTAATTGGGATTCTTCTGGATAAAGTTATGTTTCTTATCATTATTAAGGCAATCGGTGTGGGTATTCCGTTAGGTTTTTTTATATCTGCTAAGGCAATCGGTGCAACAGTTCTTTTATTTGCTGCCATTTTCCTGCTGATTTTTTTGTATTCTGTCAGGCAGGTCCATGTAGCAAATCCGA
Organism: bacterium D16-36; assembly: GCA_003611745.1. Lineage (GTDB taxonomy): Bacteria > Bacillota > Clostridia > Lachnospirales > Lachnospiraceae > Butyribacter. Next base: position 42,245 of record RAYF01000011.1, on the reverse strand, counting down.
TTGATCTGCTCCGCGCAGGCAATGTGGGGGAAAAGGAACCGAAAACAAAGTGGGGGCTGACTGTTCTGGGGACGGTATGCCTGGCAGCAGGTTATTATATTGCCTTTACGGTGAAAAATCCACTTGCGTCAATTTTGTTGTTTTTTGTGGCAGCTATGCTGGTGATTGCAGGGACTTACCTGTTGTTTATTGCCGGAAGCATTGCGGTATTAAAAACGCTGCGCAAAAATAAGAAATATTACTATAAGACAAACCATTTTTCCAGCGTGTCCGGCATGATCTACCGGATGAAGCAGAATGCAGCGGGGCTTGCCAATATCTGTATTTTGTCCACCATGGTTCTTGTGATGGTTTCTTCTACAACAGCCCTGATGATTGGGTTAAATGATGTGATCCATACGCGCTATCCTGTGGATTTTGCAGTTTACTCAGGGGAAACGGAAGATAGAAGTGATAAATTGTTTGAGAATGTCAGGGAGCTTGGGAGGCAGAAGGATATACAGATATCAAATGAGATAGAGTACACGTATCTGGATTTTTCAGCAGTCCATGATGACGGTACATTCCATGTGGGAAAACATGAAGATATTAGTGCAGTGAATAATGTTAACGTCCTGTTTTTTGTGGCCCTGCCCGATTATAACAGGGTGATGGGGGAGGAAAACGTACTAAAAGACAGGGAGATTATGATATATTCAAACAGGGATTCGTTTGAAGCGCCTGTTTTGGAATTATTTGGCAGGAAGTATAGAGTGGCACAGAAACTGGACCGGTTTCTGGGAAACGGTATGGTATCATCTAATATTGCCAGTGCACAGTGGATTGTGCTTCCTGATCAGAAAGAGATGGAATGGATTTATAAGAAACAGAAGAAGGTTTTGGGGGATTATGCCGGCAACATCCAGCAGTTTTATGGGTTTGATTCTGATGGTACGGATAAGAAGCAGAATGCCTTTTATGATGAAATTATAAATATGCTTCAAAACCGTGAATATGAATGCAGGGTAGAGTCAAGGGCGGAAGCAAAAAACAGTATGATGGGGTTGTATGGGGGATTTTTCTTTATCGGTGTATTTTTAGGAGCCCTTTTTATTATGGCAACAGTGCTGATTATCTACTACAAGCAGATATCGGAGGGGTATGATGACAAGGAGCGTTTTGCTATTATGCAGAAGGTAGGCATGAGCCATGAGGAGGTAAAAGCCTCCATCCATTCACAGGTACTGATGGTATTTTTTCTGCCGCTTGTGGTGGCCGGGATTCATGTTGCAGCGGCATATCCGATAGTTTCCAAGCTGCTTCTGATGTTGAATTTATTGAATACGAAGCTGCATATTGCGTGCATTGCAGGATGCTATCTGGTTTTTGCGGTAATGTATATGTTAATATACGCACTGACGGCAAAAACATATTACCGGATTGTCAGCAAGGGATAACAGGGAGTTATCGTTTAGAAAACAACCGGCTGTAAATGGCAGCAAATTAATAGGGCTGAAAATTGATTTCCGTGCAGATTATTTTTTAGGTTTGCAAAGATGGAACATCAAGAGTATAATATCTCTGATGTTTCATCTTTTTAAATTATATGGAAAAGACGGATATATCTATCTTAAAAATCAGATGCTGAGGGGGAACATTAGATGAAGGAAAAAAAGAAATCATTGCAGGAAGTTGGTTATGTCCTGATTCTTCTGGCTGCTATTATTGTTTTATTCCAGTGGTATACTACGCAGAATAAAAATCGCATGGAGTCAAGGAACAAGAACTATGCGTTGGATTCGGCACGGCAGATTGCTACCCGGATAGATGAAGAATTAAATAATGCATTAGAAATGATTAGTACATATACTTATTTTGTGGGAAAAAGCTTGACAGAGCCTGAGATTAGTCCCGAGGCACTGAAGCAGATGGGGGAAAACACACTATTTGATGCTCTGGTATACACAGACTTGGATGGCGTTAACCATGTTTCAGATGGGCGGATTTCCAATGCATCTGGCCGTGACTATTATCTGAATGGCCTGAAAGGGGAGCGTGGGATATCTGTTATTTTTGATTCTGACTTTTATGATGAAACTATGCTTTGTTTTTATGCGCCTGTGCGCTATGATGGTAAAGTAATCGGGGTGCTAAGGGGGGCGTATCTGGCAGAGGAATATCTGAAAGATATGTTGAAAACTACGTATTTTGGTGAGCCTGCAAATGTATACCTTAGTATGCCGGACGGGACAGTTATTGCAAGTTCTAGCGGTAAGGAATATGGCAGGAAATTGATAGAAGAGCTTACAAAGACAGGGGTCATTGATGGAAAAGCTGCTAACGGTGTCAGGAAAATTTTTAAGAATGGCGGAGAGGGGGCTTTCCTCTGCAGTTCGGACAGCGAAACAGATAATATCTGTTCAATGTATCTTCCTAAAAACAGATATGTTCTGACACAGACATTTCCCAAAAATGTAACGCAGAGAATGATACACGATGAAAATTTTGTTGGAATCCGTCTGGAAGCGATGCTGATTGGATTATTTGTCTTATATATTATAAGCCTGATTGTCCGGAGAGAGCGGGCAAGAAAGAGGCTGGAGAAAGAAAACAGGGAGATGGGGTATATTATAGATGGTGTCAATACCTTGTTTACCCGCTTTGCAATGGTTGATTTTGAGACAGATACTTATCAATATCTGTCAGGTACAGCACCAAAAAACAGCGGCATGAAGGAATGCGGCAATTATGAAGATCTGGCAGTACATCTGTGTTCTATCCTTGTTAATGAGAAAGATCGTCAGGAACTGGCAGTGCAGCTTGAAAGGGAGGCTGTTATTGAATCGCTGCAGGATCACAGTGATGAGCGCTTTGAGTGTTACGTACTCAGGGATGGCCGCCCGGAATGGGAACATATGAATATAATCTGTCTGGAGAGAAAGGATGGCAGTGCAGCCAAAGTATTATTTACGAGGCAGAATATTACTGAAGTAAAAGAAAAGGAGCTGCGGATTCAGGCAGAAATGTCTGTTGCAGACAGGAAAGAGAGGCAGTACCGCATAGCGATTACGGCTAATGCTATTTGCACTTTTGAGTTTAACCTGACACAGGATTTGATTGAGGATGATATTGTAAGGACAGTAGACGGCAGACAGGTTTCTCTGCTTAAGAGAGTAGGGCTTGAGGCACCTTGTAAAGTTTCTGAGTGTTTTGAGAAATGGAAGGAGTTTGTTTTGGAAGAATCCATGGAGGATTACTGTTCCATGGTAAATGTAGATTACCTGAAAGAATGCTTTGCGAAGGGTGAAGCGGAGGTGGTTGCCGAATACTGGGGCAGGGTCTTCCCTGATGAGAATATCTGTGTCAGGCAGTCGTTTATTATGACAAAAGATAATGATACGGATGATATTATGGTTATGGTGGTGACAAAGGAAATCACGAATCAGGTCAGAAAGCAGAAAGAGCAGACGCAGGCACTGCAGGATGCGCTGATGCAGGCACAGCATGCTAACAGGGCAAAGACTACATTCCTCTCCAATATGTCTCATGATATCCGTACGCCGATGAATGCAATTATTGGGTTTACAACGATTGCTGTCAGCCATATTGATAACAAAACGCAGGTTCAGGACTGCCTGCAGAAGGTCCTCTCTTCAAGCAACCATCTGCTGAGCCTGATTAATGATATTCTTGATATGAGCAGGATTGAGAGCGGGAAGGTGCAGATTAAGGAGCAGGAGTGCAATATTTCTGAACTGATGCACAATCTGGTGAATATTATCCAGCCGCAGGTGAAGGCAAAGCAGCTTGAACTGTTTATTGACACATTTGAGGTTGCCAATGAGGATGTAATTGCTGATTCCCTGAAATTAAATCAGGTGTTTATTAATCTGTTAAGCAATGCGGTAAAATATACCCCGGCAGGAGGCACGATTAGTTTTCGGATTATGCAGAAAACAACATTCCGCCATGGGTACGGTGATTATGTTTTTGTGATTAAGGATAACGGTGTTGGCATGTCAAAGGAATTTGTAGAGCATGTCTTTGAACCGTTTGAGCGCGAGGTGAGTGCAACCCAGTCCGGTATTCAGGGAACAGGGCTTGGCATGGCGATAACTAAAAATATTGTTGAAATGATGAATGGGACAATTGAGGTGGAGAGCGAGCCTGACAAGGGCAGTGTATTTACGGTGGAGATTACGCTGAAGCTTCAGGATGTCAAACGGAATGAGGAACAGATAAAGCAGCTTGACGGTTTCAGGGCGCTGGTGGTGGATGATGATTTCCATGTCTGTAACAGTGTGAGCAAGATGCTCAAAAAGATAGGGATGCGGGCAGAGTGGACAACTTCCGGCAGGGAGGCTGTGTACCGTGCTGAGATTGCTTCCCAGGAGGGGGATTCTTACCACACATATATTATTGACTGGCAGATGCCGGAGACGAGCGGAATTGAGACGGCAAGGAGAATCAGGAATGTAGTCGGCGATGAGGTTCCTATAATCATACTTACCGCATACGACTGGGCGGATATTGAGGGGGAGGCTAGAAGCGCGGGTGTAACTGCTTTTTGTGCTAAACCGTTGTTTATGTCTGATTTGAAATCTGCGCTGTTAATGGCAAATAACCTGATTTCCAAAGAAGAGGACGAGACTGCTGCATGGACGCTGGCTGACTTTAGCGGAAAACGTATCTTGTTGGTGGAGGATATTGAACTGAACCGCGAGATTGCTCAGGCTATTCTGGAGGAGGCAGGCTTTGAGGTGGAATCTGCACCGGACGGAACCGATGCGGTAGCTATGGTAGAAAAATCGGAGGAATATTATTATGATGCAGTGCTGATGGATGTGCAGATGCCGATAATGGACGGCTATGAGGCAACAAGGACAATCCGGAATATGGCGAGGGATGATGTGAAGACCCTTCCGATTATTGCCATGACAGCCAATGCGCTGGAAGAAGATAAAGAAGCTGCATTAAAGAATGGTATGAATGCCCACCTTGCAAAACCGATTGACGTGGAGGTTTTCATGGAGGTGCTCAGCCGCTATGTTTCGTAAACGTATAAAAAAGGGCACAGACTTCGCTTGTGCCCTAGCAAAAATGCTAAAGAACTAAAGTTCTTTGCATTTATTGTTGGTGACCACCACACAGCGAACAGTTTCCTATAAGTTAATAAATGTGTTTGCTATAAAAAGAGAAAGGCGGGAATAGGAATGAAGTATGATTTTGATAGTTTGCAGGAGCGTTTTGGAACTGGCTCCCTGAAGTGGGATGTCAAGGAGAATGAGCTTCCTATGTGGGTAGCGGATATGGATTTTCCTGCTGCGCCGGAAATCATGGAGGTGATCACGGGGCGCGCCGCACATGGGATTTTTGGATATTCTATTGTGCCGGACGAGTGGTATCAGGCTTATCAGGGCTGGTGGGAGAGGAGGCATCATTTTCGGATGGAAAGGGACTGGCTTTTGTTCTGTACGGGGGTGGTGCCTGCCATGTCAAGTATCGTCCGGAAGATGACAACAGTGGGGGAAAATGTTTTGATACAGACCCCGGTCTATAATATTTTCTTCAATTCCGTGATAAATAATGGAAGGAATGTCGTGGAAAACAGCCTTCTGTATGACGGTTATGCTTACTGCATGGATTTTGAGGATTTGGAGGAAAAGCTTGCCAATCCGCAGACGACGATGATGATTTTGTGCAACCCGCAGAACCCAGCGGGGAGGATCTGGGACAGGGAGGAACTGGAGAGAGTTGGCAAGCTGTGCCTTAAACACCATGTGCTAGTGGTTTCAGATGAAATCCACTGTGACCTGACAGACCCGGGAAAGGAATATATTCCGTTTGCGTCTATTTCGGAGGAATTTGCAGATAACAGCATAACTTGCATAGCGCCGACAAAGGCGTTTAATCTGGCTGGCCTGCAGACAGCAGCCGTAGTTGTTCCAAATCCGGTCCTGCGGCACAAAGTGAACCGGGGGCTGAATACGGATGAAGTAGCAGAGCCGAATGCCTTTGCGGCTGTGGCAGCAGCGGCCGCCTTTAACAAAGGGGAGGAATGGCTGGATGAACTGCGCGCATATGTGTATGAAAATAAAAACTATGTTAGTAGGTTCTTAAAAAATGAATTGCCGCAGGTCAAACTGGTGCCGTCAGATGCAACATATTTATTGTGGCTTGACTGCCGCGGGCTTAATGTCGGTTCTGATGAACTGTGCGATGCAATCCGGCAGAAGACGGGGCTGATCCTATCCAGTGGGCGCACTTACGGGGAGAGCGGCGATGGTTTTTTGAGGATGAATGTGGCTTGCCAGAGGAAACGCGTGATAGATGGATGTGAGCGGTTGAAGAGAGGTATTTTGGGTTAAGAAAGGTGAGGTATTCGTATGATTTATTATGTAGCAAAAAATGGTGACGACCATAACAAAGGTTCAAAAGAGAGCCCGTTTCTTACGATTCAGCGCGCTGCAGATATAGCGGAAGCCGGAGACCGCATTATTGTCCGGGAGGGGACATACAGGGAGTGGGTCAAGCCTGTAAATGGCGGTATTTCTGAGGACAGGAGGATTGTCTATGAGGCGGCTGAAAATGAAAAAGTAATTATCAAGGGTTCAGAAGTCGTAAAAGGATGGGTAGAGGATACTGACAATGTATGGCGTGCAGAGATAGATGGATCTGTTTTTGGAGATTTTAATCCGTTTGCTTCCCCGGTCGCTGGTGACTGGCTGGTTGCGCCTATTAAGAATCCGGTGCATCTCGGTGAGGTATACCTGAATGGAAAATCATTTTATGAGGCGGCGGCATTGGAGGAGGTTTATCATCCGCAGAAAATATATGAAAGCCCGAACCCTACATGGTGTGGGAAAGAATATATCAGGGAACCTGACATGACTATATACAGGTGGTTTGCACAGGCTGGGGATGATAAAACCGTGATTTATGCTAATTTTCAGGGGGCAGACCCGAATGAGGAATGTGTGGAGGTTAATGTTAGGAAATGCTGCTTTTTTCCGGAAGCAACGGGCCTTAATTATATTACGGTGCGCGGCTTTGAGATGGCGCAGGCGGCAGCGGGCTGGGCGCCGCCGACGTCGGAGCAGTTTGGGATGATTGGGCCGCACTGGAGCAGGAGCTGGATTATTGAGGATAATATTTTTCATGATGCAAAGTGCAGTGCGGTCAGCCTTGGAAAGGAGAAAACGACAGGTGACAATGATTTTACAAAGTGGAGGAGAAAACCAGGCTACCACAATCAGATGGAGGCGGTTTTTAGGGCAAGGAATATCGGCTGGGGAAGGGAACGGATCGGCTCACATATTGTAAGGAATAATGTGATTTACGATTGCGGGCAGAATGGCATTGTCGGGCATCTAGGCTGCATTTTCAGCGAGATTTATGGGAACGAAATATATAATATCGCTGTGAAACATGAGTATTACGGCCATGAGATAGCAGGCATTAAGCTTCACGCAGCGATAGATGTGTCTATACACAATAATTACATCCATGACTGCACGCTTGGCACATGGCTTGACTGGCAGGCGCAGGGGACAAGGGTGAGTTGTAATATATATGATAGTAATGACAGGGATTTTATGATTGAGGTGACACACGGCCCTTGCCTTGTGGATAACAATATTTTTACTGCCGGATATACGTTTGACAATGCAGCTCAGGGAACTGCTTTTGTCCATAATATTTGTGGTGGCTTTATCAACCACTACAAGGTACTGGACCGCTCCACGCCATACCATCTGCCGCATTCTACTGAGGTTTTGGGGACAACGGTTGTATATGGTAATGATGACAGGTGGTATCAGAATATCTTTGTGGGAGGAAACGAAGCAAATAGGAATTACGGAACAGCAGATTATAATGATGCGCCGGTTTCTCTGGAAGAATATGTTGAGAGGGCGGTGGCGCTTGGCGATGGTGATGTAGAGCAGTATGCCAGAGTTCCCCAGCCCGCATATATTAATGGAAATATATATCTTGGCGGTGCGGAGGCTTTTTCCAGGGAACACGATAAGGCTGTAAGTGATCTGAATCCGGAATTGGCTATCGTAACAGAGGAAGATGGTGTATATCTGAATATTACGCTGCCGGAAGACATGGCAGATATTGCATCCTGTAAGATTGATACTGAGATGTTAGGCATGACAAGGATTACTGAGGCGCGTTACGAAAATCCCGACGGAAGCCCTGTTGTGATAGATTATGACTTGCTTGGGAACAGTAGAAGTGAAGACCCTGCTGCCGGCCCGCTTGAACAGCTGGCGGCAGGCAGGAATCATGTATTTGTCTGGAAAAAATAGATGTAGCTGTGCGTTGTCTTGCCTCATTATACTTAGCAACGGAAATCAATTTTCAGTAATGAATATATATATTGATAATTGATTTCCGTGATACTTAGCAGAAACTAATTTATTTTTCTGTCCTTGTAGTAATATTCTTTGTCATGCACGCTGATTTCGCGCATGACCCTGCAAGGGTTTCCAACAGCGACAACACCTGCCGGGATGTCCTGTTCTTTTATGATTTCTTCGTCACCGGGAAGGTATAATTCCCCGGTGTGCATTTTTCTTTCATTTCACTCATATGCCAAACCTCCATTTGTATTTTTCGATTGATAACTGAATTATTGTATCATAAAATCGCTATTCTGGTTGACTTTTCATTCAGGAAGTTGTATTATTTAAAACAGATGTTTTAAAACGGATGTTTCAGATTGGAGGATGATGGATGCCACCGAAAGCTAAATTCACGAAGGAGGAGATTGTAGAAGCTGGCCTTAGCATTGTCAGGGAGGGCGGGATTGATTCCTTGACTGCCAGAACGCTTGGTGACAGGCTGGGGAGTTCTGCGAGGCCTATTTTTACGGTGTTTAAGAGTATGGACGAGGTGCATCAGGCAGTGATAGGTGCAGCGAGGGAGGTTTACGACGGGTATATTGGGGAAGGGCTGTCGGAAACTCTTTCATTTAAAGGGGTAGGGGCCGCATATATCCGGTTTGCGATTGTGGAGCCGAAGCTGTTTCAGCTTCTTTTTATGAGTGAGCAGGAAGCGATACCAGATATTTCTGGCATCCTGCCGCTTATTGATGAAAATTACAATAAGATTCTTTTGTCTATTGATAAGGATTATGGCGTCAAAGGTGTGCAGGCGGAGAAGCTGTATCAGCATTTGTGGATATATACACATGGCATTGCCTCGCTTTGTGCCACAAAAATGTGCAGATTTACGGAAGAAGAGATAGGCGGGATGATGACAGAAGTGTGCTTGGCGCTTTTAGGCAGGCAATGATGAGCGATTAATAAGACAGGCTGTGGCTCGGAAACAGTGGAACGCTTCTGCGGTTTCGCTGCTTCCGGCAGGCACAGCATAGGTCAGAGGGAGGAAAAGAATATGATTGAAGTTGCTGATCTGAAAAAGTCATATGGGGAGGGTGAGAGCCGTTTTCAGGTATTAAAGGGGGTCAGCCTTTCTATCCGGGACGGGGAATTTGTTGTTATATTAGGTGCATCCGGTTCTGGAAAATCTACATTATTAAATGTGGTGTCTGGGCTGGAATCCCCTGACAGTGGCAGTATCTCTTATGACGGGAAGGACATCACTGCCTTTTCAGATAGTGAATTGACTAAATTCCGGAAAACAACAGTCGGGTTTATTTTCCAGCAGTATTATCTGCTGCCGGATCTAAATGTGGAGAAGAATGTCAGGATGGGGGCAGATCTGGCGGGGAATGGGGAGTATCTTCCGATTATTGAGGCGGTCGGGCTAGGCGGGAAACTGCACAAATATCCGGGTGAGCTTTCCGGCGGGGAGCAGCAGAGAGTTTCTGTGGCAAGGGCACTGGCTAAAAAGCCAAAGGTGCTTTTTCTGGATGAGCCGACAGGGGCTTTGGACGAGGAGACAGGCCGTTCGGTGCTTGATTATATCTGCAGGCTTCAGGAGAGTTATGGATTTACCATTGTCATGGTTACGCATAACCAGAATATTGCGGAGATGGCGGATAAAGTTATCAGGGTGAACAGCGGCCGGATATCGGATGTCTATAGCAATACCAGCAGAAAAACTGCATATGAGATTGGATGGTGATAGTATGGTTATAGGGATAAAGCATGTGGCAAAATTGATAGTAATTTCCATTATAGCCTGCTGTGCAGTGCTTGTCTGCACAATGTTTATGAATTTTTATCTGGATATTCAAGGCATAAGCGGGGAAATTACTCCGGGGCAGGTTCAGGTATTTTATGATGCACAGGTATCTACTGCTAAGGTAGTCTGCCTAGTCAGCGGCGGATGCCTGCTGGCCACCTCTGTTGTGATGTTGTTTTTCTATATTAAGCATTACATAGATGTACATAAAAAAGAACTTGGTATATTAAAGGCCCTGGGGTATTCGGACTTAAAGGTTGCAAAGAATTTCTGGGTATTTGGGCTAAGCGTATTTTTTGGGGCAGCGGCAGGCTTTTGCGGGGCATACCTTATTATTCCGACATTTTACAGGGTGCAGAATGAAGACCATATTCTTCCAGGTATTACAGTTCATTTTCATATATCCCTTTTGCTCTGTCTGGTGGTTTTGCCGACTGTTTTTTTTGCAGTGCTTTCAGTATTTTATGCCTGCCTGAAATTAAGGAGGCCGGTTTTGGGGCTTTTGCGGGAGCAGGAGGTATATTCTGCGGCAAAAAGAAAGAAAAAGAGAAGAGAGAGTAACGGTACGATGCCTTTTTTGGAAGAAATGAGGAGGAATACGCTGCGCAGCAGGAAAACATTGGTGTTTTTTATTATATTTGCGTCGTTTTGTTATTCATCCATGACACAGATGTCACTTGGCATGGATGATTTGGGGAGTGTTATGATGGGGATTATGACATTGATAATCGGGGTGATTCTGGCATGTACAACTCTTTTTCTGGCGGTTGCTACGGTGGTTAATGGGAATAAGAAGAGCATTGCTATGATGCGTGTGTTTGGCTATTCGCAGAAAGAGTGCTGTAATGCGCTCCTTAGCGGTTACAGGCCCATGGCATATATTGGGTTTGCGGTTGGCTCAGTTTATCAATATGCCCTGTTGAAGATTATGGTGACGGTTGTTTTTAAAGACATGGAGGGGATGCCGGAGTATAGTTTTGATGTTCCGGGGATGCTGATTTCCCTCGTCTCATTTTTGTTCCTTTATGAGATGGTTATGTATTACTGCTCCCAGAAGATTAAGAAGGTTTCTATTAAGGAGATTATGTCTGAGTAACAATTCGGATTAAAGAAACCAAAGGCCAAAGGCCAGGCATTGTGGAAAAATTCAAAAGTTTAGATTTTCCACAATGCCAATCTGCACTTTGGGCGATACACCCGGTCTGTAATCGTATCCTGCTCACTCAAATTAGGCATGCTTTACTACGGGTATCCATACCTCATATTGTGCGTCCTGTGGGTCTGGGTTTAAGTAAACCTCAATATCAGGGGCATTGGCATACTCATATCCAGAGGTCGGAAGCCACTCTGTTATAATCCGCTGCTCCAATTCCTGTATGGACTGGTTTGTGCCTGTTCCGGAAAAAATTGCCCAAGTGGACGCAGGCACGGTGTATTCTTCAAATTCATCGCTTGTTTTTGAACTGGAAACGGCAATAAAATATTTCCACTGTTCTTCATCATTGCAGGCACTAATGCCCAAAAGCCCCATTGGCGGCGTGTCCATCATTCCTGCCAGTTTCTGTATTGTTCCATTTACAGACGCTTCCTGCCACATCTTAGGCACAACCATAAAGTTATTTTCGATTTCCTTATCAAGCGGTGCAGATACGCCTATAATGCGGAATGCTTCTTTTGTTTCAATTCTATAATTCATTTCTGTCGCTCCTTTCACAGCAATACTAAACACAATAGGGGAAAAAGATTTCACGGATATGCCCGCAGTCTTAACTTGCGATGGGGCTATCCCGTGGAAAGACTGGAATGCCCTGTTAAAAGCAGTCGGCGAACGGTAGCCATACTTCTCTGCGATATCAATAATCCGTTCATCCCCATTCTGTAAGTCTACCGCCGCTAAAGACATTTTTCTTCTTCGGATATACTCTGCCAGAGGAATTCCCGCCATATAAGTAAACATCCTCTGATAGTGATAGGCGGAGCAGCAGGCTATCCTCCCAAGCTGTTCATAGTCAATTTCGCCTGTCAAGTGTTCTTCAATGTAATTCATGCTTTGATTTAATCTGTGGGCCCATTCCATGAGATACCTCCTTGTCCGCACATATTGTGCTTTGTGGAATAAATTCGTCTTTTTTATTATAAGGCTTATTCTTAAACTTTTCCTCTCTATCCTTGCACAAAAAAGAGAGGTGTTTTTTGTCATGGTTTGATTATAACATTTGTGCGGTGTTTTTGACTGATTTTATAGCGGAAAATCTTCTGAAAATTGATTTCTGTGCAAAATATGATTGGATGGTTGTGTTTCTAATATATTTGGACTATAATATTATAGTTCCTAAGTAATTATATTGCAGTAGAATGGAGATTGGTTTATGAGAAAGACAAAGATTGTTTGTACACTGGGGCCGGCTACAGACAGGGAAGGTGTGCTGGAAGCTCTGGTGCAGGAGGGGATGAATGTCGCAAGGCTGAATTTTTCCCATGGCTCACACGAAGAACACGGAAAGAGGATTCAGGCAGTGAGGGAACTGTCTGAAAAGGCAAATCTGCCAGTGGCAGTTTTATTGGATACGAAAGGACCGGAGATACGCACAGGGGAATTGAGAGAGGATAAGGTTTTCTTAAAAAATGGGGAGACGTTTATTTTATATGCCAAAGAGCGGATAGGCGATGAAACAGGTGTTTCGATTACTTTTCCGGCTTTATACAGGGATGTATCTGCGGGGAGCCGGATTCTTCTGGATGACGGCCTGATCTCACTAAAAGTTGAGGAGATTGTGGGGGAAGATATTCACTGCCAGATACAGAATGACGGGTGGCTTTCTGCGCATAAGGGAATCAATGTGCCGGATGTCCATTTAAATATGCCGTATATGAGCGAGAGGGACAAGAATGATATTCTTTTTGGTGTCGAAAAGGAAGTTGATTTTGTGGCGGCGTCTTTTGTCAGGACAGGCGAGGATGTAGATGAGATACGCACCTTCTTAAAGGAAAATGGAGGCGGGGGCATCCATATTATTTCTAAGATAGAAAATATGGAAGGTGTTAAGAATATAGATGCGATTATCCGCAAGTCAGATGGAATTATGGTAGCCCGGGGGGATATGGGGGTTGAGCTTCCGCCGGAAGAAGTGCCTGCGATTCAGAAATTGATTATCAGAAAGGTTTATGAGGCAGGCAAGCAGGTGGTGACAGCTACCCAGATGCTGGATTCTATGATGAAGAACCCAAGGCCGACAAGGGCGGAGGTGACGGATGTAGCAAATGCGGTGTATGACGGCACCAGCGCCATTATGCTCTCCGGGGAAACGGCAGCGGGGAAATATCCGGTGGAGTCGCTGCAGATGATGGTGCGGATTGCAGAGAGGACAGAGGCAGATATCAACTACAGGCATAGATTTGAGCATAATACGCCGAGGGCGGCAAAGGATATAACAGCGGCAATCAGCCACGCAACCTGTACAACATCATATGACTTAGATGCAAAGGCAATTGTTGTAGTAACAAAATCAGGGCGCTCGGCCAGAATGATTTCAAAATACCGCCCGGCATGTATGATTATCAGCGGTACGACAGAGGGGCGGGTGTACCGCCAGTTAGGAATGTCCTGGGGGGTAAATCCGATTTTGGTGGAGGAGAAGAAAGATATTTTTGATTTGTTTTCCCATGCCATTGATGTTGCAAAGGAGAAGTCCTTGGTTGAGAAGGATGATCTTGTGGTTTTGACGTCCGGTGTGCCTCTCGGGGTTTCCGGGACAACGAATATGCTGAAGGTGCAGATTGTGGACGGAGAGGCGTAAGCAGCTCAAGAGGAGCATTAACAGGGGCTAGTACAGGTATGACAGCTTTAGAGCAGTATTATAATAAATTTAATGAGGAGAAGAGGCTCACAAGGCGCCATGGCAATGTAGAGTTTGTCACTTCTATGAAATATATCCATAGATACCTTGAAGGGAGGCCGGACGCAAAGATATTGGATGTCGGTGCGGGAACTGGGCGCTACAGTGTGGCACTGGCGGAAGAAGGATATGAAGTTACAGCCGTGGAGCTTGTGAGGTATAATTTAGGAATCCTTAAGTCTAAAAAAAGCAGCGTAAAAGCATATCAGGGAAACGCGTTAAACCTATCCCGTTTTGCAGAGGGGACATTTGATATGGTTCTGTTGTTTGGGCCGATGTATCACCTTTTTGCTTTTGAGGATAAGAGGAGGGCGCTGGAGGAGGCAAAAAGGGTGGCGAAGCCGGACGGCGTTATTCTGGCTGCTTATTGTATGAATGAGTTTTGTGTGATTACCCATGCTTTTAAGGAGAATTTTGCAAAAGAGTGCATGGCGCAGGGGAAGCTTACAGAGGATTTCCAGAGTGTTTCTTCTGAGGAGGATTTGTACGACTATATGCGTATAGAAGAAATAGATGCGCTCAATGATGCCGCAGGGCTGGAGCGGATTCAGATTATAGCGGCAGACGGCCCGGCAAATTATCTGCGCCAGGTTCTGAATGCGATGGATGATGAAACATACCAGCTTTTCGTACAGTATCATCTGGCAACATGCGAGAGACAGGATCTGATTGGTGCCAGTGCACATACAGTGGATATCCTGCAAAGCAGGGGATAGCGAAAATAAAAAAGGAGGAGTTTTATGAAAAGACATTTTAACAAATTACTATCATTAGTATTGATGTTGTCGTTAATTTTGCTGCCGTTTTATGGGAGCATTCCGGTTGTCAGTGAGGCATCGTCGGAGGGGCAGGAGGGAACTGCAAATCCGGCCTATACAATGACTTCGCTTGAAGGGGAAGATATTGTTACAACAGTCACCCCGGGGCAGCCGACGATTATTGTTTTTGGAATGACAACCTGCAGCAATACGCAGAGGACGATTAAAGGTCTTGCCGACAGCGGGAAGGCTGCTGATGGCAGTGTGCGTGTTATTTATGCGGAATGTAACAAGGCGTCTGCGGACGCGGTGAGGGCGTTTAAGCAACAATATGGGTGTGAAGATATTATTTTCTGTGGCCAATTTGGTGAATATTCTGGAAATCCAACGAATGTATGGAACGCTTACCTGACTCCTGATGATACGGGTGCAATGCCAACTACCGTAGTTATTGATGGAAATGACAGGGTAAAGAAGATTTTGTGGGGTTACCAGAAGGCGGATGCCATTTTTAATGCTATTGGTGGGGACGGCACTGGGGATAATCCGGGGACAGGGTCACAGCCAGATGTTTCAGGGAATGTGTCTGTTGAGATAGAAGGCACAGAAAATTATGATTATGTTAATGAGGTTCTGGAGCTGGTGAACCAGAACCGTGAAAAAGAGGGGCTTGCGGAGTTGAAGCTCGATGAAAGCCTGTTGGAGATAGCTATGCAGCGCGCGGCAGAAATCTCTTTGTATTACAGCCATACCAGACCAGACGGGACACAGTGCTTTACGATTACAAACCGTGGCACGAGAAGGTCGGAAAATATTGCGGTATCGTACCAGAAGCCGCAGAATGTGATGGCTGGGTGGCTTAGTTCGGAAGGGCATTATGCAAATATTATGGATGCAGAGGTTACCAGTGTCGGAATCGGCTGTTTTATGGACAGTGAGGGGACATTGAACTGGGTGCAGTTTTTTGACAATGAGGCAGCAGTAGAGCCGGTTATCTCGGGTAGCAAAAAGGTAAGCAGGACTGTTGTGATAAAAAAATCAGCCCTCCATCTCAAGGCGGGAAGGAACGAGACGATTGCCAGTACAGATTTGAATAAAGAGTTTTCCATGGATGTCTACCAGCAGAATGAGGAGTGGACCAACAGCAAGCCGAAGCTGCTTCCGTCCAATTTTAATTATGAGAGCAGCAATCCTTCTGCGGCGCAAGTCAGTGAAGACGGGATCGTAACGATAAAAGGCCCGGGGACTGCAGTAATAACAGCTTCGTTAAAAGCTGACAGCTCTATTTCGGTGAAAAGGACATTTTCGGTAAATGGTTCAGGTACATCTGGTTCAGACATAGTCGAGAATCCGGATTTTTCGATGTTCTATACAACTGCACCAATACCAGCAACGCCAACTCCGTCACCGGCGACACCTTCGCCAACCCCGGTGACGCCAACTCCTGTTCCGGCAACGCCGACACCTGCTGAACCGACACCGGGCTGTTCAACGCAGGCACCTGCTACTCCTGTGCCAGAGACTGTTGTTGCTGATATTACGGGCGTAAAGGCAAGCTCCGGGACAGACAAGATTACAGTTACTTGGGATGAAATTGCTGATGCCGATGGATACATTGTGTACCAATATGATGAAAAGGCAAAGAAGTGGGAGGAGGCAGCAGATGTCAAAGCGGGCAGGAAGTCTTATACAGTTAAGGGCTTAGATGCAGGCACAGGATACCGCTTTGCAGTGAAGGCATACCAGTTAAGGGATGGGGAGGCATTTTCCAGTGAAGAGTATACTTCTGTGTATGCTGCAACAAAGCCTACGGCTGTAACATTCCGCGTGAATGCAGGGAAGAAGAAAGCAGTAGTTAAGTGGGATAAGGTAGATGGTGCAACCGGGTATATTGTATATTATAAGTCTGATAAGAAAGGCAGCTGGAAAAAACTGAAAGATACAAAGAGTACCAGCTATACCAAGAAAAAGCTGAAATCGGGTAAAAAATATTTCTTTACGGTGAAGGCATATAAAAAATATAAGGGAAAGACATATACTGGAAATTCTGGAACAATGAAGGTGAAAGTGAAGTAGCTTCTATCATTGTGATTTTTTCAGGGCACCAGCGCAGGCGGTGCCCTTTTTGGCTCTATAGGAAAGTTTTGGTACCAGCGAAGTCTGTGTGCTTTTTGGTGAAGGAGTATGTATATGGATAATGCAAGGGGCAGTGGGCTGCAGCAGTATAATGAGATAACGCAGCAGATTATTGAAAAGGTAAAATGTACGTATCAGGTATTTCCAGAGGGGGAATCTCTGGAGAAAGTAAATGAAGTATATAAAAAAGCACTCACCCGTGGAAGGCAGGAGGGATTTGTCCCCGTGCTAGTCAAGTCGGATGATACACTGGCAGAATGGTTTGGGATTTTAGAGGATGAGTCTTACTCTAGGGAGGAGACGATCAGGCAGGGAGGAAAAATTTCTGGGGAAGAGATTTTGGAAGAACGCTATGCGCAGTATGCAGGGGATTATGAGGAGGATTTTGGCAATGGTTCCGGTGATAGTTCTGTTATTGATGAATTGATGGGTGAGATGGAGGATGGGGAAGAAATCAATGCCCTCACTTCTTTTGCAAAGTTTTCTGGTGATGGGATTGAGGAAACGGTTCTTTTTGAAATCCCGGTAAAAAATCCGTGGGAAGTGATTGCGTGGATACCGACAGGCGGCTGGAATGAGTGCCCGGAAGCTTCTGAGATGATGGCAGTTTGCCGCTACTGGTATGAGGCATACGGTGCAGTCCCGGCAGCATTTTCCCATGATGAGGTGGAGTTTCTTCTGGAAAAGGCGGTGGAAGATGAAGAGACGGCATGGAAGCTTGCGAAAGAGCACTATGGGTTTTGCCCGGACAGGGTAGATCAGGGCACAAGGAATGGGACGATTGGCGAAGTCGCTGATTCCATCAGAATGTCAAATGTCTGGTATTTCTGGTGGGATTAGGGACTTTACACGGAACACAATTTTTAGTATATATTCATTGCTGCCCATGTTGATATGCCATCATTTACAGCTGACGGTTTTCTAAATGATAAATCCCTGTTATCCGTCAATTTTTGTATATGTCTGCATCCGGTTATGTCTCTGTTTTTGCTTCACAGACTAGCAAAACGCCTAAAAAGAAGTATAGGATTATGCCTTGCAACATTTCGTCTTTCTGAGGGACTATCTGTCTTGCGGCTCTGATACTTGATTTATGTGCCCTTCCGCAAACTCGCGCCATGCGGCGGATTTCATGGCTTTCCGTAGAGGCACTCTCGAATCGCCGGTACTTGCAGGGCGTATTTTGTCCTGCTATGTACCGTTGCGTTATGAGAGGTAGCGGAAGCGTGCCTCATAGGAAAGCCTGAAACCGCGCATGCTGCTCAGACAGTGCTGCAGGGCACATATTTATCAAAGCCCTGCAAGACAGAGTCCCACTAGAAAGCCGTTGTTGTCTGGCGGCATATCCTGTACTTCTTTTTAGGCGTAATGTATTCTGTGGGAGCAAAAAAACAGAGACACAGTCGGATGCAGGCATATCAAATGGTTTGATGGATAACAGGGGTTTATCATTAAGTAAGTATCAGCTGTAAATGATGACATATTAATTTGGATCAGCAATGAATATATATACTAAAAATTGATTTCCGTGGGAGTTTACCCGAAATTTGCAAATTTATTCTTAATGTGTTAAAATAGTGGCATTGTTTCTGGCAATTGCAGTGGCAACAACGCAAGCAGGTTTGCGTTTGGTTCATTGTGTACGTGAAAATGGGAATGCAAGGAGGTTTCAAAATGGAAAATAATGAAAATGAATTTCAGAATAATCAGGATTCGGGCAGCGGTAATGGATACACGCAGGATTCTGATCCATTTGCAAATGTAAACAATAATGGTTATACACAGGCGCCAAATAGCGGGTATAGCATGAACGGCCAGCCGGCAGGGAATCCATATGGCCAGCCGCCTAGCCAGCAGGAGGGCCAGGGGATGGCAATCGCCGGTATGATACTTGGCATTATTTCGCTGGTATGCTGCTGTTCCGGCTATATCGCATTAGTTATCGGTATTGTCGGTTTTGTTTTGTCTCTGGTGGTACTGCTTCAGAAGAAGCCCGGCAAGGGAATGGCGATTGCAGGAATTGTCTGTTCTGCAGTTGCAGTTATCTCTATTGTATCCCTTATGATGATTGGCCGTTCTGTGTCTACAGAAGAGTTACAGAGGATGCTGCGGGAGATAGAGAACGCACAGTAATTCTATTTTTAGATATGAAAAAAGCGCACCAGCGAAGCCGGTGCGCTTTTTAAATGCATAGGGGCGCATAAGAAAATTAATGTTAAACCGTATGCGCCCCGCGCGGGCGGGTAGGGAAGAAAATCCTCCTGCCCGATGGAAAGGAAGTTCTATATTCCCCTCCTGCTGCATACAGTTAGGTAGGACAGTAAAAGGAGAATGCAGGGGATTTTGCAGGGAACAAAAGCAGTTTCCTATAATGGGCCAACGGGCTGGAACAGGCTCCTTTACCAGAGACTGCACTGCAATTTCTGGTAAATTTTATTATGCCCATTTGCATGCTGCGGACAGGAGGGAATATGAATAGTTTTCAGGTATACAAGGATTTGGCAGAGAGGACGAATGGAGAATTCTATTTAGGGGTATGCGGGCCGGTGCGGACTGGCAAATCTACCTTTATTAAGCGTTTTATGGAGCTTTTAGTGCTGCCGGGGATTGCAGATGAACACGACAGGGAACGGGCAACAGATGAACTTCCGCAGTCTGCTGATGGAAAAACAATCATGACAACAGAACCGAAATTTATTCCGAAGGAGGCTGTCTCTGTAAACCTCTTTGGCGACCAGCAGGTCAAGGTGCGCCTGATTGACTGTGTCGGGTACATAGTAAAAGAGGCGGCTGGGCTGTTGGAGGAGGACAGCGAGCGCATGGTGATGACACCGTGGTCAAAAGATGCGATGCCGTTTACACAGGCAGCGGAGTTTGGCACAAGGAAGGTAATCCACGACCATTCTACAATTGGAATCGTCATCACAACAGACGGCAGTTTTGGCGAGATCCCAAGGGAGGCGTACAGGGAAGCGGAGGCACGCACGATACAGGAGTTAAAAAGCATCGGGAAACCTTTTGTAGTGCTTTTGAATTCTTCAAAGCCATACAGTGATGAGACGAAGGAATTGGTTGACAAAATAAATCAGGAATATGGCGTTTCTGCAATGGCTGTAAACTGTAATCAGCTCCGGAGTGAAGATATCCAGAGTATTATGGAAAAGATTCTCTCATCTTTTCCGGTTAAACAGGTGGCATTCCGTCTGCCGAAATGGGTAGAAATGCTTCCAAAAGAGCATTGGCTGAAAGTTGAGCTGGTCGAAAAAGTGCGCGCCATTCTTGATAAAATCACGCAGATCCGGGATGTTACAAGAGATAATTTTGAGACGGACAGTGAGATGATACGCCAGTTTAAGATAGAGCATATCGGCATGGAAAACGGCATGGTTACGATTGATACGCTCTTTGATGAGAGTAGGTATTATCAGATTTTAAGCGAACTGGTCGGTATGGAGATAACGGGAGAGTACCAGTTAATCCATTTGCTGAAAGAATATGTGGAGAAGAAAAAGGATATTGAGAAAATCGGTGAGGCGTGGAACGAAGTCCACCGCAAGGGCTATGGCGTGATTACGCCTGAGGTGGAGGAAATTACCATTGATGAGCCGGAGCTGATACGCCACGGCAATAAATTCGGCGTAAAGTTAAGGGCAGTCAGCCCATCGGTACATATGATCCAGGCAAATATTGAGACGGAGATTGCCCCGATTGTGGGGACCCAGCAGCAGGCTGAGGATTTAATCCAGTATATTTCCGGCAAAAATACAGAGAAGGAAGAATCTATATGGGAGACAAATATCTTTGGCAAGACGGTCAAACAGCTTGTGGAGGAGGGGATGGAGAGCAAGGTGAACCGCCTGACAGACGAGAGCCAGCTTAAGCTGCAGGAGACGATTCAAAAGGTAATTAATGACAGCAATGGAGGGCTTGTCTGCATTATTATCTGATTTTTTATACACAATGAGTCAAAAGCGGTAGTAGGGGCATAGCTCCCTGCCTGCTTTTGGCTTTTTTATATCTTAGGAAAGTTTTCGGTGTGTGGTGGTGCAGCAACAATAAATGCAAAGAACTTTAGTTCTTTAGCATTTTTGCTAGGGCACAAGCGAAGTCTGTGCCCTTTTTTGATGCGCAGGGGAAATATAAAAATTAATTTCCGTGTCCAACAAAGCAGGATATTGACAAATGTGTGATAGGTTGCTATAATTTGATTATTCGTTGTAACAATTTTGTAATAATTTGAAACAGATTGGATGCAGTTTTATCTGCGTCTGGTTACTTCCACAGAGGGGGGTAAATATGTCGTAGCCTGCTTTGGGGTGTCTGGCTTACGAAGAAAGAGGTTCAAAATGAGAAAAAGGAATAGGAAGATACTGGCGGCTGGTGCAGCATTGTTGATGGTGTCCGGATATTTTCCGTTGACGGGACAGGCTGCAAATGCTATAGAAGAAAAGCCATTGGCCGGTATTACTTTATCATTAGACCGCTATTGTGAGTCTGTATTGGAAAATGCAAGGAAAGAGGAGCAGAAGGCACAGGAGGAGTCTGGAGGCGGAGATTCCGGTGAAGGAAAAACTACAGTGACTTCCAATGTTCCTGACAAGGAGCAGAAAGAAAAGGAAGAGCGCATCAAGCTGAATCTCAAATATGATAAATTGGGGATTGCCGATGTAGATACATATTTGAATGTCAGGGCACATGCTGGTGAATCGTATAAGATTATCGGGAAGATGACCAAAAATACGGGATGTAATATTATTTCGGAAAAGAAAGGCTGGTCTAAGATTGAGTCTGGCAATGTAAAGGGATATGTCAAGTCAGAGTACCTGATTAAAGGGGAAGAGGCTGAAAAGAGGGCGCTTAAGGTAGCTACGTTAAAGGCAGTTGTCGACACGGAAACGCTGAATGTCCGTTTTCTGCCGTCTACGGATTCGCCTATTTATGACCAGTTATCGGAAGACGAGGATTATACAGTAGAGAAGGAACATCTTACGGAGGAATTTGTTTCTTCTTATATATCCAAGCATTGCAGTAAGAGGGCTGTCCAGGATGTAAATAAAGATGAGATGTACGGCGATTTGGAAAACTGGGTAATGCTTTCGATAGACAATGAAAAAATGTTTGTCAGCAAGGATTTTATTACTCTGAAATACAAATTGAACCGTGCTGTTACGATTAAGGAGGAGAGCAGGAAGAGTTCCTCTTCTGATTCTTCTTCCCATTCATCTATTTACAGTTCTATTGTAAGTTATGCAATGCAGTTTTTAGGGAACCGTTATGTATGGGGCGGTACCAGCCTTACAAATGGAACAGACTGTTCCGGTTTTACGATGGGGATTTACCGTCATTTCGGTTATTCCATACCGCGTACATCTTCTGCACAGGCAGCAGCGACGCGTTCTGTAAGCAGCAGCGAGGTACAGGTTGGTGATCTGTTCTTCTACGGAAGTGGTTCAGTCAGCCATGTAGCGTTGTATATTGGAAATGGGCAGATTATCCATGCCAGCAATGCGAGGGATGGAATCAAGATATCCAGTGCATATTACCGCCAGCCGTTAAAAATCGGCAGGGTAATGTAAAGAATTGTAGGAAAATATTATCTGTACGGTGGGAAGGCCCATATAGTATTTGGGCTTTCCCACCGTATTATTTTGGACAGTTTCATTAATGAGGGGAGACAGGGGATTATGTTAATTAAGGTAATTGTGGTGATTCTGGTGCTTGGCATCCTGTTTGTTTTTGCGGCAGGCAGGGACAGGAGGATGCAGCGCATGCGCTTGAAAGAGGTTTTAAAACAGGAATGGGGAATGTACACCCGTGACGAATACTCGGATGCTATTATGGAAAATATAAAGTATTATCATGAACAGAAAAAGACAGAGCATTCTGTGGATGATATTACGTGGAATGATTTAAATATGGAGGCCATTTTCCAGCAGTTAAACCATACCAGAACTTCGGCAGGCGAGGAATATCTGTACCATCTGCTCCGCACGCCGGAGTATTCCGAAGGGGAGCTGGAAAAGAGGGAGACAGTTATCCGCAGCATTCAGGAGCATCCGGAGCTTAGGGAGGAGTTTGAGCTGTCGCTGTATGATATCGGCAAGACAGACCGTATCTCCGTGTACAGGCACTTGTGCGGGGCAAAAAATCTTCATTTGGTCAAGAGGTGGCCACATGTATGTTCTGCGCTTATCCTGTTAGGCGGCGCCGTTTTAGTCTTTTTTTCTTCTCCGGCAGTGCTCTTCCTGCTGTTTTTTATTATGGGCGCTAACGCTTACTTTTATTATAAGGAAAAGGAAAAAATACTCAAGGATATTGCCCTGTATGAATTTATTCTGGGGACTGTCCGCCAGTGCAGCCAGATTGGCAGGATGGTCCTGCCGGAGTGTGAGGGATATTTTATCAGGTTAAAGGAGCTGGCGGTAAAATTTCGGAAATTCTGCAGGTTCCATTTCTTGGTTTCGGGCGGGAATACAATGTCTGGCAGCCTGTTTGACTCGGTTTTTGATTATATCAGGATTCTTTTTCATGTGGATTTGATAAAAATCAGCACAATGGCAAAAGAGGTCACAAAGTACGAAAAGGAACTTTTGGAAATATATGGGATTATAGGGTTTTTGGACAGTATGCTGGCGGCTGCATCCTATCGGCAGATGCTTGGGGATTACGGGATCCCAGACCTTTACAGTGCAGATGGACGGGATGATATCTGCAGGATGG
The DNA here is from genome assembly GCA_003611745.1 of bacterium D16-36. Lineage (GTDB taxonomy): Bacteria > Bacillota > Clostridia > Lachnospirales > Lachnospiraceae > Butyribacter. The sequence goes on along the minus strand of RAYF01000011.1, from coordinate 18,598 downwards.
AAATAAAAGGGCTGTACCACCCGCTGCTGTCCCATCCGGTAAAAAATGACATTGCAGCAGATAGATGTATGCTGCTGACGGGTTCTAATGCTTCCGGGAAGTCTACATTTATCAAGGCGGTTGCAGTCAGCGCTTTGTTTGCCCAGACAATCCACACGGTTCCGGCGGATTCCTATAAGGCATGTTTTTACCGCATCTATTCTTCTATGGCCCTGCGGGATGATATTCTGTCAAATGAGAGTTATTTTATTGTAGAAATTAAATCCCTGAAGCGTATCTTTGAGAAGGCAAAGGAACCGGGAGTTCCGGTACTGTGCTTTATTGATGAAATACTGAGGGGGACAAATACGGTAGATCGTGTAGCGGCTTCGTCAAAGCTTCTGGAGGCGCTGTCCGGAGAGAACGCTATGTGTTTTGCGGCAACCCACGATATAGAGTTGACGTATCTTCTGGAAGGGCAGTATGCGAATTATCATTTTTCAGAGCATATTAAAGAAGAGGATATCACATTTGATTACCAGTTAAAGAAAGGGAGGGCGGATTCCCGCAATGCAATCCGCCTGCTTGCAATGGTCGGTTTTGAGAGGGAGTTAGTGGAACAGTCTATGAAGAGGGTAGAGGCATTTTTGTCGGAGGGTGTGTGGCAGTAATATTTGCCTGCAGATTTTAAGGGGATGATAAATTACCCATGACAATTACTTTTCACAAATAATTCCTTAACAGTTCCTAAGAATAAATTCATTGAACCGTGCAATACTAAGATAATAGATATACGAAGTATCAGGGATTGTCTGTAAATAATCCGGGCATTTTGCCTGTCCCGGTTATTTTCTGGCAATTCCATAGAAAGGCATGGTGAGATTATGAATAAAAAATTATCATATGTACTGATTGCTCTGGGAATTGTCTGTGCTGTTTTTATCGGTGATTATATTGTATACCGGATCGCTGTGGGCAGGATGGAACAGATGCAGACAGATTATGAGGGGCGCCTGTCGGAGCAGGTGGATGTGGAGGTGACGACAGGGCTGGAGGATAAGGCGGCGGAGATTGTCGGGCGGATCGTGGAGGACCAGAGGGAGAGCATTCTGGCAAGTACAAGCGAGGATAAGCTGACGGTTGATACGGTATACCAGATACAGAGTTATGATGTAAATACGGAAAACACAGCTACGGATTATGAGACGCTGCCACAGGAGCTGGTGGGGCTGACAAGGGATGAGGTGGACGATTACTGCAAAAAATATATGGACAAGCTTCCGGTGGAGGAGTACCTTGACGGGCTGCAGAGTATCGGCGTGGTGGCTTTTTCTAAGGAGCGCCTTGTCATTAAGAAAATTTTTGACAGTACCAAGGTGGCATTCCGCTATTATCTTATTGTAGTAGATGGGGAAGTTGTTGTATATTATGGGGACAAGAAGACAGTGTATGAATACACTGGCATTGAGACAAAAAATCTGTCCAAGGACGACAGGAAGATATTGAAACAGGGGCTGGAAGTGAAGGACGATGAGGAGCTTTATAGTATTCTTGAGAATTATTCGTCCTAAAATAGATTTTTAATATTTTAAACGTATTTCTGGCTGTCCGTGGCAAAAAAGAGAGGAAGCATATGAGAAGTGTGCAGGTTATAGTGATTGGCGGCGGCGCCTCCGGGATGATGGCGGCAATTACGGCAAGGCGCTGCGGCGCGGGGGTGCTGCTGCTTGAGAAGAAAGAAAACCTTGGGAAAAAGATTCTGGCAACAGGCAATGGAAAATGTAATTTTACGAATACCATGCAGTCGCCGGAATGCTATTTCAGCAGCAGGAAGGATTTTCCGTGGAGTGTGGTTAAGAAATTTAACTGGCAGGACAGCGTGTCATGGTTTCAGGAGATAGGCATCCTACCGAGGGATAGGGATGGCTATCTGTATCCGCTCTCCGGGCAGGCTGCATCTGTGGTGCATGCTTTGGAGAGGGAGCTTCGGCGGCTGGGAGTACAGGTACATACCGGGGAGGAGGTTCTTGCAGTCCAACGCCATAATAAGAATGGCGCCAAGGGATTTGCAGTGACGACGGACAGGGGGGAATATCTTGCCGGAAAAATAGTGCTGAGCACAGGCGGCATGGCGTCCCCGGTACATGGCAGCACGGGGGACGGTTATCGATTTGCACAGGGGCTTGGGCACCATCTGTCAGCCCCGGTGCCAGCCCTGACATCGCTTGTGCTGGAGGGGAACTTTATGAAGGCGTGGAGCGGCGTGCGGATTCAGGGGAAAGTGTCGCTTTACGGGGATTTGAAGGATGGAGGGAGAGGACAGCTTCAGAAGGATGTCTCTAAAAAGGAAGGTTCGTCTCGGAAGGGAAAGTTTCTTGCTGCGGCTAGAGGGGAAATCCAGATGGTCTCTTATGGGATTTCCGGGATTCCGGTGTTTCAGGTCAGCCGTTTTGCGGCAAGGGAACTGGAACGAGATAGAAAACCTGTTCTTTATCTGGACAGCCTGCCGGACTATGGCGAGGAATGGATTGCGGCGGAGCTTCTTAGGAGGAGGCAGCGTGACGGCATGCAGTCCATGGGGGATCTGCTGGAGGGAATGCTCCCGGATAAATTGGCGGGTGTACTGCTGCGGCAGAGCGGAATTAAAACAGCCGCCGCCGCGGAGGGCATATCGAAAGAGAGGATAGAAAAGCTTGCGGCAGTGATAAAAGGAATGCGGCTTTCCGTAAAGGCTGCCAGTGGTTTTGAGAAGGCGCAGGTGACGGCGGGAGGAGTCTGTGTGGACGAGGTTGACCCCGATACGATGGAATCCCTGTGCTGCAGGGGCCTTTATCTGACAGGTGAGCTTTTGGATGTGGATGGAACCTGCGGGGGCTACAACCTGCAGTGGGCATGGGCGACAGGATACCTTGCCGGAATAGGCTGCAGCGGAGGACGTTTACAGAAAGGGGGCAGGTTATGATACATATGAGCCAGGTAAAAGTGCCTGTGGAAAAGCTTCTAAAGGCAGTCCCGGCGGGGTCTGCCCGGTGTGGGAAAATCGGCCCGGAGGAGTCAGGGCTTGTGAAACAGGCGGCAGCCGGAATGTTGCGCATACCGCCGGAGAAAATAAAGGACTTTGGTATCCGCAGGAAGTCTATGGATGCCCGGAAGAAGCAGCAGATGCATTATACATATCAGGTGGCGCTTACATGTGGGGAGGAAGAGAGATTAGTAAAACGGTATGGGAAAAACGATGTGAGGCTGGTTTCCGATAAGATTCAGGCGCAGGATGTCTCTGCCCCTAATGTAATCAGGAGGAAGGGCCGCCCTGTTGTGGCGGGTTTTGGCCCGGCGGGGATGTTTGCGGCGCTGGAACTTTCTAGGGCAGGGCTTGCACCGATTGTGCTTGAGAGGGGTTATGATGTTGACAGGAGGCAGCGGGAGGTAGATGATTTCTGGAAGGGCGGCGTATTGAATCCGGAATGCAATGTCCAGTTTGGGGAAGGCGGCGCAGGGACATTTTCTGACGGGAAATTAAATACGCTTGTGAAGGATCCGACTGGGAGAAACCAGAAGGTGCTCCAGACTTTTGTGGAATTTGGGGCGCCATCTGAGATTCTGTACCTTCAAAAGCCCCATATCGGTACGGACCGCTTAAGGGATGTTGTGCGTGCGGTGCGAAGTGAGATTATTGCCCTGGGCGGCGAGATATGGTTTGGCAGCAGGCTGGAGGATATCACGGCCGAGGGGGGGAAGCTTCGGCAGATTACGCTTGAGAGGGACGGAGAGAAGTCTGCGCTTTCCTGCAGTGTACTGATTCTTGCCACCGGCCACAGTGCAAGGGATACCTTTTTCAATCTGCACCGCACTGGGCTTTTTATGGAAGCAAAATCTTTTGCGGTTGGTGTGCGTGTGGAGCATCCGCAGGAGATGATAGGGCAGAATCAGTATGGACGGTATTACAAGGAGCTGCCAGCGGCGGATTATAAGCTGACATACCAGACTGCGGGGGGCAGGGGGGTGTACTCCTTCTGTATGTGCCCCGGCGGTTATGTGGTCAATGCATCTTCGGAGGCGGGGATGTTGGCAGTTAACGGCATGAGCTATTATGAACGCGGGGGAGCCAATGCAAACAGCGCTATCGTGGTCACTGTGTCTCCGGAGGATTTTGGGGGGAAGGGCGCCCTCGCCGGAGTTGAGTTCCAGCGGAGGTATGAGAGGGCGGCCTTCCTGCAGGCTGGCGGGAAAATTCCGGTACAGCTCTTCGGTGATTTTTTGCAGGATGTCCCCAGCAGTTCATTTGGGGAAATCATTCCCCAGATGCGTGGGGAATATAGTTTTGGAAATGTGAGGGAAATACTCCCTAAGGTGATAGGCGATTCTATCGCAGAGGGTATACAGGCATTTGATAAGCGGATTAAGGGGTTTGCCAGAGAGGATGTCCTGCTTTCCGGCATTGAGAGCAGGACATCTTCTCCAGTGAGGATCGTGAGGGATGAATCAATGCAGTCTAATATAAAGGGGCTGTACCCCTGCGGCGAGGGGGCAGGCTATGCAGGGGGGATTATGTCGGCGGCAATGGACGGGCTCAGGGCAGCAGATGCTGTCATATCATATCAGTAGGGCACAAGCGAAGTCTGTGCCCTTTTTCTTAATAATTAGGAACTATCCTGAAATTTGCAAGTTATTTCGGGACAGTTCCTAACTTTTTATTGCCGTCAGTTGTTATTATTATATGTAAGGGACATAAAAAAGGGGAGGAGGGAGGAAATGGGCTTTGATTTTCTGTTAATGCAGAGAGTAAAAAACGGGGATGGCGAGGCTGGGGAGCAGTTTGTCAAAAAGTATTATCCCGCCATCTACCAATATTGTTTTTTGCATATTCATGACTGCCACTGTGCTGAGGATATGGCACAGGAGACATTTACGCGTTTTTTTGAGTCCTTACATACATACCGTGATTATGGAAAGGCGAAAAACTATTTATACTGCATTGCCGGGAATATCATTAAAAATTTTTACAAGAAAAAGAAGGAGGTGCTGTTAGATGAAATTCCGGAGATGGCTGACAATGGGATGGAGGGGATAGAGCTCCGCATGGATGTGGAGCAGGCACTGGAATCCCTGCCGGACGAATTGCGCGAGGCTGCCATTCTCTTCTTTTTTCAGGAGTTAAAGCAGAGGGAAATCGCGGAGCTGCTGGATATTAAGCTGTCACTTGTCAAATACCGCATCAGCAGGGCAAAAAAATTATTATCGGAACGTCTGGAGGTGAAGGGGAGATGAGATTATATAAAAAGAAAATGAAAGATTACAAAGAGCTGATCCAGGGGAAATATGTGAGGGAGGCTTCGGTAAGGAATGCTGCAGGGCAGTCGAAAGCTTTGATAGAGAGGCAGGGGGCAGACCATATCCGGGCGTCTTATTTTGAATTTTTATATCAGCAGTCTAGATTTATCAAAAAGAGATGGTGGGGGCTACAGGCAGGAATATTGATTCTTTTGTGGCTTATGCTGAGGGATTCTGACAGTATCGGGTATATTGGGCGGTTATCAGGGACGCTTTCTACCGTGTTTGTGATTTTGGTGATTCCAGAAATCTGGAAAAACCGGAAATATTCAGCGGTTGAAGTTGAAAAGGCGTCATTTTATTCGTTGCGCCAGATATGTGCTGCGAGGACGTTACTGTTTGCAGCCGTGGATTTCATGATGGTTATGCTGTTTTTTGCGGTTACATACCATACCGTGCAGATATCGCTATATCAGATGTTGATTAATTTTCTAGTTCCATTTAATGTCTCAAGCTGTATCTGTTTCCGCTTTCTGTACAGCAGATGGATGGACTCAGAATATACTGCGGTGCTCGCGTGCATGGTCTGGAGTGCAGTATGGTCAGTCCTTGTAATATATGACCCGGTCTATCAAAGGATTGCAGAACCGGCGTGGATAGGTATATTATTTCTGTCGTTTGTTTATTTAATCTATTGTATAAGGAAATCGTGGTCTGGCTGCGAAGAAATTTGGGAGGAGTTGTATGGAATTAAGGTTTAATGATGTATCAAAGGATTTTGCAGGAACCCATGCCGTAGATGGCATTTCGTATGCGATGGGCAAGGGGATATACGGGCTTTTGGGGATAAATGGCGCCGGAAAAACGACGTTAATGAGGATGCTTTGTACCATAATCCAGCCGACAGGCGGGGAAATCACATGGAACAGCAGTAATATCTTTAAGCTGGGTGCTGCCTACAGGGACATACTAGGATATCTGCCGCAGGATTTCGGGTATTATCCGGATCTGTCGGTTTACGATTATATGATGTATATTGCATCCATAAAAGGGCTACGCATGGCAGAAGCCAGAGAACGGATTAAGGAATTACTGGGGCAGGTGGGGCTGTTAAAATACAGGAAAAGGAAAATGAAAGAACTGTCCGGCGGGATGGCCAGACGTGCCGGGATTGCCCAGGCAATGTTAAATAATCCGCAGATACTTGTATTGGATGAGCCGACAGCGGGGCTTGACCCGAATGAGAGGATCCGTTTCCGAAACTTGATCAGTGAATTGTCAGAAGACCGTCTGGTACTGCTCTCGACACATATTGTATCGGACATTGAATATATTGCGAATGAGATTATGCTGATGAAGGATGGGAAACTTTTTTATACTGGGACTTCGGAAGAATTGATTTCGTCCATGGAGGATTCTGTCTGGCATTGTACGGTTCCAAAGCAGGAGGCGGACGGTTATCTGGAGAGATATCTGGTGGGCAATATTAAGACAACGGCCTGGGGCGCGGAACTGAGGATCCTTTCTAAAAATCCGCCGACAAAAGATGCGGTGCGGCAGGCGGCGACATTGGAGGATGTGTTTCTGTTCTATTATGGTGAGAAAGCGGGTGATAAAGATGATGTTTCGATGTGAATGGAAGAAGATTCTTTCCAAAAAGATAAACAGGATTATGATCTGTGCCGCGGCTGTGCTGGCTGTTGTATTTAGCTGCTTTGCGATAGGAAGCGTGCGGTATGTCGACAAAAATGGGGCGCTGCACACTGGCATAGCGGCTGCGAGAAAGCTTTCAGCTGACAGAAACAGGTGGGAGGGTGATCTGACTGCGGAAAAGTTTGCTGAAATTGTGAAGAGTAAACAAAAATTAGCCAAAAAGAATCCGCAGGGTATACCTGATGATGCGTATGGCAAAATGATACAGTCGTATGGTGATATTGAATCTTTTGTCATTAATGTAGTATTGAATGATGCAGAATATAATGAGAATGTCCTGTATCAGATGACAGAGAAGCAGTCCAAAGAGCTATATGCAACATATAAAGAAAATATGCAGAAAATGGCTGGCGAATATGGGGAGACGCCGGAGCAGGTGGAATTTCTGAAAAAGCAGTACCGGAAGATAAAAATGCCGCTCTCCTATCAGGCGAAAGATTCTTGGGATACCATGGAGACATATGTTGAAACATACGGGATTGTGCTGGCAGTGATAATAGGATTTCTGGCGTCCGGGATATTTGCAGAAGAATTCCGGACGAAGGCGGACTCTGTTTTTTTCGCTGCCAAGTACGGACGGTCAAAGGCCGTAAAAAATAAAGCTGCGGCGGGAATGCTTATGACAACTGCCGTCTATTGGGGCGGCATGGCGATTCTGACACTGGTCTCGCTGGGAGTTATGGGAGTAAGCGGTTTCCGGACTTTATACCAGATTGACCAGCCGTACAGCATGTACGTTATGACATACGGCCAGTATTACCTGCTGATGCTGGTATGCGGTTATATTGCCAGTTTATTTGCGGCGTCGCTGTCTATGCTGGTGTCAGCAAAGATGCATAGCAGGAATATAGCGGCCGGCATCCCGTTTTTCCTGTACTGCCTGATGCCGTTTATTGGACGGATGTTCTCTTCTGTTACAGTAGTGTTCCGCCTTGTGCCGGATGTGCTTTTCAATATTATGGCTAATGTAAAGAATTTGACTGTATTTCAGATAGGGAGTATAGTGTTCCGCCAGATTCCGGCTGTTATGCTGCTCTATACAGTGCTGTCGGTTTTGCTGCTGCCGCTGGTGTACAGGAGTTATTGCCGTTATGGGCTGCGCCCGCGTTGAGTTACTGTTCACTCCGTGCCCAGTAACAGCAGCGCTTACAGCGCTGGATGAACCGCGTTGATTTCCGTGAGCTAAACGCAAGCTTGAAAACTATAACGGACGGGGAACGGAGTATAGGCTGGCGGGATTCTGGAATGTGCAGAAGGAACAGGCTGTAAAGGTTTCTGAAATAAGAGAGGAAATCATGCCGGAGAACCGGATATGTACGTTAGAGCTGGCAGAGGTGTATGTAAAGGCGGTGGAGAGTTTCATGGAGGATATGGAACCGGAAGAACGTACAAGGGAGAACCGTCCTATGTATCAGAGACAAAACGAGGAATATATACAGGGCAGATAAATAATTCCGTTGTTAAAAGGCATAGATGAAATATTCTATGCCTTTTGCAGTGCAATTAACTTACAATTAACATATATGCACTTTTAGAGTTAACATTGGGGACGGTATACTTGGTTCATACAAAAAAAACAAAGGAGTGTGTTCAATATGAAAAAATTTATTATGATTGCAACCGTTTTTACACTTATGACAGGGGTATTGACAGGATGTAGCGGCAATGCTAGTTCGTTCACTGACAAAAGTACAGCAAATGAGACAACTAAGAGTTCACAAACAATAGCCACCGACGGTTCCACTTCAATGGAGAAAGTCATTGGATTTTTGAGTGAAGCCTATATGGAGGAACATGGAAATATAAAGGTTACATACAATCCAACGGGTTCTAGTTCCGGTATACAGGCAGTAGCGGAAGGAAGATGTGATATCGGACTGGCAAGTCGTGACCTGAAGGAAGATGAAACAGCAGATTTACAGGGAACGGTAGTTGCCATTGATGGAATCGGAATCATAGTCAATCCTGATAATCCGGCAACAGATTTAACAATTGATCAGATAGGGAAGATTTACAGTGGTGAGATTACCAACTGGAAAGAGGTTGGCGGCAGCGACGCACCGATTGTCTGTATTGGGCGTGAGGCGGCTTCCGGCACAAGAGACGGTTTTGAGGAAGTGACAGGCACAAAGGATAAATGCAAGTATTCACAGGAACTTACGTCTACGGGCGATGTCGTGCAGACGGTATCCGGCAATCCAAATGCCATTGGCTATGCATCGGTTGCCTCGGTTGGTGATACGGTAAAGATGGTCAGCGTGGAAGGGGTAAGCCCGACAACAGAAAGTATTCAGGATGGGAAATACAAAGTCCAGAGAAACTTCGTGCTGGTCACAAAAAAGGACACTGCTCTTTCTAAAGCTGCACAGGAGTTTTTCGACTTCGCTACCAGCGAACAGGCAGACAGCCTTATTACAGAGGCAGGTGCTGTTCCTGTCAAACGGTAATTACAGGAGGAGCTGTTATGGAAAAGATAAAAAAGACAGCAAGGTGGATGGAAAGGGCAATGAACCTGTTGTTTTTGGTATGCGGTCTGCTGACGATACTGTTTGTCGTCCTAATTACTATATTTCTCTTGATAAGCGGCATTCCGGCAATACGGGATATCGGTCTGGGAGATTTCCTGTTTGGGAAGGTCTGGGCATCTACTTCTGCAAAGCCTTCCTATGGAATCCTTCCCTTTATCCTGACATCCGTACACGGAACTCTGGGGGCAATCCTCATAGGAGTTCCGATTGGACTGCTATGTGCTATTTTTCTGGCAAAGATGTCCCCAAAGAAAGTTAGCAGTGCAGTAAGGAATGTGGTAGATTTGCTTGCCGGAATCCCGTCTGTCGTTTATGGGCTGGTGGGAATGATCATCATTGTTCCATGCGTAAGGGAGATATTTCATCTCCCGGATGGTGCAAACCTCTTTTCGGCAATTCTTGTCCTTGCTGTTATGATTCTGCCCTCTGTCATTTCCGTATCGGAAACGGCAATCGGGGCGGTGCCAAAGGAATATGAGGAGGCTTCTCTTGCTCTGGGGGCGACAAAGACGGAAACCGTATTTAAGGTGGTTGTGCCTGCCGCAAAAAGCGGCATTGTCACTGCGGTTGTATTAGGCATTGGCAGGGCAGTCGGGGAAGCGATGGCGGTTATGATGGTAGCGGGAAATGTTGCCAATATGCCGAAACTGTTTGGCAGCGTTCGGTTTCTGACTACTGCTGTTGCCAGTGAAATGTCCTATTCTTCCGGCTTACAGAGACAGGCATTATTTTCCATCGCACTGGTGCTTTTTCTGTTCATTATGGCAATTAACCTGATATTAAATGTAGTAATTAAAAAAAAGGTTTGAAGTTCCACTATTGCATGAAAATACCATGCCAAGTGGAACTAAGGCAAACCTATCAAGAACGCAAAAACAGCGTTCTTGAGGAAAATGGAGGAAATACATGTGACTGATACAATATCGAAAGCAAGAAAAATTAAGGATACTATCTTAAAGCTGATGATGGTTTTATCAGCAGGATTGATTTGCTCTCTCCTGCTCGGACTGATTGGATATATCCTGTACCGGGGCATTCCACATATCTCATGGATGCTTGTTTCTACGAAACCAAGCCTTTTGCGTGGTACGGTCGGGATTCTGCCAAACATCCTGAATACCTTATATATCATTATCATAACGCTTGTAATTGTACTGCCGCTTGGGGTAGGGGCTGCGATTTATCTGAACGAATATGCAAAGAATAAAAAACTGGTACGGGTCATTGAACTGGCAACAGAAACCCTTGCCGGAATCCCATCAATTATATATGGACTGGTGGGAATGCTCCTGTTTGTGCAGTTTTTCTCTCTGGGAACCAGTCTGATGGCCGGTTCGCTCACCCTGGCAATCATGACATTGCCCACGATTATACGCACCACACAGGAAAGCCTGAAAACGGTGCCAAAAGCATACCGGGAAGGTTCGCTTGGATTAGGGGCAGGCAAATGGTATATGATTCGTACAGTTGTCATTCCCTGTGTCATTGATGGGATTGTTACCGGCTGTATCTTATCGGTGGGCAGAGTGGTAGGTGAAAGTGCCGCACTTCTCTTTACGGCAGGGATGGCAAATGAACTGCTGTCCGTACCAGAGGCAGTGCAGGCGGGAAATGCGGGTTCTACCCTGACCGTTGCCATGTATGTATATGCGAAAGAGCGCGGGCAGTTTGATGTTGCGTTTGCGGTTGCCGCTATATTGCTTGTACTTACCTTTCTTATCAATATGTCGGCAAAGATAGCGGCGGTTAGACTGAAACAGAAACGAGGTTAAAGTTATGGAACACATTATCACGACAAAGAATTTAAACTTATGGTATGGTGCGAGCCATGCCCTGAAAAGTATCAACATGGAAATCCCGGAAAAGAAAATCACTGCGCTGATTGGCCCCTCTGGCTGTGGAAAATCCACTTATCTGAAAACATTGAACCGGATGAATGATTTGGTGGAAAGCTGCCGTATCGAAGGAGAAATTATGCTTTCCGGCATTGACATTTACAAGGGGATTGATGTAAACATTTTGCGGAAACGTGTTGGCATGGTCTTTCAAAAACCGAATCCGTTTCCAATGAGTATTTATGATAATATTGCCTATGGTCCAAGAATACATGGAATCAAATCAAAGGTTAAGTTGGATGAAATCGTGGAGCGTTCCCTGACGCAGGCGGCAATCTGGGAGGAATGCAAAGACCGTTTGAAAAAGAGTGCATTGGGCATGAGTGGCGGCCAGCAGCAGAGGCTCTGCATTGCAAGGGCACTGGCGGTAGAGCCGGAAGTCCTTCTGATGGATGAACCGACGTCTGCCCTTGACCCTATTTCCACTTCAAAGATTGAAGATTTAGCAATGGAACTGAAGGAAAAATATACGATTATTATGGTAACCCACAATATGCAGCAGGCAGTGCGGATTGCAGATAAGACAGCATTCTTCCTGCTGGGCGAGGTGGTGGAGTTTGATGATACGCAGACCATGTTCTCCACACCGTCTGACCAGAGGACAGAGGATTATATTACAGGGAGGTTTGGATAATGCGGAATAAATTTGACAGACAGTTATCGCAGCTTAATACAGAACTTGTTACCATGGGAGCCTTATGCGAGGAGGCAATTACCAATGCGGTAAAATATCTTACGGATAATGAAGAAAACAGCAAAAATATGTGTCTGGATGCGGATACGCAGATTGATAAAAAAGAGCGTGATATCGAAACCCTCTGCCTGAAACTGATTTTGCAGCAGCAGCCCGTGGCAAAAGATTTGAGAGTTGTTTCAGCCGCTTTGAAAATGATATCCGATATGGAACGGATTGGAGATCAGGCATCGGATATTGTGGAGATTGCACCTTATGTGGCAAAAAAGGGAACGCTTGGCGAAACCCATATCCGGGAAATGGCAGAAGCAGCGATCAAAATGGTGTCAGAAAGTATTGAATCTTTTGTAAAAATGAATCTGGATATTGCCTGGCTGGTAATTGAACATGATAATATCGTGGATGATTTATTTGACAAGGTAAAGCGGGAGTTGATAAAATCAATAACGGAGAGACACGACGATGCGGAGGCTCTTATGGATTTGCTGATGATTGCAAAATATTTTGAGCGGATTGGCGACCATGCAGAAAATATTGCGGAATGGGTTATTTATTCCATTACCGGAGAGCATCGGAAAAGACCTGAAAATAAGGAAAGCTCCACCAAAGGAGGAATCGGTTAACATGATTTATCTGCTGGAAGATGATGATAATATAAGAAAGCTGGTATGCTATGCGCTGTCAAAAGAGGGATTTGAAGTACAGGGGCATTCTTCTCCAAAGGAATTTTGGCAGGGACTAAATACGGAACTGCCGGAATTGGTTTTGCTGGATATTATGCTGCCGGAAGAAGACGGGTTGTCGATTCTGAATAAACTGAAAGGTAATGCAGCGACTGCGCATATCCCTGTGATTATGCTTACCGCAAAGGGCAGTGAATTTGATAAGGTCACAGGCCTTGATATGGGAGCGGATGATTACGTGGCAAAGCCTTTTGGAACGATGGAACTGATTTCAAGGATCCGGGCGGTACTGAGGCGTTCCCAAAAAACGCAGGATGACAGAACGTATACGATTGGCGGGCTGTATGTTAATCCTGCAAAACATATTATTACGGTATCAGGGGAAGCGGTATCGCTTTCCTATAAGGAATATCTGCTGTTGATGGTTCTGCTGGAGGCAGAGGGCAATGTAGTGGAACGTGACAGGCTTTTAACCAGTGTCTGGGGGGAATATTATACAGAATCCCGGACGCTGGATGTGCATATCCGGAAACTGCGGGTAAAACTGGGGGATGCCGGAAAACTCATTCAGACTATAAAAGGAATCGGTTATAAATTAGGAGGCGATTGGAATGAATAAAAAAATTTTTCGTTCGTCACTGCTTACCGTCTGTCTTGTATTGGCAGCTACCATTGCATTGATTATGGGGCTTTTGTTTCATTTTTTTGAAAAGCAGATACAGAAAGAGCTTGCCAATGAGGCCGGCTTTCTGGCACATGCTCTTGAAAATGAGGGAGCCGGATATTTTGACAGTTTTGATAACAAGAATAACAGACTTGCCGGAAATAACCGTATCACATGGATTGATGAAAATGGAACGGTATTGTTCGACAGCAGGGCAGATGTGTCCGAACTGGATAATCATGCCGACAGGGATGAAATTAAAACGGCAATGAAAGAGGGGAAGGGCATGAGTACGAGGTACTCCAAAACCCTGACGGAAAAAACAGTGAATTATGCCATACGGCTTTCCGATGGCAGCATACTGCGGGTTTCGACAGAACAGTATACGGTAGTAACCATTCTGATGGGGATGCTTCAGCCGATTTTATTCATTATGTTTGTCGCATTGATTTTAACACTGGTGCTTTCCGCAAGGGTATCAAAAGCCATTATAGAACCAATTAACAAACTGGATTTGGAAATACCGGAAAATAATGACACATATGAGGAATTAACACCTCTGTTACGGAAAATTGCAGACCAGAAAGAAACGATAGGGGAACAGCTTGCGGACGCCCGCAAAAAACAGAAAGAATTTAACCTTATTACAGAAAATATGAGTGAGGGCTTTCTGGTTATTGATGCAGACGCCAATCTCCTGACCTATAATTCTGCCGCATTAAACCTGCTTGAGATTACCCCTCCGGCAGACAGGAGTGTCCTGCTGTTCTGCCGGGCAAAAGAGTTCAGAGGCGTTATATCCGATGTATTGTCAGGAATAAAGGCAGAGAATACGATGGTGCGGGAGGAACGCAGTTACAGTCTGATTGCCAATCCGGTTTATGAGAAGGAATCCGTAATTGGGGCCGTTGTGGTTATTCTGGATATTACGGAACGTGAAAAAAGGGATATGCTGCGCCGGGAGTTTACGGCAAATGTTTCCCATGAACTGAAAACTCCGCTGACGTCTATCTCTGGCTTTGCCGAACTGATGAAAGCAGGCGATGTTCTGGAAAATGATGTGACTGACTTTTCAAAATCCATTTATGATGAGGCACAGCGGCTGATTACGTTAGTCAATGATATTATTAAGATTTCTGAACTTGACGGGCAGAGTATTCCTTATGAAAAGGAAACGGTGGATTTATATGAATTGTCAAAGGAAGTAATCGGACGGTTGGAAAAAGAAGCCGATAAGAAGAATATTACCTTTCATTTGATTGGCGGCAGGGCAGAGATTATAGGCGTGCATAAAATTTTGGAGGAAATGCTCTATAACCTTTGTGACAATGCGATTAAATATAACAAGGAAAATGGTACGGTGGATGTTTTGGTAAACCAGACGGGAGATGGCGTGAATGTGATTGTGCGTGATACGGGAATCGGGATTCCTATATCACATCAGGACAGGGTGTTTGAACGCTTTTACCGGGTGGATAAAAGCCATTCCAAAAAGGTAGGTGGAACAGGTCTTGGTCTTGCCATAGTAAAGCATGGTGCTCTGTACCACCATGCAAAGCTCAGTCTGGAAAGTACTGTGGATGTGGGAACGGTGGTAACGATTGCATTTTCTAAAAAATAATAAAGATAAATATATGCCGGAAAACAGCCCGTATAAGGGCTATGCCCGGCATATTTTTAACGCAGTTTTAACATACTTGTTATCTGCCCTTTATGGTTTATCAGATGGAAATCGTATAAAATAACTTGTGTAAACAAGATAATTACTGGAATGGAGGAGCTATGAAAAAGAAGAAAACAGTGAAAAAGTTAAAAAAGAAAATTGCGGTTTTGGAAACAGAAAATCTGTCATTACAAGAGAGCGTTTTGCGGGCAGAGAACAACAGCAGGGAAAAAAGTGCTTTTTTATCCCATATGTCCCATGATATACGGACACCCCTGAATGGCATTATTGGAATGACAGGTATTGCCATGAAACATTTTGATGATAAAGATAGGGTTCTTGATTGTCTAGGGAAAATTGACAGTTCTTCCAAACATCTGCTATCCCTGATTAACGATATTTTGGATATGAGCCGGATTGAAAGCGGCAGAATGGTTATGAACCATGAACGGATGGATATACGTGAGGTGATTAACGGTTGTGCACTAATTGCAGAAAGTCTGCTGGCACAGAGAAAGGTGGATTTTGTCAGGGGGTTTGGTATATTCCATCATCCTCTGCTAATTGGCGATGAATTACATCTGCGTCAGGTACTTATCAATATTTTATCAAATGCCATTAAGTTTACCCAGGATGGAGGGAAAATCTTTTTTCAGGTAAAGGAGGTTTCTGCTGGAGACGGAAAGGCGACATACCATTTTGAGATTGAGGATACCGGAATTGGTATGAAACCGGATTTTTTGGAAAAAATTTGGGATTCCTTTACACAGGAAAATAGCGGAAATTGCAATGGGTATAAGGGAACCGGATTGGGAATGGCTATTACAAAAAAACTGGTTGATTTGATGGGGGGGATTATCAAGGTAGCAAGCAAGCCGGGAGTTGGCAGTAAATTTACTGTGGAGGTAACATTTGATACAGGGATAATGTCTGGCATTGCAGAGAAAGAGAATAAAATGGAAAGCATACAGGAACGGAACGCCCATCTGGACGGCATGAAAGTCCTGTTAGTTGAAGATACCCCACTGAATATGGAAATTGCAAAATTTATGCTGGAAGATGAAGGGATTGAAGTAATGACGGCAGAAAATGGACAGATTGCTGTTAATATTTTTAATAATTCGCCTGAGAATACTTTTAATGCTGTGTTAATGGATGTGAGAATGCCTGTGATGGATGGTCTGACCGCTACAAAATCAATCCGGACATTGCCAAGAACTGACGCTGTAACAGTCCCAATAATAGCTATGACAGCAGACGCATATAGTGAAGATATAAGAAGGACAACTGATGCAGGAATGAATGCACATCTGACAAAACCTGTCAGTCAAGAGAAAATGCTCTCGACTTTGGAGAAATTTTATTCTGTATAAATAATAAGCTCTTTTGGATATATATTTCTTTTGGCATTTTGAAAGAGATTAAAAAGCAAAATGAAAAATGCTTAAAAGCATTTTGTAAAAGATTTTAAGCATTTTTATGTCAAACTTTCCTGATTATCCTCTGCATCTATAAATATCTGTATTTCGTTGTTGAGATAAAACAAACCCATCGGTGTCCGATGGGTTGCATGTTTCAAGCAGATTATCTATTGCCAGTGCATTTAGTACATGGTCTGTCCATGCTGTGTTTTTTAATCCTTTCTCTGCTTTGTTACAGTCAATCCGTAGAATGTAACCGTCAAATGTAGTAATGTCAATACTGTTGTGGTACATATTGTACCTTGCGTATATTAGATTCATTTTCTTTGTCCTTTCATAATTTTTACAAGCATATCAAATCAGTTCCCACGCCTTAATTGTTTTGTGTTATAATGTGTTATAGGTTTTTCTTTCCCTTAAAGTTTCCCTCATTAGGGTTCATAACAGCAAGAGGGAGAAAATAACATAAGGGAAAATCTAAGGGAATGCTCACCTTGCACAAATTTAATGTTTTCAGTAGTTAGAGCAGTTCATGAAAACAAAATATAAGAGTTATTAAATCCCTTAGATTTTGTGAAAATCCAATCGGAATTTATTATTGTCGGAGGTAAATATAATGAATGAATTGCAAACCTCTTTAACTCATTATCAGGTAAAAAAAGAAAACGGGGCTATTACAGTCCTTGCCAATAAACCTATTTGTGTTTGTGATCATTTTTGGGACTGCATGAATGAGGAATGGGTTTTTGCTGTTAAGTGTGACGATGGTCAAAGCCGGTATCACATCGACTATTTATTTTTGGATAATAATTTTGAGCTACTTAATGCACTTACTGAAGATAAAGGTGTAAATCCCCAGTTTTTGACAGCACAGGATAATACGGCTTGGGTGAGCCTTAGTTCAACCAGCACAGAGCGTGAGGGTGAAATTGTTCTTCCATTGCAAAATCGTTTTCGCATTACTAAAGAGATAGTACGCAAAGATCTTGGAATGGATGCGATATTCTGCCTAAATAATCAATGTTGCTCCTATCAAATTGATTTATTCAACCATAAAAAATATGATAAATTGTTTGTTTATCAGTTTGATAAAAACGGATTATATAAAACAAGAAAACAGTATATTCTTGAAAATATATGGAATGGATATCCGACAGTTACCAGAGATAAATGTTTTGTTACTTGCGGAAAATGGAGCAACTCTCTTTGTACGATACATGTTTCGGAAATCGACGAGAACGGTAATATTCTTTCTGATTGGAAAAGTGAAGCAATTGCAGATATGAACAGTGTCTTTTTACTGTCATATTCAGATACAAAAATGGAATTTATTACTTTCCATGAAAATCATGTGGACTATCTTGTTTACAGTTTTGAAGGAATTTTATTGTCACGAAAAATAATATATCAAGTTGAAACTAATATTAATTTAATTGAAAAAACGCAAATCATGGGCGGAGTAAAAGCTGTTCACTGTGTGGTTTCGGGTGATGTTCAACATTTTGCAAAAAATGTTATGTTGGTGTTAGGAAATAATACTGTTGATGTTTATGAAGCAGAAGAAGGATATTTCCCTTCATTACTTGATGACAGTCATTTATTATTTGCTCCAATAAGCAGAATAGAGAATATTGCTTGTAGTTTCAAAATTGTGATAATCTGATACAACTTCCTGTTTTTTTTTGATTTTGTACTATTGTTTAGATATTTTGAAAGTGCATAACCAATAAAGAAAAAATGCTTATAAATCATGTTATAAAAGATTTCTAAGCATTTTTTGTTTTGTCAAATATCCAGATTATTTTCAGCATCTATAAATATCTGCATTTCGCTATTTAGATAGAGTCTTGCGTATTCGAGTGGATTGTCTATCGCCAGCGCATTTAGCACATGGTCTGTCTATGGTGTAGTTTTCAATCCTGTTTCAGCCTTATTACAGTCAATTCGTAATATGTAGCCATCAAAGATAGTAATGTCAATGCCATTATGGTACATATTGTAACTTGCAGAAATAAAATTCATATCATCAACTCCTAGCATTCTAAAATTTAAGCATATCTTTCAGAGCGATTACCTTTTCATTATTT
>RAYF01000095.1 GCA_003611745.1 bacterium D16-36 | reverse complement strand
ATTTTACTCTGAGGTATTTTTTTATCAACCTTCTTTCTTGGAATTTCCTATATTTGAATTATACAGGAAGCTCCTATAATAAAAGTGGGGATATTTGCACTTCCAAATATTTTATATTGCCTGTAAACCTCTGGAACTACAGGACCAAAATCCCATGCTTCTATCTCTTCCCTAAAACATGGCATTCCAGTTGCTACTAGGAATTCAGCCTGAACAAAATATAAAATTTTCTGCAATTTTAGATTACTGATAGAATATCCTCTCTGTCCGCAATAAGCTATGATATATTTTGCAACTTCTAATACATTTCTCATTCTATCACCTCTTTTTAAATACAAACATTTGTTCTTTTATTATATGCAATCTTTTCTTCCATGTCAATACTTTTTCTGCTCTGACTTTCCCCATCTTTTTAAAAAGGATAATCTGCAATTATTCGCAGGTAATTGTCAAATTATAGTATAACACACTTTAGTACATTTTTTGTGACAAAGCTCTGCTTTTTATGGAAATCAATTTTCAGTATCTATATCGTAAATCAATATATTATTAATCTCCAATATGCCTGCATCATATTATATTAATAAAATAAACTAGAAGGTGTTTCAAAATTTATTCTCGAACATGCTCTAGATAATAACATAACCCGAGCTTTATAAATTTCTCAGAATATAACTTTTAAAATCAGGAGAAGCCTTATGGAAACTGGCAGATATCTTATCTATCTTAGAAAGTCCCGTGAAGACAGAGACGCTGAGATGAAGGGAGAAGGCGAAACACTTGCAAGGCACAGAAGAGAATTGCTGGACTTGGCAGACCGAACAGGAATACTAGTCAAAGAGGAAGATATCTTCGAAGAAATTGTTTCCGGCGACTCTATCGCTGCGCGCCCTGTCATGCAAAAACTTCTTACAGCTGTAGAACAAGGAAATGTGACAGGAGTCCTATGTATTGATATCGACCGTTTAGGGCGTGGTAATATGATTGATCAGGGAATCATCCAGCAGACATTTTTATACTCAAATACTCTTATCATCACACCATCAAAGACATATGACATGTCTGATGAAATTGATAATACAACTGTAGAATTCAAATCCTTAATGGCAAGGCAGGAACTAAACATGATTAAAAAGCGTCTTATACATGGCAGGGAAGCTTCCGTAAAGGAAGGCAAATGGGTAGGTTCCGAACCACCATATGGATATAACAAGGTAAAGCTTTCCAAAGAAAAAGGTTATACGCTGCAAGTTAACCAAGAAGAGGCAAAAATTGTGAAGTTAATTTTTGACCTGTTCCTGAAAGGATTTGGCGCAAACAGAATTGCCGGGAAGCTGGGCGAATTAGGCATAAAGACCAACAAAGGGAATGCATGGAGTGCCCCGTCTGTCATACACCTTTTAAAAAATGATGTATATGTAGGTAAAGTCCATTATGGGCGAAAGAAAAAAATCAAAGTAATGGAGAACGGTATCCTCGTGGAAAAAAGAAAGGTCGGCAGCGATACCGTCTGTGTTGACGGGATTCATGAACCAATTATCAACATGGAGACATGGGAAAAAGTGTGTGACAAATTTACTTATAGCAGAGCACATTCTGCCCCTATAGACAGAACATTGAAAAATCCGCTTGCAACCATCCTAAAATGTGAAAAATGCGGCTATACAATGTCATGTCAGCCAAGAAACGATAGGACGCAAAGTAACAAAAAAAGATATGTATTATTTTGTAAAACAAAAAATTGCAGCTGCCATGCATCATATCTTGACCTCGTAGAAAAACAGTTTATAAATTCACTAAATGGATGGCTGGAACAATATAAAACGCAAACTCTGGAACCACAGAATCAAAATAACACTGATATCCAAAAATCAGCACTGCAGAATATTATTTCTGAACTAGAAAAACTAGAAAGGCAATTGGACAGGACTTGTGAGTTGTTGGAGCAGGGCTTATACTCAAAAGAACTTTTTATAGCAAGATCTTCGAAGCTATACAACCAAATAAATACTTTGAAAAAACAAAAAGAAAAGTTAGAAGCTTCAATATCCAGAGATTCTTCTATAGAAAATTATAAAAAAGAACTTTTCCCTAAAACAGAAAACCTTCTAGAATCCTATTGGTCACTTGACAGCGAGGCCAAAAACACCGCATTAAAAGAAATTATCGAAAGGGCAACTTATGTAAAGGAAAAATACGGTAAGGGAAATGAGGACGCCTTTACACTGCATATCTACCCAAGGCTCCCAAAAAAACAAAATCCCTGTAACCTACTTCTAAGGAAGCGCTGATTAAATCATCGCTTCCTTAAAGCCTCCGGCGGATGCACACGGATTTGCAGAGGAATATACTACTTCGCAACGCAAATGAGCATGCAAACATGTCCATTTGCGTTGCATTTGTTTATAACATCATTAACCCCACTCATACGTCATTAATAAAACAGAATTAGCTGCTGCCCCCAGACCCCCATAGTCCTTACCTTCATATAATAATCCCGGCTGCGTTGCTGATGTCTTAGGTGCTAAGGCCACTGATACCTCATAACCATTTTCATTCATAATTCTTGTCAGATCTGCCACAAATGTAGTAAAAGCATCCCTATCCTCCGCAAGAATATACTCAAAATCTACATCAACCCCCCTATAACCTTTTTCCTCCAGCGTAACAAGCAGATTCTCTATCAATCTCTGCTTTGATTCAGGATTATTTACCATCTCACTGATAAGCCGGTTGTTAAACCTACCCATCGCATCCATAGGTGTCAAAGTTAAAATTGCATTAACATCAGCCTGGGCTGCCAGCGAAATCATCCATGTATCGTTTAAAGTTGGCGGAATTAACTCCCCCCGTCCAGTAAAACCATAAGAAAAAATAGACAGATTTGTCAAAAAGGGAAGTGTGGACTCCAACACACTTTGATTAATAAAAGGATAAGCATAACCATTCGTTATAACTCCCCTCCGCTCCTCCGTACTGCTCCCCGTAGGTATCAAAAGTGCCTGGCCAATTGCCAGCGCATATGGATAAACCAGCTGGTTTATATATATAATATTCTGCACCTGTACTTGAAAAAGCTGTGCAATAGAATCAACTGTATCATTCGGCTGAACTACATATATCTCCATTATCATACCCTCCATATATTTTAATACATAATGATATTGGGGACAAAAAATATTTTGTCCCCTGTTGATGCTGCGGATTGCCTCACCATGTAATACTATATCTTATGCAGGGTGTACGGTATCGTACCAGATTCCTCTCAGGCTTCTCCCTTCTATTTTTTCTACTTCCCAGATAGAATTACGATAATAATTCATTAAAATTTCCTTTTCCTTCATCGAGATTTTTTCTTCATTATCAATCAATGTATATTTCCAAATAAAATTGCGTAATTTCCGAAAACGGTTTCTCTGCTTCTCTGTGCCAGATTCCTTAAAACGCAGGCTCATCTTATGTAATTTTCCATTTATTCTGGCACAAAAATAATTCTTAGATACTTTTTTTCCCGTATTATAGTGCGGAAGTACCAGCCCTTTGACTGCTTCCACACCAATAAATTCCTGAATTTCCGCCAATATTCTCTCCGGCTCCCTTATTATTTCTTCAAAAATAATAATCTTGATTGATTCTCTCGGAAAATACTTTAAATATTCCTTCAACCAGATATCATACGAAAATCTCTGGTCTTTTCCAGAAAGAATATCATCATCTAAATATTCTTTAAACATTTCTGGAGTATATTTTCTATATTTTTTAAAGTACATCCGATGAACTGGATCGTCACTGCGCCTCATCTTCATTTTAAAATAAGAATATGTGGCATCTGCAGGGTTGCGCAGCATAAACAAAATCTTTGAAGTATTTCCAAAACTTTCATATACAAATTCAGCCCTGCGAAAATAAGTCGGCTCAATGCATCCCAATTTTTTCTTCTTGGAGACACCTAAAAAATACATTTCCCGAAAGCGTTCCGGTGCATCCAGATACTGATTTTTCCATTTCCCATATAATATCTCTTTTTCCTTCGACATATAAATTTTTTTATTTTTCTTCAATGCACCATACAAAGATGTAGTGCCGCATTTTGTAAAACCCACACAAAGAAAGTCCAGCTTTACATTGTCCTCCCACGATAAACTTGCAATCAAATCATAATCAATATAACATATCTGCTGTCCGTCCCATGCTGCTGCCCTCCTCCACTGTAATTATTACTCCATCCAATTAAGTTAAACAGAGTACCAATTTCTGTATTTAAATTTAGAAATTATTTATGTCAATTGATGTCCTATAATTTGTCAAATTTTTGAAAATTTTGTGTTCATTTACCTACCTCTTACTTCCAATATATTACCTCTTACTCTTTTTGGGTTTACTTTTCCACAGATTTTTTCTATACTATTACTAAGGAACACAAAAAGCAGCCAGGCGGAAATGAGGAACTATGAAAATACGAATTGAATTTGATGAATGTCTGCAGGAAGAAGAAATAATTATCCGTTGTCCTTCTCTTTCTGAAAGAGTTCAAAAAATACAAAAAATCTTATCAGAAGCAGAAAACTCACAAGAAAAAATGCTTCTCTTCAAAAATGAAACGGAATATTATCTAAACTTAGATGATATTTTATTTTTTGAAACAGGAATACAAGGCATTGAGGCGCACACCATTGACAATATCTTCCAGACCAAGTTTAAGTTGTATGAATTAGAAGAAATCCTGCCCAGATTTTTTATGAGGATTTCCAAATCCGCAATCTTAAATACAAATCAGGTTTATGCCATCAACCGCAATCTGGCTGCCTCCAGTGTAATTGAATTCCGGCATACCCACAAACAAGTTTATGTTTCACGGAATTACTACAAACCATTAAAAAACAAACTGGAAGAAAAAAGGATACATGCCAACAACAGTAAAAGTGCAGGAACTTATACTCAACAGTGATAGGACTTGTACGGAAATGAGGTAAAGGGTGAAATAAAAAAAGAAGAAAGGATAAAATGCAAACACACATCTTTCACCCTTCGTGTTTGCGCCTCAAATGAAAATGCAGGCATTTTCGCTTGAGGCTTGGTGCAAATTATGAATGACAACAGATTTTCAATGAACAAATTTTTCTGGGGCCTGCTGTTTCTTTTAGGAGCGGCATCCCTACTGTTAAACCGGATACATATCTGGCCGACTTTTTTCCATATCTCCCTATTTGATATTGTTTTAACAATATTTTTTATCTGGTTATTTTTAGACGGGCTGCGCCGCCGCAATTTTTTTAAGATTCTTTTTGGCCTTGCATTTATAGCAATTCAATACGATGAATTACTTAAGATTACAGCAATTACCCCATGGACTCTTTTGGGAGCGGCACTGCTCGCAAGTATCGGCCTGACAATTATCTTTCCAGGATATCATCACAACCACGGCAGGCAGTATAATGGTTTTGGCTTTGTAGATAGTGGAAAAAAAGTATTTAATGAAAGCGATGGAGAGACACTGTATTTTAAAAATTCTTTCGGCTCTTCTGCAAAATATGTTAATACAAATGCACTGGTAAATGCCACATTTGAAAACAGCTTTGGAGAGATGCAAATCTATTTTGATAATACTGTCATAAAAAATGGTACAGCAGATATTAATCTGGATGTATCATTTGGCAATGCTATACTTTATATACCAAGTACTTGGAATGTAGAAAACCATGTAAAAACATCTTTTGGTACTTTACGTGAACAAAATACCAATCACTCCCAAGGCTGCCCAACTTTAAGAATTTATGGAGAAATTGCCTTCGGTGACGCATTAATTATTTATATTTAACCAGAACAAAGTTCCTTGTTCACACATACTGAGAACTTTTCTATAGATTAAAATACCCCGTAAAAATCTGCGGGGTATTTTTTCTAATATTTTTATCATATATTACGTTATCTATGTTATAATTAAAAAGGGCACAGACTTTGCTCTGCGCTCCTTGACCGCCAAGATTGCAGTAATTTTCTATGATATAAAAAATATAACAACTTTCCAACGGGGAGGATACACTATGAAAAATTTATCTACAGATACACCATTTAGCAATAATCAAAACTCAGCAGAATGTGATTACCTTACAGGGCTTGCAAACCGCCGTGGACTATACGACTATTATTTAACCCTGCCAAGAGAAAGCATCCTTCATGCAATGTTTATTGATATTGACAATTTTAAACGTGTAAATGATATCTATGGACACAGTATGGGAGACCGGCTCCTTGTTAATATCAGCCGCCTTATCGCAACCTATACCAACGGTTTTTCTTCCCGTATCGGCGGGGATGAATATGTTGTGTTATTAGACGGTTCCCTGCCGCAGGAAAAAATAGAAGAAATCGCTCAAACTCTGCTAAAAAACCTTGAAAACATAAATTTTAGAAAAGATATCCTGTCCCTGATTTCTTTAAGCATTGGAATTGTCTTAAACCAAAATGCCTCACAATCACTTGATGACATCTTGGCAAAATGTGATTCCGCTATGTATCAGGCAAAATACAATGGTAAAAACCGTTATACAGTCTACAAGGCATATGACAAGACTCTTGAAATAAACCGGAACATTGAATTAGAAATGGAAGACGCATTAATAAATGGAGAATTTCAGATTTTCCTTCAGCCTAAAGTAAACATGGTTTCCTCCAAATTAGAAGGGGCAGAAGCTTTATCCCGGTGGCAGCATCCCATTGATGGACTGCGCCTTCCTGCTGCTTATATTCCTCTATTCGAAAAAAATGGATTTATCTCTAAATTAGATATGTTTGTATTCGAGGAAGTATGCCGCATTAAATCTTCATGGACTGGCAAAAAATATGAACATATTCCAATTTCCGTTAATATGTCAAGGCTTCATTTGTATAATAAGCATTTTCCTGATACATTAAAAGAAATTACAGACAAATATGGCATAAGTACAAGCGAATTAGAGATAGAAATCACTGAAAGCACCTTTACTATTGACAGTGCAGAATTAGTAAAAATGGTTGATTTACTTCATGAAAAAGGGTTTCTTGTATCTATAGATGACTTTGGTTCCGGCTTTTCCGCGTTAAATTTATTAAAAGACCTCTCTGTTGATACAATTAAAATTGACAGAAATTTCCTTCAGCTTTCATCTAATAATTTCCGCGGAAAAAAAGTAATCCGAAATGTGATAGCAATGTGCCGGGATTTAAAAATAAATGTAGTTACAGAAGGTATTGAAAACAAAGAACAGATTGATTTCATTACCCGCTGCGGCTGCCAGATTGCACAAGGATTTTACTACGCCAAACCGCTGCCGCTGGAAAAATTTGTGGTATTTGCTGACCAATATCTACAAAATATATTAAGTAACTATACATTCCGCCTTAACGGGCATTTAAAATCAGAAGACGGAAGCCTCGAAGGTATTTTGAGCGGTGATGGCTTTAAATATGAACAGGGAATTTTTTCTGATTCTAAATCACTGTATTTTCCCGGCGGGCCTGCTGAAAAAAATACAGTACATATACCGCCAAATGCCATTGTAAATGACAGTTTTACTATCTCCCTCTGGATTAAGCCAGAGAAAGTTCATTTTTGGACTGCTGCCCTTTATATTAAATTTGAAAGTGGATTCTGTGGAATCATACCTCTCGCTTGGGAAGGGCACTCCGATTTTCGCATCCGGGATTCAAAAGAAATTAATGGATGGTATGATATCAGCGGACGACAGCTTTTGCAAGATACATGGTACCATTATGTCATTACCTATAATGCACAGACAGAAACTGCAATCGTCTTCATTAATGGGGAAGTAGTCAATATAATGGAAAACGTACCTACAAACCGATATGTCAAATGGATTATCCTAGGCGGTGACGTTTTCCAGCCATCCTTTGTCGGGCATCTCTGCGAACTTGTTATCTATAATGAGCCAAAAGATTATAATTCTGTCAAAGAACTCTATGATTCTTATGTGCAAAATGATAAATTTATTGGATTTGAAGACCCAAAAAATAGTTAAAAAAGGGCACAGACTTCGCTTGTGCCCTAGCAAAAATGCTAAAGCATTTTTGTTGGTACACCACCACACATTGAGAACTTTCCTAGTATATAAAAAAGGGTTGCCAATGGCAACCCCCTTTAACTATTTAAATAATATCCTATCTTAACATTCTATTTCGTTTTTACACGGAGCACTGTAACAGAATACTGTGGAACCGTGTAATTAAATTGCTTTTGGATTCCTGATATTTCTGACGAAACCATCGTTACATCCTCTTCTTTTTCAAGAATATTATCATTATATAAGCTGTCTCCTGCCACAACGTCTACCGCAGCAGTATCGCCAACCTTATCTGCTCCTTTTATATCAATCGCAAATGTTTTCACATGTCCGGTTACATTTACCATCTTGATAATAATATCCCCTGTCTTATCTGTACTAACTACCTGATAGCTCTCCGCATTGCTTGATTTCGGAACATCACAATCCACATAAAGTACTTCATTTATATAGCACTTCACATGGTTATCTGTAACAACTACTTTTAAGTGATAAGTTTCTCCTGCCTTTAACCTGCAGTCCTTAACTGTTCCAGATATCTGGTCAGACTTTACACCATCGCTTACCTGCTGGAGACAAGATACTGTATTGCCCCATCCGCCGATATTCCAAAAATAATTATTATTAGAATTATTTACTGCAAAAGGAATCAAGAATCCTTCATCGCCGCCTGTCTTGACCGCATCAACTGTATAAGTATAATCAGACCAATCCCTGTTTCCAAAATATGCAGCCGTACCAGTATTCTGGCTAGCTTGAATCAGCCTGCCATTTTTCACTGACCAATCCCCATCAGAAATTTTTTCCCAGTTGCTGCTAAAATTATCTTCTGAAAAATCATCCTGAGCCAAAACCTCACCAGTATTATTATTTACAATCTTAACATTATCAAATTCTGCAGAAGTGCTCCATGTCCCAACACCGACTTTTCCTCTAAAAGATTTTTTTTCAATTTCTGCTCCGGCAAATTCCGACTTTAACAGAGAAGTTCCCGCATTTGTCCCAAAAATCTTCTGCACATAATAATTAACAGATGACGTAGAAGTATGATTATTAAACCATATTAAATCAGGAGCCCAGTGCATTGCTGTTAAATTTCCAAATAGCGGCGCATAAGCTGCCATTTTAACAATATCCCCATTTCGCTCTAATCCCGTCATATATGCTGCTTCTGCCAGAGCCGCCTTTAATGTATTCGACCTCGCTGCATACTCTCCCAAAAATACATTAATTCCTCCGCCAAATCTGCTATCTGTCATAGAAGCCGTATCTCTGCTGTAATTATTTTCATCATAATAATCTGCATGATTTAAAAACCATTCTGGATCATTATAATAGTGATGGTCTATCGCACCAGCAAAATCATTAATTGCCTTCCCCGGATGTCTGGCGACCCAGTCAGCAGCTTCCTTGTATGCAGGCATATAGTCACGGCCACTGTCCCCATCATCCGCACCGGCAGAAAACATCAGCTCTATTCCGCCATAAAGTTCTGGATTTTTCTCTTTTGCTTCATTAAAGGCATCCACAAATGCCTCATAATACTTAAAAAATTTACTTCCCCACTGCTCATTTCCAATCCCAATATATTTTAACTCAAACGGTTCCTTATGTCCTAATGCAGACCGAACAGCCCCCCATTTAGTAGAAGCATCTCCTTTACAAAATTCTACTAAATCTAAAGCATTCTTAATATACTGCTGAAATTCTCTTGATTCAATTGCCGGCCCATATCCATTTGACTGTATCATGCAACACATGCCGCAGTTAAGGACAGGAACACCGATTGCTCCGATATCCTCCGCCAGTTGGAAATATTCATAAAATCCTAATCCATAAGACATAAAGCATGGATGCCTATCATTAGTCGCATTTTCATCTGTCCAAATATTCTGTCCCTGCTTACGGGCTGCCACATCTCCATATGTACTATTAAACTCTAATGGCTCACCATCCAGGCCGACTCCGATAGAATCCTTCCAATCATATGCTGCATCAAGGCTGACTCCTTCCACAACACATCCACCTGGAAATCTTAAGAAAGCCGGATTCAGCGCTTCCAATTTTTCTGCCAAATCCTTCCTCAAACCATTTTCTCTTCTTTTAAATGTATCTTCCGGAAATAAAGAAACCATATCAACTACAGCTTTTCCTTTATCAATCGTTATTTGCAACTTCATATCAGAATAGGAAGTCACTGCAGATGTTAAAGTCAACTCATACTTTTTCCATTCTGCAGAAATATTTTCTATTATTCCCTCCGCGGTCACATCTTTTCCATTCATAATAGCAGCACGGACAGGCCCCGTATAGCCATCTATCCCTCTTGCATAAATAGAAAACTTATATTTTGCATCTTTTACAACAGACATGCCATCCAAAAAACCTTCATTTGCTACACCAGAAGGCTCTGCAGATTTATTTTCCAAAACCATATAATTCGGATTATTTGCATTTAAACATCCTTTACTGTCATTTTTTACCACTTCAGCATCCACTTTTCCAACATCGCTCCACGCATGCTTCTCATTATCAGAAGCCAGTTTCGTAAATTCAAAAGAACGATTCTGTACCATCTCTGCGTACAATCCGCCGTCAGCAGCAAAATTAATATCTTCTATAAAAATTCCATACAACAATTCGCTAATATCATGAACTTTATTAGAAGAATCAATATCTAATGTATAATTCGCATTTTGTGCATCATAAGCAGATATTTTTCCTGCTTCTCCATAAATCTTTGGTTCCTCTGTTACTGTCGGTTCTTCTGTTACAGATGGTCTTTCACTCTCAACAGGCAACACATCTTTCTTCTTTGTTACCGTCACCTTAACTGTTTTCTGATAATTTTTCTTTCCAGCTTTAATTTTTGCTGTTATTACTGCCTTACCCTTTTTAATTCCCGAAACAGTTACACCTGCTTTATTCTTTTTTGATAACTTTACAATCTTTTTGCCAGCTTTATTCACTGACCAGTTCGTACTTGTGATTTTTTGCTTTGTTGTATTCTTTACTGTAATCTTTGCTTTCTTACCAACTCTTAGCGATAAGTTTTTCTTACTAAGTGAAACTGCATTTGCTTTCGCCTCTCCAGTCTGCACTACTGTAATCGTTGAAATAGCCATAGCTGCTGTCAAAACAAGCGACCATGTTTTAGCACACACTTTTTTTCCATATCTTTTCATGATTTCCCTCATTTCTGCGTTGCTTTCTACGCATAATTGATGTTTAATTAATAATTGTTATCATGAAAATAATATCTGTTATCCTATCGTTTGTCTATGATGCTAGTTGCTCTATATTTGACCTATTCTGCTTTTTAGTATTCTTTCTCTATTTCTCCCTTTAATCCGTACTTATTCTTAAATACCCATAAATCATTATCATTCCTTATCAACATAATTTCTTCAAATTTGCCCGTATGGACATCTTTAAAACCAGCTACCTGCTCGCCGTTGCAAATACTGCAGTGAATTACTGGTTTTTTATTCTCTCTATCATACTCTATAGTATTATGTTCTAACCGCCTTTTCCATTTTACAAACATAATTTTTCAAAGCTCCTTCCAAAAATATAAAATCGAGAAGGGGGATTTTCTTCCCAACTCGCGCGCGGAGCACATACTGTGTAAACAGTAAATTTCCTTATGCGCCCCTGCACATTAAAAAAAGCCCAGCAAAATACTAATTCTACTGAGCTTTTAACTATGAGACATCGGGGACTCGAACCCCGGACAACTTGATTAAAAGTCAAGTGCTCTACCACCTGAGCTAATATCCCATCTTGTCCATCTTTGAGATAGACAGAATGCCCAGAACCGGAATCGAACCAGTGACACGAGGATTTTCAGTCCTCTGCTCTACCAACTGAGCTATCTGGGCATATAGACATTATTTAAATATCTAAGTAGCGGGGACAGGATTTGAACCTATGACCTTCGGGTTATGAGCCCGACGAGCTTCCTAGCTGCTCCACCCCGCGGCATAATTAAAACCTTTGATAAATAATAATATGAAATTCATTTGCTTATTAGAACAAATTACTTTATTATCTCAGGCAAATGGATGGAGAAGGATTCGAACCTTCGAAGGCGAAGCCAACAGATTTACAGTCTGCCCCCTTTGGCCACTCGGGAATCCATCCATAAGCCGATGATCGGACTCGAACCGATAACCTGCTGATTACAAATCAGCTGCTCTGCCAATTGAGCCACATCGGCATACTTCATTTTAGAAGTAAATGGGACCTACAGGGCTCGAACCTGTGACCCTCTGCTTGTAAGGCAGATGCTCTCCCAGCTGAGCTAAGATCCCATATGATAAAACAAACGACCCAGAAGGGACTCGAACCCTCGACCTCCGCCGTGACAGGGCGGCGCTCTAACCAACTGAGCCACTAGGCCTTAATGAATATCATTTACCATGATACCTTCAAAACTGCATACCGAACCTATACACCTATCCTTCTAACTAAGAACCACACTACAATGTCTGGTTAAGCCCTCGGCCTATTAGTGGCAGTCAGCTCCACATGTTGCCATGCTTCCACACCTGCCCTATCCACCTCATCGTCTCTGAGGGGCCTTACCGGATTGCCTCCGGGGATATCTAATCTCAAGGGGGGCTTCACGCTTAGATGCCTTCAGCGTTTATCCCTTCCGGGCTTGGCTACCCAGCTGTGCCATTGGCATGACAGCTGGTGCACCAGCGGCCCGTCCAGCCCGGTCCTCTCGTACTAAGGCCAGATCCTCTCAGATATCCTGCGCCCGCGCCGG
>RAYF01000094.1 GCA_003611745.1 bacterium D16-36 | reverse complement strand
GGATAATTTGACGATGCTTCCGTAACCGTTCGGGTTCCTCATAGGGCACACATCCTTTCATGGTTGTATAGTTTTATGCAGCCCGGGCAATGGTAAAAACTGTCCGGGCTGCCATCTTTTTGTCAGGCTGGAGGCACTTCATACAGCGTTCAGCCGTTCTTTCAATGCATCCTGCAATACACGGGACAGGCTGAGGCCGGCTTCGGATACCTGGTCATCCATCCATTTTGGGATGCTGACGGTGCGTTTTACTGCCCGGCCGTCTTTGGTCTCGGTGCGTATCAGGCTGGCAAATTCATCCGGTGCGGTTTCGACCACTTTTAAATCGCTTGCTGGCGGGATAGCCTGCTGTTTGTCTGCAAGGTACCCAATCCACTGTGTCAGGGCTGACTGTGCCATATACATGGCGTTTCCGAGCGATTTGCCTTCGCTTATGCAGCCCGGCAGGTCAGGGTAAGTGATGGTAAAAGAGCCATCGTCGTTTGGGTGGAATACTGCTGGATATACATATTCTGCCATAAATGGACCTCCTTTATTCTATAGGCAGTGGCCGTGCTGGTCTTATTTCAGCCCGGCCACTTTTAAGATTGCCTTTGCTGTGTTGTCGTTGATTTCCCGGTGGTTGGGGACTTGTAATGGGCGGCAGCCCTCTTTTTCATAAATTGTATGGTCTCCATTCCGTTCCATCTTATAACCAGCGGCTTCTAGCTTTTTGATTAAGTCCCTCCGTTTCAATTGCTTGCCTCCTTGTAGCTATATGATACTACGTAAATTACGTAATGTCAATAGGAGTTTTTATGGAAACAGTTTCATAAATTTATATGCCGAAAGAGCCGGGACTATATAATATTTAAAATGGGATGTACTGCCCCCGTATCTTTAAGTCATCATAGGGCAGAAGACATAGTTGAAATATTAGGGGGAGGGTTATTTGAAAGTATTTTGATAAACAAGAATATTATCTATAAATACATAACTGTAATTTACAAAATAACAAAATGTGGTATAATATATTTTAATGCAGGGGACTTCTCCGTCGGTACTGTACCTCTACATACTTGCAGTATCAATTTACGCTGCCCCTGCAGGTTATAAGAAGGCCTGCCAGTTCAGGGCATAGGTTTTGTCTGAGGGCCATTAGATGACGCAGGGGCGGTTCTCCTTTAACGTTGTTTTCCCTACATAATACAACAGAATTTCCGCCCCTGTGTTTTTTAGTTATTAGAAAATAGAAAGTATGGTAGCAGGCACGCCTTTGGCAGAGGCAGTGAAGAAACGGGTTATTCTGGACTGCCTGCTTTTTTGTCCTTACAGATCCTGCCTAATATATGCTGATACGCTGTCATCCTGCTTTTTAACAGAGCAGGGTGATTTTGCCTGACGGTATATGGATATTGGCTATTATCGGCAGCAGTATATGTAAAATCAGGTGCAGGTGGGTTGTGTTTTTTATTCAAAATCCTCTCCTCCATATAATGCCTGTGTATCGCGGTATTCTTTGGCGATAGGTATCTTGGTGAATTTGACAGCGTATTCAGGCTATTCATTTTTAACATGCAATTCATATGAGTTTCCCTTCTTTATTCTTGATATTTTATCATCAGCCTCTAAATCTTTCAAGGTATGCTGCACCACTGTTCTATTGATGTCTGGTAAAAATTGGTATATTTTACTTTGATAGATGCCATCATTTTGTGTGATTACATCCATTATGTTTGGAATTACGACATCTTTTTGGTATATAGCAGCATCTAAAGAAGATTTAATATTATCTAAATAGGAAAAACATTGGTTATTTGAATTATGCAAATATTCATACATGTCTTGGAAAAAGATAGTTCCGCCCTTGCCTTTTGAATAACAGAATTTTCTTGCTCTTTCAAAAGATTTAACAGTTTCGTTAAGTAAATCTATCTTATCAGATAGGTTTTTGGTCTGGTATGCCTTTTCATATAATGATTCAAATTGGTTTATATAAGCGTCAAGTTCATAGCTGTATTTTAGCATGAATTGGGCAGATAATTCCTCTTCCCTTTCCGTTCTATGAAATTTTGAATTCTCTTCTGCTTTTACAGCATTTTCATATCCAATTTGTATTAGGTTTGGTATCTCCTTGTCAGATATCGCCTTGCCATCAATGCGATGGATGGTATTGCTTTTAATCACATACGTGTCATTAAATAAATCAGAGGCAGCAGGAGGCTTACAACTATTATTTGTATATGCATTGGTTGAAACCTCTCCAAGAGGTTGACATTCTGGAGGACAAGGGAAGGACACTGCCGCGTCAGGAGAATCTTTCTTGCCTTGTGGGGATAGGAATTAGACACCGGAACTCAAAAAGCATATGGTAAAAACTAAAACAAAAATTATGGTGAAAATGTCTTTAGAATAGAAGCAAAGTATTATTCCTAAAATTCCGGCAATGATTAACATTGTACCTGCAATACGCCGTAGTATTTTTAGTAAAGACGAGAAAGTAATCTTTCTGGTATGTCTATACTGATTCTTTGTGACGTCAACATAATAGTGTTCCATAGGTGTTTTCGTTTTACAAGCATCACAATATGCAAAGTTTTTATACATTGGGTTCCCCTGCACATCTTTACAGTATTCTTCGCTCCCTAATCGCATCTCTCTTCCGCATTTTTTACATTTCATGTTTTTCTCCTTTCCATAGGCATAAATACTCTGGCCATAACAATTAAGGTTTACCGATAACGTGGTGATGTTATATATTTGTAGTAGATATTAAAAACAGATATGATGTTATTTATATGGGATATCATGCGACTAAGGAAGAATATCATCCAACACAAAGGGGCAACCCTCCAACTCTAAGAGGAAGGAGGGGGATAAAATGCCGCTCTGTTCATTATTAAGATATTTCTATATATCATAGAAATTCAATACTATTTTAGTTTAAAAAAGATATCTTCAGAAAAAATATCATAATTTTCATACATCAGGTAAAAATTCGATATCTTACTATTTTTAGGAACGGTAAATGCAAGATTTCCACTTTGTTTCATCTTAGGGTTAATTACATCATATGAGAAAAAATTATCGTCAGCACCTACTATTAATGTTGGAACATAATTTTCTCCACCTTTACTACATAAAGTAAAATCACTGCTTTCTATTCTTTTGCTATTATTACTATTATTTTTAACAGTATTGTTCACTACAATATATATACTATTATCTTCGTCTGGCTTATATGCTAGATAACCATTTCCGCAAGATATGCTTGCCTTTTTACCTGCATTATTTACTTTAATAGACATTTTCTTTGAAACTTTACCATATTTATTCAATGAAATGTATTTTTTATGGCCGGTTTCAGCTTTTTTTGTCTCGGTTTTTTGAGGCTTACTTGATGAATTATCCTTTTTAGGTGGTTGAGTTGTGCTTTTGTCGGGTGAAGCTTGTACATCAGGTGTTGCCTTGCTTTTTGAATCATTTTCATTTCTGGGAAGAAGCAAATGTCCGATTACGCCTATCATTATTAATGAAAGAACGGTAACTAATATGGCAGTAAGACATCCATTTGTTTTTTTCTTTGGTCGTTGATTGGAATGCATATAGTTCATATCTTGTAGTTCTGATTTTATGCGACATGTGTCGCAATATGCAAAGTTTTTGTACATAGGATTTCCATTAGCATCTTTGCAGTATTCTTCACTACCTACACGCATCTCTCTTCCACATTTCGTGCATCTCATAGTTTTTTCCCTCCATTATGTAAGTATTTATAAATTACATTATAAGAAATTAATTTGAAAGTTGGAATACTTAAGTCAAAACTTTTCCTATATTTACCAGCTGGGATTAATTAGAATCGGCATATTACTATATTAGGCGCATAATTTAGGAGGTTAACTATGAAAATCAAGGTATTTGAAGCTAGGGAAAAACGCAGGATAAGTGGGAGGGAATTATCAAGAAGGACTGGGCTGGCAGTCGGGACGATTAACAATATAGAAAATGAAAAAACAAGCCCCACGATGAACAATATGGAAAGGATTGCAGAAGCGCTTGATACAGATATCGAGGAGTTACATGATTCTGTATATAAACGAAAATATTAAGTACGAAAAAATGTTCATTATATTGAACGTTTTGCCAAAAGCATTGAAATACATTGTAGTAAACGATAAAATATTTTTAAAGAAAGGAGGGACACATACAGATAATCAGAATACATAGGCAACCAAGGAAAAAATGCACAAATGGAGGAAAGGATATGATATACAGGGAGTTAATACTGAAAATGATAGAGAACGCAACAGAACAGCAGTTAAAATGCATTTATATCTTTCTTTTAGAATTCCTAGCATAAGCGGAAGGGCTACGTTTGGTTAATCGTGGCCCTTTTTAGATTCAGCAATGATAGCGTTCGCCTGCCTTTCAATCCAGTCCCAGTCTTCTTCTGTCCATGTTGACATCACAGAAATAACATTTTTGCGGAAAGATTTCGGTTTATCCTTTAGGACTTTTCCGACCCATCCGGCAATAATGCCGTCTTCATCTAATTCAAGAAACATATCACCTGTACCGTTGCGGAGCCATTCGGGGTTAACATTAAATTCTCTGCATATAGACTTGAACATTTGATCTGTAGTATTGCGTTCGTTCTTTTCTATTTTTGATATAGCAGTTTTTGTAACACCTACTCGTTCACCAAATTTTTCCAATGTTAAATTTAATTCGTCGCTTGTGCGTAATTTCTTAATTCGTTCACCAATTGTTTCCATAAAATATCACCTCCGATGTAGTCATATTAGCATAGTCACAGCAATATTTCAATAAAAAAGTAGCCAAAGGAAACAAAAAATGAGTGATAAAGTTTACAAAGGGGATTAGAATATAGACAAAGGAAACAAAGATGTAGACAAAAGGGAAAGTGGGGTGATACCTATGCAGGTAGTATCAGCAGAACAAAAGAAAAGGGTACTGGAAGTTTTAGAAGTAGCTATACAGGTTGGTACTCCTTTACAAATTGGGCGCCTGTGGGGAATTGGGGAGCAGATGGCAAGGGGGCATGAGGAAGAGTGGGAAAGAAAGGAGGGCAGCAGGATTAGAATGGTTATATTTGATGTAGATGTTACTGCAAAACATATAATTTTTGAAATAGATGGGACAGAGTACTGTGTATGTTTTAGGGATAACTTGTGGAAAGGGGTATATGATGTTCCAGTCCAAGTACTTCATAGAGAGGCTGATGTGAAAATAAAAGACGTATATCCGCCACTCAAAGAAGTGATTTTAGAATTGTGGCGGATATACATCCCATCATGGTTGAAATGGAAAATTAAGAAATAACGGCGATCATATATTTAGGAGAAGCGATAAAAGATGGATAAAGAAGATATTAAAAAAATGCTCGAAAAACAGATGGAACTGCTTTCCGAGCAGGCGCAAAATAATGCAGCCAACTTGCATGAATTGGTTGAAGTATCTTACGCAATGGCTGAGATTGCAAAAATTATAATGTATCCGTACTGGTGTCAAGAAGCTTTTCTAGCTTCTCGTCGATGCTAGAAAGTATTTTGATGATTTGTTTTTCATATGCATTGCAAAACGAATTAAGCGATGGCATCGCATCATTACACTCATACTCACATTTGCCATACAATGCATATTTTTCGCAAATATCATAATTATCACAACGTTCTATGGACATTTAAGCACTCCTCTCTTTTGTACTCAGGTACGGCAATACCCTGTATGAAAATTATAGGAGAGAGTAACATGTATGTCAAGAACAATGCAAAGGGAAGTATGTAGTGACATTAACAATTCTTATTAATTTAAGAGTATTGAAGAGGGAGGATATAGAAATGGGAAAGCCAGTAATGATATTTATACCAAAGGATTGCAACATGATAATTGCCTTTGAAACAGAGGAAGAGCTTTTGAAAAAAACAGATAACAGGAGAATGCTTCCGCTATATGGTTATGCGGAACAGCATAAAAAAGAATTTCCCAACCTGTATTTAGCGTATTTTAAAGGAGCGAGGGCAAATAAAACTCCGGCGGAGATGGACAGGATGGATAAGGCATTAAAAAAAGTCGTAAAGATAGCAGAGTATATGATATGTTTGACGGCGCAAAGCACATCGTGCACTCGCTGTCCGGCTTGGGAAAAACTGGCTATTATGTATCCTGCGACTATGGGACACAGAACGCCACGGTATTCCTCCTCTGGTGCAGGGACAAAGAAGGGAAATGGATATGCTGCAGGGAGTATTACCACAGCGGCAGGGATGGAGGGGGGCAGAAAACGGATGCCGAGTATGCAGACGACCTAAAGGAATGGCTGGATGGGATAGAGCCGTTAAAGATAATCATTGACCCGGCAGCAGCCTCTTTTATTGCTGAGCTGAAAAAAAGGAAATACAAAACCAAGAAGGCGAAGAATGACGTGCTTGATGGGATAAGGTATGTTGCATCCCTGCTCAGCTTGGAAAAGATAGGGATATACGAAAAATGCACGCATACGCTGGAAGAATTTGCTTCATACATCTGGGACGAAAAGGCGTCGCAGCGCGGTGAAGACAAGCCGGTCAAGCAGCGGGACCATTGTGCCGATGCCGTGCGCTATTTCTGTTACACAGTCATCAGAAGGCCGGAAGGGATTACTATTTTAAAATAGAGGCAGGAGAAAAATGGATATAGAAAATTTCAAAAAATTAGTAAAGAAGTATGAACCGCTCCACACTGATTTCGTAGCAGAAGCGGTAATCGGGGAGCGGTATTACAAAAACGGCTCCGACATCCTCTTCCCGGAAAGGAAGGAAGACGGGGAAGGGAATGTGATGCGCAACGCCGACAACAGGATACCGCGCAATTTCCACGGGCTTATCGTAAACCAGAAAGCCTCTTATGCGTTTACAGTCCCGCCGGTTTTTGACATAGGGACGGAGGAAGGCAATAAACGGGTGCTCGAACTGCTTGGGGACGAATACGTGAAAAACTGCATGGAGCTGTGCGTCAATGCCGCCAACACATCCGTCGGATGGGTGCATTACTGGGAAGATGGGGCGGGTTTTGAATGGGCGGTAGTGGACAGCAAACAGATTTTCCCGGTATGGGATAAGTCACTCAAGCAGAAGCTGGCAGGCGTCCTGCGCGTCTACGGGGAGCTTGACGAGGGGACAGGGGAGGATTATACGGTATTCGAGTACTGGACGGATACGGACTGTACAGCGTACAGGAAGAAAGCAGCAGACACAGTTGACGGGGGGCCTCAGTTATTATGGGATGTTCGGCGGCGGGGAAGGCGGGGAGCCGTCGGCAGACTACAGGCATGGATGGGGGGAAGTGCCATTTATCCCGTTCTTTAACAACAATGTGCATACAGACGACTTAAAAAATATAAAAAAGCTGGTTGATGTATATGATAAAGTTTACAGCGGGTTCATCAACGACCTTGACGATGTGCAGGAGATTATCCTTGTGCTTTCCGGATACGGGGGCACTGAGCTGAACGGCTTTTTACAGGATTTAAAGAAATACAAGACCATTAAGCTGGATGAAGACGAGGGGAATGCCGGTGTGAGCACACTTAGCATAGAGATTCCGGTAGAAGCCAGGAAGACCGTGTTAGACATTACGCGGAGGGCAATCTTTGAGCAGGGGCAGGGATTTGACCCGCAGCCGGAGAGTTTTGGCAACCAGTCAGGGGAGGCGCTCAAGTTCATGTATTCCCTTCTGGAGATGAAGGCAGGGCTGATGGAGACAGAATTCCGGACGGGGTTTGCGAAGCTGGTGCGCGCCATGTGCCGCTTCTGCAATATCCCGTGCGCCGCCATAAACCAGACATGGACAAGGACAAGGATAAAAAACGACACGGAGCTGTCTGAAATCTGCAAGAACTCCGTAGGGATTGTCAGCAGGAAAACCATCCTGGCAAACCACCCATTTGTGGAGAATGTACAGAAAGAGCTTGGGCAGTTAAGGGAAGAACAGGAAGAGGATGACAGCTACCGGGATGCATTCGGGGGAACAGGGCAGGATGGCAGCAGCGGGGATGAATTATGAGAAACGCGGAGTATTGGAGGGAACGGTTCAAGGCATTGGAGGACAGGCAGTACAGGAAAACGGAGGAATACATAAAAGATGTGGAACGCCAGTTCAGGACAGCGCAGAACAATATCCAGGCTGACATAGAAAAATGGTATTACAGGCTTGCGGAAAACAATGATATTTCATATTATGCCGCTAAAAAACTGCTGTCAAAGAATGAGCTTGAAGAGTTCCACTGGACGGTCGAACAGTATATAAAATACGGGGAAGAGAATGCCATTAACCAAAAATGGATGAAACAGCTTGAGAATGCATCCGCAAAAGTACATATCAACAGGCTGGAAGCCATGAAGATACAGATGCAGCAGGAATCGGAAAAACTCTTTCAGGAATACCATGGGGGCGTGACGGATTTCCTTGGGAGGTCATATGCAGACAGGTACTGCCATACGGCATATGAGGTTGCGAAGGGGACAGGCGTAGGGCACAGCCTTGCGTCGATAGACAGGCGTAGGATAGAAATCGTGCTAAACCATCCATGGGCGCAGGACGGGAAAGTTTTTTCAGACAGGGTATGGGAGAACAAGGAAAAACTGGTTAGCACGCTCCATACGGAACTGTCCCAGTGCATTATCAGGGGGGAGGACCCATACAGGGTAGTGGAAACGGCCAGCAAAAAGCTGCAGGTGAGCCGGAACCGTGCGGCCACGCTGGTATATACAGAATCTGCCGCCATTGCGTCCGCGGCGGCAAAAGACTGTTTCGGCGAACGTGATGTGGAAGAATATGAGATCATCGCAACGCTGGACAGCCATACATCTGAAATATGCCAGAACATGGATGGAAAAAAATTTAAGACAAAGGATTACAAGCCCGGCCTTACGGCGCCGCCGTTCCACTGTAACTGCAGGAGCGTAGCCTGCCCAAGTTTCGATGATGAATTTACGGAAGGGGAGAAACGTGCGGCCAGGGGGGGCGGACGGGAAGACATATTATGTCCCGGCGGACATGAAATACAGGAAATGGGAGGAGCGGTATGTTAAAAATAAGGGGGGACCTGATTTGACACAGCCGCAGAATGATAGTAATATGGCAATGGAAGGGGAAGATATGCCATCAGAATATCAGAGATATGGAAGGAATAAAGGGACACAAATAAATAATACATATATAAACAGTGGGGAATATAGAAAAAAGTTTGACGGCATTACGGATAATTCTTCTATAAACCGCTTATTATATTCTAAAGCCAAAGAGATGTTAAAACATAGAAGCGGGACCATGCTTGAGGATATGTATTGGATTAATGGTGCTACGGGCGGGATTGTGGCAAGTGCCCTAGATGAAAAAGAAGATGGGAAAATATTATACAATGAATCATTAAAAAAGAAGCTTGAGAATGCGTCTGGTTTAATTGCAATGCATAGCCATCCGCAAAGCATAGCAGATTTTAATTCTGCTTTTAGGCAGGGATATGAAAAAAGCATAATAATCTGCCACGACGGGACAGTTTATATGTATTGTTCCAATCAGGAAATCAGCGAATCATTATACATCAGGTATTTAAGCCGTTTTTTGGCTGATGGTTACACGGAGCACGAGGCACAGATAAAAACGCTTGAAAAGTTAAGGGAAAACCATGATATAGATTTTTGGGAGGTGAAGTAATATGGAAGGCAGCACAGAGTATATCATTGATGACACACCGGTCCATATACCGGAGGAAGTACGGGCGATGCCAACAGAGCAGCTGGATGCGGAAATCAGGCAGCTTGAAATGGAAGCGCAGGAGGAACGCAGGAGGATTAGGGAAAAGACGCCCCTTTGAGGTGGTAAAATCCGTTATGGCTGTACGCTGGCGGAATGCCAGTATTATATAAAAAAATGGTTGATTATCTCAAAAAAGCCTTGATTTACGGGCATACAAGCAGGATTTCAAGCTGAATTTACTACCAATTTACTACTTTTGAGGGAAAGAGCCTTGATATGCCGCCCGGAACCCTGCCAGCCCAGCCACCAGCACACAGCATTGAAAAAAATAAATGAAAACTGAATACGACGCAGACGCGGCGTTTCTCTATCCCTATACAGGGAGAACAGGAACGCCGCTTTTTTTATGCCCTCATGTTACGCAGTAGGGGCGAAAAGAGCCTTGCTATATGCGGCTTTGCGGGCGCGTTTCTGCCGGGGATAAGGATTTATACCTAACCCCGGCAAAATGGCGTTCTATCGCGTAACAAATCCACAACCAAAGGAGTGATGAAGCTATGGCAGTTTTCCGAGTGGAGCGCAACAAGGGCTATACCGTTATGAGCAACCACCATTTACGCAACAAGGAGCTGACCTTAAAGGCAAAGGGGGTTTTGTCGCAAATGCTTTCCCTGCCCGAAGATTGGGACTACACCCTTGCGAGGCTGTCACAGATCAACCGGGAAAGTATCGACGCTATCCGTACCGCTGTATGGGAGCTGGAAAAAGCCGGGTATATCAAGCGGCGGCAGGGACGCGACGAGAAAGGCAAAATGACCGCCATTGAGTACACCATTT
Source organism: bacterium D16-36 (assembly GCA_003611745.1). Classification (GTDB taxonomy): domain Bacteria; phylum Bacillota; class Clostridia; order Lachnospirales; family Lachnospiraceae; genus Butyribacter. Next base: position 2,294 of record RAYF01000094.1, on the reverse strand, counting down.
ACGAGCAGCCCCAGCCGCCGGACGACACCCCGCCGGGATTGGAAAAACCGATATTGGAAAATCCAACACCGGGCAACCCGATATTGGAAAATCCGACACCGGGTAAACCGACGACGGAAAATCCAATGCAATTAAATAAAGATATACAAAGAACTGACTTACCAAAAAAAGAAAAAATAATTACTGATGAACAAAGTACCCATTCCATTCCTATCCTTTCCCCTAACCCCTCTCCTATGGAGCAGGAAGCGGCTGCGCCGCCGGAACGGAAACGAAAGGAAGCGGACACACAGAGCGCATACGAGATTTACCGGGAAATCATCAAGGACAATATCGACTATGACATTCTCATGCAGGATATGAAGTTTGACGGGGACAGGCTTAATGAAATCGTTGACCTCATGCTGGAAACCGTCTGCACCCGGAGAAAGACAATCCGCATTGCCGGGGACGACTACCCCGCCGAGCTGGTGAAAGCTAAGTTTATGAAGTTAGACAGCGAACATATCCGCTTTGTGCTGGACTGTATGCGGGAGAACACAACAAAAATCCGCAACATCAAGCAGTACCTACGGGCGGTGCTTTTCAATGCCCCGTCCACTATCGGCAATTATTATACGTCCCTTGTGGCGCACGACATGGCAAGCGGCGCACTTGCGCCAAAGGAGCCGCACGACTCCTATTCATTCAGACCGGGCGAAAGCCTGTAACCACCCACAACCACAAAAAGGAGGATTTTTATTATGGCACAGAAAATGACGGGAGCATTGGTATTTGACGAGCGCACAGACCGCTACGACATCCGCTTTGGCCTTGCCAGCTACTACGGCGGGCTGCATTGCGGGGACTGTTTCGACGTGTTCACCCACGGCAAATGGAAGCCGACCCGCATTGAAATGAATATGGCGCAGGAATGGTACTTGGTAGGTATCAGAGCCGACGACCTTAACGGGCTGCGGGTGCGTATCTGACCGCCGCCCATAGACTACCCCGAAAGGAGGGAAAGACCCCATGCAGGACGAAGTAAACGAAAAAACCGTTGCGGTATTTCTTCGCGTTCTTGCCTTTCATGTAGACCGCAAGCCGGATAATGACCGCCCCGGCAATGCCGATCAGCAGGTCGGCGGGGTGGAAGCTGGGGGCTGCGCTGGCAAAGGCGGCGGTGAAGCCCTCCCCCAAGTGTAAAATCTTCTGGCTTGCGTCCATGCCGGGGGAAAGCCGGACAGCCGCGCCTACCTTGTCAAACAGGTACACAAAGAGCAGATAGGGCGCGTTTAAGATAAGCAGCTTCTTTATTTCCGGCTTCATAGCGACACCTCCCTGGCACTAAATTAGCATGGCAGGCTGTAGAATTCTATTAGATAGGAAGGGAGTGGTATGCAATGAGGTATGCGCAGATTAATAAGGATGGGTTTGTAATTTCAGACAGCCATCTCAGCGGGGAAGTAACTGCAGATGACATGGTCCCGCTGGAGGAAGATTTTGACCTGTCAAATAAAAGGTATGTGGACGGGCAGTGGGAGGATTACGTCCCAGAACCGGCAGAGCCGGAGCCGGATGCACAGGATGTGGTGCAGGCGCAGATGCTGCTAAACCAAGCGGACATTATAGCAAAACAGCAGGAACAGGATGTAGTGCTGGCAGAGATGCTCCTGCAGCAGTCGGTAAAACAGCAGGAGCAGGACGAGGTGCTTGCTGCCATCCTGTTAAACCAGATGGGAGGGGGTGAAGCGGATGTATAATATAGTAAAAAGGTTTTACGACAACGGGATTTACAGCAAAGAAGATGTTGCAAAATTTGTCAGGGCAAGGAAGATTACTGCAGGGCAGTATGGGGAGATAACAGGTGACAGCTATGAGGGATAAGGGCCGGGAGGCCCTTTTTTTAGCCCTGCCGGTTTTATGCCGGCACGGCGGAAAGGATAATATCATGAAAACATTTACAGACAACTACAATCTTATGCTGGGGAGCATAGTAACTGTCATGACAGCCCTGTTTGGCGTATACTGGTATGTCTTCGCGGCGTACCTGTTTTTTAATGTAGCGGACTGGCTGACGGGGTGGTACCGTTCCAGAAAGAAAAAGAAGGAGAGTTCACGGGTGGGGCTGCAGGGGGTATTAAAGAAGCTTGGCTACTGGATCATTATAGCAGTAGCTTTTTTAATATCCGATGTTTTCGTAAACCTCGGCAGGGATATTTTAGGCATTGATCTGGGTTGAAGTGCTATAATAAAGTTGTAACAGGAGTGGCTAATAAGATATAATAAATTAAATCAGAAAAGAGGTACTTATT
>RAYF01000093.1 GCA_003611745.1 bacterium D16-36 | reverse complement strand
AGAACTGGAGCAGATCTGTTACTATCATACAGGTTTGCTCCGGTTTTGTATAGGTACGCACTATCTACCGTTTACGAATGGTTTTCACTTTCTTCTTCTTTGTAGTTACCTTTACCGTGATAACCGCTTTCCCGGCTTTCTTTCCACTTATCTGGATTGACTTTTTCCCTACTGCCTTGACGGTTGCCACTGACTTTTTATTGCTTTTCACCTTGATTTTCTTTACGTTCTTCTGCTTTAGCTGTATCTTCTTTTTCTGTCCGACACGGATGGTGACAGTCTTTTTCGTCACTCCTTTAGCATACACTTCCTGACTTGGTATGAATGTAGTAAGTATAAAAATCGCAGCCAGACTCAGTGTACATAGTTTCTTAATCCTGTTCTTTTTCATGATATCATCCCCTTTCGCTATGGTATTTATCTCTTGATTACCGCTTATTTTCTTACTCTTATTATACTACATATAGCATATAATAGCGAGAGATTTATCATTTATAAGCCAAGAAGAACAGTGTCCCCACCCATGTTTGGACTGGGGAAATACTGTTCTCCCGGACTGTGTTTGTTTGTTGTTTTTCTGTTGTATATTCTTAAATTTCAAAAAACATGATTACTGTTCCAGCAGGTTCTTGAGCTTTTCCCTGACCTTCTTCAGTCTTTTGCTGACTGCCTGTTGAGAGATTCCATATTCCCTGCTCAGCTCTACCTCAGAAATCTCATCATAATAATGCTGATGAATAAGTTTCTGTTCTTCGAATGACAACAGAGAAATACATTCCCGAAGCTTGTCCAAAAGTAACTGTTCCATTACATCTTCTGCCATGTCAGCAACAGTATCTGCTATATAATCCACGCCACTGCCATCTGCTTTCTCAAAGCTATCTATAGAAAACAGACCGTTTTCTATATCCAACTTTTTCAAATATCGGTTTCTTTCCTTTTCCCGGTAGAATTCGGCATAGACTTCTCTGCTGACTTCCAGCAGCATTCCCTGCAAAGGAATAAAGAACCGATTCTTATAAGATTCATCAGACTGCTGGTTCTGACAATGCTCCTGATATGTAATCTCCTGATAGTTGCCATTCTCTAATACGAATACTTTTCTTGGCTGATATTTCAACTGTTTTTCCTCCAATCCTGATTTTTTTGCGAAAACCAAGATTGGCAGGCGGTGAACGGATACAAAAGAAAAAGCATACCGACCTTTTGGTAAGTACGCTTTTGTAAAGAACAATGTATGTTATTGGAAAAGGCGGGGGAAACAAACAGGAATATGTCGAACAAAAAAATACCGCTATCCCCTGTCGGACTGCGGTATTCACTATATAAATATCATATTCTATTTCTAATTTTTGATACCCTGTTCGAGTTTTCCGTTTCTTCATGCCTTTCCCCTCATGCAGGCTCATACCTATTCTCCTGCTTATTTTGTCAATGGGAAAAGTATATTGTATAAAACCGTAGAAAATCAGTAGATAAACCGTAGATTTGACGTAACCCGTCGCATTTTATGACATGGTACTTTTTTCGATGTCGTAGAAAGTCTGTTTATACAAAAATAATGGAAATTGGGTAAGAAAAAAGCGGTCTGATTATACAAACCGCTGTCTTTTCTGTTATTCTGTTTCTAAACAATAGCCAACCTCCCGCACACATCGTATATTAAATGGTGTGTTAGGGGATGCTTGAAAGAGTTTCTCTCGCAGATTCCGGATATGACAGCCTATCGCATTACTTTCCTTGCCAAATGGCTCTTCTCCCCATACCTTTTGATAAATCTGCTCGTAAGTAAGAACCCTGCCTTGATTATATACCAACAAGCAGAGAAGATCGTACTCTTTTACTGTCAGATGTATCTCTCGCCTGTCACGATATATTTTTCTCTTGTCTGGATAGATTTCGAGTCCGGGGAGAGATAATGGCAATTCCTTCTCTAGCTCATATTTATGAAAGTCCGGATACTTCTCCAACATATTCATAATGTCACCAAAGACTGCACTTTCATTATCCCCAAATTCTATGATAAGTAATTTTCCTATATTACCGCCTCCCTTTGTCAGAATATAGTATTTTATATACTATATCTATTTACTTCGAAAAAATCTATTATTTTTTTCACTCAGAACAGGTAATTTGGATTTTACTTTATCACACTTTGCTTTCTTTATCGCTTACACAACTTACATTCAGCACAGTTGCCACCACATTCACCCTCTTTATTTTTTCGAGAGCAAACAACAACTAATATCAGCAACACGGCCAAAATACAAATCACCACAACACTCGCAATATTCATCAGCAATCCCCCTCTATACTAATCCGACAACCATTCCCATTGCATGAACAAGAAAAGAAACGATTCATGCAATTGCACACTGAACAATTACCGTTCCAGTCGCAGCCTTTACACCACCCATTTCCCGTTTTACTGTTGCAACTGCCGCCACACATGGCGTATAAAGCAATGTAAATACCAAAAATACAACTGCAGTAAATGGTGTAAATAATGTTCCCAGCAAAGACACATCTCCGCCTAACAGCACAGTAAGGGTGGATACCACATTCTCTTTTGCCGTAAAACCAGTAATCAATGCTGTAGAAATTCTCCAATCCCCAAATCCCAACGGTGCAAACACCGGGGCTGCAAGACCGCCTAACATTGCCAGCAGACTTTCCTCTGATGAAGCCGCAATATTTAACCGGATATCAAAAGTCTGCAAAAACCAGATTATAATGGAAGCCACAAATATAATTGTAAATGCTTTTCTGATAAATCCTTTTGCTTTTTCAAAAATAAGCTGCAATACACTTTTTGATGATGGAAGCCGGTAATTGGGAAGTTCCATGACAAACGGAACCGGCTCTCCGTGGTAATTTGTCTTTTTTAAAACCAAGGCATATAAAATGGCACATACAATTCCAAGAACGTATAATCCGACCATGACAAGTGCCTGATACTTCCTTGCAAAAAATGCACTGACCATCATCGAATAAATAGGCAGTTTTGCCGTACAGCTCATAAACGGTGTCAGCAGAATTGTCATCTTGCGGTCACGTTCACTGGAAAGTGTTCTAGTTGACATAATGGCAGGAACAGAGCAGCCAAAACCAATCAGCATGGGAACAATACTTCTGCCAGACAGTCCAATTTTGCGTAACAGTCTGTCCATGACAAAAGCAATCCTTGCCATATACCCTGTATCTTCCAAAATGGACAGAAAGAAAAACAATGTCACAATGGTTGGCAGGAAACTTAGCACACTTCCCACTCCACCGCAAATACCATCAATCACAAGGGAACGAACCACCGGATTAATCTCAGCTACTACAAACAGCTTGTCAAGCAATGCAACGACCGCATCTACGCCCATGGTCATTAAATCGGAAAGCAGCGCACCAATAAAACTGAATGTCATAGTAAATATAAATGCCATAATACCAATAAAACATGGAATTGCTGTATATTTACCAGTCAAAAGCCGGTCTATCGCCATACTTCGTTTATGCTCTCTGCTTTCACGAGGACGTACCACAGTTTTTTCACACAGGGATTCTATAAATGAAAACCGCATATCTGCCAATGCAGCCTCCCGATCAAGCCCTGTTTCCTTTTCCATAACAGATACAAGATGCTCAAACGCTGTTTGCTTTTCAAGGGTAAGACATAGTTTTTCTGCAATCAGATGGTCATGTTCCACCAGTTTTGTTGCTGCAAAACGAAGAGGTAGCCCTTTTTCTTTTGCATCAAATTCCAGAGTGTGTATTGCTGCATGAATACATCGATGAACCGCACCAACCGGATCATGTTCATCACTGCTTGCCGGGCAAAAATCAACCCTTCCAGGAGTTTCTCTGTGCCTTGCCACATGGATTGCATGGTCGATGAGTTCTTCGATTCCCTCATTTTTAGCCGCTGAAATTGGAACAACAGGAATACCGAGAATTTCTTCCAATTCATTCACTCTCACAGAGCCTCCATTTGCCCTGACCTCATCCATCATATTGAGTGCAAGAACCATAGGAATTCCAAGTTCCATAATCTGCATGGTAAGGTACAGATTCCGCTCCATGTTGGTAGCATCAATGATGTTAATAATTCCATTTGGGTGTGCATCCATCAAAAAATCCCTTGTTACAATTTCCTCACTGGAATAAGGGGAAAGGGAATAAATTCCCGGCAGATCTGTTACAGTAGCTTCTGGATGATTACGGATTGTTCCGTCTTTACGGTCAACCGTCACACCCGGAAAATTTCCAACATGCTGATTCGCACCGGTAAGCTGATTAAACAAAGTTGTTTTTCCACAGTTTTGGTTGCCTGCTAATGCAAATGTAAGTTTTTCACCTTTTGGTATCTCATTTCCCGCATCATGTACATGATAACTTTCTGCTCTTCCAAGCTCTCCTACACCTGGATGCGCCACTGATACCACCCTCTGTTCAATTTGAGGGACTGCCATCTTTGTATGTATTTTCTCAATCTCAATTTTTCGTGCTTCATCCAGCCGCAGAGTAAGTTCATAACCTCTAAGTTCAATCTGCACCGGATCTCCCATGGGAGCGATTTTTTGAAGTGTAACTTCTGTCCGTGGAGTCAGCCCCATATCCAGCAAATGATGCCGAAGTGCGCCATCCCCTCCCACAGAACGGATATACGCACTCTGCCCCCGCTTTAATTCGTCCATTGTCATCAAAATTCCACCTCACCTCTAACGTTCCAGAATATGTTCCATCCCTTTCTTAATGACCACCCGTACATGATCATCCGTCAGCGTATAAAAAATCATTTTCCCATCTCTGCGACGCCTCACCAACTTACTCATTTTTAATAAACTTAGCTGATGGGACACAGCAGACTGAGTCATTCCAAGCCACTCTGCAAGATCGCTGACACAGGCATCCTGCTCCATCAAAAGAAACAGGATGTGTATCCGGGTGGGATTTCCAAGCATTTTGAAAAACTCTGTTAAAATATATAAATCGTTTTCCTCCAGTTCCTCTGACAAAAACTCCATACTGCCAATCTGCATGGAATCCCTCCCCTCTTATAGTTTTTTTACAAACAGGCAGCGGATTGCATTCAGCACTGCGAGAACCATAACGCCTACATCTGCAAAGATTGCCAGATACATATTCGCAATACCTACAGCCCCTAATGCAAGGCAGGCAAATTTAACTGCCAGTGCAAATATAATATTCTGATAAACAATCCGCAGACACTTCCTTGAAATCTTGATTGCCTTTGAAATCTTGACTGGATCATCATCCATCAATACAATGTCTGCCGCTTCGATTGCTGCATCGGAGCCCATTGCACCCATTGCAATACCGATATCTGCTCTGGAAAGCACCGGTGCATCATTGATACCGTCACCGACAAATGCCAGTTTTGCTTTCCCCTGCCTTGCCTCCAGAAGTTCTTCTACTTTTTCCACTTTATCCGCTGGCAGAAGCTCGCTGTAAACTTCGTCAATTTCAAGTGAGCCAGCGACCTGATCTGCCACTTTCTTTGCATCACCCGTCAGCATGACAGTCTTATCTACCCCTGCTTTCTTTAACTCTGCAATTGCTGCCTTCGCATGAGGTTTTATGATATCAGAGATTACAATATGCCCCGCATATTTTCCATCAATTGCCATATGGATGATTGTTCCGGTCTTATGGCAGTCATGATAAGGAATATTTAAGTGCTTCATCAATTTATCATTACCTGCAGCGATTTCCAAACCATCCACTTTTGCCGTTACGCCATTTCCGCTGATCTCCTGTATGTCTGATACACGACTTCTGTCAATTTCCTTTCCGTATGCCCGCTGTAAACTCTTACTGATTGGGTGGGAAGAAGCACACTCTGCCATAGCTGCATACTCAATCAGTTTTTCATTCTCGATTGCGGAATGATGAATCCCGTTCACTTCAAAAACACCTTTTGTCATAGTTCCGGTTTTGTCAAAGACGACATACTTTGTCTGAGAAAGGATTTCCAGATAGTTGGAACCTTTTACCAGCACACCCTCTTTGCTGGCACCTCCAATACCGGCAAAGAAACTTAAAGGAATACTGATTACCAATGCACAAGGACAACTGATAACGAGGAATGTTAATGCCCTGTAAATCCAAACTCCCCAACCAGCAGATAATCCCATAAAAAGCATACGGATAACCGGAGGAAGGATCGCCAGTGCCAATGCACAGTAGCAGACAGCCGGAGTATATACTTTTGCAAATTTCGAGATAAAATCCTCCGATTTTGATTTGCGGGAGCTTGCATTTTCCACCAGATCCAAAATCTTGGAAACTGTTGATTCTCCAAACTCTTTTGTTGTCTGTATCTTCAATACACCTGTCATGCTGATACATCCGCTGATTACTTCATCCCCAGCTTCTGCCTCCCTCGGCAGGCTTTCTCCTGTCAATGCACTGGTATTCAGACTGGATGTACCCTCAAGGATAATTCCATCAATCGGCACTTTCTCTCCCGGCTGCACAACAATCACACTGCCAATCTCCACTTCATCCGGATCTACCTGTTCCAATGCTCCGTTTCTCTCTACATTCGCATAATCGGGACGGATATCCATCAGATTGCTGATATTGCGGCGGCTCTTGCCCACTGCATACCCCTGAAACCATTCACCGATCTGATAAAACAGCATTACTGCAATTGCCTCCAGATACTCACCATTCTCATAAATAGCCAATGCCATTGCTCCAACCGTAGCCACTGCCATCAAAAAACTTTCATCAAAAACCTGACGGTTTTTAATTCCTTTTGCTGCTTTCCTTAAAATGTCATATCCGATGATAAAGTAATCAATCAGATAACAAGCAAAACGAATCCAGCGCCCAGCAGACGGGAACAGATAACTGTCAACCTTATCAAACAGCTCTGCGGAAACAAACTGTAGAGCCAGTAATATAGTGGCAGTGATTAAAATCCGAACCATCATCGTCCTCTGCTTTTTTGTCATGCCTCCTTTACGGCTTCCGACAAAAATAAGCATCCCGATAGCCATTATAATAACAACTGTTAATAGTATATTTACTACTAATTCCTGCATAATGAAAACTCCTTTCGATAATTAAGTAATTGTTTATTTGTTACTTAGATAAAAAGGGCATCCCTAAACTGCCAAGGTGCATTTTAAGGTTGCCCTTCCATCATAAAGGCAGTTCTGATTATAGGAAAATCTCGCAGTCAGGCTCAACCTTCTTACAAGCTTTCAGAACATCCTCCATCACAGCCTTTGGCTCCTGCCCCTCGTCAAACTCGACAATCATTTTCAGTGTCATAAAATTAACTGTTGCATCCTTCACACCAGAAGTCTTTTTAGCAGCATCTTCCATCAAATTTGCACAGTTGGCACAGTCCACATCAATTTTGTAAGTCTTTTTCATAGGAATAATCCTCCTTAAATATAATTTTATTTTATGATTTAACAAATAAGCACTTGTTTAATCATCATGGTCATAGTATAATGCAGACATAACATCAAGTCAATGCCCTGAATAGATTCCCTGCTAAATGGGCGAAATGTATTTCTAATTAGGCGAAAATAAAGTTGATGATTTACAAAAAGCATAAAAAGAAAGGGAGAACACAATGACCCATACGAAATTGCCTCACCATCATGGAGAGAAGCAGGAAACTGCTTTTATTCGAGAACAGTTAAACCATGTGGATGATTTCCAGACAGTGGCAGATGTATTTAAACAGCTTGGCGACACTACCAGAATCCGCATCTTCTGGCTTCTGTGCCACTGCGAAGAATGCGTACTGAATATCTCAGCGATGTTAAATATGTCCAGCCCTGCTGTTTCCCATCACTTAAGACCGTTGAAAAACAGCGGACTGATTGTCTGCCGCCGTGAGGGAAAGGAAGTTTATTACCGGGCTGCAGATACCGAACAGAGCCGTCTCCTGCATCAGATGATTGAACAGGTTATGGAAATCACCTGCCTCAATAATAGTAACCAACATTAAAATTAGTTACTTATAGGAAGGAAAACAGGATGGAAAAAGAATTGGAAAAAATTGAAAACAGGATGAGTTCCTATCCTCACAGCCATATCGAAAAGATTTCCCTTTATCAAGGCATGGAACTATACTTTTTTACAACTAAAACAGAAACTACTTCTATGCAGCATCCACCATTAAGTCATGTCATGGAAATCAATTACTGCCGTTCCGGACGGATTGGGTGGAAAATGGGAAACGGAAACCAGATCCATCTCGGTCCCGGGGATTTTTCCCTGCATACGCTGGATGCCTGTGCAGAATCTGCCCTATGCTTTCCAACCGGGGAATACGAAGGACTGACACTGTGCATTGACCTGCAGGAATTGTCAGAATGCCCACCGGAACTGCTGTCAGAAACAGGAATCCATGGTGAAATGCTTTATGAAAAATTCTGTAAAAATGGCACATTTACCTCCTTCGCCGGAAATGAGCAGACTGATGCTATTTTTTCAGCATTTTATGAACAGCCGGAAAATCTAAAACTGGCATACCAAAAAATCAAAAGTCTGGAACTGCTTCTTTACCTGAGTAAAATGGAAGTAACTCAGACCAGCCGCTTGACAGAATATCAATCCGAACAGATTGAAACCGTTCGTGCAATCCATGAATACCTCATGCAAAATATCGGACAGCGGATTACAATTGATGCCCTTTCTAAACAGTACCTAATCAATCCCACTACTTTGAAAGAAGTATTCAAGTCCGTCTATGGGACTTCCATTGCAGCCCACATCAAGGAACATCGCATGGAACTGGCAGCAAATCTTCTTTTAGAAACTGACCTAAGTATTGCAGAGATTGGGCAACAGGTTGGATATGAAAGTCAAAGCAGATTTACATCAGCATTCAAAGCATATTTTAAGACTCTGCCAAAAGAATACCGTAAAAACCACCAAGCGTAATCTTAAAAAAAGGGGTTGTCAAAGTTTGCTTTTTGATGCCCCAATAACACTAACATCATCAATATTGCTACTATCCCTCCAGTTACACAAGATAGCCTAGTAATATTCCCTTTCTGCCGTAACTACTCTTAAAGTGGGAAGTTCCCTTTCTCTGGTCATGGTGACAGGTCCCACCTGTCACCAAAAGGCCGCAGTTGCCCCTTGATGCAGATGGTATTTTTTCAACAGATTCCTACCTGTCCTTTAGCTGAAACAGCAGACTGCTCTTTCCTCCCCTTGTACGATACCTCTGTTCTGTCTCAACCAGTCCTGCCTTTCGTAAATCCCGGATGGCACGTCTCACTGTAGCCTCTGACAATTTGATCTCACGGGCAATCGTTGGGACAGCTGGCCAGCACTGTCCCTCTTTATTCGCCCGGTCAGAAAGATAAATATACACTGCCACGGCACGATGTGGTAACTCCATCCGGTAGAGAAAATCCAGTTTTCCCATTGTTACCTCCTTTTCAAACTTACTAATTATCTCTTGGTGCTGTTCGAAGTCCACCTCCTTTCCTCCCTGCCACTTTCTGATGTCCCCTTCTCTCCCCCATTGTCATTCTCTGCCCACCAGCAGGCATGGCATTGGATGGGATATCTTCACATGTCATCCAGTCGGGATGATATTTCTGTATAATGCCATCCATAATCTCCTGTTTCTCTGCGTATGCCACTTTGCGGTTTCCGTTTTCTTTCACAGCATATTCCTCATGAAACTTGATTCCCCACTTAAAAAAGAGCTTCAATCGCACTTTCATGGGATAAGCTCCGGTTTTCATTACCACAAATTGTCCTTTCGGCATACTTTTCAGTTCATCCGGTGTCATCAACGGTCGCTCTATCATCTGTAAGGACTGGGACGGATCGTTTTTTCCCCGACTGACAGAGCCGGACATGACGGTACGGCTGCCCAGCGCCTTTGACAGTACATCCGCAGAGGACGAGTTGGGTGCGAATCCTCCGAAGATAGTAAGCTGTGTATTGTCTATGATGATTTCTGCCCCTTCTTTCCCATAGTTCTTTTCCAACTGTGCAAACGATTGTATCACGGGTACGATCTGCAGGCGTCTGGAACGAGATGCCGAGAACATCATCTCTGCTGATTCAATCTTTGGCAGCGTGCCATATTCATCACAGAAAAAGACACAGCGATTTTTCAGTTTCCCTCCCATTTCGTCTGCTACGGAAAGGATTTCCCGGTATAACTGCTGAATAATCAGCGAAATCATAAAGAACGTATTGGGATTTTCCTCTGGCATGATAAGAAATACTGCACATTTTTCCCGGCAAAACTTCTCCGCATCAATCTCCGTATCAAAACATAAAAGCTGTTCCAGCTCAGAATCCAAAAAAGAATTTAACCGGGACAGTGCGGTACTCATCACACTTGCCATGCTCTGTTCAGCAGTGTTTAAGGCAGCTCCGGCAAACCATTTGGCCTTGTGGTCATCGGGGAGCAGCTCCATCATCTGCTGAAACTGATTCTTTCCCTTTTTCTGTGATGGGGCAAGCAGTTCCTGAATGATCTTAAACACGGATACGATGTGCCGTTTGTTTGCTTCACAAAATTCTGCCACCAGCAGGATCGTAGCTGTCAGCAGTCCCTCGGCAGCATCGTAAAAGTAAGCGTTCTGACCGAGGCTTGCCGCATCCATCCCCGACAGGATAATGGTCTTGGATATAATCTTGGCATATTTTTCTGCTTTTGCCTTGTAGACCAGTTCATGAGGATTCTCTTTGAATAAATCCATATATTTATTTACGAGGTTTAGCAGGTTGTTGCCATTGGAGCGTGCAGGGTTACGAAGGTCAATGACCGACACGTTATACCCGTAACACTCTTTTGCGATTGTGCCATAATTTCGCATGACATCTCCTTTGGTATCGGTGGACAGAAAACTCATCCCGCTGGCACAGGCATACTCGATACAGGGATACAGCCAGTAAGCGGTCTTTCCCACACCAGCCGCCCCAATCATCAGCGCATGGACATCCCCCGTATCAATCATGGCAGTGGTATTTTTCTTTCCTCCAGTACATCCCACCACAATCCCCTGTGGCAATGGTTTCCCATCCGGCATAGTGGCATCCCCACACTCCTGCACCTGCTTTCGCCACCGTTCTGGTGTAAAGGGTATCTGCTGATAGGTTCTTTTTACCTCAGTTTTGCTTGCCCATCTCGCTGTACCGTGCTGACCATCTCCCACGGTTCTGGACTTGATACGGTTGAGGCTGTACATGTTGGCAAGGACGGTGATACTGCCGAGCAGAGCAAACATGACGGAGCCTGCCACTATGATTGCTGTAATACCAGACATGCTGACTCCCTCCTTTCTTGACTGACTCCATGTACCTGCTGATCCTGGCACTGGTTTTCGGAAAACATCGATAGCCGCAGGCAGTCCACCACAAAGGACATGGTTTCCTGTATGATTTTTCCCTGACCGGATTCCGGTAATATTTTATTTTTGTTATATATTCTCTGAAGTTCCTGCAGTCTCTCCCCCATCTGTGCCAGTCTGGATGTATAACCACAGTTGTCATGATGCGGCGGATAAAGGGAAAACAAAACGGAGATATACTGTTCTTTGGTATATTCCTTTTCCATCGCAGCAAGCTGTTTTTGGACAAATAAAAAAGCAACCCCTGCCATTTCATAGGATTGCTCTGGACTTATCTTTTTGAATTTTGCCTGCTGTTTTAGTTTGTCATACCGATCCTGCAGTTCCTCTAAGGGATAACGTGAACACCGCTCCTCCGCATAGTCCTCCACCAGTTCCCTACACATCTCTTTCATCCGCACCAGTCCGGGATGTTCCTCTGCCGGAATCGGTGGGATGCCATGTCCTGCTTTGAGGCTTTCGTTCCAGTCTTTGTAGGGAGGGGATTTCTTTTTTACTGTATGGTTTCCTCCCATCTGTCTGACCATCTCTGCCACACGGTAATTCCCCTCGATGCCTGCCTTGTCATGGTCGAGACAGGTCACTATGGTATCAATATGAGGATTGTTTTTTAACAGGTAGACGACTGCCTGCGGTGCCACTGAGCAGAGTGCCACATAACTGTTCTCCTGCCAGCCTTCTTTGTGGATGGAGAGGTACGACAGCATATCAATGGGTGCCTCAAAGACATATAACTTATTTCCTGTGCCGATATAATGAAAACTGTATTCGGGACTGCTCCCATCCACGTTTCCTTTGAAACCGCTTTCGGAATACGTTCCCCGCTTATGGGCATGCCGGGGAACTCCCTGTTCATCTCTGCCCACAAAGACGGCATTGTGGTATTCCGCATCTTCATAGAGCTGCTTTTCTTTGACAAATGAATTGACAATCTCCCGGTCAAGGAAACGCCCTTTTAATAAATAAGCATACATCCGTCTCATATCAGAATTGGCTTTAGGAAGGGCAAAGGACTTTTTTTCTTCCTGCTCTGCCACTCTTTGCTGTGCTGTTATGACGATCCCCTGCTCAGATAATAAGCAGGACACGGCTTCTGGAAACGTCAGATTACCATATCTCTGGACAAATCCGATGGCATCTCCACCCTCTCTTTCGTATTGGTGAAACCAGAGGTTGCCACGGATGGTAACTTTCCCGCTATCAGATTTCCATTCGTATTCGGAACCAGAGCGTTTCAGTGTTTCTCCCCTGTGTCTTAAAAATGAGACAAGGTCCGTATTCCTTGCCTGTTCCTTTTCTTCCTCTGTGAAATGAGTATAGGATGACATAATAAAATCCCCCTTTCCTGATTATCCCTGCCGCAGACCATGTGCCTGTTTCTTCTCATCAATCTTGCGTTTCAGTTTCCGGTCAATCCCCCCTTCTTTTCCTTTCCTCTCATCTGCGATGCGGTTCTGTATGATCTTGCTGATGTGATGCAGGAGCCGGAGCGTGCCAGTTGCGGCTGACCAGTTCCGGTTATTTCGGATGCTGTGGAGCAATTGTCCTGCATACTGGTTTCCCATCTCAGCAGAGGCAGTCAGATAAGAAATGGCTTTTTCCTGATCCACCTCTATCTCCCGCCCATATAAATACAGTTTTCCAAGCTGGTACCCTGCATAGTGATTTTCCTTCTCCCATGCAGATTCCAGATGCCGGATGGCTTTCTGAGCATCCTTAAAGCCTTCCTCCGTCAGATAAATCTTCCCTACCAGATAGGCAGCGAATTCATTTTCCTGTCCGGCTGACTGTTCCAGATAATATAATGCTTTTGTCACATCTCTGGGAACTACCTCCCCTCGGTAGTACAGTTTTCCAAGAAGATACCCGGCATACGGATTGTTCTGTTTCACAGCAGTCATCAGAAGACTCACTGCTCTATTAATTGAAGTGCTATAATAAAGTTGTAACAGGAGTGGCTAATAAGATATAATAAATTAAATCAGAAAAGAGGTACTTAT
>RAYF01000092.1 GCA_003611745.1 bacterium D16-36 | reverse complement strand
CCTCCTAAATTTGGAACAAATCTCCCACAAAGTGTGAAACACATCTTGTAAAAAGCAATTTTCAAACACGCTCTAGTCGCCCTGCACCTGCAATCAGAGTAATATCTAAAAATGCATTCTGATTAGAAATATCTGTATCAATATATCAGTTATTATGTTACAATATGAAAATATTAGGCATATCGATTTGATTAAAATGGGGGCTGGTAAAAGTATGGAAGATGCTTTGAGAAGGGATATTTTGGAGGTGGATGACATGAAAATGCCTAAAATGGTATTATTTGATTATGGCCAGACGCTGATTGCAGAACAGAAGTTTGATGGGGTCAAGGGAACAGAGGCTGTTTTACAGTATGCTACAAGAAATAAATATCATTTGTCAGCAGAGCAGGTGCAGGCCAAGGCAAATGAAATCAATCAGGAGTTAGGAAGATTTGATCCCAAGAAAAGGCATTTGTTTCAGATAGAAATACCCAATACAATGTTTACGCCTTATCTTTATGAATCGCAAGGAATAGAGATTGCACTCAGTAACGCTGAAATTGATACAGTATTCTGGAATGCTGCTGCTCCGGGGACGCCGACAGAGGGGATAAAAGATTTTCTGGACTATTTGAAGAACAAAGGTATCCGTACAGGCGTAATCAGCAATATTTCTTATAATCCCTCCGTGGTTGCAGAGCGAATTAACAGGCTGCTTCCGGACAATACTTTTGAATTTATTATTACCTCAAGTAATTTTCTGTTTCGCAAGCCAAATAAAAGGATATTTGATTTGGCTTTGGAAAAAGCGCAGTTACGGCCGGATGAAGTCTGGTATATCGGAGATCAGTACGAATGCGATGTGAAAGGTTCTTTAAATGCCGGGATGTTTCCGATATGGTACATAGGGGCGCTTGATTTACCGTATACAGTGGAAGAAGTACATTCCTTAGATAAAAATATTCTGACAGTAACCGATTGGAATGAATTAAGGCAGCGGATGGAGGGATAACGGAAATGACAGAAGTTAATTTTTCCGTTAACTGACGTGTGGAACTATGCAATGCAACCAAACATTACATTTGTTTGAGGAATATGCCTTGATTAGTTGGTAGTACTTTTTGCAAATATATTGTACGATGGTAAGAGAGTATATTTGCAGGAGGTTGCTATGCGTAAGTTTTACCTTGATAATATTAGGTGGGTTACAGTACTTTTGGTAATGGTTTATCATATATTTTATATGTTTAATGCTGCAGGGGTTGTGGGAGGTGTCGGCAGCTTCCGTAAAGTACAGTATCAAGATGGCTTGTTGTATTTTGTCTACCCGTGGTTTATGGTGCTGTTGTTTCTGATTGCGGGCATAAGTGCAAGATACGCATTGGAAAAAATATCTGCAGGGGAATTTTTAAGGAAACGGACTTGGAAACTGCTGGTGCCTTCTACGTTAGGACTTTTTGTATATCAGTGGATTGTAGGATATTATAATATTAAAATTGGCGGTGGGCTGGAATATATTCCTGATTTTATGGTATATATTGTTTCTGCTGTTTCAGGAATAGGGCCATTATGGTTTGCGCAGGTATTATGGTTGTGTTCGCTTCTGCTTTTGTTGGTCAGAAAAATAGATGGGCAGGATCGTTTATGGAAACTTGGAAAACAGTGTAATTTTATAATGCTTTTCTTGTTTGCGCTTTTTATCTGGGCGGGTTCACAAGTGTTGAATGTGCCGGTTCTGACTACATACCGTTTTGGAATTTATATGGTAGCCTTTTTATTGGGCTATTTTGTATTTTCCCATGGTCAGGTGCAGGAGATGCTTGAAAAAATATGTCTGCCAATGCTGATGGTAAGTATAGTTATGGGAATCATTTATACGGTGTCATATTTTGGAGAAAACTATGCGGATGCAAATGTGCTGCAAAGCTTATTTACAAATGTGTACGCATGGTTTATGGTTCTTGCAGTATTGGGGTGTGGCGGGAAATGGTTTGACAGGCAGAATAAATTTAGCAGATATATGACAAAAGCTGGTTATGGATTTTATGTAAATCATTATAGTTTGGCACTTATTCCTTGTTATTATTTGAAAAATGGCACGGCGCTGCCTGCATGGGCCGTCTATATAGCGGCTTTCTTGATTGAATTTGCAGGTACTTTCATTTTATATGAAATTATCAGAAGAATACCGATTGTAAGATGCCTTATTTTGGGAATTAGAAGGAATGTTGGAAGTTAACTATGGATTTAAATCCGCCAAGGCGGACATGAGGTATTAGGATGATAAAGGATAATTTAGTATGTTTAAGGAAAATCAACGGATATTCACAGGAAGAAATCGCAGAAAAGATAGGGATTTCCAGACAGGCTTATGGGAAGTGGGAAAAAGGGGAAACAGTTCCCGATGTTGAGAAGTGCGGCCTCCTTGCTTCTTTCTACGGAATTACGATTGATGACTTGGTTCATACAACGAGGGCGGACAATGGAAAAATGCTGCCGCCACCGCCGAAGGGAAAGCATATATTTGGGACAGCCACGGTTTCAAACCGTGGGCAGATCGTGATTCCCCAGCAGGCAAGAATGATATTTGAAATAAAAGGTGGGGACAGGTTGGTTGTGCTGGGGGATGAAGCCGAAGGGATTGCCCTTGTAAAAGAAAAAACATTTATGGACAGAATGAATATGGCTATGAAATTTGCATCAAATGAGTTGCCGGACGATATGGAAGAGGAACGGAATGGATAGGAATTCCCCCTTGTTTCCACGCACATTCTCCTTTTGGTGGATTGATTCTGCCAGCAGGGCGGTATACAATGAAGTTATCAGAACGGAGGAGGGTTATCATATGGATCAGAGAGCTACAGGTGATTTTCTGGCAAGGAAGCGCAAAGAAAAAAATATGACACAGATGGTGCTTGCGGAGGCACTGGGTGTTTCAAACAAAACCATTTCAAAATGGGAAACAGGCAAATGTATGCCTGATTACAGCATTATTGAACAGCTCTGTAAAGAACTGGATATTACTGTTTCTGAATTACTGGATGGGGAGGACAGGACAGATAAAAGTGTTCGTGTATATGATGATGAACAGGTGCTTGGCCTCATAAAGAGAATCCAGAATTTAGAAAATCAATGTACGTTATTATATGGTTTTATTTTAATAGTGATAGGTTTGGCTATGATGTCGTTGCATGATAATTTTGGAGGAAGCGCATTCCGCGATTTTATAGCGGGGGTTCTTTTGGGGATGTCCGTTGCGGAAATGCTGGCTGGTGTTTACATCACTGTAAGAGGGCTGGTTAATTTGAAACGATAGCAGTTGCACTCTGGCTGGCAAAGGATATTTTTTGAAAAGTTGTCGCAAAACTATTGGCAAAATATATAACTTTGAGGGAGCTTTAAATATTCTTGCACAGTTGTTGAGAGGTATGGTATAATTTGCCAGATAAAGCGACAATCAAAGTTTAGAGAGGGATAATTACAGTGAGTAATAACTAAATGCGAGGAGAAAATAACATGAACGAAACAGATTATGTTAGCTTCAATGCTGACATTTGGGATAATATAAATGAATGCCTTGTTGATAAAACAACGGCTATCAGTCATGAAGATTATATTGCTGCAAAAAACGGAATGTTAAATGTTTCTTTGGCGGGAATCACGAAAGTTCCGAAAGAATGGTTTCCGACGCTGAAAGGAGCAGATGTTCTTGCATTGGCTTGTGGCGGTGGTCAGCAATGTCCAGTGTTTGCCGCCCATGGTGCAGAGGTGACGGTAATGGATATTTCAAATAGTCAGCTTGCAAAAGAAAAATATGTTTCACAGCGGGAAGGATATGATATCCATATTATCAGAGCTGATATGTCAAAACCTTTTCCGTTTGCAGATAATTCTTTCGATATGATTTTCAATCCTATATCGAATTGCTACATTGAAGATATTATGCCAATGTGGAGAGAATGTGCAAGGGTAATTAGGTCAGGCGGAGTTCTGATGATGGCTTTTGTTAAAGAGGAATTTTTCTTGTTTGCCCCGGATTTTAAGAATGAGGATTTTTTGATTTCAAGGCATTCCCTGCCATTTAATCCACTTAAGGATTTGTCGGAAGAACAAATAAAGGAGAAACAAAATATACAAATGCCCCTTGCCTTTAGCCATACTCTGACGGAGCAGATAGGAGGACTTATTAAAGCTGGATTTGAAATCACAGATATTTTCGAGGATTTTGATGGCGGCGGTCTATTTGACAAATATATGAATTCTTATGTGGCAGTACGGGCAGTTAAAAAATAGTATGGCACTGCCTTCAAATTGTGGCTGGCAGAGAATTAGGAATTATTAATTGTTTCATGTAATCACACAATGTTACTGCATATTCCATAATAGCTTTCCTCCAATTTTTGGAAATTATTTATTCACCAAATCCTTTGCCAAACACAATGATTCTGGCATATTTTCATAGGGGCCATAATTGGGAATCACTTTAAAACCTAGTTTTCTATATACAGCACAGGATTCAGCTAATAACTCCCCTGTTTCGAGAATCATTCTTTTATATCCCAATTCCATCGCCCATTCTATTAGCAGGGAAACAAGCTTGCTCCCTATGCCCTGTCCCTGATATTCAGGGTGTACGAATACTCTTTTTAGTTCTATGTTATCTTTATCATATTTTCTTATAGCACCGCCGCCGATTGCTTTGTTATCTTCATATACAACGATTGCTTCTTGTATTTCATCTAGCAGGTTATATTTTGTGTATTTATTTCTATCTATCTTTTTTCCAACGCGCCTATCCAAATCCATGTCAAGAAGTTTACAGTTTTCTATAAAATCCTTATTGTTACCATCCGTTCTTCTAAAATCCATTGAAATCACCTCTATCATTATTGAATTTCTTTGTTCGCCTGCTTGATAAATCGGGAGTGTCACTTTTTTGCTAATTGTAAATCAATCGTATCATAGATAGTGATTGTACCGCCGTGGCTGTTGATTGCTTCTTCGATTTTTAAAAAGAACTTTTGTCGAATCGTTTTTTCAATTGCGATATGGTCTGAATATGTTCCAAGCAGTTCAATATATTCTTTTGCGGAAAAAATGCGTTCACGGTGAAATAACGCATATCGAATATCTTTAAATCCATATTTGCCTGCAATCATTGCCCTGTCTTTAGCCTGTTTTTCTGTATATTCGGTTAATGCTTCGCGTTTTTTGTTATAAAATTTATAATAGTATTCGTCATAGATTTCATCTATTTCTTCTGACAGTGCCGGCTTTCCCTTGTCACGATACGGATGATTTGCAAAACGTGCAAAAACACCGCCATTTTTCAGCATTGAAAATACCTTTTCATACCCGGTTTTTTCTGGTATCCAATGAAATGCAGATGCGGAAAATACCAGATCAAAGGTGTTGTCTTCAAATATAATATCTTCAAATTTACCTGTAATTATTGAAAAATTTCTATATTTTCTAAATTTGTCTTTTAACAGTTCAGAGAACTGTTCTCCGCATTCAACTGCAGTCAGTTTGCATCCTGTCCTTAGCATTGGGGCGGTGGCTTGTCCGCCGCCGCTTCCCACCTCTACTACATTACTGTTTTCATCAATCGGAATATAATCAAATAATGCCTGATACAACTCTTCAACATAGCCGGGGCGTAGTTTTTCGTATGTAGACGCTACTGTATCAAATGTCCATCCCAATCCTTTTAAAGCTGGCATAATAAAACACCTCCTCAGATTCGTATTATTTTAGCGTGGTTTAAATATGTTGTCATATGTATTATCTTTTTATTATTTATTTTTATCCAAATAAAAAATATTTTCGTAACCTTGAAACCAAACAAATTCCCTATCTACTTTACAATAATAATTGCCTTTTGTAAATATCTTTGGTTCTCGAAAAGGGAATTTTTCTGTAACCTGCAATAAAGCTTCTTTCAAAAATCCGTTGTTAAAATTACTCCCTATAACCCAGCCAATATAATTCATGCCCCGTTGCTCTGCTGTGGGGGATTTGATTTATGTGTTCGGGCAGCACAACTTCAATCGGGGATTGACTGGAATAGAAGTATTTCATTGGCAGTTTTCCTTGCGGTTTTGTGTTTCGGATAAATAGTTCTCGCCCCAGTCACACAGGGCATCCAGTATGGGGGCAAGTGTTTTCCCATATTCTGTGAGGCTGTATTCTGTTTTTGGCGGAACTACAAGATAGACTACACGGTTGATCAGGCCGTCCTTTTCCAGTTCCCTTAATTGCTGGGCAAGCATTTTATCCGTTGCCTTTGGTATTTTGCAGTGCAATTCGCTGTACCGCAGGGTATTGTTCATCAGATGCCACAATATGACTGCCTTGTATTTACCCCCAATCAGGGAAATTGTTGCCTCCACAGGGCAGGAAAATCCGCTGCATTGTTCTGGCATGTTTTATCTCCTTTATCTCCGATATAGTCTGGAAGGATGCTCGTTTTGCATTCTTCATAGGTGTGATTGTAGTTTTTCTTTGTATGATTTTTTTGTACGTTATGAAAAACTATAATCACACCTTACTTACCTTTTGGGAAGTATATACCCAAAAAGTACATTCTTGACCATTTATCTGTTTCTGCTATTATTATATCATAAGAAACCAAAAAACGGTTTCTTGTAATTGATTTGCGGCACAAAACCAGTGCCTTTTATCGGAAGTCAAAAGCATACCTCCGATAAGTTATATTATAGGAAACAAAATCGGTTTCCTATAATCAATTTGTGGCGCAAGATCATGCGCCTTTTATCGGAAGTCAAAAGCATACTTCCGATAAGTTATACTATGACTGGTCAAATTTTCAAGAAGAAAGGGAGGATACGAGAATGTCAGTATTAGATGTAGCAAAGGCACGTTTTTCTGTCCGTGCCTATACAGGGCAGGCAGTGGAGGAAGAAAAGCTTCTAAAGATTTTGGAGGCTGCCCATGTAGCGCCAACAGCGGCAAATATGCAGCCGGTACGGCTGGTTGTCGTGAGGAGCAGGGAGGGGTTGTCGGCAATTTCAGAGTCGGCAAATATTTATGGCGCCCCAGTAGCGGTTGTGGTATGCGCAGATAAAAGCAAGGCATGGAAACGCCCATTTGACGGCATGGTAACCACAGATATTGATGCCTCCATTCTGACTGACCACATGATGCTTATGGCCACGGAACTGGGGCTTGGAAGCGTATGGATTTGTTATTTTAAGCCGGATGTACTGAAACAGGGGTTAGGTCTGCCGGAAAATCTGGAGCCGGTAAATATCCTTGCATTAGGATATTCAGCAGAAACCGGGGCAGACAAAGACAGGTACAGCCAGACGAGAATACCGATGGGTGAGTTAGTGCAGTACAAATAGAGAATAAACAAAACATATGGATAGGCTGGAATGATTCATTTTTATCACAGCGAAATCAAAAAATCAATACGAAAAGGTGGTGGGAATAATGCCTGAATTACCTGAAATAGAAACAATCAAAAGCGTAATTGAGCCGCAGATACAGGGGCTTACGATTGAAAACGTGCTTGTCAGCCGCCCAGAGGTCATTGCACATCCGACAGCAGATGAATTTTGTGAAGATGTGGCAGGACAGGCAATCCTTTCTATGGCACGCAGAGGAAAATTTTTAATTATCAATTTGGGCAATAAAAACAAGATAATTCTGCACTTGCGAATGACGGGTTGTTTACTTGTTACTCCGCCCGATTATCAGATGGAAAAGCATACACATATCATTATGCAATTAAGCAATGGAATGGAATTACGTTTTTCTGATACTCGTCGTTTCGGGCGGTTTTGGCTGATACGAAATGATGAAAAAGATACATACAGCGGTATTGAAAAGTTGGGATTAGAGCCACTGTCTGCCGAGTGTAACGCAGAATATTTGCAATCCCGATTAGATAAACGGAAAAAGGCAATCAAAGGGTGTCTGCTTGAGCAAAGCGTGATTGCTGGAATAGGCAATATCTATTCCGATGAAATCCTGTATCGTGCACGGATAAATCCCACTGCCCCTGCAAACGGTCTGAGTATTAGCGAATGGGAACGCCTTGCCTTTGAGATTGCCGACTGCCTGCGTTACTTCATTGACAAAAATAGCATCTCACAAGAGGATTACTTGATAACAAAAGGTCAGGATTACCGCAATACTCCATTTCTGCAAGTGTATGGCCACGCCGACGAGCCTTGCCCGAATTGCGGAAATACATTGTGTCGTACCGTTATCGGCGGCAGGAGTAGCGTGTATTGTCCTGCTTGTCAAAAATGAGGAGAAGAATGGAAATGCTGATATGAAAATAAGTACAGAAGGTTGACTTCTTCCCCGCCTTGAATTACTCTGTGTTGGCTTGTCAGAGTCTTTTCATCATGCGTGTGGACATCAGGCAGGTTTCCCCGTTGGTAAAATAGATGGTTCGTTTTTTAGCGTCTGTTTCTTTTATGTTATTTTTATTTACCAGAAAGGATCGATGGCAGCGCACGAAATTATTGTCTAATGTGCAAGATAGCGCTTTCATGGTGCTGGGAAATTCGATTTGGCGGTCTTTTGCATGGAGGATGACTTTATGGATGTTGCTGGAGGTTTCGAAAAAGAGGATATCATCATAATCCACGGTGATTTTTCGTCCGCCGGCCTGAACAGTATAGACTTTATGCATTTTGTTAGTCTGAAGTGTATAGCGTTCCATTGCATTTAACAGGCATTCCTTGATTTTTACTTTTGCCTCGGCAGGGTTGTCTTTTAATACAAAGTCCATTGCCTCCACCCGATACTGAAAGGTCATAAAGCTTAGTTCGGAATGTGCTGTTATGAATATGATGAAACCGCGGGGGTCAAGCAATCTGATCTGCTGTGCCAGTTTCATTCCGTTCATATCGCTGCCTAAGTTAATATCAAGGAAATAAATGCCTGTGTTCTGGCTGCCCCTGGCCTTTTCTAATAGCGCATAGGGATTTCCTGTATCTAAAACAAGCTCCATATCCAATTCTTCAATGAGCACGGTATTCT
Source organism: bacterium D16-36 (assembly GCA_003611745.1). Classification (GTDB taxonomy): domain Bacteria; phylum Bacillota; class Clostridia; order Lachnospirales; family Lachnospiraceae; genus Butyribacter. The sequence goes on along the minus strand of RAYF01000092.1, from coordinate 4,848 downwards.
GGATGGTTTGCACGATAGCCCGCCGCTGCGTGTCATTGTCTTCGCATATAAAAATGTTCAGCATATTATGTTACTCCCCTCTGTCAGTAAGTTCTATATGCTGCACGAAACAGCCGGATTGCATTGTTGTTTCATGCAGCACATTGTTATAAGAATTAGTGATTTTCTGGGCGTTGGCAAGCCCGATCCCCTGATGCCCACTTTTTGTGGTAAAGCCTTTTTGCTTTAATCTGTAAAGCAGTGTGCCGTTATCCCGAAAGCTGTTGCTTATGGTGATTGACACACCAGACTGATTTTCAATGATATTTAGGGCTATTTGCGGCTGTTTTGCCGCAAGCGCGGCTTCAACCGCATTGTCTAAAAAGATTCCCAGTAATCTTGCAAGGTCTATGGTGTCTATCAGAAAATTGTCCACTCTGTCGGGAATATCAATCGTGACGTCTATCCCTGACTCATGTGCGTAAATCATTTTTGCGGAGAGCAGGCTTTTTATCTCTAGCACGCCGATATTGCTAAGCTGGTTAAGCTTATAATCGCCTTGGTCAATCAAATTTTTTGTTGGCAAGATTTTGCTTTCAAAATATTTCCTTAATTCATCCATATCGCAATTTTCAATATAGCCTGATATTGAGAGTAAAATATTAACGTAATCATGTTTAAAGGAGCGCAGGCTGTTATACATGGTTTCCAGATTATGTGTGTAGTCCTGTAAATCCTGCAAGGCTCTCTTCTTTTCTTCTGTCCGTATTTGCTCCAGATAGGAACAGCGCATTGCCAGAAACAAAAAAAGCAAAACAAGGAGATACCCTGTAATATGTAAGGCATTGTTATATATCATTCTGCCAATAGAGCCATTTTGCCCCGGAAGCAGATTATCGAACAGGTAGATGGTTATAAGGAGCAGTAGTGCGGCATCAATCAGATACCACGTCTGCGGAAGGCGTAAAATGCCTCTGCCTGACAGTAATAATTTCCTGAGCAGCCTGCCGCAAAGCAGTGTAATAAAATAAAACAGCAGAATGCGGAGCACCCATATGCCGAAAGAAAAATACTGCTGATTGAATAAGGCCGGCGGAACCAGCATATCCAGCAGATTTGCCAGTAGATTATCTACCACGATGGCAAGCACAAACCCAACCATGCCCATACAAACATTCTGGTATGCGGTATCCCGGCAGACAGTTAATCCATAAATACAAGCTGCCGCTAGGATACCGAACAGGCCGTACGGTATACAGGACAGGAGCGTTACAGGCATTCCTGCAAGCAGCAGTAGGATATAAAGTGCTGCAAATGCCTTCAGGCTCATGCGTTGGGGCCATACATTACGGATGGCAAGGGAGAGTTGAAAGAAAGACAGCAGCATTTTAATATATTCCTCCTTGGGGTTTATCTTTCCTGATTATACTGTATGTGGTTCTTTGTATCAAGCGTTCTTTTGTGGCAATACTTTACATTTATTATTGCTATAAAGTAATGTTCGTGTGCGGAAATGATGAATAAATGCACATTTTCTGAATAAAAAAACACGTTAATTCATGAAATGAAGCGTTTCATGCCCATTATGGGTGAATTGTTCTTTTCTCTGGTATACTATTTGGCGGTAAATATTACTTCGGCGGTTAAATATCACAGTTTTTACTCGCCTAAATTCCCAGGTACATTCTGCCAAAAGCCTAGATGAGCACCACTACACTACGTTTTTGGCAGATGTATCCGAAAATTTATACTTCGTAAAATAATGCGATATTTAACTTCCAAAGTAATACATATTTGATTTGGAAGGAGATAGTTATAGTTATGAAACATTTTCTAAAGGGAGCTGCTGTCATGGCAGTAGTAATCATTGTTAATATGATAATCAATATTGTCTGCAATATGAATGGCGTTGACTTAAATTCGACAGTGATGAGCACCACATCAGCAGTTGGTGCTTTGTTGGTTTATAATGCATGGATTAAGGGTGAGAACGATAAGGATGCCCAGCAATAAAAAAGATGCAGGTTGCAAAGGATATATTTAGCAAGCGTATTGGCGCATAACAGCGCAGCGGGCTTGGTCTGCGGCAAAGTTAAATTCTATAGCAGAAACAAAGGTGTATAGTCTGGGGGTGGTTATCCCCTGGTTGCTATACACCTTTTAGCAGCTATTCTTTTTTTTCACCTTTTGGCTTTGGTTTATATTGCTCATCACCAGACTCGATATAAAGCATAAAATCATTAATTTCTTTTTCAGTCCATCCGGCAGCCCGCAGCCCTAAAAGGAATCTTGCAACTTCCGTCATATTCATATTATCACAACCTTTCTATTTAATAAATTAGCAGTTGATAATTATATTTTAATGCCTGTCAGGGCAACAGTCAATAACTATTCAGCTTGGGGCTTCTCCTAACAGCAGATTATATAACCTGATTTCTGCTGTATCAGATAGAGAGGTTTTTTCTCGGATGTTTTGTGGTGAGGATGTCTTTTTGTTTTGACATGGCAACATGTGTGTAAATTTCCGTGATATGGATTGAGCTGTGTCCGAGCATCTCCTGAATATAGCGGATATCCACATCGGCTTCGAGCAGGCAGGTCGCGAAGGAGTGCCGGAACATATGCGGCGTGATATGAAGATCAATGGCTGCGAGGGTGCAGTATTTGTTAATCATCTCACGGACAGACTGTTCGGACAGCCGCTGCTTTAAACGGTTGATAAAGAAATAACCGCAGGTTTCGATGTCAGCCCGGCACTCCTCCTGATATTCGTGCAGGATTGAGATTACATTATCATTGCCGAGCTGGATTTTGCGCTCTTTGGAGCCTTTTCCCCTAATCAGTATATCCTGATCATATAAATTGATATCTGCCGGTTTTAGGGAGCAGAGTTCGGATATCCTGATTCCAGTGGCAAAGAGGAGTTCGATTACGGCAATGTCCCGTATGACACAACGTTTTTGGTAGGGGCTTTTGGCGAGCGTTCTCTGCTGGTACATAGCAGATAGGAAGGTTTCTATAATATGCAGCGGAATTACTTTCGGCAGGATGATTGGTTCACGGAATTTTGTCTGGATTTTATTTAATGGGCTGGAAGTCATTATGCCTTTGTATTCAAGATAATGAAAAAAGGCTTTCAGGGCAGCGATTTTCCGCTTGGCAGTCCTTGGCTTATATGTCTGGTGCAGTTTGGTAATAAAATTTTCTAAAACATCGGTGGTGAGCTGTGGGATAGATTTGGCACAGGCCATCTCACAAAACTGCCTTAAATCTATACGGTAGGCTTTTAAGGTCTTGGCGTCCAGCCTTTTCTGGAATTCGCAGAAGTCAAGGTAGTTATTGATAATATCTTCCAAAGTGTTCATAATCTATATATCTCCTATCGTTCATTCTAGAACGTGTGACAAGAATGTCTTTCGTAACACTATTTTACCAGATAAATCAATATTTCTACAATAGTATATCAGAAATGATAACGAAGGAGCCACTGTCTGTTATACTGCCGGAATAGAATGTAAGGGTGGTTTACAATACTACTTTTAAGGTAAACCACCCATCTTCGGCCGTAAAAGAACAGAGGGCATCATATTTTTTGCAGAAGGCCATAATGGAGCGGGTGCCGATTCCGTGCTCGTCCTCTTTTGACAGCGGCATGCCGTCTTCGGAAAAGGCAACTGTGCCGCTGCAGGGATTGGAAATTTCCAGCATCAGCCTTGGCCTGTATATGCATTTGCAGATAATGGTTCTTTGTCCTTCCGGCAGGCAGCAGCAGGCTTTAATGGCATTTTCCAGTGCGTTTGCAATGACGATGGAAAACTCACCGGAATCAGCCGGAAGTGTGTCAGGGATAGAAAGGTGTGTCTTTAGCACAATTCCTGATTTTTTTGCCTGCGCGAAATAAGAGGAGAGGGTTGCATTCAGCAGGACGTCTGTACAGTATGTTACAGGTGTTTTTGTGTCAAACTGCCTTGTAGATTGGGCGATGTAGTCAAGGGCCTCAGCAGTTTTCCCTTCTTCCAGAAGTGCGGACAAAGCCTGCAGCCTGTGGCGGATATCATGCCGGTCAATCTGTGTCTTTTCTGCAGCAATGGCATCCATAGATATTTTTTCCTTTAAATTCCCTACTTGAAATTTTAAAAACTCAAGATTCTGATTTGCTGTCTGAAAGCGGTACTGCATGAGCAGGTATTGAAACATGGCAAAATAGATAATTACAATGACTGCCCCAAGAAGGTAGATAAAGATGATATTTGTAGGATTCTGTGTATAGGGTACCGGATAGGAGGCAAGCACAACAGATAAAACCATTAAGGAGCAGGGTACCAGTGCCAGTATCAGCCAGCCGTTTTGTGTAATGGAGGCCAGCCGCAGGAACGGACGCCGCAGGAAGCGCCATTCTAATAAAATAATGATGCAATAGGCAGCAAGGCGCATCAGAAAATCCGTTATTTCTGAGCCATGTACGGCTGTATTGATGAGGGTAATGCTTGCTGAAACATATAAAGAAAATAAAATTTGCGTTGCATGGTTAAAGACAGCTCTGGAAGGCTGGTCTTTTGCAAGCCGGAAGACCAGATAAATGGCAGGGGAAGAAATGGTAAACAGGAAAGTCCGCAGATACACTGTGTAGCCAAAAAAGAAGTAGATGGCGGCACTGAAACTGGCTACGTAACAAAGATACAGAAAAAAGATCAGCGCGATTCGTTTTGCACTTTTTCCAAAGGTTGTGGTTGAACACATCATGCCAAGTGTCCCAATAACAATCAGAAGCGTTTTTAATGTTGCATATGGGATTGAAGTGCTATAATAAAGTTGTAACAGGAGTGGCTAATAAGATATAATAAATTAAATCAGAAAAGAGGTACTTAT
>RAYF01000091.1 GCA_003611745.1 bacterium D16-36 | reverse complement strand
GCGCATAAACCAAGCATCAAAGCCGCAAGACAGATAGTTCCTCGGAAAGACGAAATGTTGCAAGGCATATCCTGTCCCTCTTTTTAGGCGTTTTGCTTGTCTGCGAAGCAAAAAACAGAAACATAACCGGATGCAGGTACAAACAAAAATTGATGGATAACAGGGAGTTATCGTTTAGAAAAATATCGTCTGTAAATGCCACCAAATTAATAGGGGCAGTAATGAATATATACTGAAAATTGATTTCCGTGTTTGTGTTTAGAGGAGGCTTGAAATCGTTTAACTTTCTGTGATATAGTTTATATTGAAGATTCATGAAGGGGGGAACGAATCATGTTGACAGAGAAGAGGCATAAGATTATACTGGACATGCTGCAGGAAAAGAGAAGTATTACTGTGTCGGAGATAAAGGACAAGCTGGGGATTTCTGAGTCTACGATCCGCAGGGATCTGAATTCTTTGGACAGGGGCAGGAAACTGATGAAGGTATTCGGCGGTGCGGTTGCACTGGATGCGGTGCCTTCGGTTACTGAGCTGTCAGTTCCGCAGAAGCTTCGGGTGAATGAGCAGCAGAAGCGGTGCATTGCCAGGTGTGCTGCGTCCATGGTTCCTCTGGATGGCTTGGTTTATCTTGATGCCGGGACGACAACGGGTTATATGTTAGAGTATCTGATGGAAAAAAGCGTGACATTTGTGACAAATGCGGTGGAGCATGCCAGAAGGCTTGCGGTGGCAGGATGCCATGTGTTTTTGGTGGGAGGTGAGCTGCGCGGTACTACAGAGGCAGTGGTGGGTGCGCAGGCGGTATTGTCGATTCAGAAATATCATTTTACAATGGGATTTTTTGGGACGAACGGCATCAGCCTCAGGCACGGGTGCAGTACGCCGGACAGCAACGAGGCACTGGTAAAGAAGACGGCTATAGGGCAATGCAGCCAGGTCTATGTCCTTGCGGATTCCACGAAATTTGATGAAGTGAGTTCCGTCTCTTTTGCAGGGTACCATGATGTACAGATTATATCAGAGCGCATTCCGCAGGGATATGAGAAGTGCGGGAATATCTTGTTGGCGGAAGACGGGGTGATATAATTACTGTATATGTGGGTGCTTGGATGAAAGAAATAGTTTCTAACGATCTTTGAGTGAAAGAAGGAGAAGGGATATGGATAAAAATAAGTTTGCACTAACTCCGCCTATGGGGTGGAACAGCTATGATTATTATGACACATCGGTAAATGAAGAACAGGTCAGGGCAAATGCGCGCTATATGGCAGACAATTTGAAAAAATACGGCTGGGAGTATATTGTCGTTGACATTGAGTGGTATGCATATGATGCCGGAAGCCAGAGGGAGCGGTATCAGTACATCCCGTTCTGGAAGGTGGAGATAGATGAATATTCTAGGCTGCTCCCGTGTGTGCAGAGGTTTCCTTCTGCAGAAGGCGGGAAGGGATTTGGGCCGCTGGCGGATTATGTACATAGTCTGGGGCTGAAATTTGGCATTCACATTATGCGGGGCATTCCAAGGGAGGCAGCCCATGCCCATATGAAGATTCTCGGGACTGGGGCGACAGCAAATGATATTGCTGACCCGTCAAATATCTGTGAGTGGAATCCTGATATGTACGGCATCCGGCCAGAGGCGGAGGGGGCGCAGGAATATTATGATTCCCTGATGGCGCTCTACGCAGAGTGGGGTGTGGATTTTATTAAATGCGACGATATCTGCCGTATGGATATGCCGACAGCGAAAAAGGAAATTGAGATGCTGTATGAGGCAATTCAGAAATGCGGGAGGGCGATTGTGCTGAGCCTTTCCCCGGGACCTGCGAAAATCGAGGAGGCATGGCACTACGAGAATTATGCGAATATGTGGAGAATCACGGATGATTTCTGGGATGACTGGAAACATCTCCTGCCGATGTTCTGGCGCTGTGAGTTGTGGCAGAACCATGTAAGCGAGGGCTGTTTTCCAGATTGTGACATGCTGGCGCTAGGGAAGCTTGGCATGGGTTTTGGCGATGAGAGGGAATGCAATTTTACAAGGGAAGAGCAGGTTACTATGATGACGCTGTGGTGTATATTCCGTTCGCCGATGATGATTGGCACAGAGCTTACGAAAATGGATGAATGGACGAAGTCGCTTCTGACGAATGCAGGGGTACTGCGCCTTTTGGGGCATTCCAGAGGGGCAAGGCAGATAGAGCGCGACGAGGGGCATGTAATCTGGTGCTCGATGGATACGGAGGAACAGGCAGGGTATCTTGCGGTATTTAATCTGGAAGACTGCGAATCAGATGTCGCTATTCCATGGGACAGGGTGGAATATTATGGAATCTGCGGCAGGCAGGGCAGGGAGCTTTGGAGCGGTGAGGACATGGATTTGTCAGGAAAGGATACGGTTACTGTTCCAAGGCATGGCGCAAAGCTGATTAAAATATTAATTTGATATCTGGGAAATTTAATATACTTAATTATGCAGAGGCTGAAATCTCTTTTTGGGGGTTTTGGCCTTTTATAGTGCACAGGGGCGCATAAGGAAATTTACTGCTTACACAGTATGCGCCCCGCGCGCGAGTAGGGAAGAAAACCTCCCTCTACTCGATTGTACAGATATATGCAGTGGAAATAAGCCATTAAAACGGCATATGGGACGGGGGTCTGGCAAGGGGATTGCGAGAACTTACTTTTTTCAACTTTCTTTCAAATTCTAATCACAAATTACCAATAAAATGAAATCATTAAGGGACTGTTAAGGAATTATTTGTGACAAGTTCGCTGTATAAATGTTCAGCTGCAAAGAAAGAAATCGCAGGCATAGCGGGCTATGTCAAGATTTTCTGATGCCGCAGATGGGCATTTATACAAGTAATTGTCATGAGTAATTTATTAACAGTTCCTAAGGCGTTCAAAATTAAGAAAGGCTGGGTATCAATATGAAATCTTTTTTTAAGCTTCACAGGAAAGCAACAGTTTGCGCTGCGGTTGTTTTGGTTCTCGCTGTCACAGCAGCGATAGCCATGCCACGTTTATTTAAGCCGGATAATATTGCGCAGGGAAGTGCAAAGCCAAATGCAATAAGGCTTTCGAAAATGAATCTGGCAAAATCGGTGAGTGCGACAGGGACATTAGAGAGCAGCAACAGCAAAACGGTTACTGCAAATGTAAATAATATTTCGGTGAAAAAAGTCCTTGTCACGGCAGGGGATGCTGTGAAGAAGGGCGATGAACTGGTTGTTTTTGATGAAAGTGATTTGAAGGATGCCGCAGAAGAGGCACAGCAGAATCTGGAGGATGCCAGAAGCGAGGCCGCCCGCTCGGTACTTTCTGCTAGGAATAAGCTTTCTGATGCGCAGGAGACTTTTGCGGAGGAAAAGGCAAAGCAGGCAAAAAAGGCTGCGGAGGCAAAATCTGAAAAAAGCAGGGCAGAAAAGCAGGTTTCGAAGCTTAAGAGGCAGTTTGCCGCGGCAGGGGATGCGAACGAGAGGGCAAAATTAAGCGAGCAGCTTGCGAAAGCAGAGGAGGCAAAAAAGCAGGCGGATACTGCTTATGAGAATGCGCTGGAGAGCCAGTCAGCATCAAATAAACAGAACCAATCCGGCATTGAGAGTGCTAAGGAGGCGTTGGAAACGGCACAGAGAAATGGGGAGAAGAGCATTAAGGAAGCAAAGCGTCAGCAAAAGCAGGCTAAGAAAAGTCTGGCACAATGTTTTGTTATTGCCCCGATGGATGGAACAGTGACGTCCGTTTCTGTGGAAGAGGGGGCTGTCTATACTGGCGGTGCAATAATGCAGATAGAGGATATTACTTCTTTTGTGGTGTCATCATCCGTAGATGAATATGATATCAGCAGTGTGAAGAAAGGGCAGAAGGTGGTTATTCTGACTGAGGCTGCAGGCGAGGAGGAGTTGGAAGGGGAAATTACATTTGTAGCCCCGGTAATGGGAAGCAGCCAAACACAGCAGGCAGGAAGCAGTTCGGTGGGCAGCGCTTCCACGGAAAGCAGCGGCTGTGAGATTAAAATATAGGTCAAAGGCAGCAACGATGCGCTGAAGCTTGGGATGACAGCAAAGTGCAGCATTATTCTGGAAGAGGCCGAAGGTGTCTTGGCTGTTCCGTATGATGCCGTCCACACAAGTAAGGACGGGTCAAAGGTAATTTATGTCCAGAAGGAAAGCGCTTCTGAAGGGGAGGATGCGGCGTCTGATTACGAGGAGGTTACGGTTACTGTGGGCATGGAGAGTGATTATTATGTCGAGGTTTCCGGAGATGGCCTGAGAGAGGGAATGCGGGTATTGATCCCGACAGACGAGACGGTTTCTCCGTCTGAGGAAAATGGGGAAAAAGATACGGCATTTTTGTTCGGGGGCGGTATGCCGGAAGGTATGGGCGGAAATCCCCATGAGGGAAAGGGAAACGGCGGCCCGCCCCAGAATATGGGAGGCAGCCAGAAGGGAAATAATTAAGAGATGGGATGTATCATATGAAAGAAAATCAAAATTATATTATAAATCTGCAAAATATCAGGAAAAGTTTTTTTTGCGGCAGGCCGAATGAACTGGAGATTCTTCATGGAATCAGCCTCAAGATAGTTTCTGGCGAATTTGTTTCGATAGTGGGGGAATCCGGTTCCGGCAAGTCTACGCTGATGAATATTATCGGCGCGCTGGACCGCCCTACTGCGGGGGATTATTATCTGGAAGATAGGGATATCAGGAATGCGGGGGATGAGGAATTATCTGAAATCAGGAACCAGAAGATTGGATTTGTTTTCCAGACATACAATCTGGTTGCCAGAACGAGTGCGCTTGCCAATGTAGAGCTTCCAATGCTCTATGCAGGGGTGCCGAAGAAGAAACGCACTGCAAGGGCAAAGGAGCTTTTGGATATGGTGGATATGGTGGATAGGATGGGCCATAGGCCGGATGAGCTGTCCGGCGGGCAGAAGCAGCGGACAGCAATTGCGAGGGCGATGGCTAATAATCCTTCTATCATTCTGGCGGATGAGCCGACGGGGGCTTTAGATAGCAAGACGGGGCGCCATATTATGGATATCTTTCACAGGCTCCACAGGGAGCAGGGAAAGACGATTGTGCTGATTACCCATTCAGGGGAGCTTGCGGAGGAGACGGAAAGGATGATCACATTAAAGGATGGGGAGATAGCAGGTGAGCGGAAAGGAGGGGCGCTATGCTGATGCTTGAAAATATTAAACTGGCGTTTGGGGCGCTGCGTTCTAATAAAATGCGTTCGCTGCTGACTATGCTTGGCATTATTATCGGCATTGGCTCTGTCATTGCCATTATGACTGTCAGCTCTTCGCTGACGGCATCTATCTCGGATTCTTTTCAGGAGATGGGTGCCAATAATATTACAGTTGGAATCAGGCAGACCGGCGAGGAGGAGGAAGTCCGCAGCAACGGAATGCGGTTTGGGACTTCGGGGCGGGAAGTGTCGGCTGGGGAGGAAGACCTTATTACCGACGAGATGATAGGGAAACTGCAGGCTTCCTATCCGGAGGAGATTGAGGCGGCTGCCGTAAGCGAGACAGTCGGAAATGGAACGGCGCAATCAGGAAATGTTTCATCTAATATTTCTCTGATGGGCGTCAATGAAGATTATTTTGCCAGTACGCAGATTACTCTTCTGGCAGGGAGAACGGTTAAACAGGCAGATCTGGAGGGCAGCAGGAGAGTGATCATGGTGTCAGATAAAGTAGCTGCGGCGCTGTTTGACGGGGACAACAAAGCTGCACTGGGGCAGGCTGCCAACATAAATATAAATAATATAGCCTATAAGTATTATATTGTGGGAGTTTATAAATACGAGGAAAATAGTAATTTTAGCAGCTCCAGTGAGAAAGATATTACTACAACAGCATATATTCCGCTGACTGCCGGAAAGGAGATGCTGCACAGCGAGGAGGGTTGTTCACAGTTTACTGTGGTGACGGCTGCCGGGATAAACAGTGTGTCGGATTTTGCAGAACAGGTAGAAGCGTTTTTTGCGCCGTATTACGCTGCAAATGAGGACTATGAGGTTGCCGCTGTTACAATGGAATCCATGACGGAATCTATGAATGAAATGATTCAGACGGCTGCTGCTGCCATTGCACTGATTGCAGGAATTTCCCTGCTGGTAGGAGGAATTGGCGTTATGAATATTATGCTGGTCTCTATCACGGAGCGCACAAGGGAGATTGGCACCAGAAAGGCCCTTGGGGCAAAGAATAGCTCCATCCGCCTGCAGTTTATTATGGAATCGGTTGTTTTATGCATGGTGGGCGGATGCCTTGGCATACTTGCCGGATTTCTTCTGGGAGCCGCCGCGGCTTATATACTTGGCTATTCTGCTACAGCGCCGGCAGGGGCGATTCTCCTTGCCGCAGGTTTTTCTATGGCTGTCGGAGTGTTTTTTGGGTATTATCCGGCAAATAAGGCGGCAAAGCTGGATCCGATTGAGGCACTGCGGTATGAGTAGGGAGGTGTAATTCCATTTGAGAATATATCTGTAAATATTACTACTGAGGATATGAAAGAGAGCTGATTGCGAAGTGATAGTGCATACGGATGGGGGATTGAGGTAGTTTGGAAATTAGGGAATAATGTGGAGATGTTGAATATTGGATAGTCTTTTCTGGTCTGTGCTGAATGGAATTTTGGTGCAGACCAGTTTTTGAAATGTGGTTTATTATGTTGGGACTTAAAAAATAGAAAATTAGACACGAGATTTGTAAATTAGGGTAGGAGTTTTAGTTGATTTTTGTGGTAGTAAATCGAAATTTTGAAAAAAGAATATGATGTTAAAAGTCGATAATTGTCTTATAAGTATGAATAATGTCGAAAAAGTGAATAAAAACGCATATCATGATGAACTATAGCTAATTGTTTCGATATTAGGTGTATTATATAATATTTTTGAGGTGAGTTAAAATGAACCAAAATAGAGAAATATTAGGAGATGTTGTTCGTACAACCAGAAAAAGCAGACATTTATCTCAGGAAGCATTAGCGGAACGAATTGGTGTTTGTAAAAGGACAATTATAGATATAGAGAGTAATACGGGAAATCCTAAATTTGAGGTATTGTATCCTTTAGTTAGGGAGTTGGATTTACCTCTTTATCAGGTTTTTTATCCGGAGGTGGAAGAAAATTTAGAGTTGAAGAATGTACTTATACAGGAAGTGAGTAGCTGTTCGGAATATGAGATGAGGGTTATTTTGTCGGTGGTAAAGAGTTTAAGGTGTACGTTGAGAAATGAAGAGTAAATTGTTTGATGCTGCAATGATATAAGTTTCAAAATTTGTTATAAAGAGATAACAATATTGGAAATAGAATTTGTGGGGGAAATTGAGATGGCAAGGGAAATAGAATTCATACATAACTTACGTGGAAAGGGCAGACCACAGATTTTGCTTATCGGTAACGGAGTGGAACGAGCGTATGGCAGTGCTGGCTGGGATGAACTAATGGATTTAATTGGCGTGCGTAAGTTTAGTGAGGAAACACGTATTGAAATAAATAAACTGCCGTTTCCTGTGAAATATGAGTTACTTGCAACCCCTGAAAATGCACCTGCAAGTTTTTCGCAAGACGATTTGCATGAGGAAGAAAAGCGTATGGCAAAGGCAATGAGAACTTTGCTGCCTAGCAGAAATACCCGTGAAAGGGATAAAAACGAAAATTACAATGAGTTATTCAAATGGTTGCCTGATCTTGGTGTGGATCATATATTTACTACAAATTATTCTTATTGTCCGGAAGAAGGCTATTATCCCCATAAAGAATTTGAGAAAAATTCTGTTCGTAAAAAATTCCGATTTAACCTTAACCCGCAAAAGGATAAAAAAGGTCGACCAAGGCTAGAAGGTAGGTTTCGATTGCATTCTGGATATATTGGCGTAAACAATGAAAACACTAAAAAAGTTGGTATTTGGCATATTCATGGTGAATGCGATGCACCAACCAGCGTTATTTTGGGGCATGATAAGTACGGAAGGCTGTTAAAACGAATAATATCAGTGTGTGACAATGAAATCCAATATAAAAAAATTATAGGAAAACATAATACATATAAATTTAGATCATGGCCGGAGTTGTTTTTATTTGGTGATATTTATGTTGTTGGGTTTGGTTTTGCTGAATGTGAATTTGATTTGTGGTGGCTGTTGAGACGCAAACAGCGTGAAATATACGCCGACGGTAAGGTGTATTTTTATGAACACGATATAAGAGATGTGCCAAGCGCTAAGCAGATGCTGTTAACCGCTCACGGAGTTGAGATTAAATATAACGAATTTTCGGGTAAAGACGATAAGTTCAGCGAGTTTTATAAACAGGCTTTTGAGGATATCCAAAAAATGACTGCAGTGAATAGTAAATAAATGGAAGGAAGTAAGAGGGTTGGAATTTGATCAGGTGGTCTGGCTGCTAGATCAGCGATTTGATTTTTTGTTGCCGTGGTTTGAGAAAGAATACAATATTTCTTGCAAGGATATTTTGTTTGTGGGTTCATACCATGGGAATACCCGCAAGGGACTTAGAAAAGTGACAGTGGGGAATTTATTGGACGGGCATGTTTCGTATCTTGAGCCTGAAGATATAAATAAGTTATACGCAGGTGAAATAACTACAGACAAAAAAACATTGCTTGTACCGTTTTCTGGTGCGTATTTGCCATCAGCAGAAAATGTGATTTCCTTTATCGCAACAGGCAATATTGCGATTGATATTAACAATAAATGGTGGCAGTACAAATTCTTTTGTAGAATTGGTGTTAAAACACCAAAAACATGGCGAGCAGAGAATCATTCTCAGTTATTGAATCTGATAAGAACACTTTTTGGTCGATATGAGAGTCTGATTATTAAAAAGGCAGAGCTTGCCGGTGGGTTTAAGATGAAAATGGTGTCATCCGTTGAAGACGTTATAGAATACTACAAAATGCTAGAGGAGGATTTACTAAATAGTGAATTTTTGGTTAGTGAGTACATCCCGCATGAGCAATCTTTTTCTGGAATGGGTATCATTGATAGAGGCGGGAATGTAATTTGGTGCGGAGCAACAGAACAAGTGTTGTATAATGGTCTCGCTTATGAAGGTCTGATTTGGCCGCCTTATATTGGCGATGAAGGGCTTCGTGATATCAAGAATATCACATTAAAGGTGGGTAAAAGGATGTCGGAGCAGGGATATTTTGGATACTTCAATGTAGACTTTATACAGGGAACAGATGAAATGTACGTTGTTGAAATAAACGCCCGCTTTTGTTTTAGTACCCTTTTCTATGCCTGTTGTTGTGGTAAAAAATTTTGGAAGGCTGTACAGGGTAAGGAGATAATTGAGAGACGACTTGATGGGCGTTTGATTTTAGGTAAGATCAAAGCCCAAGAAGGTAAAAGCTATTCTGAACTTACGGATAAATCCAATATTTTAGAGTGGTTTAACAGCGGCATCAGTGGATTTCAGACGTATTTTGTAGGTGCAGACGAGCCAGAGTACTATGATTATGGCAGTTTTATTGGTTTGTTTGGCGAGTTCCTGCCGAAGAATACCAATCGAAATGATGCACTTAGACTATTTTGGGATAGGTGCTTACAACAGTATAGATAAAGAGAGCAGGGATAGAGATATATGGACAAACAGAATAAGTCGCTTCTTTGTATGTATGTTGATGATTTTTGCGGGATTAAAGAAGAAAGCTTTAATTTTCACATTGAAAGGCGTTATACAATCAGGAAAGGTAAAATAAGTAGAAAGCGTGACGAGGAGATAATAGATTTTCCAACTGATTTCTGGGGAGATAATGTCTCGGCGGTAACATTGCTGATTGGTGAAAATGGCGCGGGAAAGACGACGCTCATGCGTCTTTTGATAAAGTGGTTGTGCCAATTGTCAGCGGGACATATTCCTCAGGAAAAGGGGGCGTTAGTAATAAGCGTTGAAGGTAAGGATATGCTTATTGCATTTGATGGCGGAGAACCCTGGAAGATAGGGATAAATAGAAATGAAAAAATAGTACGTATTGAAAATAAAGATGAAATAGAAAAATTGTTGAGCGATATACGTTTGGCATACTACACTGACACCATGACGGATTTGGAACTGAGCGATACGCTTAAAGCAGAGGAACTTGCTTTTTTGCAGGATGATTCATTGCTTACCAGATTGTCAAGTTCGATGAAAAACAGATATACCGTTGACAGCATAAAGGATTGCGTTAAGCGAGAAGATTTTAAAAGACAGATGAAACTGTTTTTGTACAGTAAAGGGGAGGCAGGTAGTATACGGAAACTACCGACTTTCTTACAGGAATTTCCGATTCGCTATATGAAGTTTACATCGATTCAAGCAGGAAATGAAAAGAGTTTTAAGAGGATTCCTGACTGTAATAACGGATTGATAGGTGAAACAATTGATTTTTGGAATATGGTGTTCGCAAATAATACTAATGATAATATGCCAGATATTGGCAGGGGTCTTTTGTGGGGGATATTCTCTGGCACTATCATATCATTGCTTGAATGGGAGAGAACACTTCCAAATCTGCAAAATAGTATTGTAACTGAACAAATCAGATCATCGCTTAGAGCATTTATTAGAACCAATAATAACGATTGGAATATTGTTTTTAAACGTTTTTTCTCAAATATGTTTAGTGATTGTGAAAGAGGGTTTAATGATGTACACCGTTGTGAAGAATTTCGCAAGGTGTGGGATAAGCAGCAAGTTGAGCACAAGATAAGTAGCTTTTTAGATGTATTGAAGAGTATTGAAAACGGGGGATTTTTGAAAAAATGGATGTCGTTTGAAAATACTCAGAATATCTGGGAGTTCAAGCTGGATTATTTTAATGAGAAAGATAAAAATGAAACTCCAATCTTGATACAGGATTGGAAATGCTTATGGGAGCATTACCTAACGGTTGCACATCTAATGCCAGAGTGCAGGTTTGATTGGAAATATGCGAGTAGCGGTGGAAAAAATAAAAGTAATTTATGTACCAATTTATTTGATATTGTTGATAAATGTAGTAGAAAAAGCATAAATCAATTATGGGTTTTGCTGGATGAACCGGACAACACTTTCCATCCTGATTGGGAAAGGAGGATAATACAGAACCTTCTAGAGATATGTTCAATTTTTAATACAAATTTTCAGCTATTGATATCTACTCATTCTCCGATAATGTTGTCGGATGTGCCAAAGCAAGCAGCGGTATTGCTGAAAACTAGCGAAAAAAAGGGAGATGGTGATAAAACAGAAAAAAAGCAACAAAGATATCCAGAATCTAGCCCGTTTGGACAGCAAATATATACATTATTTAACGATGCTTTTTTTATGGAACAGGGTATTATTGGTGCTTTTGCGGATATGAAAATTGGAGACGTTTATAATGAACTATACAGAATTGAAGAGCAGCTTTCCAAGAGGGAAAAAAATTGGGAAAAAGATAAAATGGATGACTTTGAACGTGATTTAAAAAAATGCGAAATCATTATTAGGCTTGTAGAAGAGCCTCTTCTTCATGGGCATTTATCTCAAAGCTACAAACTGTGTGGTCGAAGAATTAAAGAGTCATGATAGTATATTGAAAGAAGGTGTCATTAATGATTAGAATGAGACCGTTTGATAAAGTGTCTTACGGTGAACTGCAGAACGCATATCTACGACAATTAGTTGATGCAAGAGCGGTAGCTTTTAATAAGGAAGACATCCTTGACACAACGGATAGGAGTCGGCAAAACAAAACAGATAAAACATGGGAATTGTTAGATAAGTCTGGTTATATGTATAAAGGTTTAAAAGACTTTCTATTTCCAGAGGGAAAAATATGCAGAGAAAATTTGCAGCTATTATTGGTAGGACCGAGAGATGTACCTGCCAGTTTTGGGGGGAATGGCTCTTATGATTCTTTAAGGCAGTATTTTGAAAAAATGATTAGAGCATTCGGTATATTAGAGGAGGGTTCTGAAAACAAAGTATGTAAAGAGATATTTAAATATAATTGCCTTAATTATAAGAAAAAATGTCAAATGGAAAGTACAGCTTATTGGCTCCAACGGCAATTGAGAGTAAAGGTATGCCCATATTGCAACAGAATGTATACCACAACACTGTTTGGAGAAAATAGAATAAGACCAGATTTTGATCATTTTTATCCCCAAAGCAAATATCCATATTTGGCTGTCAGTCTTTTCAACTTGATACCTTCATGTAGCATGTGTAATACGAAAAAAGGTAATACAGCAGAGATGATATATAAAAAAGGGGAGAAAGAAAATTTCAGTATAATATATCCATATGACGAATCATTTGATGAACCAGAGAGATGCATCTCTTTTCGCGTGATATCAAGTCAAAAAGAAGTGATGATGGGTCAAAGCGATGGGTTTACGATAGAACTTCAGCCCCAAAAATATTCGGACAAATTGGAGTTTAATAATGCAGACGGTGTACTTAGTAGAGCAGATGTGAAAACGCGATTTGAGCATAAAATTAAATCGTCTCTAACAGGTAAAGAAGAAGATGTAGCTAAGAGGGAATCCCAATTTTGGAATAGAGCGGAAGCTTCTATAGAATTGTTATCGATAGAAGATTTTTATAATGAGCACAAAGATGAAGTAATGACATTGTTAAGAAATCATTATCAGTATAATCAGGACAGCGTAGAACTTATAATGAAAACTTCATTAAGAATGAAATATCCAGAAGCTACAGAGCAGGAAATTAAATTATTTACGAGGAATATGCTTTATTTTGCATTTTTACAATATGAGGAGTGGGGAAACAGTCCATTAAACAAACTAAAGAGCGATATTTTTAATCAATTGGATGAAATAGAAAATACGCGCATTAATTCATAATAGACAGCAGGAGGGATGAAAATGACGAGTAGAGAAATGTTGACAATACTAGAAGATGTGTTGCAATGTCAGCGGAATGCAGAAGATGATTGGATTGATGAATATATATATAAACCTTTCAGAAGCAGTAAAGAGATATGGAGATATACTATAGATGGAGGTAAAATTGTTGTAACAAATCAGGCAAATAAAGAATCGCATTCTGGATCATTCAGGCAGCTGCTCTGGAACAGGCTTCGTCTTCATTTGGTTTGTGATACATATAAACAACAATATGAACGCTGGAAGGAGCTTAACTATGGCATACCATATGTTAAAATAGATATCGTAAGAGATTCTGATGAGGGATTACAATCAAGCTATGATTTTATACGTAGTATTTGGAATGTCAATCAAAATGAAAAAGAGCAAAGTGGTTTGAGACTGCTAATGGCAGAATATGGAATGGGAAAAAGCTCTTTTTGCCAAGGGGTGAGAATTTTGGCATCAGAGGAGATTGAAGCTGCTTTTTTATATGATAATGCCTCATTTCCGTTTGTTTTTGATCTGAATGAGTATCGAAACAGCGCATTTGATGAATTTGTGAAAAATCGGCTCAGTGATCATTATGGGATTAATATCAGGTTCAGTACATTTGAAAAACTGTGTCGAGTTGGTATATTTTCTGTTGTATTGGACTCATGGGATCAGATGCATGATACACCTGTGATGAGACAGACAAGGCAAGATATATCACAGTTTAGTGCTTTATGGAAGGATAAAGGCCGGGTGCTGATAACTTGCCGCCGATCTTTTTACCAAAAGCAGCTTCATATGAAAAAGGACAAGCTGTTTGACACGGAGGATGTTCAAATTGCAAAGTTTTATACTCTGACCGGTTTTAATGAAAAATCCGCAAAAGATTATTTTGAAAAGGCAAATGAAATTTTGGAGACTAGCGGTAAGCAGTTAGTGAATCAGAACTGGGTCGAAAAGTGTTGGAATATAAACAGTGATTTATTTAGTAGACCGCTTAATTTAAAGCTGTTGGTTAAACATTTTGATATAATTACAGAAAAATATAAACTCACAGATGAAAGAGTTGAGACATATCGGTTTTTACAAATTATATTGACAAGGTGGAAGATGGAAAATGATATTAATTCTCTTACGCATGGCAAAGACATATTAAAATCCCTTGTTATGCTTACGTTGGAATCCGGGCTCAACAGGAGCGTCTCGCTTGAGAGTTTTAAGAGGATGATCAAAAAAGAGATAAAAAGTGATGATCATTGGGAACGTATCAAAAGCGTAATTAGCAAGCTTGACTTTGTGTCAATAGAGGATGATAAACAAATAGAATTTCGTCTTGCAGCTTATCAGGAATTTCTTTGGGCACATTATGTATTGCTTGAATTGGAGGAGAGAAAACTTTGTGGAAGTGATAAGCTGTTAAATAGATTTATGCTTCCCCAAGAGGTGCGTTCATGGATAGCAAGAGAGTTAAAGCAAAAAGAAAGTAATTGTCTAAAAAAACAACTAGAGCTGGTAAAATATAAAGTGAAGGCAGATGTGGGTTACAGTGGCAGCAATGCAATTACGCTTTTACGTGATCTAAATGGTGTAGATTATTACAAAAAGCAACTTTTAGAGCTTGCACAAGATCTTTGTTTTAGACCTTTGGATGAGGCAGATTTGCGGGGATTAAATCTGATGGATGCCAATTTTGAAGGTTCAAGCTTTGTTGGAGCTGATCTGTCATATACAAAACTTGATAACGTAATATTTTCAGACACAAATCTCTCTGATGTAACATGGGAAGAATATGGTAAGTTGCAGAAATGTGCATTTTTAAACAATTCCGTCGTTGCTGGCACAGGGTCAGGGAGTTTGTTGACCTTTAGCATTACTGATCATACTGCGGAGATGCAAAATCTGGCTGATGAAACAATTAGGGACTCAAACTTCCCACATCAATAAATGCCTGAAACCATTAAAAAATTAGGGATTTTTAAGCACTTAATTGATGTATTG
>RAYF01000090.1 GCA_003611745.1 bacterium D16-36 | reverse complement strand
GGCATACAAAATCGGCAGCTTTGAAAACTGCCGATAAGGAAAAATTAAAAATTTACACATTTTACTTGACAAACCCATTTGTTTTGATATTGGTATATTTTTCAATTTAAGGCTATGTTCTTGAATTTCTTTTTTCAGCAAGTTTATTTCATAATGCCGTCCCTTTCTTCGGCACAAAAAGGGACCATTACTCTATGGTAATAATCTTTCCTATTCTAATTGGTTTTACTATATTGTTATCACACAGGGTTCATTATAAAATGGAATCTTAGAATCATGTGTAACAAACTTCATTCCATCTGCCTTCGCTTGGGCAATCATAATTCGGTCAAATGGATCATTATGCACCCGATATTCACCATGAAATACCAGTGTTTCCAATGCCCCTACATGTCTATCTGTGATTGGCAGCATCTGATACCCCATTTTTCTGCACAGTTCCGACAATTTGGAACCACTGAGCCGAATCCTATCTGGCTTTGACATATATTTTATTGTTGTCTCCCACACAGATGCAGAACTGTAATAAACATCATTACTAACATCCATAATCAACGCCCTCGCCTGCTCCGGCAGTTTCGGATTATCATCCAATGCCCAAAAGATAATGTGCGTATCTAATAACAGCTTCATTTCATCACTCCAAACATCTTAGCAATTTCAGGATTCATCTCATCAAAATCGTAATCATCATCATACAAATTCTGCCCTCTGGCAACCCCTATTCTTTTTGTGATTGCTATGTTCTTTTTTTCTGCAGTTTCAGGCTGCATAAAACGCTCTATCATTTCCAATAAAAACTGCTGATTTTCCTCTGAAAGTCCACTGATTTTCTGAACAATCTGCTCCTGTAATACTGACATAAAAACACCGCCTTTCTTTCATAAAAAATGCTACGGTTGTCTATATAACTCTATTATACACAAATACAGTAAACTATACAATTGTAAATTCCCTTTTCAGCAATTTAACAGATTATTTTTTCTGCTATGGTAATACTCATAAATCTCCACATCTGATATCCATATTCCCACACCATCAATTTCGCTGAAAAGCATAGCAAAACACTTCTCTATCCTTTTCTTTTTTCAGTATTCTGCCGGATTTTACATAGCACTTTCTGCCTCAAAAATCTCACTTAACTGTTTCTCCATAATCTCGATCATATCAACCACCAATGCGTTACCCATGCAAAAATAGCGCATCTTTTCCGGCATCTCGTCAATTTCCCCATCAACCAAACATTCCTTTGTCCAATTATCCGGAAATCCTTGTATCCGTTCAGCTTCTATAGGTGTTAGTAAACGAATTCTACCAGTCACTAAATCTTTGACGATATGTGTACTACGATTAAAGCTGCTTTCACTCGTCAGCATAGTACGTGCTGGTTTATCCCATTCATCCAACATACTGATAGGACCTTCTGAAAATATATATCGATGTCCACTTGCTGATATACGAATCCGTTTTTTTCCACCTTTTAAATACTGCCATGTTCTTCGTTGCTCCGATGTCAGATTTTTTTCGGTCTCATCGCTGTATTTCACATTTGAGTCAGTATAATATAAACGCCCATCCGGAATATAATAATGTTCGTCAACCTGCATTGTAATATTATCCTGCATAATATCACGCATTACCTTAGGTTTAATTTTAACTGGCATCGTCTTGCACGTGTAGATAAGTGAGTCCGTCATGTATCCGCTATTTTCAAAGCCAAACTGAAAACTTTCAGAAACCCCATATATATCATTTCCTATATGCGTAGTTGTAATATTTTTTTCTTCAATGGGATTTATCGGAAACCCCTTAGCAAAAAATCCATCTTGCTGTATCAATCTCATAGCAGCCAAAATATTTTCAGAATCATCTTTACAGGTATATTGAACCTGCTCGCGAATTTTCTTTGCATAATCTGTTTCATTCCTGTATGCAAAAATAAAAGTCCTTCTACGGCGTTGCACTGCACCATATTCTGCTGCATTTATCACACGCCACTCCACACTGTACCCTTCCCCTTGCAAACATGCAAGAATAATACCAAAATCTCTACCTCTTTGTTTTGACGGAGATTTTAACAACCGGTCAACATTCTCAAGCAGGATGAATGATGGTTTCTTTGCCTTAATCACATCACAAATTGACCACCAAAGTACACCCTTATTCCCTTTAATCCCTTTTTCTCCATTCAAACCTCTTGCTACAGAGTAATCTTGGCAAGGAAAGCCTCCTACTAAAAGATTATGTTCTGGAATATCTTTATTATAGTATTGAGGAACTGTGCTTTTTACAGCCGTCGCACCTTTTGTACATGCGCCAAGATACATCGTATCACTCTCTGATAATTCATGTGCCCGTCCAGAAATAATCTTCCTCTTGATAATCTCATAATCCTGCTTAATTATTGCAAGATCAACTGCAGGCAGCTGAAATAGCTTCACATATCCTATCTTATACATCAATTTATTTTGTAGTTCTTTGTTTCTCCAGTAATACACCAATAGAATCATTTGAATTTTATTCCATAAATGAGATTTATAAAAGTTCTTTTCAAACGGAATGTCGTACCCTATCATTGTTATAACCAAACGCTCACCAGCACGAAGTTCACCTTTTTTTGTATATTCATAAGGCGTTGCCTTCAACTCAACACCAGCCTCAACAAAATCAGCCTCCTGATTATTATTTGATTTATATCCAAAATATAATTCCTCAAGTAAATTACCCAATCCACCCTTGCGGGCAGTATTCCCGTAAAATCGCACACGTTCCGCCTGCGCGATTTTATTTTTTTCTGCATATTCTATAACATCATAGAATGTATTTCCAACCAATTTAAGTGCATACTTTTCAATTGACTTAGGATCCTTTTTATCATACATAATAGTTATACCTCGTATCATTCAATAATTGCATTATCTGAATCAATCATCGTCTCAAATATTTTTTCTTCAATCACTTTCACACATTCATCAGTATGTTTCATGATGTCCTTCCCCCAAAAATGTAACACTGTCCAACCTTGAAACAACAGTTCTTTATCCTTTTCGTTATCTCGCTCCATATTGCGTTGTATCTTTTTTATCCAATAATCCGGGTTTTTTCCCTTTTCAAGTTTTGGTAAAAGAACATCCCAATCTTTTCCGTGAAAAAATTCCGAATCACAAAATACAGCAATCTTATATTTTGTGATTACAATATCCGGTTTGCCCGGCAAGTTTTTGCAATTTTTGTGATATCTAATCCCTCTGCTCCATAATGCAGCTCTTAGTTTCAACTCTATGCTTGTATCTTTACAACGAATTTTACTCATGTTTCTATGGCTTTTTTCGGAAACCTCTCCACAAAATCTTGGTTCCTTTGCTTTTTCACCCATTTTATAACTCCATATCCAGCATATATACTGCTACAAACATCTTTTTGCTAATCAAAAATTTCAACAAGCACTCACCTCGTCACACGATAAGCTGAACCGCAATCCTGTCGAAATTCTGAAAAATGACATAACTATTATACCTCAACTATAAGTAGTTGTGCAATAGATATACAAACTATAAATATAATATTTTTCATCCTTAAAATATACAAAAGCGACTCTCCAAGTCTCCCTAACTGGCAGAAAATGCATCTTTCTATAAACTATTTATTACATTAAATCAAACTACTATCCACATTGAATCCCCATATCCAAAACTCACCTATAAAGAGAAGGACATTAAAAAGCTATACAAAAATTGCTAAATACAAATGTATCATAGATTATTCCATTTTTATTCCTTCTATTATGCTATTCTTCACTGTAAAATGGTAAACTACTCTTGGTGTTGCAATACACACCAACAAAATTATAACATAGGGTACAATAATTTCTTGCCATGGTAATTGATATTTCATATCAAAAGTATTTAAATTGTCAAAGACTATACAGCTAAAAGGAATTCCAATTATCATTCCGCCCAACAGAGAAACTGCAGCATAAAAATTCCCTTCCCATGCCAACATCGCCCTAATCTGTTTTGAAGTCATGCCAATACTCTCTAAAATGGCAAATTCTCTTTTCCTGCCATCTATCCCCGCAGCCAACATATTAAAATAATTCACAAACGCTAAAATGACAATAATAATACCAATGCTGGCAAATCCTTAGATTGCCCCACAGCTGCTATTTCTATTTTCTGCATTTCTTCCTTTCGGGAGTCATCTGGAATCCAAAAAATCAGTTCTTTTCCTGCTATATCTCCTGTATCCAAACCTAAACTACTGATGACAACCGCTGTTTTTCCCCTTTCAAAATCTGCCCTGTCCAGTGTGCTGCCTAATTTCTCATTCAGTTTTTCAAATTCAACAGAATCAATACCGATGATTCGGGATGTAAAAAGACTATCCTCAGGATGTTTTTATAAAAATCTATGTCATCCTCATAATTTCCTCCCGGCATATATCGGGACTGGTAAAGATTTCTATAATACCCACCAAACAAATCCTCTTGGTATGGCACCACAGCATCCGTTGACTGGACTTTGCCAATTTGCAAAACCCCTGAAATCTTCTCCGCTTCTGCTATCTTTTGTCCCGTAATCAAGTTCTTAATGTTATCATCCAGCATCGTATCATTTTTAAAACGAATATCATAAGAATAAATGGTATTCACGATTTTTTCTGCATTGTTTTGCTGCAGCACTGCCAGAATAATCCAAACCATCGCTGTGCTAATCACAAAGGAAGACAAAATAATAATTGCCTGCCTGATGCTGCGAAACACATTGCTCCATGCCATAGACATCAGGCTTACAGACCCACTCTTTTTCATCTTTCGATTAGTGACATCCGTATACCGTACCGCCTCAATAGCCGAACATCTTTCTACAAGGCGTACGGGTTTTCTGCTGCCAAACCAATACGTCAGGAAAGAAAATAATATAGCTGTCACGCAAATCCATGGTTCTGCCATGATAATCTGCTCTGCTTCTAATACAGGGTTTACTGTACTCAAAATGAGAGGTACAATACCTTTTGCAAGAAACAGTCCGGATAACAGCCCGATTGGAATTCCTGCCGCACAGTTCCAGATGACCTGTCTGTCTATAACAGATTTTAACTGCACTGATGTCATTCCAATTGTCTTTAATTGGCCATAACAGATAATGTCCCTTGATACAGAAATAAGAAGCATATTATAGATAAAAAGGAACCCACTTATCATAATCATAAAGAACAAGCCAAATAAGACAAAAATCACCCTTATATAATTTGTTATGGTTTCCACATCCCCCTTTATTTCCTGCATAGATGATACGGAAAGAACCTCACGGAGCGATTCTATATCTCTTGCTGAAAATATAGGATTTCTCATTGAAATCATCAATACTCCCTGCATAAAATCTGTCTGCCTTGCCCCAGTATGTTTGTAAAACATTTTCGACACAAACCCTCTTTCCCATCCGGCATAATCTTTAAAAAAACCACACAGGATAAACTCATTTTCGGTACTTTCCCCAGCCATGCCGCCTGCCAGGCCATACCATGTTAACGGCAGTTTCATCCCGATTCGGGGATTCGTGACTCCCATAGCTCGCAAAGCATTGACAGACAACATTATTTCATTATCTTTTTTCGGATAATCCCCTTCGTAATATTCAAGAGCCGGAACACATTGCTTCTCCCATGCAGTCTGATCCAACCAATAAAGCTGTACTTCATCTAAAACCGTACTATTATACTCCTCACACACAGCACATCTTACAGAAAGCCCTGCCTCTGCAATTCCGCTCATGGTGCGAACCTGTTCCACCTGTCCTTTCTCTGGTTCTGTCAAAGAAATATCATAACTCATACCGTTCATCCGTGCATTTCGTATAGAAATTGTTTTCTGGTAACTTATCCCAATTGTCAGAATTGTAGTAATCATAAAAGTCGTAATAATGATAGAAAAAATCGTGAATAGATTTCTCTTCCAGTTCGCTTTATATGCCCTGACAGCAATTTCTCTCAGCACTTTTTTATTTCTGATTTTCACTCTTAGCCTCCTTTACAATTTTCCCATCTTCCAACCGAAGAATCCTTCCAGCCATCTGCGCTATTTCCTCATCATGTGTAATCATAACAATAGTCTGCCCTAATCTTTCACTGGAAGACCTAATTAAGCCCAATACATCCATACTGGTACAGGAATCTAAATTCCCCGTTGGTTCATCTGCTAAGATAATAGCAGGCTTTGCTGCAAGCGCCCTGGCAAGCGCAACCCGCTGCTGCTGGCCACCAGACAGCTGATTGGGCATAGCATATTCTTTTTTCTCCATTCCCAGCATTTTAAGAATATCTTCCAAAAAGCTTTTATCTGGTTTTAATCCATCCAAGCGAATCGGCAAAGTAATGTTTTCATAGACATTGATAAACGGAAGCAGATTATAATTCCGAAATACAAAACCAATTTTTCTCAGCCGGAAAATTGTCATTTCATCTCTAGACATTTTTGATATGTTTTTAGAATCAATTATAATTTCGCCTTCAGTCAATGTATCAAGCCCACCAAGCATATGCAGAAGAGTAGATTTCCTACTGCCGGATTTTCCCACAATAGCAACAAACTCCCCTTCCTCTACAGAAAGGTCAACGCCATCCAAAGCTTTAACCATGTCATAAGTTTCTCCCATAGAATAATATTTTTTTTAATTTTTTGCTTCTAATATTTCCACGAGAACTCCTCCTTGATTGTTAATTCTTTTTAAAATCCTTTTACTTTCTCTGGTTTTTGGGTATAATAGAGGTAGAAGCCTAAAGTATTCTTTAGATTTCAAGAACTCTGTATATCCGACTGTGCCAAACAGTACAGCCATAAGAAAGGATGGTTTACATGAACTTAGCAAAAATCTCTGCCAATGGGCAGATTACTGTGCCTGCCGAGATACGCCGCCTGCTCGGTCTAAAATCTGGCGATAAAATACTTTTCTTCCAGAAGCCAAGCGGCGAGGTCGTCATCAATAACGCTTCTGCACAAGCAATTTATAAAGCCCAGAAAGCATTTGAGGGCGTTGCCGAACAGATGGGCGTATATAACGAGGATGACGTACAGGCACTGGTTGATGAAGTACGTTATGGAAAGGGAAAAGAATGAAGATACTTGTAGATACCAACATTCTGATTTCCGCCGTGCTGTTCCCACAGTCAAAACCTGCAAAAGCATTAATATATACCGCTGAGAACCACGAGATGGTCTTATGTGACCAGAATCTGACGGAACTTAGGGAAGTCCTTAACAGGAAAGCGCCCCAGGCTCTGCCTGATGCGGAAGTCCTGCTAACGGAGCTGGCTTATGATTTAATCCCCGCCGCTCCCCACGCACAAAAGCTGATACGAGATACAAAAGACCAGCCTATCCTGAATGCCGCCATTCTCTATGATATTGACATCATATTGACGGGCGATAAGGATTTCCTGAGTCTGGATATGGAGCATCCCAAGTGCATGACCATAGCGCAATTTCTAGATATTGAAGGAGTGGAACTGTAATTTCTTACCGTCCCATTCCACTTTTTCTCTTGGGCGGCTTCTTTCGGGTTCTTTCTGAAAAAGTTTCATAAGGTAAATCCTCCTCGTTGCTTGTTGATTTCCTCATGCACATCAAGCCAAACGCAGTATTGTTTGTACCTCTTTTATAACACATTAATCTTTCGTAGTTCTGTCCAAATTATGACAGTTTTGACATAATCATATAGACTCCGCCTATGCACTAACAAAAATACATAAACCTCCAGCAGAGCTACGGGGTATCAAACACCAAGTTTCTCTTTAGCTTGTTACGCAGCAAGCTGCGGGGAATTAAACCCGAAGAGATTAAAACAACTTTCCCTTAAAATCTAAAAAAACAGGCATATTAGCCTGCAATATAAATTCTCACATCTTTTTAATTTAGAGGCAAAAATACCTTGAATTTTGTTCCTTCCCTCTTTAAGGATTCTGTTTTTATGTACCCTCCCTCCCTAAAAAAATCTCTCTCGACAAATATAAGCCAATTCCCAATTCTATCTGATCTTTTACATCCTTAGAGCGATAAAATCTCTGAAATATCAAGCCCTGTTCTTCCTCCTTAATGCCAATTCCATAATCTGATACCTGAATACACAAAAAACTCTCGTATGCAGTTATACTAACATCAATACAGGATTGTTCTGGTGAATATTTTACAGCATTGTCAAGAATATTCCCAATACCCTCAACCGTCCATTTCATATCAAATGCAGTGAATAAATCCGTTTTCTTGCACTTTATTAAAATATACTTTTTTAATGCCTTCAATTCTACTATCTGGCAAGCTCTCTTTATCATCCCCTCAACAGAGGATTTCTCCGGCATTAAATGAAGCATGTCTATTTCAGCATACGAAGATTTTACTAGACGCTTTATATATTTGCTGTAAGAATAAGTATGGCAACCTTGCTGTTTTTTCTTATATCGCGGCAAAACTGCAATCCGTTTCCATCAGAAAGATTGATATCAATAATCAATAAGTCAAATTTTGTGTTTACCAAAGCATTTTAGCATCTTTTATTGTTTCAATAAGAGTAAAATCTATATCATCTCCTGACAGAGCCAACTTTATGCCAGCCGCAAGATTCTGATCATCCTCTAAAATCATAACAGATTGCATCTACTCTCACATCCTTTTTATATATGGCAAATCCATAAACATATTTTAACATTTCGCTCCTGATAACTCCATTTATAATGCCGTCCCTTTCTTCGGCACAAAAAATGCTGACATATCTATTTTTTCCATAGTAAGTAATTGTATTTTTTTCTCAATCCCGCCTGCATAACCTGTCAAACTTCCGTTCGATCCTACAACTCTATGGCAGGGAATAATCAAAGAAATAGCATTGTGTGCCACTGCACCACCCACCGCCTGTGCAGACACTTTTGCAATTCCCTTTTGCTTTGCGATTCTGTCTGCAATCCCGCCATATGTCATTGTCTGCCCAAATGGAATTGTAAGCATGATTTCCCATATGGCTTTACGGAACGGAGTTGTATCCATTTTAAGTGGCGGCGTGAAATCCGGGGCTTCGCCGCTGAAATAAATGTTAAGCCATCTTTTCGCCTCTTCGAAAATAGGCAAATCCTTTTCTTCATACTCTTTCGGCAGCGTATCGCCAAAATATTTCTGGCCATCAAACCATAATCCCGTAATTTCACTGCCATTGCTCGAAACTGTTATACCGCCTAAAGGTGAATCATAGTAATAAATATACGTCATAGTAACTTACCTCACAATATTAATATTTTTAAAAGCAGGCAATTCTAACCGTCTATATAAGTATAACATAAATTAATCCCTATCCTCAATGATTTCATCATCTGGTATTTTTAGATATTTTCCCCACTCAACTGCCCATCCGAAATTTCAATAATCCTGTCACACTTTTTAGCAATTTCCATATCATGCGTTACAATCAGCATTGTTTTTCCTTTTTCATTAATATCACGGAATACTTTCATCAATTCTTCCGCCGTCTGGGAGTCTAATGCGCCAGTCGGTTCATCCGCAGCAATCATATCTGAATCTTTCACAATTGCCCTTGCAATCGCTACTCTCTGTTTCTGCCCACCGGACAACTCATCTGGAAATGACTTTAATTTTTCTGAAATTCCAAGGCTCTCAGCTGCTTCCATAATACGCCTTCTTGATTCTTTTCCCGAAATCCCAGAATGGCGTAATGCCAGTGCAATATTATGGTATACATCCATATCATCAATCAGTGCAAAGTATTGGACTACAAAACCAACACTTTTTTGACGGAATTTACTCATCTGCTTTTGCTTTAGCAATGCCATATCCTGCCCTTTAAAAAAATATTGCCCGGAAGTAGGCATAGTCAATCCTCCAAGGATGTTTAATAATGTAGACTTTCCTGAGCCACTTTTCCCCATAACTGCAACCATTTCCCCTTCTTTCAAATCCATCGTAATTCCCTTTAGGGCCTCTACCTTCCCATCCTTTTTTCCATAAGTTTTTGTTATATTTTCTAACCGGATAAACATTTCCTTACCCCCTTCCCTACTTAACCCTGCTTCGTTCCTGATAGGTTTCTTTACCTTCCTCTTCTGTCACATAACTTTCCAATTTCTCCCCACGAAGCAGATATATCTTTTCCTTTCCATCTAACCCCTTCCAATGTGCCTCTGCTTCAATCACGTTATCTGGCATAGTATCCTGCCCTGCTCCATCTTTCTTCCCATCTGCCCCCACAAGCCTTGCAATCACTTCTAATTTTTGTCCCTCAGTCATCTCCTCTTTCTGCTCAATGCTGTAAACCGCCTTATTCCCCATAATATTCCTGCCATCTTTATCCTTGCAGGAATAATTGGAAGAATACGCCTCTTCCTTCACCGAATAAGCACTTTCGCTGACATTCTTTCTATCTTTGCCACATCCTCCTAAAACAAGCATCCCTAATATCAATAAAACCCTATAACACCACTTTTTTTGACACAACATACTAATTTCCCTTCCCTCTCATTCCATCATCAACCGAATCGCTTAATAATTTATAAACTGCACGTTATTCTTTTCTTCGCATCAGCATTTCCAAATCCATCCTTTTAAAGCGGATGTGCAGGACAAGCCATGCTACTGCCAATATAACGGCTACTGCCACAATCATCATTGCAATATAATAAACCGTAAAGTTTATTTCACCAATATTTTCCCGTAAAACGGGCTGCCAGATACAAGTGACAATAACTGCCCCAAAAAGAAAAATTCCAAGTTCCAGCAGATAAGATTTTACCACATCACCATATGGAATTCCATTCATTAACAGAATAGCATACTCCCGCTCTCTGACATCTATTTTGTGTAACAATACCATAAGCACCGTAAAAATAAGGAAAACAAGCCAAATCCCTACCAACCTTGCAATCAGGTCAACCGTCTCCTTTAATTCCCCTTCAAAAGCTTTTGTGCCAAATGTCTGCGGCTGGCCTTCAAGTTTTCCCAACAAAGGGTATTTATTCATAATGTCATTTAATTCCTGTGTCAGCCGGTTCCTTGGCATATCCGGTTCCGTAACAATCCAGGCACGCAGGCATTTACTATAATGCCATATCTCATTGTCTATAGGTTTTCCATCCGCCATATTGTACTCCCTGTCTTGCGACGGATACACAATATAGGAATCCAAATAAGTCTGAATCGAAAAGTTAGCATTGCTGCTCTCCTCAAGAATACCGACCACCTCACAGTCTGTCACCTCCTCAGCCGACCACATAAGTTTTATCCTGTCACCGGGCGAGAAATATCCTGCATAATCAGCTCCCAGCATAATAGGGACAACCGCATCCCGGCTGTTCCGTACAAAATCCCCCTTCTCAAGCTCTCTTCCCGTTTTCAGGCTCCTGTTAAGATGCTGATAACCGTTCCAATCTACCGTCATAGACTTAAGGCTCTGCGTCCAGCTTCTGCCACTTTCCTCATCCATGAAAAAACCTGTATTCGTACCACCCTCCGCAAATGCCCCTATTTCCAAATCTCCCATATGTTTTTTCCATCCTTCTGCATCCATGTAGATCCCCCCTGCCGTGGATGCCACCATATATTCAAATTGATCTGAATTTCGCAAATCTTGTATACATTTTTTCGCTTCTGCCAGAACATCTAACCCGCCTTGCAAAACATCATCTTCCGGCCATACCCAGTCCAGATTCTTTCCCATCTGCTCCTGATATATTACCTGCTTCTTTTCGATATTAAAATAATAGCTAATCAGATATGTAGACGCAAAAAAGCAGGATGCAAATTGTATCAATAAGATAAAATCCAACACAAGGCTCTTTCTAATATTACGAACAGTATCTTTTATAACAGGCATAATTACCCCACCCCCTTAAACAGAAAATATGCCAGCCCCAGAAGCGCCCCCGGAATAACAATTCCGGCAAACTTTTTTATCATATCCCCCAAAAAAACATTCCGGCCAACCCCCAGCAGTGAATATACTTCCGCATAGCCCCTCTGTTTCTGCGTCCAATAAACTATAATAAAAATCCCGCAAAGCACAAAATTTACAGCCATAATCGAGTAAATTACGTCCAGCGTTTCCAAGTGAAATATCCTCATCAGACTATCATCTTCACTTTTCGCTCGCTCTGAATAATATAATTCAGTCTCCGACATCTGCCCTGCCAGCTGCTGCAGCTGTTCTTTTACTGTCAATTCATCCCTTCCGTCCAAAACATAATCACCAGCCACCCCATACTGTCCTGCCGCAGCCGCCCAGTTAATAAATTTCATTTTGCCCATTCTGGTACCTGCCTGCGCTGCCAGCACGCCAATTACCCGATAATCCTCCCCATCAATTTCAAGAAATTGCTTTCCCTCTTTTTCTTGTATCTCGTCCAGATAACTTTTCCCAACTACTGCCAGCCTCTCACTTCCCACGCATTCTTTTTCTTCAAAAAATCTCCCGTTCTCTAACTCTGGTTTCTGCACATCTCCCTGATACCATATGGCATGCACCTCATTTAGTGCATCCAGATTCTTCAAAAACACCATGCCATTTTGTACGGATGCCCGCAGCACATCCAGAAGCTGTTCCTTAGAAACCGTATCTAAAACCGCAAAGTTCTTGGCATATTCATTATGAAATCCCCTGCTTTCCATTTCTAACTGCTGCTTCCTTCTGGCATGGGACATCATCATTAAAAAACAAAACGTAATGATTGCCGCACCAATAAATAAGATGAGTGTAGAAATCCCATACTTTTTCCCAAAAATTTTCATTACTTCCTCCAATTCTTTTCTATCTGTATTCTGACACTTTTCGCCCCCACAAGATATCTCAATATATTTCCCTATCCGACATTCCAGTAAATCAAATGCCCTGCGCAGGGCATGGCATATTTCTGCCATAAAATTGCTCTTCCTGATAAACCAGAATGGATGATATTCAAACGCAGCATAAACCAACTCCTCTCTGGCAGACACAAAAAGAAGCAAAACTTCCGGAAACTGTTCACTCAAAATCTTTGCTACATTGTATCTGCCCAATTCTGGCATATCAATATCAAGCAAGACAATACATAACTTTGTATCCTCTTTCTGACCCAAAGCATGAATCAGTTCTCCTCCATTTAAGTAGTTTTCCACCCAAACCTCCTGCTGATACTTTGCTGCCACTTTTCCAATCGCTTCTTTTCCTAATAAAGCAAAGCCCTTATCGCTATCACATATCAATACCTCCACCATGATTTTGCCTCCTACGTATTTCAGCACACTGCCTTTCATTACACAGCATATTATAAACTCTTGTATTCTATCCAGCATTTTCATTTTAATATTATATTATATTTAGCACCTTTTGTAAACTATAAATACTTATAGTGTGAATATATTACTTTCACATCACCTCAACACCACTCACATCATATATTTTCAGTAAAGAATAAAGTTAGGGATGGTGCAAATAAATTTACACCATCCCTAACTTTATTCTTGCGTAAGCAACGAGCCAAACGCAATGCTTGCAAGGAACTAAAAGTTCCTTTTCACTTGGCGGTTCTAAGTGCCACTGGCACTTAGAACGGACCGAAACGGAGTGTAGACCAAATCCCCCGCCCCTTGGGGCTGATATCCCTTTATCATTCATAAATGATAAATAGTTTGTACTTATACAAAGCACGAGGCCTTTTTAAACACATATCCGGACGGACTGTCCTCATTTGGGGACGGAGTAAAACGTAGCTTCATCCGGACAGACATTTGCTGCATTCCGCCAATTTTTCTGTCTATTTTTTTAAATAAGCCTCCACTCTAGTTTTTACATTTTCTTTCAGATTCTCATAATAAAAATCATAATCATGGCCATGCAGACTTTCCGGCCCAAAAAATTCCGCAGGGGCATATTCTGGATCTTCTGCTGTGCAGATCACAACGCCCCGTTCTGTATCCACCTGTGCGTCTGCGATTCCTTTGATCACCTTATAGGTACCTGCCTTTTCATTCCAAATGCGGCTGCCAAGATTCTCCTCGAAGCCAGCATAGGTATCATCTCGCCTCCAATTTATTGGGTTAATGCTGATGGCATTGGGTTCCACAACCAGGTTCTTTTGCCCCTTGTTCCCCTTTCCTTCTGTATTCCAT
Organism: bacterium D16-36; assembly: GCA_003611745.1. Lineage (GTDB taxonomy): Bacteria > Bacillota > Clostridia > Lachnospirales > Lachnospiraceae > Butyribacter. The sequence goes on along the minus strand of RAYF01000090.1, from coordinate 822 downwards.
GATACGATCACTCCTGTATCATCTGCGCCTTCTGCAAATTTCAGATATGGATGGGCGTCTAGAAAATCTTTGGTAATAGAAAACCCGATGGGATATGCTGCCACCATGCGCTCATAATATTCCGGATGAGCCTGCATATACTCTCCAAGAACAATCTTTGTCATAATGGACCCTTGAGAATGGCCTGCAATAATAAAAGGCCGACCTTCATTATAATGCTCAAAGTAGTAATCCAGCGCTGCGTAAATATCTGTACGCTGCTCCTTCCGCTGGTATTCTTCTAATTCCTCATATCCCATATTACAAACTTGATAAATATTGCTCTGTCGATAATACGGCGCAAATACATTGGTAGCATCTTCATACACTGTCCCCTGATTTTCGTAAACAACATTGGCCCTGTCCTGAACGTTTGGATTATCAATGTCGCAGATTGGCTTAGCATCCTTCGAATCATCAAGATAGCAGGTGGGATAAATATAAAAAGTATCCACTTCATGCGTAATCTCAGGTATCCGCATCCAGTTTTCCTGTTTTGAATAATCTGATGGCGTGCCTTCCAGTTCTCCAATACTGGATTTACCTTCCGCCTCCTCAGTACCGGATTTCATTTCCGCATCTTTAATACCGGCTTCCTGTTTTGTTTCTGTCGATGGATTTTCATTCCTACCGCAGGCTGATGCACTGCACAGCACAAGGCATGCAACGATTGCCAAAATATAGTTTCTCAATTTCATCTTTCATGTTCCTCCCTATATTGTCAAGTGATTTTCCTTAAAAAATCAAGGAATTTATAGTTACATATCTCAGATGAATGAGCCA